>NZ_BSSY01000081.1:0-210 GCF_030269225.1 Actinoplanes sp. NBRC 101535 | reverse complement strand
GTATTGTTTCGCGGGGCTCGAACGGATTTCTCAGCCGATCGAATTCGCCGGAAACGCGGATTTGACGGGGCGGAAAACGAGAGAGTAAAGTTGAGCGAGTGCCCCGGACAACGGGCCGCGGAAGCGGGTCGTGAGATGGTGTGCGGTTGTTCTTTGAGAACTCAACAGGGTGCTTGATAAGCCAGTGCCAATTATGGCAATACCCCGGCT
>NZ_BSSY01000080.1:0-237 GCF_030269225.1 Actinoplanes sp. NBRC 101535 | reverse complement strand
AGGAGATCATGCGGGACGTGTGCGCCGACTTCGAGGCCGAGCTGGTCGAGTTCAACGGCGAGAACAACCACGTCCACCTGCTCGTCAACTTCCCGCCCAAGGTGGCCGTGGCCCGCCTGGTCAACAGTCTCAAGGGCGTGTCCTCGCGTCGCCTTCGGCAGGAGTTCCCCGACCTGGTGCGCCACTACTACCGAGCCAACAAGCTCTGGTCGGGCTCGTACTTCGCGGGCTCCGTCG
>NZ_BSSY01000079.1:0-249 GCF_030269225.1 Actinoplanes sp. NBRC 101535 | reverse complement strand
GTTAAGCACGCCGCCAGCGTTCGTCCTGAGCCAGGATCAAACTCTCCAACAAAATCTTTGGAAAAGCGTCCCGGCAACAAACAAATGTTGCCAAAGGAATCTCCAACTCATCCCTAAGGACAAGCCGGGGTATTGCCATAATTGGCACTGGCTTATCAAGCACCCTGTTGAGTTCTCAAAGAACAACCGCACACCATCTCACGACCCGCTTCCGCGGCCCGTTGTCCGGGGCACTCGCTCAACTTTACT
>NZ_BSSY01000078.1:0-255 GCF_030269225.1 Actinoplanes sp. NBRC 101535 | reverse complement strand
CGAGAGAGTAAAGTTGAGCGAGTGCCCCGGACAACGGGCCGCGGAAGCGGAACGTAAGATGGTGTGCGGTTGTTCTTTGAGAACTCAACAGGGTGCTTGATAAGCCAGTGCCAATTATGGCAATACCTCGGCTTGTCCTTAGGGATGAGTTGGAGATTCCTTTGGCAACATTTGTTTGTTGCCGGGACGCTTTTCCAAAGATTTTGTTGGAGAGTTTGATCCTGGCTCAGGACGAACGCTGGCGGCGTGCTTAAC
>NZ_BSSY01000077.1:0-255 GCF_030269225.1 Actinoplanes sp. NBRC 101535 | reverse complement strand
TCGTGTCCTTGCTCTGCGAGGACACCATCGCGCCGGGACCGGTCACCACGGCGGCTGTCGGCATCGACGCCGGACTCGACCACCTGGTGACCCTGTCAACCGGGGAGAAGGTCGCCAACCCCCGCCATGAACGCGCCGACCGGCTCCGGCTGGCCCGCGCGCAGCGGGAACTGGCCCGCAAGGACAAGGGCTCCGCCAACCGGGCGAAAGCCCGGCTCACGGTCGCCCGCGTCCACGCCCGCATCACCGACCGCC
>NZ_BSSY01000076.1:0-255 GCF_030269225.1 Actinoplanes sp. NBRC 101535 | reverse complement strand
CGCTCAGCGGTGCGCCGCCGACGGAGCCCGCGAAGTACGAGCCCGACCAGAGCTTGTTGGCTCGGTAGTAGTGGCGCACCAGGTCGGGGAACTCCTGCCGAAGGCGACGCGAGGACACGCCCTTGAGGCTGTTGACCAGGCGGGCCACGGCCACCTTGGGCGGGAAGTTGACGAGCAGGTGGACGTGGTTGTTCTCGCCGTTGAACTCGACCAGCTCGGCCTCGAAGTCGGCGCACACGTCCCGCATGATCTCCT
>NZ_BSSY01000075.1:0-255 GCF_030269225.1 Actinoplanes sp. NBRC 101535 | reverse complement strand
TCGTGTCAGCGATGACGCCTGCGGCGAGGACGAGTTGGTCTCGGGCGGTGTTGAGGGCGGTGGTGAAGCTGGCCCGGTCCGGATCGAGGCCGGGCCGGCTGTCGGTGGCGTCGACCATGGCGGTGCGCAGTAGTTGGTAGACGATCAGCAGGGCGTGGATTTCCTGATCGATGCCGTCGGGGGTGCGTGATCGCAGGACCCGGCCGCCGAGGATGGTGGACTTGAGTTCGAGGTAGGCGGTCTCGATCTCCCAGC
>NZ_BSSY01000074.1:0-255 GCF_030269225.1 Actinoplanes sp. NBRC 101535 | reverse complement strand
TCTCTACCTGACCACCTGTGTCGGTTTAGGGTACGGGCCGCTCAGAACATCGCTAGAGGCTTTTCTCGGCAGCATAGGATCAATGACTTCACCAGAAACGGCTCGGCATCACGTCTCAACCTTAATGCCACGCGGATTTGCCTACGTGACGGCCTACACGCTTACCCCGGCACAACCACCGGCCGGGATCATCTACCTTCCTGCGTCACCCCATCGCTAAACTACTACCACCCAAGGTCCTAGTCTCCCGCATCG
>NZ_BSSY01000073.1:0-255 GCF_030269225.1 Actinoplanes sp. NBRC 101535 | reverse complement strand
CGATGCGGGAGACTAGGACCTTGGGTGGTAGTAGTTTAGCGATGGGGTGACGCAGGAAGGTAGATGATCCCGGCCGGTGGTTGTGCCGGGGTAAGCGTGTAGGCCGTCACGTAGGCAAATCCGCGTGACATTAAGGTTGAGACGTGATGCCGAGCCGTTTCTGGTGAAGTCATTGATCCTATGCTGCCGAGAAAAGCCTCTAGCGATGTTCTGAGCGGCCCGTACCCTAAACCGACACAGGTGGTCAGGTAGAGA
>NZ_BSSY01000072.1:0-257 GCF_030269225.1 Actinoplanes sp. NBRC 101535 | reverse complement strand
GCACGGTAACGTGTTGAGTTGACCGGTACTAATAGGCCGAGGGCTTAACCACCCTAAACTTTGTGCTACGCGTCCACTGTGTGATTCACAGCAAACGAACAACCACCCTGATGGCAGGAACGTCTGCCAACGGGTTGCTGGTTTTGTTTCGCTGATGGCTGTTACGGTGGTCATAGCGGAGGGGAAACGCCCGGTTACATTCCGAACCCGGTAGCTAAGCCCTCCAGCGCCGATGGTACTGCACTCGGGAGGGTGTG
>NZ_BSSY01000071.1:0-270 GCF_030269225.1 Actinoplanes sp. NBRC 101535 | reverse complement strand
CGGGGATCATCCACCCGTTCGCCGTCGCCACCGCCGGCGGCGGCCGGGCCCTGCTGGTCTCGGGCCGGGCGATCCGCGCCGAACACCGCATGCATCTGGCCGACACGAAAGCCCGCCGCAAAGCCACCGCGAGACGCGCCCCCGCGCGCGGGCAGCGCGGGTCACGGCGGTGGCGCAAGGCCCGGCGCCGGGCCCGGCTCGTCGAGGGCCGTCACCGCCGCCGGGTCCGGCAGGCCCTGCACGAAGCCGCCGCCATGGTCGTCGGCTGGG
>NZ_BSSY01000070.1:0-285 GCF_030269225.1 Actinoplanes sp. NBRC 101535 | reverse complement strand
AGGAGAAGCAGCTGCTGGGCCAGAAGGCGCAGCGGGAGAAGGAGTGGAAGGCCGGCGACCTGGACGTGGTGTCCGAGGTCGACGACGAGCAGATCGCCGAGGTCCTGGGCAACTGGACCGGCATCCCCGTCTTCAAACTGACCGAGGAGGAGACGACTCGGCTGCTGCGCATGGAGGACGAGCTCCACAAGCGGGTCATCGGCCAGGAGGACGCGGTCCAGGCCGTGTCGAAGGCGATCCGGCGCACCCGTGCCGGGCTCAAGGACCCGAAGCGGCCGTCCGGTT
>NZ_BSSY01000069.1:0-285 GCF_030269225.1 Actinoplanes sp. NBRC 101535 | reverse complement strand
ATAGGCCGGAGATGTAAGCACGGTAACGTGTTGAGTTGACCGGTACTAATAGGCCGAGGGCTTAACCACCCTAAACTTTGTGCTACGCGTCCACTGTGTGATTCACAGCAAACGAACAACCACCCCGGAATGAAGGTTTCGGGTTGCTGGTTGGTTCTGCTGATGGCTGTTACGGTGGTCATAGCGGAGGGGAAACGCCCGGTTACATTCCGAACCCGGTAGCTAAGCCCTCCAGCGCCGATGGTACTGCACTCGGGAGGGTGTGGGAGAGTAGGACGCCGCCGG
>NZ_BSSY01000068.1:0-286 GCF_030269225.1 Actinoplanes sp. NBRC 101535 | reverse complement strand
CGGAAGGGGTTCTCACCCTTCATTCGCTACTCATGCCTGCATTCTCACTCGTATGGCGTCCACGACTGGATCACTCCGCCGCTTCACCCGCCATACGACGCTCCCCTACCCATCCACACACCTGCACGGCCAGAACAAGTCAAGCCGCGGGGTAAAGTATGAATGCCACAGCTTCGGCGGTGTGCTTGAGCCCCGCTACATTGTCGGCGCAGAACCACTTGACCAGTGAGCTATTACGCACTCTTTAAAGGGTGGCTGCTTCTAAGCCAACCTCCTGGTTGTCACT
>NZ_BSSY01000067.1:0-286 GCF_030269225.1 Actinoplanes sp. NBRC 101535 | reverse complement strand
CGGAAGGGGTTCTCACCCTTCATTCGCTACTCATGCCTGCATTCTCACTCGTATGGCGTCCACGACTGGATCACTCCGCCGCTTCACCCGCCATACGACGCTCCCCTACCCATCCACACACCTGCACCAGCCGAACAAGTCGACCAGCGGGGTAAAGTGTGAATGCCACAGCTTCGGCGGTGTGCTTGAGCCCCGCTACATTGTCGGCGCAGAACCACTTGACCAGTGAGCTATTACGCACTCTTTAAAGGGTGGCTGCTTCTAAGCCAACCTCCTGGTTGTCACT
>NZ_BSSY01000066.1:0-297 GCF_030269225.1 Actinoplanes sp. NBRC 101535 | reverse complement strand
CGGCCTCGAAGTCGGCGCACACGTCCCGCATGATCTCCTCCATCCGGGTCAGGTGCCGGTCGGCGAATACCTCGTGCCGGAACTTCGTGACGAAAACCAAGTGGACATGCAACGCAAAAACACAGTGCCTGCCAGTGCGGATGCCTTGAAGTTCGACCATAAACCAACACGGTACAGTGATGTTCGTGCAGCTCCGTTACAACTTCCGGGTCACCCCGGACGCAGCCCAGCGCACCGCGCTGGCGCAGGCGTTCGGGTGTGCCCGCGTGGTTTTCAACGATGCGCTGCGGCTGCGTC
>NZ_BSSY01000065.1:0-297 GCF_030269225.1 Actinoplanes sp. NBRC 101535 | reverse complement strand
CGGCCTCGAAGTCGGCGCACACGTCCCGCATGATCTCCTCCATCCGGGTCAGGTGCCGGTCGGCGAATACCTCGTGCCGGAACTTCGTGACGAAAACCAAGTGGACATGCAACGCAAAAACACAGTGTCTGCCAGTGCGGATGCCTTGAAGTTCGACCATAAACCAACATGGTACAGTGATGTTCGTGCAGCTCCGTTACAACTTCCGGGTCACCCCGGACGCAGCCCAGCGCACCGCGCTGGCGCAGGCGTTCGGGTGTGCCCGCGTGGTTTTCAACGATGCGCTGCGGCTGCGTC
>NZ_BSSY01000064.1:0-298 GCF_030269225.1 Actinoplanes sp. NBRC 101535 | reverse complement strand
ACCGAAAGCCGAACCTGGTGCGGGCCTGTTCGTCGAGGTCATGAAGCCAGTCGGTGATCGCTGCGAACGACGGTGCCCCGGCCATGACTGCGCAGACCGCGACGCCGAGTACCGCTGACAACGGGTAACGGATCCCGCGTCGGTCCCGCGGATCGGGGATCTTCGCCAGCACGTCCAGCAGAACACCACAGTTACCCTTGGTGACCGCAGTTGAGGTGGTGGCGGCGTGGGGTGCCGTAACGGTCAGTGCGGTGATGAGAGATGATGCCATCGGCGGGTGAGGTCCTCGGGGTTGTGA
>NZ_BSSY01000063.1:0-298 GCF_030269225.1 Actinoplanes sp. NBRC 101535 | reverse complement strand
ACCGAAAGCCGAACCTGGTGCGGGCCTGTTCGTCGAGGTCATGAAGCCAGTCGGTGATCGCTGCGAACGACGGTGCCCCGGCCATGACTGCGCAGACCGCGACGCCGAGTACCGCTGACAACGGGTAGCGGATCCCGCGTCGGTCCCGCGGATCGGGGATCTTCGCCAGCGCGTCCAGCAGAACACCACAGTTACCCTTGGTGACCGCAGTTGAGGTGGTGGCGGCGTGGGGTGCCGTAACGGTCAGTGCGGTGATGAGAGATGATGCCATCGGCGGGTGAGGTCCTCGGGGTTGTGA
>NZ_BSSY01000062.1:0-302 GCF_030269225.1 Actinoplanes sp. NBRC 101535 | reverse complement strand
AGTGCGGGCAGGTGGACGAGGTGCCGCGTTCGTCGACCAGATGGACCCGGATCCCGGCGAGGGCGGCCTTGTCCTGCAGGATCCGCAGGGTCCGGCCGACCTGCCACTGCCGTAGCCGTAGGTTGTGGCGCCGTCCGGCGGGCAGGTCGAGGACACCACGCGGGTCACCGACGGTCAATGTTCCGATCCGGTTGTCGACGGCCCAGCCGACGACCATGGCGGCGGCTTCGTGCAGGGCCTGCCGGACCCGGCGGCGGTGACGGCCCTCGACGGGCCGGGCCCGGCGCCGGGCCTTGCGCCAC
>NZ_BSSY01000061.1:0-361 GCF_030269225.1 Actinoplanes sp. NBRC 101535 | reverse complement strand
CTGGTCCCCGACGGGGATCTGTGCCCGGGGCAGTTGCTTGAGCTGTTTGAACAGGGTCGGCTGGTTATCTTTCACCTGGACCGGCAGGTACGCCTTGCGGGCGGCGGTCTGTTCGGCGTGGCCGGTCTGGGTGTGCAGGGCGCCGGCGGTGAACAGCACTCCGGTGAGGGTGCCGAGGACCTTTTCGACGGCGTCGAGAAGTGGCACGAACGAGGTGATCTCGTTCGACTTCGCGTCTACGGTGACCTGCGCGATCACGATTCCGGTGGTGGTGTCCAGCGCGGACAGCAGATGCACCTGCCGGCCGTCGCCCGAGCGGGCGCCTCGCAGGGTCTTACCGTCCACCGCGATCACCTGCCGG
>NZ_BSSY01000060.1:0-368 GCF_030269225.1 Actinoplanes sp. NBRC 101535 | reverse complement strand
GTCCGAGGTGGCTTTGCCGAGGGCTGCCAGGGGTGCGGTGGACGGGTCGGCGAGCAGGGTGTTCGGGTTCATGTCCCGGACGTTGAAGACCGGTGCCCCGAAGGTGGCCTGGCCGTCGTCGAAGTCGCCGGCCTGGTCGCCGGCGCCGAGGAGCAGGATGTACTGGCGGATGCCCTTGGCGCAGGCTGGCCGGTTGCGGCCGGTGATGAGTTCGTCGCGGATGCGCATCCGGTAGAGGAGCATCCGCTCGGGCAGGCGCGGGTCGGGCTTCGACTGGACTTCGATGTGGTGGAGGGTGTCGCCGGCTTGGGCGAGCAGGTCCACCTGAACACGGGCCATCGGGAGTTCTTCACCCAGGCGGGTGACGG
>NZ_BSSY01000059.1:0-369 GCF_030269225.1 Actinoplanes sp. NBRC 101535 | reverse complement strand
CACCTTGGGCGGGAAGTTGACGAGCAGGTGGACGTGGTTGTTCTCGCCGTTGAACTCGACCAGCTCGGCCTCGAAGTCGGCGCACACGTCCCGCATGATCTCCTCCATCCGGGTCAGGTGCCGGTCGTTGAATACCTCGTGCCGGAACTTCGTGACGAAAACCAAGTGGACATGCAACGCAAAAACACAGTGTCTGCCAGTGCGGATGCCTTGAAGTTCGACCATAAACCAACATGGTACATTGATGTTCGTGCAGCTCCGTTACAACTTCCGGGTCACCCCGGACGCAGCCCAGCGCACCGCGCTGGCGCAGGCGTTCGGGTGTGCCCGCGTGGTTTTCAACGATGCGCTGCGGCTGCGTCAGCAGGC
>NZ_BSSY01000058.1:0-385 GCF_030269225.1 Actinoplanes sp. NBRC 101535 | reverse complement strand
GTCTACGGTGACCTGCGCGATCACGATTCCGGTGGTGGTGTCCAGCGCGGACAGCAGATGCACCTGCCGGCCGTCGCCCGAGCGGGCGCCTCGCAGGGTCTTACCGTCCACCGCGATCACCTGCCGGTACCTGGGCGGTAGTGGTGGGCCCAGCGGGCGGGTACGGGCGTGCAGCCAACCGGTGAGAACGGTGGACAGCAGTGCCGGGTCGAGACGGATCAGTAGTCGCCACATCGTGGTCCCGGCGGGGATGACGTCACCGAAAGCCGAACCTGGTGCGGGCCTGTTCGTCGAGGTCATGAAGCCAGTCGGTGATCGCTGCGAACGACGGTGCCCCGGCCATGACTGCGCAGACCGCGACGCCGAGTACCGCTGACAACGGGTA
>NZ_BSSY01000057.1:0-393 GCF_030269225.1 Actinoplanes sp. NBRC 101535 | reverse complement strand
GGTGCCAAGGCATCCACCGTTCGCCCTTGACAACTTAACCACAAAAAACAAGATGCTCGCGTCCACTGTGCAATTCTCAACCAACGACCAACCCACAACCCACACAGAACACCACCAGACACCGCCCTACAGGGCAATCGGTATGGGGTTCCAGGTCATGCCTGGCATTGAAGACCAACCACAAGGGTTGTTCTTTCAGATACCCAACAGGGTGCTTATCACCGGGACTCCAGCCGCACCAGCCCTGTTCCACGCCCCCCGAAGGAAGCTGTACTAAGAGGCCGGCCGTTGCCAGACCCGATTAACCAGTGTCTCCGCCTTTGAGCACCCCGGTCGAACGTTTGTCGACCGCGGGCCACTGTCCGCTTTCGCGGATAGTTGCTCCTTAGAAAG
>NZ_BSSY01000056.1:0-405 GCF_030269225.1 Actinoplanes sp. NBRC 101535 | reverse complement strand
CGTCAAAGCCGTCACCGTCGCCACACCCGGCGGCATCGGCTTCCCCCACGCCGAACAGGCCATCCGGATCACGCGGACCCGCATCGTCGCCGGCCAGACCAGCCGCGAGACCACCCACCTGACCGTGCCCCCGCCCGCCGGCCACACCACGGCCCGCAACCTGCAAACCTGGATCCGCCGACACCGGCACATCGAGAACCGCCTCCACCACGTCCGCGACATGACTTTCCGTGAAGATCTACATCAAGCCCGGACCAACAACGGACCCGCCGTCATCACAACCCTGCGTAACACCGCGATCGGCTGGCACCGCGCGAACGGAGCGACCAATATCGCCCGACCTACCCGCCAGGCCAACCGCCAATCACACAACCTGATCATCGCCGTGACCAGCAGTTACCCGAC
>NZ_BSSY01000055.1:0-408 GCF_030269225.1 Actinoplanes sp. NBRC 101535 | reverse complement strand
GGTGCCAAGGCATCCACCGTTCGCCCTTGACAACTTAACCACAAAAAACAAGATGCTCGCGTCCACTGTGCAATTCTCAACCAACGACCAACCCACAACCCACACAGAACACCACCAGACACCGCCCACAGGGCAATCGGTATGGGGTTCCAGGCCGTGCCTGGCATTGAAAAACAATCCATCCGGTTCTCACCAGGCATGGTTGTTCTTTCAGATACCCAACAGGGTGCTCATCACCGGGACTCCAGCCGCACCAGCCCTGTTCCACGCCCCCCGAAAGGAGCTGTACTAAGAGGCCGGCCGTTGCCAGACCCGATTAACCAGTGTCTCCGCCTTTGAGCACCCCGGTCGAACGTTTGTCGACCGCGGGCCACTGTCCGCTTTCGCGGATAGTTGCTCCTTAGAAAG
>NZ_BSSY01000054.1:0-414 GCF_030269225.1 Actinoplanes sp. NBRC 101535 | reverse complement strand
GACAACTTAACCACAAAAAACAAGATGCTCGCGTCCACTGTGCAATTCTCAACCAACGACCAACCCACAACCCACACAGTCGCCCACCAAACCCTGAACCAAATCAGGCGGTATGGGTGACCAGGCCATGCCTGGCATTGAAAAACAATCCATCCGGTTCTCACCGGGCATGGTTGTTCTTTCAGATACCCAACAGGGTGCTTATCGCCTCCACCAGCCGCACCGAGCCCGTTCCTCCAGACCCGAAAGTCTGCGTACTAGGTGAATCGGCCGTTGCCGGCTTGAGCTAACCAGTGTCTCCGCCTTTGAGCACCCCGGTCGAACGTTTGTCGACCGCGGGCCACTGTCCGCTTTCGCGGATAGTTGCTCCTTAGAAAGGAGGTGATCCAGCCGCACCTTCCGGTACGGCTACCT
>NZ_BSSY01000053.1:0-430 GCF_030269225.1 Actinoplanes sp. NBRC 101535 | reverse complement strand
GTGCAGGTGTGTGGATGGGTAGGGGAGCGTCGTATGGCGGGTGAAGCGGCGGAGTGATCCAGTCGTGGACGCCATACGAGTGAGAATGCAGGCATGAGTAGCGAATGAAGGGTGAGAACCCCTTCCGCCGGATGACCAAGGGTTCCAGGGCCAGGCTAATCCGCCCTGGGTGAGTCGGGGCCTAAGGCGAGGCCGAGAGGCGTAGTCGATGGATAACGGGTTGATATTCCCGTACCCGCAAAAGAGCGCCCAAGACGAACCCATCTGTACTAACTACTTGATCAATTCAATGGCTTCGGCCGGCGATGCGGGAGACTAGGACCTTGGGTGGTAGTAGTTTAGCGATGGGGTGACGCAGGAAGGTAGATGATCCCGGCCGGTGGTTGTGCCGGGGTAAGCGTGTAGGCCGTCACGTAGGCAAATCCGCGTG
>NZ_BSSY01000052.1:0-440 GCF_030269225.1 Actinoplanes sp. NBRC 101535 | reverse complement strand
GTACCGGAAGGTGCGGCTGGATCACCTCCTTTCTAAGGAGCAACTATCCGCGAAAGCGGACAGTGGCCCGCGACCTGCGAATGTCAGGTCGGGGTGCTCAAAGGCGGAGACACTGGTTAGCTCAAGCCGGCAACGGCTTCTCGGTTAGTACAGCCCTTTCGGGGCGTGGAAATCCTTGAAGTGCGGCTGGTGGAGGCGATAAGCACCCTGTTGGGTATCTGAAAGAACAACCCTTGTGGTTGGTCTTCAATGCCAGGCATGACCTGGAACCCCATACCGATTGCCCTGTAGGGCGGTGTCTGGTGGTGTTCTTTGTGGGTTGTGGGTTGGTCGTTGGTTGAGAATTGCACAGTGGACGCGAGCATCTTGTTTTTTGTGGTTAAGTTGTCAAGGGCGAACGGTGGATGCCTTGGCACCAGGAGCCGATGAAGGACGTGGTA
>NZ_BSSY01000051.1:0-443 GCF_030269225.1 Actinoplanes sp. NBRC 101535 | reverse complement strand
GCCCGGATCGGTCTGCGGGTGACGCGGGCTCAGCGGCAGCGGTGCTTCGGGTTGTTGCGGTCGGCCGGTGACGTGTGGGCGTGCATCCTGGAGGTCAATGCCTGGCATCTTCGTCGCGGCGATGCGCCGGTGGCGGGCTACCAGCAGTTGTGCCGGTTGTTGGCCGCCTCGGGTCCGGGGACGTTCGGCGAGCTGGACTCGACCGGTGCCCGGTCGGTGTTGCGGCGACTGTGCGTGGACGTGACCGCGGAACTCCCGGTCACCGCCCATCCCGACGGGACGGCACCGGATCCGGGCAGGGTGGCGGGTGTCGATCCGGGGATCATCCACCCGTTCGCCGTCGCCACCGCCGGCGGCGGCCGGGCCCTGCTGGTCTCGGGCCGGGCGATCCGCGCCGAACACCGCATGCATCTGGCCGACACGAAAGCCCGCCGCAAAGCCAC
>NZ_BSSY01000050.1:0-456 GCF_030269225.1 Actinoplanes sp. NBRC 101535 | reverse complement strand
AATGTTCTTCGCCGCGTTGACGTCGCGGTCGTGGGTTACCCCGCAGGAGCAGGTCCACGACCGGATGTTCAGCGGCATCTTCTCAGCGATGGCTCCGCAGGCCGAGCAGACCTTGGACGACGGGTACCAGCGGTCGATCACTGTCAGGTCCCGGCCGTACCAGTCGGCTTTGTAGGTCAGCATGGAGCGGAAGTCGTGCCAGGCCGCGTCGCTGATGGCGCGGGCCAGCCGGTGGTTCTTGACCATGTTGCGCACGGCCAGGTCCTCGATCACGATCGTTTGGTTCTCACGAACGAGCCGAGTGGTCAGTTTGTGCAGGGTGTCACGGCGGCGGTCGGTGATGCGGGCGTGGACGCGGGCGACCGTGAGCCGGGCTTTCGCCCGGTTGGCGGAGCCCTTGTCCTTGCGGGCCAGTTCCCGCTGCGCGCGGGCCAGCCGGAGCCGGTCGGCGCGTTC
>NZ_BSSY01000049.1:0-493 GCF_030269225.1 Actinoplanes sp. NBRC 101535 | reverse complement strand
AGGGAGCCGTCGAAGGTGGGGCTGGCGATTGGGACGAAGTCGTAACAAGGTAGCCGTACCGGAAGGTGCGGCTGGATCACCTCCTTTCTAAGGAGCAACTATCCGCGAAAGCGGACAGTGGCCCGCGACCTGCGAATGTCAGGTCGGGGTGCTCAAAGGCGGAGACACTGGTTAGCTCAAGCTGGCAACGGCTTCTCGGTTAGTACAGCCCTTTCGGGGCGTGGAAATCCTTGAAGTGCGGCTGGTGGAGGCGATAAGCACCCTGTTGGGTATCTGAAAGAACAATCCTTGTGGTTGGTCTTCAATGCCAGGCACGGCCTGGTCACCCATACCGCCTGATTTGGTTCAGGGTTTGGTGGGCGACTGTGTGGGTTGTGGGTTGGTCGTTGGTTGAGAATTGCACAGTGGACGCGAGCATCTTGTTTTTTGTGGTTAAGTTGTCAAGGGCGAACGGTGGATGCCTTGGCACCAGGAGCCGATGAAGGACGTGGTA
>NZ_BSSY01000048.1:0-590 GCF_030269225.1 Actinoplanes sp. NBRC 101535 | reverse complement strand
AGCTCGTCGTTGACCTTGATCTTCATCCGCTCGTACGACGACTCCTCGGCCTCGGAGGCCTGGAAGCCCAGCGACACGGCCTTGGCCACGTCACGGGTACCGAGGTTGGTCGTCAGGATGATGACCGTGTTCTTGAAGTCCACGATCCGGCCCTGACCGTCGGTCAGCCGGCCGTCCTCGAGGATCTGCAGCAGCGTGTTGAAGACGTCCGGGTGGGCCTTCTCGATCTCGTCGAAGAGCACCACGCTGAACGGCTTGCGCCGGACCTTCTCGGTCAGCTGGCCGCCCTCGTCGTAACCGACGTAACCGGGAGGCGCACCGACGAGCCGCGACACGGTGTAACGGTCGTGGAACTCGGACATGTCGAGCTGGATCAGCGCGTCCTCGGAGCCGAACAGGAACTCCGCGAGGGCCTTGGACAGCTCGGTCTTACCGACACCGGACGGGCCGGCGAAGATGAACGAACCGGACGGCCGCTTCGGGTCCTTGAGCCCGGCACGGGTGCGCCGGATCGCCTTCGACACGGCCTGGACCGCGTCCTCCTGGCCGATGACCCGCTTGTGGAGCTCGTCCTCCATGCGCAGCAGCCG
>NZ_BSSY01000047.1:0-593 GCF_030269225.1 Actinoplanes sp. NBRC 101535 | reverse complement strand
TACAACCAATTGCGGAGGGCATCATGGCGCACATCAGCATCATCGGCACCGGCAACATGGGTCAGGCCATCTCGGGCCTGGTGGCCAAGGGCGGTAACACCGTCGAGCTGCTCAACAGCTCACACGCGGACACCCCGGTCACCGGCGACATCGTGGTCCTGGCCGTCCCGTACGGTTCGGTCGCCGACGTGATCGCCCAGCGCGGGGAGCAGCTCGCCGGCAAGGTGGTCGTTGACATCACCAACCCGGTCGACTTCGCCACCTTCGACGGCCTGACCGTCCCCTCCGACAGCTCCGCCGCGGCCGAGATCGCCGCCAAGCTGCCCCAGTCGAGCGTGCTCAAGGCGTTCAACACCAACTTCGGCGGCACCCTGGTCGCCGGCACCGTCGGCACCGAGACCACCACCGTGCTCATCGCCGGCGACGACGCCGACGCCAAGGCCCTGCTCACCGGCGTGATCGCCGCCGCCGGCCTCAAGGCCATCGACGCCGGCAGCCTCAAGCGCGCCCGCGAACTCGAAGCCCTCGGCTTCCTGCAGATCACCCTCGCCGCCGGCGAAAAGATCACCTGGACCGGCGGCTTCGCCGTCACC
>NZ_BSSY01000046.1:0-969 GCF_030269225.1 Actinoplanes sp. NBRC 101535 | reverse complement strand
TAGGTCGTGTGTTGTTGATCTTTGGTTAGGTCGCGGAGCCAGATTTTGATGGTGGCGACGTCGACGGTGGCCAGGTACATGAACGCCCGCTTGTCGTAACGGGTCGCGACGGCCCGGAACTGTTTGAGTTTGGAGACCGCTCGTTCGACGGTGTTGCGCTGCCGGTACCAGTCGGGGTCGAACGTGGGTGGCCGTCCGCCGCGGGATCCCCGCTTGAGGCGGTTCTTCTGCTGGTCGCGGCGTTCGGGGATAGTCGCGGCGATGCCGCGTCGGCGTAGGCCGGTGCGGATCGCGGCGACGGAGTACGCCTTGTCGCCGAGTAGCCGGGCAGGGCGGGTTCGTGGGCGGCCGCGACGGCGGGGCATGCGGATACCCGCCATGACCTGGTCGTAGCCGATGCGGTCGTGGCGCTGGCCGGCGGTCAGTGATCGGGAGACGGGTCTGCTGCGCAGGTCGGCGGCCAGGTGCAGCTTGGTACTGAACCCGCCCCGGGAACGGCCCAAGGCTTCGGGTTCGGTAGCGGGGCCGGTCGCCGTCAGTGTTTTGACTGGTCGGCCGGTGGCTGGTGGCGTGCTCCGGCGGCGTGCTGGTGGGCACGCACGACGGTGGAGTCGATGCCGAGGGTCCATTCCGGGTCGTTGGCGTCGGCGTCCAGGCGCAGCCGTTCGGCGATGCGCTGCCAGGTCCCGTCCAGGGCCCAGCGGCGTTTACGCTGGTAGACGGTCTGCCAGTTCCCGAACCGGGACGGCAGGTCACGCCACTGGATGCCGGTGCGTTCCCGGAACAGGATCCCGGAGATGGTGGTGCGGTGGTCGTTCCAGCGGTGACCTCGCGGTGGGTCCTGCGGCAGCAGTGGCTGGAGCAGAACCCACTCGGCGTCGGTGAGTTCGAATCGTGCGCTCATAGCGTCTCGATCAACATCGAGGAGCATCAAGATCTTCCTTCAAGATCTACAAAACACGAGCTAGT
>NZ_BSSY01000045.1:0-1091 GCF_030269225.1 Actinoplanes sp. NBRC 101535 | reverse complement strand
GGTATCAAGGTTTGTCACTCCAAGACAACCCAGAACCAGGAACTCCGCTTGACTGATCAGATTGCCATAACCCGTACCGTCTCGGTAGCTGCCGGGCCGTTCGCGCCGGGTCACCTCGGTGAGCTGACCCGGCTCGTCCCGTTCGAGATGATCGACGAGGTCCTCACTGCGACCCGGCGCACAGAGCAGCGTATCCGGCAGCTCCCGGCCCGGGTCGTGGTGTATCTGCTGCTGGCCGGCTGCCTGTTCACTGATCTCGGCTACCGGCAGGTGTGGTCGAAACTCGTCGCCGGCCTGCACGGCCTGCCGGTCACCAGGCCCTCCGGCAGCGCTCTGCGTCAGGCCCGGCAACGACTCGGGGCCGCTCCGCTACGGGCCTTGTTCGATCTACTCCGCGGCCCGGCCGCCAGCAGCGCGAACGCGATCTGGTGGAAGGGCCTGCTCCCGGTCGTCATCGACGGCACCCAGCTCACCGCCGCGGACTCACCCGCCAACCTGCACCGCTACGTCAAGCTACGCGGTAACCACGGCGGCTCCGGCTACCCGCCGTTACGACTCAGCGCACTGCTGTCCTGCGGCACCCGATCGGTCCTCGACGCCGTATTCGACCCGATCACCACCGGCGAGAACAGCCAGGCCCGGCACCTGTCGCGCAGCCTGCACACCGGAATGCTGCTGCTGGCAGACCGCAACTACGCCGCCGCGGAACTGGTGAAGACCTTCGCTGCAACCGGCGCCGACCTGCTGATCCGCTGCAAAGCCAACCGCAGGCTCCGGATCATCGGCCGCTGCCCCGACGGGTCTCGGCTATCGACCATCGGCGAACTACGCGTGCGTGTCATCGAGGCCCGGATCAGCATCACCACCACCAACGGCACCCACACCAGCGACTACCGGCTGATCACCACCCTGCTCGACGCCCACCGCTACCCCGCCGCCGCCCTTGTCCAGCTCTACCACCAGCGCTGGGAGATCGAGACCGCCTACCTCGAACTCAAGTCCACCATCCTCGGCGGCCGGGTCCTGCGATCACGCACCCCCGACGGCATCGATCAGGAAATCCACGCCCTGCTGATCGTCTACCAACTACT
>NZ_BSSY01000044.1:0-1168 GCF_030269225.1 Actinoplanes sp. NBRC 101535 | reverse complement strand
GGTGCCGGGACAAGTCCTGGTCTTACCTGCGCTCGACGGTCGTTGAAGTCCGCCTGCCCGGCGGCCTTGATGTTGATGGCGGCATTGACGTCACGGTCGTGGTGGCTGCCGCACGGGCAGTTCCACTCCCGGACGTTCAGCGGCATCTTGTCGTTGATCCGGCCGCAGGTGGAGCACATTCGGGTGGATGGGAAGAACCGGTCCACCCGGGCGAAGGTGCGCCCGTAACGCGCCGCCTTGTACTCCAACATGCCGGTGAAACCGGCCCAGCCCGCATCATGCACGGACTTCGCGAGCCGGGTCCGGCCGAGACCGGCCACGCACAGGTCCTCGACGTACACCGCTTGGTT
Source organism: Actinoplanes sp. NBRC 101535 (assembly GCF_030269225.1). Taxonomy (NCBI): domain Bacteria; kingdom Bacillati; phylum Actinomycetota; class Actinomycetes; order Micromonosporales; family Micromonosporaceae; genus Actinoplanes; species Actinoplanes sp. NBRC 101535. The sequence goes on along the minus strand of NZ_BSSY01000044.1, from coordinate 818 downwards.
GTCGCGGATGATCGCCGTGGACAGCTTGTGCTGCCAGTCCCGCCGGGTGTCGGCCACCCGCGCATGAGCGCGGGCAACCTGCGCAACGGCTTTCTTGCGACGGTTGCTGCCCTTCTGTTTGCGGGAAAGGGCCTGCTGCAACCGCTTGAGCTTGCGGGCCGCGCGGCGCAGGAACTTCGGCGCGGTCATCTTCGTGCCGTCGGACATCACGGCGAAGTGGGTCAGCCCGAGGTCGATACCGATCTCGGGTTCGACCGGCGGCAGCGTCTCGTCCTCGCCGATGGTCACGACGAACGAGGCGAAGTACCGGCCTACCGCGTCCTTGATGATCGTGACGCTGGACGGATCCGAGGGCAGGGCCCGCGACCAGCGGACCGGCAGGTCGCCGATCTTCGGCAACCTGAGTCGGCCGTTGTCGAGGATCGTGAACCGGGCGTTCTTGGTGAAGCGGATCGCCTGCCGGTTGTCCTTGCGTGAGCGGTACCGGGGCGGGGCCAGTTTGCGGCCCTTGCGTTTGCCCGAGAGCGAGTTGAAGAAGTTACGGTACGCGGTGTTCAGGTCCGCGAGGGCCTGCTGCAACACCACGGCCGACACCTCGCCCAGCCACACCCGTTGCGGGGTCGCCTTGGCCTCGGTGATGATCCGGCGCGACAACTCGCCGTCCGAGACGTACTTCTCGCCCGTCTCGCGGGCCTGCTGACGCAGCCGCAGCGCATCGTTGAAAACCACGCGGGCACACCCGAACGCCTGCGCCAGCGCGGTGCGCTGGGCTGCGTCCGGGGTGACCCGGAAGTTGTAACGGAGCTGCACGAACATCA
>NZ_BSSY01000043.1:0-1426 GCF_030269225.1 Actinoplanes sp. NBRC 101535 | reverse complement strand
TACTCCAGCAGGAGATCCGTTTTGAGCTGCTGTGGCGGTGCGGGTTTGTCCGTGGACAGCAAGCAGCCACCGCTGAGTCTCGGTGGTTGTGTGGACCCCGAAATCGGCGGTGGCTGCCGCCTACAGCGTAGATGCTCAGCGATGGTCTGAGCTGTTCGACGAGTTGATGAACCCGATCGGGGCACGTTTCTCACGGCCGGAGCCGCGCAGCCGGGTCCGGGGCTTCCTGCAAGGACTCCTGGCCCCGTTGCCGGCGAAGAACTGCTGGACGATCGCGGAGCACGCCGGTGATGAGGGGCCGGGTGGGATGCAGGACCTGATCGGCCGGGCGGCCTGGGACGACTCTCTGGTACGTGCTGATGTCCGTGACTTCGTCGCTCGCCGGCTCGGGCATCCGGACGCGGTCCTGGTCATCGACGAGACCGGCGATCTGAAGAAAGGCCGGCACACCGTCGGTGTCCAGCGGCAGTACTCCGGCACCGCCGGGAAGATCGAGAACTGTCAGCTGTCGGTGCACCTGTCCTACGCTTCCCCGCACGGGCATACCCTGCTCGACACCGCTCTCTACCTGCCGAAATCCTGGACCGGTGATCCTGAAAGGCTGACCGGGGCCGGTGTCCCCGACGACGTCCGGTTCGCCACCAAACCGCAGCTGGCCCGCCGGCTGATCGAGACCGCACTGGCCGGCGGCCTGCCCTGCCGATGGGTCGCCGGCGACGAGGCGTACGGCGGCGACCCGGCACTGGCCACCGCACTACGCGGCCACCGCCTCGGTCACGTCCTGGCTGTCGCCTGCTCGCATCGCATGCCCACCGGTATCGGTACTCAACGCGCTGACCAGATCGCCGCCGGCCTGCCCGCCCATGCCTGGCAACGGCTGTCAGCCGGCGAAGGCGCCAAAGGCCACCGCTACTACGACTGGGCGTTCATCGCCCTGCCCCTGGCCGCCGACCAGCACGCCGGGCACCACTGGCTGCTGATCCGCCGCAACCGCAGCACCGGTGAACTCGCGTTCTACCGCTGCTGGTCACCCGAACCCGTCGCGCTACGCCATCTGGTCACGGTCGCCGGACAGCGGTGGACCATCGAAGAATCGTTCCAGGCCACGAAGACCGAACTCGGCCTCGACCAGCATCAACACCGCCGCTGGACGGCCTGGCACCGCTGGACGACCCTGGTCATCGCCGCGCACGCCTTCCTCGCCGCCGCGAGCACCCTCTGCACCGCCAACGCCGAAGGCCTGATCCCGATCACCGTCAACGAACTCCGCAGCCTCTTCCACGACCTGATCATCAAACCCGCAGCGAACATCACCACCGTGATCACATGGTCCATCTTCCGACGCCGCCACCAAAACGCTGCCAGGACCAGCCACTACGAACGACAAGCCCTCACCGAACCCTGAAACGGATCTCCTGCTGGAGTA
>NZ_BSSY01000042.1:0-3534 GCF_030269225.1 Actinoplanes sp. NBRC 101535 | reverse complement strand
TCCCGGGGCCGAGGTCGGCACCGACGAGGGCGTACACCTGTTGTGGGGCCAGGGCGGCCATCAGGCGCAGGCTGATGTCGCGGCCCGAGCCGCGGACTCCGGGCAGGTCACCGTGGTGACTCGGTGGCGTCACCCGCGGGGCGGCCCGGTCGTTCGGTAAGTGAGGGGTTTCGTTGGTCATGCCGCTCCAACGACCGCTGGCCTATCGGGGCCGTGGGGTGAACGGGCATCATTGCCGATACGTTGGGTCGATAGTCACTGGTTACGCAGCGTCGCGAGGGCAGGCCCCGGCCCGCGAGGTCCGAGGCCTGCCGATCCGCGAGGATCACGTCAGGGGCAGGATCCGGGCGATCTTGATGGTGGTGCTGCTGCTCCCGGCCGCGGCGTAGGCGGCGCTGCCGTCCGCGTACCCCTTGAAGGCCTGGTAGTCGTGGTCCTTGACCGCGACCGTGACCTTGCTGCCGATCGCCTTGCCCGTCGACGAGTCGTAGGCCCGCACCACCGTCGACGACCCGGAACCGTAGGCGAGCAGCATCCGGCCCGTCCCGTAGGACACCAGGTGCGGGTGCTTCGACGCCACCCCGGTCTTGATCGTGCTGTCCGACCTGCCGGTGGTGAAGTGCTCCAGCCGCACCGAGCCGCCCTGGCTCCACGCCGTCCAGTAGCCCTTGCTCTTGGCCAGCACCAGGTCACCGCCGAACAGCGTGCCGTCACAGGTGCCCGCCGCCACCGTCCGGTACGGGTTCGGCTGGGCGATCCGGCAGTCGTTGTCGGTGGCGCAGACCGCGACGAACTTCTTCGCCTTCGGATCCCAGACGATGCGGGACGTCCAGGCGTGGCTGCACCCCACCTCGGCGTTGGCCGCGTGCCCGCTGACCAGCTTGCCGGCCGAGCTGACCACCTGGATGCGGTCGCCCTGGTGGATGTCGACGCAGTCGCCGTTCTTCACGGTGATCGCCACGCCGAAGTAGGCGGCCCAGTTCTTGCCGTCGGTCGCCAGCCGACCGTGGTGCTGGTACCACCAGATGAACCGGGCACCGTCGTCGTAGCCGGTCTTCCCGCCGGTCAGGTTGGTGACCTGTCGTTCCCAGACCAGCTTGCCGGAGGTGTTGAACCGGATCATGTGCATGGTGTTGCACGGGCTCGACTCGCCGCCGCACAGCGGCCCGTCCCCGCACGTGCCCTTGCGGGTGAGCAGGATGACGCCGCCGGTCGCGTCGGCCTGCACGTCCTGCAGGTCGATGCCGGTGAAACTGGTCGGCGTCCCGACGATCTTGTCGTCGCAGCCGAGCCTGCCCAGGTAGACCTTGCCGCCGGTGCCGAGCCACGCCAGCCACGACCCGCCGTCGGGCCGGGCGGCGATCGCCATCGGCAGTTTCTCGGTGTCGCCCTCGCCGCCGTACCCGACCACGGCCGCGCTCAGCTTCACCTCGGTGATCTTCGCTTTGGGAGCCGCCGATGCGGTCCGCCCGCAGGCGCCGGTCTTCTCGGTGGCTTTCGCCTCGGTTTTTCCGGGCGCGGAGGCCGACACCGACGGCGCCGCACTCGTGGACGGGGCCGCAGCCGCCGCACTGGCCGGCAGGGACGCGTTCGCCGCCACCTGGTCGGTCGCGGCCGCGGTCTCGCCCGCCGCCGTGCCGGAATCGGTCTCGCCGGAACCGCAGGCCCCGGCCCCGAGCACCGCGACGACCGCGAACGCCGCTGCGATCACCCGTCGTCCCCGGCCCGCCCCATCGGCTCGCCGCATTACGCGCATGTCCATTTACCTCGTTGTTTTAAGTTTTGATTAGGGAATTCTTAAATGCCGCGCGAACCCGAGGGGAATAGGCTCGCGCGCCGCTGACCCTACCGATTCCCCGACCCTGGTCAAAACGGTGTCCGCCCATTTCGGGTCCCTTTTGCAGTGCTTTTCCGACCCTTCGGGCCGACGAGCGTGGGAGCGCGCCCAAGGAAGTGCCTGGTCATGCTTTTTCGGAGGTACGCGCCACACCCCTCACAACCGCAGACCGAGCCGTCCCACCCTGCGCGGCACGGCACGGGTCCACGAACACCGCCAAGCGGACCGATCCTGTCCGCCTGGGCACCTACCGTGCTCGGTGAACACACGTGAGCAGGAGGAACAGCATGGAGTTCGTGTCGATCAGGGTCATCAGCGCGGATGTGGCCGGACTGGCCGCCTTCTACGCGAAGGTCCTCGGGACACCCGCACAGTTCGCGAACCCCGAGTTCGCCGAGGTGCGTACGGCCCGGGGTGCGATCGCGATCGGCAGCCCCCGGACCGTGGCGATGATCGCACCCGGGGCCGTCGAGCCGGGAACCAACCGCAGCGTCATCGTCGAGTTCCTGGTGGACGACGTCGACGCGGTGTTCGCCGGGGTGCGGGACACCGTCGAGGTGGTGGCCGAACCGACGACGATGCCGTGGGGCAACCGGTCGCTGCTGGTCCGCGACCCCGACGGCAACCTGGTCAACTTCTTCACCCCGGTCAGCCCGGAGGCCAAGGCCAAGTTCGGTCGCTGACCCGGACTCTACGATGAGGCGGTGAACCACACCGGGTTGCGCATCGCCGACGTGACGGTGACGGACACGAGACTGCAGAACGTCACCGTCACCCGGGGTGTCCTGTGGCGGGTGCGGATGCGCGGCGCCTGGCTCGGCCAGGTGTCCATCGACGGCCAGATCGAGGGCCTGACCGTCAACGGGGTCGACGTCGGCCCGCTGATCGAGGCCGAGCTGGACCGCCGCTACCCGGAGCGGGTCAAGATGCGCCCGGCCACCGCCGACGGGTTCCGCGAGGCGTGGGACATCCTGGAATCGTTGTGGGCCGAGACGGTGGACCGGGCCCGGCAGCTCCCGCCCCCGCTGCTGCACGAGCGGGTCGACGGCGAGTGGTCCTTCATCCAGACGTTGCGGCACCTGCTGTTCGCCACCGACATCTGGGTGAGCCGGGCGGTCCTCGGCAACCCCCGCCCGTGGCACCCGCTGAGCCTGCCGTTCGACGAGATGGACCCGGACGAGCGCGTCCCCTGGGACCGCGACGCGCAGCCCACCCTGGACGAGGTGCTCGCCCTGCGGGCCGACCGTGCGGAGACCGTCCGCCGGGTCCTCACGGGCCTGACCGACGAGGCCCTCGGCGCCGACACCGAACCGGTCGACGGCCCCGGCTACTCGCCGGCCGCCCAGTACCCGGTCGCCGAATGCCTGGGCACCGTGCTCCTCGAGGAGTGGCAGCACCGCCTCTACGCCGAACGCGACCTCGCGACGCTGCGTAACCAGTGACTATCGACCCAACGTATCGGCAATGATGCCCGTTCACCCCACGGCCCCGACGGGCCAGCGGTCGTTGGAGCGGCATGACCAACGAAACCCCTCACTTACCGAACGACCGGGCCGCCCCGCGGGTGACGCCACCGAGTCATCACGGTGACCTGCCCGGGGTCCGCGGCTCGGGCCGCGACATCAGCCTGCGACTGATGGCCGCCCTCGCCCCACAGCAGGTGTACGCCCTCGTCGGCGCCGACCTCGGCGACGGCG
>NZ_BSSY01000041.1:3130-4580 GCF_030269225.1 Actinoplanes sp. NBRC 101535 | reverse complement strand
GGGTGGTTGTTCGTTTGCTGTGAATCACACAGTGGACGCGTAGCACAAAGTTTAGGGTGGTTAAGCCCTCGGCCTATTAGTACCGGTCAACTCAACACGTTACCGTGCTTACATCTCCGGCCTATCAACCCAGTAGTCTCCTGGGAGCCTTACCCACTCAAAGGTGGTGGGATACCTCATCTCGAAGCAGGCTTCCCGCTTAGATGCTTTCAGCGGTTATCCCTTCCGAACGTAGCCAACCAGCCATGCTCCTGGCGGAACAACTGGCACACCAGAGGTTCGTCCGTCCCGGTCCTCTCGTACTAGGGACAGCCCTTCTCAAGTATCCAACGCGCACGGCGGATAGGGACCGAACTGTCTCACGACGTTCTAAACCCAGCTCGCGTACCGCTTTAATGGGCGAACAGCCCAACCCTTGGGACCTGCTACAGCCCCAGGATGCGACGAGCCGACATCGAGGTGCCAAACCATCCCGTCGATATGGACTCTTGGGGAAGATCAGCCTGTTATCCCCGGGGTACCTTTTATCCGTTGAGCGACACCGCTTCCACACGCAAGTGCCGGATCACTAGTCCCGACTTTCGTCCCTGCTCGACCCGTCAGTCTCACAGTCAAGCTCCCTTGTGCACTTACACTCAACACCTGATTGCCAACCAGGCTGAGGGAACCTTTGGGCGCCTCCGTTACCCTTTAGGAGGCAACCGCCCCAGTTAAACTACCCACCAGACACTGTCCCTCGACCCGATCAGGGCCGCAAGTTAGATACCCAAACCAACCAGAGTGGTATTTCAACATTGCCTCCACCCGAACTGGCGTCCAAGCTTCACAGGCTCCCACCTATCCTACACAAGCTAATTCAGATACCAATGTCAAGCTATAGTAAAGGTCCCGGGGTCTTTCCGTCCTGCCGCGCGTAACGAGCATCTTTACTCGTACTGCAATTTCGCCGGGCCTGTGGTTGAGACAGTGGGGAAGTCGTTACGCCATTCGTGCAGGTCGGAACTTACCCGACAAGGAATTTCGCTACCTTAGGATGGTTATAGTTACCACCGCCGTTTACTGGCGCTTAAGTTCTCCGCTTCGCCCCGAAGAGCTAACAGGTCCCCTTAACGTTCCAGCACCGGGCAGGCGTCAGTCCATATACATCGTCTTACGACTTGGCATGGACCTGTGTTTTTAGTAAACAGTCGCTTCCCCCTGCTCTCTGCGGCCATACCACGCTCCACCCGCAAGGGGCTTCACGCGTCCGGCCCCCCTTCTCCCTAAGTTACGGGGGCAATTTGCCGAGTTCCTTAACCACAGTTCACCCGTCGCCTCGGTATTCTCTACCTGACCACCTGTGTCGGTTTAGGGTACGGGCCGCTCAGAACATCGCTAGAGGCTTTTCTCGGCAGCATAGGATCAATGACTTCACCAGAAACGGCTCGGCATCACGTCTCAACCTTAATGC
>NZ_BSSY01000041.1:1711-3034 GCF_030269225.1 Actinoplanes sp. NBRC 101535 | reverse complement strand
GTATGAATGCCACAGCTTCGGCGGTGTGCTTGAGCCCCGCTACATTGTCGGCGCAGAACCACTTGACCAGTGAGCTATTACGCACTCTTTAAAGGGTGGCTGCTTCTAAGCCAACCTCCTGGTTGTCACTGCGATCCCACATCCTTTTCCACTTAGCACACGCTTAGGGGCCTTAGCTGGCGATCTGGGCTGTTTCCCTCTCGACTACGAAGCTTATCCCCCGCAGTCTCACTGCCGCGCTCTCACTTACCGGCATTCGGAGTTTGGCTGATTTCAGTAAGCTTGTGGGCCCCCTAGACCATCCAGTGCTCTACCTCCGGCAAGAAACACGCGACGCTGCACCTAAATGCATTTCGGGGAGAACCAGCTATCACGGAGTTTGATTGGCCTTTCACCCCTAACCACAGGTCATCCCCCAACTTTTCAACGTTGGTGGGTTCGGTCCTCCACGTAGTCTTACCCACGCTTCAACCTGCCCATGGCTAGATCACTCCGCTTCGGGTCTAGAACATGCGACTGAAAACGCCCTATTCAGACTCGCTTTCGCTACGGCTACCCCACACGGGTTAACCTCGCCACATGCCACTAACTCGCAGGCTCATTCTTCAAAAGGCACGCCATCACCCCGAAAGGCTCTGACGGATTGTAGGCGAACGGTTTCAGGTACTATTTCACTCCCCTCCCGGGGTACTTTTCACCATTCCCTCACGGTACTAGTCCGCTATCGGTCACCAGGAAGTATTCAGCCTTACCAGGTGGTCCTGGCAGATTCACAGCAGATTCTAGGAGTCCGCTGCTACTCGGGAACACTGCAAAGAGGCTTGACATTTTCGTTTACGGGACTCTCACCCTCTACGGTCGGCTTTCCCACACCGTTCAACTAACATCAAACTTTGTAACTCTTCGGAAGTCTGTCAGAACAACCAAGCAGGTCCCACAACCCCGAATACGCAACCCCTGACAGGTATCACACGTATAAGGTTTAGGCTACGTCCGCTTTCGCTCGCCACTACTCACGGAATCACGTTTGTTTTCTCTTCCTACGGGTACTGAGATGTTTCACTTCCCCGCGTTCCCCTCACATGCCCTATGAATTCAGGCATGGATGACACGACATGACTCGTGCCAGGTTTCCCCATTCGGACACCCTGGGATCACAGCTAGTTTGGCAGCTCCCCCAGGCCTATCGCGGCCTACCACGTCCTTCATCGGCTCCTGGTGCCAAGGCATCCACCGTTCGCCCTTGACAACTTAACCACAAAAAACAAGATGCTCGCGTCCACTGTGCAATTCTCAACCAACGACCAACCCACAACCCACACA
>NZ_BSSY01000040.1:0-6365 GCF_030269225.1 Actinoplanes sp. NBRC 101535 | reverse complement strand
GACTGAAGCCCCGAACGAAGACTGACCGAAGCACGACCGAGAGAGGCAGACGATCATGAGTATCGGCCCGGTCCGGCTCAACCACGCTGTCCTGTTCGTCACCGACTTGCCCCGCGCCGAACGCTTTTACACCGACGTGTTCGGCATGGTGGTGGCGGCACGCGAACCCCGCGCGAACGCCGCGTTCCTGCGCCTGCCGCGCTCCGGCAACCACCACGACCTGGGCCTGTTCGGTGTCGGGACCTCCGCACCACCCAAGCGCCGCGGTGGCATCGGCCTCTATCACCTGGCCTGGCAGGTCGACACGATCGACGAGCTCGAGCAGGCCCGCAAGGTCCTGGCAGAGGCGCGCGCGTTCAGCGGCGAGTCGAGCCACGGCGCCACCAAGAGCGTCTACGGCGCCGACCCGGACGGCAACGAGTTCGAGATCATGTGGATGCTGCCCCGGGAGAGCTGGGGCGAATTCGAGAACAGCGCACCGGTCGACCACCTCGACCTGACCGCCGAGGTGCGCCAGTGGAGTGGCGTCGGCACGGCCGGCCGGATACTTCCCGGGCCGGCAGGAGCTCAGGCATGACCGCCCCGGTGGTGGCGACGGCGGGATCCGCCGATCCTGCCGCGCCGCTGGTGGTTCTGTTGCACGGTCGCGGCTCCCACGAGCGCGAGATTCTCACTCTGAGCGGGCACCTTCCGCCCGAGCTTTCGTACGCGGCCGTCCGCGCACCGATTACCGAGGGCGGCGGCTTCGCCTGGTTCGCGAACCGGGGCATCGGCCGCCCGATCCCCGCCTCCCTGCGCACGACCATGGACTGGTTCCGGGCGTGGCTCGACAGGGTGGCAGCCGAAGGCCGTCCGGTGATTCTGGTCGGCTTCAGCGGTGGCGCGGCCTTCGCCGGCGGACTGCTGCTCGACGACCCGGCCCGCTACGCCGGCGCCGCGATCCTGTACGGCACCCTGCCCTTCGACGCCGGTGTGCCGACGACACCACAGCGGCTGTCCGGTGTTCCGGTCCTGGTGGCGCAGGGTGAGCACGACACCGTCATCCCGCGCGAGCTGCTCGACCGCACCTGGGATTACGTGACGGGCGATTCCGGTGCGCAGAGTACCGCCCGCCGAGACCCGGTCGGCCACGGCATCGCCCCGGAAGCGCTTGGCGCCTTGGCGGATTGGCTGCAAGAAGGGCCGAAGTGACCCCGGTCGCTGCCGCCGCCGACTTGCGTTCCGCCCGGCTGACCCGTATTCCCCGACGGCCTTTCACCGACACCGACGCGACCTTGGACGTACGGTGGGGCTACCAGGCGCAGAATGCGGACCGAGTGCAGCGGGTGGCTCAGGGTGAGCGGATCGTTGGTGCCAAAATGGGCCTGACCAGCGCCGCCAAGCAGGCCACGATGGGGGTCCACCAGCCAATCGCAGGCTTCCTGACCGACGCCATGCGGCTGCCCGCCGGACACAACTACGATCTGTTAGCCCGCACCGCACAGCCGCGCATCGAGCCGGAGATAGCGTTCCGGCTCGGTGTCGTCGTGGACAGGCCGTTGACCATGGCGTCTGCCGCCGATGCGATCGACGGCATCGCTGCCGCAGCGGAGATCATCGACTCCCGCTACGCCGCCTACGGTTTCCGGCTGCCCGACGTCGTCGCGGACAACACCAGTGCGGCGGCTTTCGTGATCGGCGACTGGATCGACCCGGCTGCTGCCGGCGACCTCGCCGCCCTGCGCTGCGTCTTCGCCGCCGACAGCCGGGTGCTGGCCAGCTCGACCGGCGCCGCGATCCTGGGACATCCGCTGCAAGCCCTGATCCACCTCTCGAACCACCTGTCCAGCCATGGCGGGTACCTGCGGCCCGGTGCCGTCGTGCTCGCCGGCGCTGTCACCGATGCCGTCACGATCGCGCCCGGCGTGACCTACCGGGCCGAGATTGAAAACCTAGGTGCCGTCGAATTCAGCACCTCCCCAGAACAGAGGACAACAACATGACCACCGCTCTGCTGATCATCGACATGCAGAACGACACGGTGCACGCCGACGGCGCGTACGCGTCGTTCGGCGCCGCCGCGCACGCCGCGTCGCAGAACGTTATCGCCAACGTCGGCACGGTTCTCGGCGCCGCACGCGGCGCTGGCGTGCCGGTGTTCCACACCCGGATCGTGGTGCATCCGGTCGCCGGGCTCGGTGGTGCGAACGCTCCGATCTTCCGGATGCTGGCACCGGACACGTTCAAGCTCGGTAGCTGGGGTGCGGCGATCGTGGACGAGCTCACCCCGGTCGACGGTGAGGTGGTGCTCGACCGGATCCGGATGAACGCGTTCGGTGGCACCAGCCTCGACATCATGCTGCGCAACCTGGGCGTGACCAAGCTGGTGGTGGCCGGGGCGTGGACGAACATGGCGGTCGAGCACACCGTGCGGGAGGCCGCCGATCACGGATACGAGGTCACCATCGTCTCCGACGCGACCTCGAGCCTCAGCGACGAGTGGCAGCAGGCCGCGCTCGGCTACGCCCTGACCAATATCGCCACGATCGCGAACACCGCCGAGACCGCGGCGTCATTCCAGAGTTAGAGCCTTGTCCGACGGGTGCTGGGCCAGTGGGGTGACCTCGACGGTCATATAGGGGAACAGCGGCAGGTTCCAGAGAATCTCGTGCAGCCGGTCGTTGGACGCCACGTCGAAGATCGACAGGTTGGCGTAGCGGCCGGTGATGCGCCAGATACTGACCCACTCGCCGGCCCGTTGCAGGTCCAGGGAGTAGGCCTTCTCCCTGTTCAGGAGGTCGGCGCGCTCGGCAGCGTCCATGCCGGTGGGCAGACCGACCTCCATGTGTACGGCGAACAGCATCGCTGATCAGGCGGCCGGGTCGAGGATGAAGTCGTACTCGACGTCGACGCCGTCGCCGATCGGCTTCGGGTCGAGCATGAGTTCCGGTTTGACCGCCGAGGCGATGTCGTCGTCGTTGTGCGGGTCGCCGGGGAAATACAGCTGCGTGGTGATCAACTGGTGGCCGGGCGCGGACACCTTGAGGTGCAGGTGGGCCGGCCGCCAGGCGTGCCAGTTCGCGGCCCGGATGATCGCGCCGGTGGCTCCGTCGGTGGGGATCTGGTACGGCGCCGGCTTGATGGTGCGGATCGTAAAGTGGCCGCTCTCGTCGGCGGTGACCCGCCCGCGCAGGTTCCACTCCGGGATGCCCGGGGCGAACTGGGCGTAGAAGCCCTCGTCGTCGCAGTGCCAGATGTCGACGAGTGCCCCGCCGAGCGGCGTGCCGTCCACGGCGCGTACCTGGCCGTGGAAGGTCATCGGGGTGCCCTTCTCGTCCGGGCGCATCGGCAGAGTGGCCGGGGTGGCGAAGGCGGGCGCGCCCGGTGCGTAGAACGGGCCTTCGATGGTGCCTTTACTGCCTTCGCGGTTCGCGTTCGCCACCTCTTCGACGACGTGTTCGACGAAGACGTCGAGGAACAGCGGCCATTCGCCGTCGGCGCCGACCTGGATCAGCCACGCTTTGAGGGCGTCGTATTCGTCGTAGGTGACCTGGTGTTCGCGGATGGTGGCGTAGACGGCCTCGAGGATCTGCCGGGCGAGCAGGCTGACCCGCTCCGGAGGAGTGTCGCCGGTGACGACCTTGTCGGTGCTGAAGCGTTCGGTGGCGGCGGCACCGGTGGCCGCCGCGGTGGCCTGGGTCATGTCGGGGGTCCCTTCGTGGAGACGGCGCCGGGTGGCGGGTCAGCCGTCCGTGCGGTAGCGCGCGAGCTTGTCGTCGTCGATCTCGACGCCGAGGCCGGGGGCCTCGGCGACGCGGAGTTCGCCGTTCTCGATCAGAAGGGGTGTCTGGAGCAGGTCGTCGGACATGTCGAGGAAGTTGGACACCTCGGCGGGCCGGCGGGTGGTGCGTTCGAAGGCGGCGCCGAATGCGACGCTGCACAGTGAGCCGAGCCGGCCGTCGATCTGGTTGCCGATGACGACGTCGACCCCGAGTCCCTCACAGAGTCCGAGCACCCGCAGCGAACCGGTGAAGCCGGTGCGGGCGGTCTTGATGCTGATCCCGGTGATGCCGCCGTCGAGGACCTCGCGGGTGATCTCGGCTGGCCGGGCGGCGCTCTCGTCGGCGAACAGCGGGATCCGGGCCCGCGCGGCGAGCCACCGGCGGCCGATCACGTCGTCGGCCGGACACAGCTCTTCGGCGAAGCTGAGCCCGAGATCGGCCATGGCGTCGAGGGCCTGGGCCGACTCGGCGGCCGTCCAGCCCCGGTTGCCGTCGATGTAGAGGGTCACGTCGGCGAATCGATCGCGCAGCGCACGGCAGACGGCGACGTCCAGCTCGATCGGCCTGCGGCCGACCTTCACCTTGAAAGCCGTGATTCCGTACGCGGAACGCATTCGCTCGGCCTCGGCCACCATGACGGCGGGCTCGTCGAAGCCGAGCATGTGCGCTACCCGGACACGGTCGGCGTAGCCACCGAGCAGGTCGGTCACCGAGATCCCGGCGCTCTGTCCGACGATGTCCCACAGCGCCATGTCGATCGCGGCCTTGGCGGTGTGGTTGCCGACGGTGCGATGCATCCGCGTGGCGGCGACCTCACGATCGTACGGTGAAAGGCCGTTGATCTGCGGCGCGAAAAGGGTGTCGATGACCGTCTTGATGGAGGCCTGCGTCTCCCCGTAGGTGAATGGGCGCGCCGGTGCCTCGGCGGTCCCGACCAGGCCGTCGTCGGTGATGATCCGGACCAGCACATGCTCGGCGACGTGTACCTCTCCGCTGGCGAAGCGCAGCGGCTTTCGGTACGGGATGGCATAGGGGATCGCCTCGATCGCACTGATTTTCATGGCGCTCCCGGTTGCCGGCCGCCTGTGGTGGCGGTCACTTCGGTGATGCCGCCAGTGTTACGCGCCGAGGGCCGACGTGTGAAAGACCTGGTTCAGCTGGATTCAGACGTGCGCGATCTCAATCGCGCGGTCACGGACCTTCACCGCAAGAGGGGACGGGTTCTCGGCCCGGATCGCCACGGCGAGCTCCACTCGTGCCGGGTCGTCGACCAGAGGCCGATATCGGGCGCCAGTGACCTTCAGATTCGCGACTGATGCGGGTACCAGCGCCACCCCGAGGCCGGCCGCGACGAACGAGATGATCGTCGAGGTCTCGGCGACCTCCTCGACGACGCGGGGCGCGAAACCGGCGTGCCGGCACGCGTCCACGGCAACATCGTGCACCACCGACCTGCCGTGCGCGGGGTACGCGATGAAGGCGTCGGAGGCCAGATCCTCCAGCCGGACCCGGCGCTGGTGGGCCAGGCGATGGCTGACCGGCAGCGCCACAATCAGCGCTTCGGTGCGCAGTACGTGCACGTCGAGTCCCGTGTCGCGCACCGGCGGTCGCAGGAAGCCGACATCGAGTTCGCCGCTGAGCAGCGCGGTGACCTGGTCGGGTGTCAGCAGCTCACCCTTGAGGTCGAGTTCGATGCCGGGAAAGCCGGCGCGCAGATCCCGGGACAGCACCGGCAGCAGTTCGTACGTCGCCGAGCCGGTGAAGCCGATTGCGAGGTGCCCGGTGTCGCCGGCCGCGATCCGCCGCGCTTCCTCGCCGGCCACCTCGATGCCGCGCAGCAGTTCGCGAACCCGCTCGAAATAGCGTTCACCGGCCGCGGTCAGCGCGACCTTGCGGGTGGTGCGGTGGAACAGCGCGAAGCCGAGTTCGTCCTCCAGTTGCCGGATCTGATGTGACAGCGGTGATTGAGCCATGTGCAGCCGCTCGGCGGCGCGGCCGAAGTGGCACTCCTCGGCGAGCACGACGAAGTAGCGCAGGTGCCGCATCTCCACCGGTTCACCGTACGGGTACCAGGACGGCCCCCGCGGATGCGATTCGCGGGGGCCGGACAGGCGGTGTTATGCGCTGAATGCCGGGCGCAGGCCCTGCGGCAGGCGGGGTGCGATGAGCTGGTCGACGCTGTAGCGGCCGCCGCCGAGGACGGCGAACAGGACCGTGGCAGAGGCCAGGGCGAGAACCAGTTCGTAGCCGTTGCCGCTGACGAAGACGCCGTTGGAGATGTGGACGATCAGGAACGCGCCGATCATGTCCAGTGCGAGCAGCAGACCGACCACCGGCACGGCGATCCCGGCGATGAGGGCGACGCCGCCGACCAGTTCGACGATCGCCGCGAACCAGGCACTCGCGGTCGGTAGCGGCACGCCCATCTGGTCGAAGGACGCGCCGGTGCCGGAGAGGCCCCATTCGTTGAACTTCTGCCAGCCGTGGGCGACGAAGACGACGCCCACGGCGACGCGGGTGATGAGCAGGACCACGTCACGCAGCGTGGTGTTGTTCATGAACCAATCCTTTATCGAATGGGGATTTGTCGTGTGAGGTTCAGTT
>NZ_BSSY01000039.1:0-6538 GCF_030269225.1 Actinoplanes sp. NBRC 101535 | reverse complement strand
GTAGGCGGCAGCCACCGCCGATTTCGGGGTCCACACAACCACCGAGACTCAGCGGTGGCTGCTTGCTGTCCACGGACAAACCCGCACCGCCACAGCAGCTCAAAACGGATCTCCTGCTGGAGTATTAAGGGCCTGCGCAGAGCCCGCACTCGAGACGATGCCCCCGACCGCCCAATCCATCAGCCCAATCAGCTTCTCGTGTCGCGCCATGCACGCTTCGGAACAGCCATTGTTGAACTTGACCCTGGATTGCAACGCTTTGCTGACCTCAGCGGCATAGATCGCCGAGCATACCGATCCCTCGGTATTGCAGGCGTGGTACATCACCAAGAGCAGCTTGGTATCGGCATCCTTAGTCGTCCACTCGTCACCCCAAACGTTGAGGTACGAGTAGTAGGCGATATTGACTTTCTTCTTGAACGCTTCGAAGTCGTAGACCTGATAATCGGTGACCGTGACGCCCCCGACGTCGATGGAGCCGTCGCCGTTGTCGGTGACGTCCACCCCACCGCCGCCGTCGCCGCCGTCATCGGAACCGCCGTCATCGCCGTCGTAACCTCTGCCCGTGTCGGGGCTGCCGTCACCGCGCGGCTCGTTGTTCTGGTCGTCCCAGGGTGTTCTGCCGAAGCCGCTGGGGTCGCTATAGGTAATGGGGCTGTTCTCGGGCCCACGCGCTCATGGCCTACGGCCACGCACGCACGCCCGAGAACACCAGCCGCAAATCGATGAACGGCAGACCCGCGCCATCCGGGAGCAAAGACACTTTCTCACCCCGCGCGAGCAAGAATAGAAGACCGTCAAAGTTTGACGTCTGTTGACGGCAGCCCCAGCGAACGACCGCAACGCTACCCAGCCATTGACTACGCACGGTTACTGCCACCGACCCGCCATCGGCCCGCATTTCGACAGCTACTCCAGGTATCTCAATCCAATCGTCGTTACCGAACCTGTCGTCAGATTCGATTTCCGCCACCTATTCTATCCATCGTTCACACCCGTCGGCAAAAGTGGATGATCGTCTTTAAATTCAAATGTTTCGATTGCCGCATCTTCTGGAAAACCGAGATGATCCCGCCAGATTTGAGCTACACCGACCAGAAGATTCCATGAGGCGGTTGCGTGCAATTCGGCCGTCGAGACTGCCTTTGGTGGAGCGGATCGATAATAGCGAATAGCCGCCACCTGCTTGTGTACGATCAATCGGAGAGCGCTGGCCGCACGGCGTTCGGCTTCACTTTCACGTGAATCAGTGTCGGAAATTCTGGCCTCGACAAAATCCACTAGCCGAGCGATCTGGCGCTCGGTGATACGCTCCATTGCAGGCACTCCTCAACGCGCTAGCACGGCTTGTATATTCTGACGTTATTATAGTTGTGGTCTTTGACCCAGGCGACGTCACCATATCGGTTCACCAAAATGCGGTACGAATTACTTCCATCGCCAAGGTCGTAGATCAGCGCAGCATCATCGGCGTCCGGCGCCGAAGGGCCCCATTTTCGTGCTTGAGCACCAGGGGTGTTCGGCCTCACCTCGAATCTGTCGGGGCCGGTACCTGCCCCATTCGGCCTAGGCTGCACCCCGCCGGCCTGAATCTGCTTGATTCGCTCAATGACCGCATTGGGAGGCTGAGGCGTGCTGCCGCCATCGTTATGAACAAGAACCGGGGCATCGCCGGCGAGCACATAGTACGTGTGGCATATTCACCGACGACACGGAGAGTGACCTATCGGCGCAGGGCTCTCACCTGGTCTTTCTCGGAACGGTCCGGCAGCGGATCGGGTTGTCGGGTGGCGTTGACGGCAACCGTGACGGCAACGTGGGCGGACAACCAGGGCCGTCGGCGGCCGTCAAGCGGCCCGGTGGGGCTATCCGAGGTACGGCGTGGCGCGGTGTTCGGCGTGGTGGCGGAGCCTGAGCCGGACGGTGTCGTGGATCGGGATGCGGTCGGAGTCGGCCGGGTCGACGAACCGGACGTCGGTCGATTCGTCGCTGACGGCGAGGGTGCCGCCGGTGACTCGGCCGTAGTAGGTGATGTTGAATTCTTGGCGGACTTCGCCGTCGGCGTACGCGATGACGTGCTGCGGGTCGGTGTAGATGCCGAGCAGGCCGGTGATCTCGATGTCGAGGCCAGTTTCCTCTTTGACCTCGCGCACGATGCAGTCGCCGAGGGTTTCGCCGATGTCCATGGTGCCGCCGGGTAGCGCCCAGTTGCCGGAGTCGGCCCGGCGTTGCAGCAGCACCCGGCCGTGCTCGTCGACGACCAGGGCGGAACCACCGGGGACGAGGCTGTTGGCTCGCGGAGCGGCCGGGTCGTGGTAGTAGTCGCGCCGGCCGCTCACGATGCCGGCTCCGGCGGGTAAGCGGTGGTGGTCTGCCAGATCTGTTCGAACTGGTCGGCGAAGGAGGCGAAGATGCCGTACGGCGAGAGTTCGCGCAGGTGCAGGGCGGGATGTTGGTAGCCGCGGGCGCGGTACAGGTGCGGAGTGACGATCATCTGGTTGTCGAAGCGGAACACCGAGTTGTACAGGTGCACCGCGTGCAGTCCGATCGCGACACCGTCCACGTCGTGCAGGGGTTCGCAGAAGTTGAGGGCGTTGCGGATCCGGCCGGGCAGGGTGCCGCCGATTTGCTCCAGGGCGTCGCGTTCGAGGACGTGGGTGCTGTCCGGGTCGGCGAACGCCAGCCGGATGCGGGCACCGGCGGCGGCTTTGTCGGTCAGCCGTTGCATGGTGTCGGGCAGCAACTCCAGCACGAACGGGTAGGCGTAACCAAGCAAATCGATCCGGGAGGTCGCACCGGACAGCAGGGACGTCCACAAGGCTTGCGGGATGTCGGCACGATGCGCCCAGGCACCGACGACTTCGGCGGTGGCTTCCGCGCCGGGCGCGAGGTCGGGTCGGGTTTGCGGCCACAGGTCGGTCTCGGTCTCGCCGAGCACGTCGGCGACGGCCAGCCGGGTGCGCTGGCGCGGGATCCGGCCGGACAGCCACCGGGTCACAGTCTTGGCATCGACTCCGACAGCGGCGGCGAGTCCGGCCACGTCGAGATTCTTGCGGAGCAGAGCGCTGCGCAGTCGCTGACTCATACCGGCACGGTAGCGGACACAGACGGGACGTTTGAAGGTCATGGAAGTGTCCGCGCAGATGGTGTTGGGGACGTTCCTGTGCCCGCACGTGGTTCGTAGGTTGGTGGGTAGATGCCCTGCCGGTGGGTGCCACCGGGGGTGAGGGACACACTGGTGCAGGCCGCACCGGAGACGATCCGGCTGCATGGTTGGCTCGGGTGTCCCTCACCCTCACATCATCCGATGGCGGGTCGGTGGTCGGGGTCGGGCTGGTCGGGGTCGAGGGCGTGGTTGAGGGCTTCGATGGCGTTGCGGTGCAGCCGGGGCCTGACGTGGGCGTACACGTCGGCGGTGACGTGCAGCCGGGCGTGACCGAGCAGGTCTTTGATCGTCACGAGTTCGACGCCCTGTTCCAGCAGCAACGTCGCACACGAATGCCGCAGATCATGGAACCGGATGTAGCGGACTTCGGCCAGGTAGCAGACGGTCTCGTGTTGCCGGTGCACGTATGCCGGGTCGAGTGGCCGGCCGGTCGACGAGGCGAACACCACGTCGTGGTCGGTCCACCGGTCACCGGCTTCCCGACGGTCGAGATCTTGCCGTTGCCGATACCGCTTGAGCGCGGCGACGCAGGCGGCCGGGAGCACGATCTTGCGGCGGGATGCCTCGGTTTTGGGCGGCTGGAAGGTCATCCCGCCCTTGACCCGGGCGAGCGTTCGCCGCACGGACAGGTGCCCGCCGTCCAGGTCAATGTCCGCCCATTGCAGGCCGAGTAGTTCACCCCGGCGCAGCCCGGTGCGCAGAGCGAGTTCGAACAGTGGGCCGTGGCGGTGAAACGCGGCAGCGTACAAGTATTTGCGGGCTTCGACCGCCGTGAACGGCTGGTAGCCGGTCCGGCGTGGCGTCGGCAGCCGCACCGCCGAAGCCACGTTTCGGTGCAGCAGCTCCTCACGCACGGCGTGGGCGAGCGCGGCCGACAGCACCGCACGGATGTAGCGGACGGTGGCTGGTTGCACCCGATGCTGGCAGCATGCGCCGACCGCGCAGCAGCGGGGCCGCCGATCCTTGCGCCGGTGGTGGGGGTCGCGTCGGGCGTCCCACCCTTGGGCGCAGCACTGGCACACGGCAGCGGTACCGTCGAGGAACGTACGGACCTCGGCGACCGTGAGCGCGTGCAGCGGACGGTGGCCGAGGCCGGGGATGAGGAACCCGCGTACGTAGGTGTCGTAGTTGGTGTAGGTGGACGGCCGGACCCGATGCACGGCCACCGTGGTCAGCCAGGACAGCAGGTACTCACCCACGGTCGTGTTCGGGTTGACCGGGGCCGGCCGTCCGTGCTGGGAGTCGGCGAGTTTCTCGGTCAGTTTGTCGGCGGCCTGTTTACGGGTGGCACCGTAGACGCGGACCCGGCGGCTGGTGCCGTCGGCGGCCTGGACGTAGCCGGCGCCTTCCCACCGGCCGTCGGCGCGCTGGTAGACGGTGCCTTCGCCGTTGGCGCGTTTCTTACCGGCCATGACCGGTCACCTCCCGGTCAAGGTCGCGTAGGTAGGCGGTCAGGGCGGTGGCGGGGATGCGCCGGCACCGGCCGATCTGGACCGACCGCAGTCGGCGGGTACGGATGAGCTGGTAGACGGTGTGTTTGGAGACTTGCAGCCGGGCCATCACCTGCCCCACAGTCAGCAGGTCCGTGCTCAGAGGGCGGTTATGGAGATTACGTCCTTTTCGGGGCGAGAGTGAATATTCCGGCCTCACTCTCGGTGACGAGCTTGCGGTTGACCAGGCGTTTGAGCTTGGCGCGGGTGCCTTCGACGTTCTTGTGTAGTGGTTCGATGTCGAGGGCGAGGCAGATGTCCTTGGCGCGCATCCCGGCCGTTGCCGAGCTGAGGACGGTGAGGATCTGCTGGTAGGCGGAGCTGATGACGGTCGGGTCGTCGGCGGTGAACTCGGTCGTGGCCAGTTCGCGCAGCGTGGTGCGGGTGGTGGCCAGGTCGGCCAGTTCACGATCGATGCGGGTCAGTTCGGCGGTGAACAGGCTGATCTGCTCGCGCAGGCGTGCGGCGGTCGCGGCCGCGGTGGTCTCGCGTTCGCCGATCAGGCCGAGGAGGGTGTCGAGGTGCACCGGCCGGCCTTACGTGTTTCGCCAGGTCGGCGTGCTGGTGCCGGTCAGCCGGCGGACCATGTTCGCCGTCGATGCCCACAACGTGCGTGACACCGACGAGGCGGGCTTGCTCTCGTATTCGCGGACCAGGCGGCGGTGCAGCATCAGCGTGCCGTAGACCTGTTCCACGATCCACCTCTTCTTGACCGGCACGAACCCGGGCTTGGCGTCGGAGCGTTTGACGACCTGTACGTCGATGCCGGTCACGGCGCCGTGCACGCCGACTTCTTGCTTGAATCCGGCGTCGACCCAGGCCACCGTGACCGTCGGGGTGTGCTGGGCGACCTGGTCGAGCAGCCGGATCCCGATCGCGTTGTCGGTCACGGACGCGGCGGTGACCACGACCGCGATGATCAGGCCGAGGGCGTCCACGGCCAGGCCCCGTTTGCGGCCCGGCACCTTCTTACCCGCGTCTTTGCCCGTCGTGGCGGCCGGAACATGGTTCGCCGCCCGGATCGACTGGGTGTCGAGCGCGACCGCGGACGGATCCTCGGTCCGGCCGGCCTTCTGGCGGACCTGGCAGCGCAGCAGATCGTGGATCACCTGATCGGTGCCGTCGTCACGCCACACGGCGAGATAGTAGTAAGTCACCGGTTTCTGAGGCAGATCGTGCGGCAGGTACGCCCACTGACAGCCGGTCCGGTTCTGATACAGGATCGCGTTGACGATCTCCCGCAGATCCTGTTCGCCCTGGCGACCGGCCACCGAGATCCGAGTGGCTCTCCATGCGTCCAGAAACGGGCCGAGCAAGGCCCACTGCTCATCGGTCACGTCGCTGGGATACCGCTTACGCGCGCTCATGACCAGCCCAACCGCGCAGCCCACCGCCGTGACGTGACCGATGCTCATCTTTCACGCCATCGAGTGATCACTATCTACTACGAACCCGCAGAACGATCTCCAAACGGACCCAACGCATAGATCGACCTAAAAAGTCCGTGACCGCCCTCTCAGGACCGCGGTGTCGGCGGTGAAGCTGTTTCCGACACAGGCAATGTTTGCACCTTTGGCCATCGCGGCGAGTTGCGCATTGCCAGCCATTGTCGCTGATCGCGACGCCTTAAGATCCTGCGCAGAGCCCGCACCCGAGACGATGCTCTCGAGCCCCAAACTCGTTAACCCGATCATCTTCTCGTGTCGCGCCATACACTCGGCGGAACAGCCATTGTTGAACTTGACCCTGGATTGCAACCAGGGCGATTGCGTTGTCTGATGACGAGGCCGTGACCTGGTGATTCACGGGGATAGTGGCCTCTGTGGAGGCGAAGGCGGCGGGTGAGATCACATCGGTGAAGATGGAGTTCTCTACGCTTCAC
>NZ_BSSY01000038.1:0-14115 GCF_030269225.1 Actinoplanes sp. NBRC 101535 | reverse complement strand
CTTCTTCCACGCGGTCAGCATCGCCGACGTGGCGTTGTAGTTGACCCGCTCCTGCCGGAGATACCAGCCCTCGGTGCGGGCCTGCAACGCCAGGTTGTAGACCTTGCGCACGCAGCCGAACGTCCGGCTCAGCAGGTCAGCCTGCTCCGGAGTCGGGTAGAAGCGGAACTTGAAAGCCCGCTTCACCGTGCGCTTGGACATTCCTCACATGTTAGCACGCTTGTTTGTAACCGATCTTGCGGGCAGGCTGCGGGTAGACGCCGAGTTCGCCTTGACGGCGAATCGGCTACCCCTGACCTGCTCCGCAGGAGTCCGTTTCCTCTCCGGCCTGAAGGCCGGAGTATCCACGGAGACATCTGATGACTGCCGAATCCGTGGTCGAATGCGATTACCGACACTCGATGATCGCCGGCTACAAGGTCGCCCGCGGCACGGGCCAGCCGGACCCGCATCGTGTATGCCTTCGGCGTCTGGCCCGTCAGCCGCCGAAACCGGCGGTGCAAATCGAAACGCGACCGATGCGCCCACCGCGCCAGGGCCGGCAGCGAGACGTCCTCACTCAGCCGGGCGTTGACGACGACGAGGAGTTGGAGCAGCTCGCGGGTTCGCGACGACATGATCGGACGGTACCAATCAAGCGGCACCACCGCTTGACGGTACTTGCGCTGTCGCGCTGCCCCACAGATGCCGGCACGAACTGGACCACGGTCGGCTGGCCGGACGGCGGCGCCACCGGCAGCCGCGATCTGTATCCGCGGTTCACCGGCGGCAGTGGACACCTGTTCAATCTCGACTGGCGAGGATTCGCCGGTGTGTCGATGCGGTAGGGCAGGATCGCCGATGGTGCACAGTGGAGTTTCCAGCGTGTGAGGACGGCGGCAGGGACGACCATGGGAGTGACCCGGACGAGCGGATCCGACCTGGTGCGCGCTGCTCAGGCCGGTGACCGGGCCGCGCTGGACGAGCTCGTCGCGACCCACCTGCCGATGCTTTACGCGATCGTGCGGCAGGCCCTCGACGGGCATCCCGACGTCGACGACGTCACCCAGGACATCATGGTGCGCGCCCTGCGGCAGCTGCCGTCGCTGCGGTCACCGTCCAGTTTCCGTTCCTGGCTCGTGGCGATCGCCTTGCGGCAGGTCAGCACGCACCGGCACCGGCTGGTCCGCGACGCGGCGCGGGTCACCCCGCTGCAGGACGCCCCGGAGCTGCCCGACGCCGACGCGCGGTTCGAAGGGCTCACCGATCTGCGCGTCGAGCTGTCGGCGCAGCGCCGGCAGGTGCAGCGGGCCGGCCGCTGGCTCGACGCCGACGACCGGGCGCTGCTGGCGCTGTGGTGGCTGGAGGTGGTCGGGCAGCTGTCGCGGGCCGAGCTCGCGGCCGCGCTCGGCGTCACCGTCGTGCACGCCGGGGTCCGGGTGCAGCGGATGCGGGCGCAGCTGGAGGTGAGCCGGGCGATCGTGGCCGCCCTCGACGGCCGGCCCCGCTGCCCGCGGTTGAGCACCGAGATGGCCGGCTGGTCCGGCGCACCGAGCCCGCGGTGGCGTAAACGGCTGGCCCGGCACGTGCGGGACTGCCCGATCTGTACCCGGACGACCGCGGATCTGCTGCCGCCGGATCGGCTGCTGCCCGGTCTCGCGCTGGTGCCGGTGCCGGCCACGGTGACGGCGGCGGTGCTGGCCAAGGGCTCCGGGACGGCGGTCACCAGCGTCACCGTGGCCGTGGCCGGCCAGGCCGGGGCGCTGGGTCATCTGGCCGCTCTGGCCGGCGCGCATCCGGTGCTGGCCGCGGTCACCGCCGGTGCGGTGCTGGCCGGGGCAACCGCGGGCGCGGTGGCGCTCACTGACCCGCCGTCGCGGCCGGCGACGATCGCCGAGACCCCGCAGCCGAGGTCGGCGGCCGCGACGGCCCCGGCCCGTTCCGGCGCGCCGGCGAGTGCGAATGCGAGCGCCGGCCCGAGTACGAGTGCCGGCCCGAGTGCCGGCCCGAGTGCCGGCGCCAGTGCCGGTGTGCTGCGGGCCGGCCCGCTGTCGCTGGAGGCGGCCGGCGCGCCCGGCCGGTTCGTCACCGCGTCCGACCGCGCGTTCGGCACGCTCACCCAGGTGAGCGCGAGCAACACGGTGACCGCTCGGCGGCAGGCCAGCTTCCTGGCGGTGCCGGGGCTCAACGACGCGACCTGTTTCTCGTTCCGTGCGTCCGGCGGCGGCTATCTGCGGCACGCCTCGTGGCGGCTGCAGTTGAACCCGGCCGACGGCAGCGACCTGTTCCGCGGGGACGCCACGTTCTGCCCCGGCCCCGGGGCGAGCGCAGGGTCGATCGTTCTGGAGTCGTCGAACTATCCGGGCTGGTTCCTACGTCACCGCGGTGACGAGCTGTGGGTCGACCAGTTCGACGGCGGCACGGCGTTCCGCGCCGACGCATCGTTCGTGGTTCGCCCGCCGCTGGCCGGCTGAGCCTGACCGCGGCACCGGCCCGCACATAACAGAACCGGCGCATCGTTTTTTCGCGCCAATTGCCGCAGACGATTCCGCGGAACTGTTATGCGCAGGTGTTTGCGCTGGTCGCAGGGTTAAAGAATTGAAAGCCATGAAATCGTCTGGCAACATTGCCCACGAATGTGAGCGCTCCCATTCGGCCGTCGCCCGGCGCCGGGACCCACATGTCCCCGATCCCCAGGGAGAAGAAACGCCTGTCAGTTCCTCATGGGCCACCGCTTCGGACTGTTCGACTACGCCACCCCGGCCCTCGGTGGCGCGGCCACGATCAACCGATTCGAGATCACCACCCCCTGTCGTACGGCCCTCTCCCCTTCCCGTCCCCAAGGAGAACCTCCATGGCATCACGGCTGAAAGTGTTCGTCGCGACGATCGCCCTCGTGGCGGCCGGCGGGGTCGCGGTCACCGCCTCGCCGGCGTCCGCCGCGACGATCGACACCAGCGCCTCCTACGTGCTGGTCAACCGCAACAGCGGCAAAGCGTTGGACGTCTACAACCTGGCCACCACCGACGGCACCAAGATCGTTCAGTGGGCACGCAACGATCAGGTCCAGCAGCAGTGGCAGTTCGTCGATTCCGGTGGTGGCTTCTACCGGCTCAAGTCCAAGCACTCGGGCAAGGTCCTCGACGTCTACAACCTGTCGACCGCGGACGGTGGCGCGATCGTGCAGTGGACCGACAACAACACCACCAACCAGCAGTTCAGCATTCAGGACGTCGACGGCTACATCCAGCTGATCAACCGCAACAGTGGCAAGGCGGTCGAGGTGCAGGGCGCGTCGACCAGCGACGGCGGCGCGGTCGTGCAGTACGCCGACTGGAACGGCACCAACCAGCAGTGGCAGCTGGTGAGACTCGGCTCGGGCGGGGGCGGCGGCGCGTGCACACTGCCGTCGGCCTACCGCTGGTCGTCCACCGGCGTCCTGGCCAACCCCCGGTCCGGCTGGGTCTCGCTGAAGGACTTCACCGTCGTCCCCTACAACGGCCGGCACCTGGTGTACGCGACCACGCACGACACCGGGACGAGCTGGGGCTCGATGAACTTCAGCCCGTTCACGAACTGGACGGACATGGCCGCGGCGAGCCAGAACGCGATGAGTCAGGGCACGGTGGCGCCGACACTGTTCTACTTCGCCCCGAAGAACATCTGGGTCCTCACCTACCAGTGGGGCGGCGCCGCGTTCTCCTACAAGACGTCCAGTGATCCGACCGATCCGAACGGCTGGTCGGCGGCGCAGACCCTGTTCACCGGCAGCATCTCCGGCTCCGGCACCGGCCCGATCGACCAGACGCTGATCGGTGACGGCACGAACATGTACCTGTTCTTCGCCGGGGACAACGGCAAGATCTACCGGGCCGGCATGCCGATCGGCAACTTCCCCGGCAGCTTCGGCTCCTCCTACACCACGATCATGAGTGACTCGACCAACAACCTGTTCGAGGCGCCGCAGGTCTACAAGGTGCAGGGCCAGAACCAGTACCTCATGATCGTCGAGGCGATCGGCAGCCAGGGCCGCTACTTCCGGTCGTTCACCGCGTCCAGTCTCAGCGGCTCGTGGACCCCGCAGGCCGCCGCCGAGAGCAACCCGTTCGCCGGCAAGGCCAACAGCGGCGCCACCTGGACCAACGACATCAGCCACGGCGAGCTGATCCGGGCCACCGCCGACCAGACCATGACGATCGACCCGTGCAACCTGCAGTTGCTCTACCAGGGCCGCTCGCCGAGTTCCAACGGTGTCGACTACCCCCTGCTGCCGTACCGGCCGGGCGTTCTGACCCTGCAGAGGTAGGACCTCCCTTCCGGTGGGGATACCGGCCCGGTGCGCTTCGGGGATGTCCGCGCACCGGGCCGGGTCTCGTGTCGGCTCTGCATCGTTCTCCTTTTCACGATCCGTGGATTCTGTTTTTTCGGTTATGCCGTGGACGCCTCGATGGTCGGGCCGATGCCATTCTCGGATTTCTCTCCGAAACTTTCGGTAGATCGAGTTCAGCAATCGGCACGAGATGAATCGTGGAGCATCCGACGATGCGCCATGCTCGATATCTTGGCAGCTCAAGTGCCTGTTTCTAACGCCGTACGCTGCGATCTCAGCTTTGATAGTTTCGGAAAATCTGCGGAATTACTTGTTTCGGCAGTGTTACCCGTGTCAGCATCGCTGCATTGAAGTCCGTCTTTGACGATGGCGCTGCGCCCATCCCCCGCAATGACCGGTGTAGCGCCGAGAGGGAGGCCTTGGTGTCCACCAGATCCCCGAACAGGTCCACCGGCTCGGCGCGAAGGCGAGCACTCCTCGCCGGCGCCGCCGCCCTCGCCGCGGCCCTCGGCGCCGTGGTGATGGCCCCCGACGCCGACGCCGCGGCCGGCACCCTGGGCGCCGCCGCCGCCCAGTCCGGCCGCTACTTCGGCACCGCGATCGCGGCGAGCCGCCTCGGCGACTCGACCTACTCGACGATCGCCGCCCGCGAGTTCAACATGATCACTGCCGAGAACGAGATGAAGCCGGACGCCACCGAACCCCAGCGTGGCCAGTTCAACTTCAACGCCGGCGACCAGATCTACAACTGGGCCGCCCAGCGCGGCCTCAAAGTCCGCGGCCACACCCTGGCCTGGCACGCGCAGCAGCCCAGCTGGTGGGGCGGCCTGAGCGGCAGCAGCCTGCGCCAGGCGATGATCGACCACATCAACGGCGTGATGGCCCATTACCGGGGCAAACTCGCCGCCTGGGACGTCGTCAACGAAGCGTTCAACGAGGACGGCAGCCGCCGCAACTCCAACCTGCAGAACACCGGCAACGACTGGATCGAGGCGGCGTTCCGGGCCGCCCGCAGCGCCGACCCGTCGGTCAAGCTCTGCTACAACGACTACAACATCGAGAACTGGTCCTACGGCAAGACGCAGGGCGTCTACAACATGATCCGCGACTTCAGGTCGCGTGGCGTGCCGATCGACTGCGTCGGCCTGCAGACCCACTTCACCGGCGGTAGCTCGCTGCCCGGCAACTTCCAGACCACCCTGCAGAACTTCGCCGCCCTCGGCGTCGACGTCGCGCTCACCGAGGTCGACGTCACCAACGCGTCCACCGCGCAGTACTCCGGCCTCACCCAGGCATGCTTGAACGTGCCGCGCTGCATCGGCATCACCGTCTGGGGTGTCCGCGACAGTGACTCGTGGCGCTCCAGCGAGAGCCCGCTGCTCTTCGACGGCGGCGGCAACAAGAAGGCCGCGTACAACTCGGTCCTCAACACCCTCAACGCGGCCGGCCCGACCTCACCGCCGCCCAGTGGCGGCACCGGCTCGCCGTCCCCGTCCACCTCGACCCCGCCGGCCGGCGGCGGCCGGATCGTCGGCGCCCAGTCCGGCCGATGCATCGACGTCCCCGACGCGTCGCAGAACAACGGCACCCGGGTCCAGCTCTACGACTGCAACGGCCAGTCCCACCAAGCCTGGACGCTGACCTCGAGCAGACAACTGACGGTGTACGGCGGTAGCCGCTGCCTGGACGCGGCCGGCTCCGGCAACGGTTCGGCCGTGCAGATCTACTCCTGCAACGGGCAGAGCAACCAGCAGTGGAACGTCAACAGCAACGGCACCATCACCGGCGTGCAGTCCGGGCGTTGCCTCGACGTGTGGGGCACCGGCAACGGCCAGCAGGTGCAGATCTACGACTGCAGTGGGCAGGCCAACCAGCGCTTCAGCCTGAACTGATCCGACGGCGGCCGGTCTCCCCCGCGCGGCGGAGGCCGGCTGGAAGCGTGTGGCCGGCTCGCAGGTCATGAACGCGGTGGCCCGGCCGACGACGGCCGGGACGACAGCCAGCCCGGCCGGCAGCGGGACGACGGCGAGGAGGCCGCGCCCGATCCGCCGCACGCCGATGTCCTCCGGCGTGCGGAGCCGGTCCGGTGTCACGGTGGTGATCATGACGCCCTTGTCCAGAGATGATCATCGGCCGGCGACGTCGAGCAGGTTGTAACGCAGGCGGAACGCCCGTTCGGTGCTCGCGAGGGCGGCCCCGACGGCGAGGGCGAAGTTGAGCCAGATCGGCAGGTGCACGGGTGACTCGAAGGTCCCGGCCCTCTCGGCGATCGCCGGGATGTGGGAGAGGGGCTCGGCGAGCTGCAGCAGGTTCAGGCCCACGCCGACCAGGAGCAGCAGCACCGAGAGGACCGCGAGGGCGCGGCTCAGCGCCGGATGGTCGCGGGTGAGGCGCAGCCGGCGTCCTTCGGCGGACCGCGGATCCGGGACGAGCGGGCGCTCGATCCCGTCGACGGTGACGTAGCGGCTGCGCCTGACCCCGAAGGCGCTGATCGCCACCTCGATGGTGCCGCCCTCCACGGGAAACGCCGCCGGGAGCCTGGTCTCGGCACGGTGCCGGCCGTCGACGTACAGGTGGGCTCGTGC
Organism: Actinoplanes sp. NBRC 101535; assembly: GCF_030269225.1. Lineage (NCBI taxonomy): Bacteria > Bacillati > Actinomycetota > Actinomycetes > Micromonosporales > Micromonosporaceae > Actinoplanes > Actinoplanes sp. NBRC 101535. The sequence goes on along the minus strand of NZ_BSSY01000038.1, from coordinate 7,221 downwards.
TTTGCCGCTGCCGGTGTCGGCCCGATAGGGCAGGTCGACGGCGTAGACCGTCGACCTGCCGTCCGGCCCGGGCAGCGGCAGATAGAAGAGGGCGCGGACGGGCAGCTGCCACCAGCGGAGCGGTTTCAACGGCCGTCCGTCGCCCGGCCGGATCCGTTTGACCGCCCGTTGCCGCCGCCAGTTGTCGATCATGTTCGTTCGCCTCCTGGAGCACGTCGAACTACTAACACGCTGTACTAGTAAAGAAGCTAGCACTGCGTACTAGTACGATGTGACAGGAGGTGCCGTGTGACACAGGACCAGGACGGCGTCGGCTCACGGGAACGGATCCTGGCAGCCGCGGCGGCGATGCTCGCCGACGATGTGACGTCGACGCTGAGCGTGCGGGCGGTCGCCGCCCGCGCCGGGGTGAGCACGGGATCGCTCCGGTTCCACTTCCCGACCCAGCGGGCCCTGCGCGACGCCGTACTCGGCCGGATCTACGACAGCCTGTTCCCCGACGACCCGATCCGGGACCGGTCGCTGCCGGCCCGGGACCGGCTGGTCAACTGCCTGCGGCAGGTGCTCGCACCGGCCGGCGTCGGAGAGCGTGCCCGCGAGGCGTGGACGCGGGCCTACCAGACGTACATCGCATCCGAACCGACCGAGCAGGTGCGCACGGCCTATTTCGCCCTGGAACGGGAGGGCCTGCGCCGGATGGAGTACTGGCTGACCGTGCTCGCCGAGGAAGGCGCACTGCCCCAGGGCGACCACACGCACCGGGTCCGCTTTCTGGCCACAGTCCTCAACGGACTGTCGATCGAACGGGCCCTACCGGCCGAGGACTCGATCCTGCGGTCCGAGACCGCAACCCTGTACATGGCAGTCGACTGCGCCCTCCACTCCTGATCGGGGCGGGCGCCAGTAGGACAGTGACCTCGGCCGGGTCGACCTGCGCGGCAATGCGGGCACGGCGACCCTCGAACTGGCGGGACAGAAGTTCTCCACCCCGCCGCTGCCGGCCACCGCCCGAACGAACCCCGGCATCCTGCTCGTCAGCGACTACGGCCTCAGCCCGGCCCGACTGTGGGCCTACACCGTCAGCACGGGCGGCGCACTCGGCCCGGCCGGGCCCGGCTCCTACGACCTGGCCCGCGATGACGTGTTCGACCTGGCGCTCACGCCGGGCGGCCGGACCGCAGCCGCTCGCCGTCGTCGGGCAGCCCGCCGACGACCTCGACCGCATCCCGGTCCGCCCCGGCCTGCCGCTCGCGGTCTTCGACCGACCGACCAGCCCCGGCATCATCGGCACGCTGATCCGCTCCGCCGACGCCCTCGGCGCGTCCGGCGTGATCACCACCGGGCATGCAGCCGACCCCTACGACCCCAAGGCCGTACGCGCCAGCACCGGCTCCCTCTTCGCCGTGCCGGTCGTACGCGCGCCCGGCCACCGCGAGGTGCCAGCCATCGTCCCAGGATCCGAGTTTGTACAGGTTACCGACGAGCCGACGCATCACCTCGTCGTACGACTCGTCGAAGTACAGGCCCATCGCGATCACGTACCGCATCATCACGTGCGCGGGCAGCCGCCGGATCCGCTTCTCTCGCCGTCCGCTGCGACTGAGGAGCTCCTCGAGCAGGTCCCGACCGAACCGGGACGACAACACATCCAACGCGATGTGGTCGGTCAACCGGCCCTGCGGCCGCGACGGCTCCACTACAGACGTAGTCACGGCCGAAGACCGCACCCGCCGTTCAGGCCTCGGTCAGCTCACCACGCTGACCAGCACCGATGCCCTAAAATGAACGGCATTGGGTCCTGGCTCGGCTTGCCGCTCGCTGAACGGAGCCTCGTGTATAAAGTTGTTGACCGGCGTTGCAAATCGAGGTGATGTATCACCTTGTGTGCGGCGAAATGGGTATCGTATTTAACGGTCTAGACGGTGGTATTGCTTCATGAGACGCTCGACTCAGGTTCAGTCCTGGATTCTTGCCATGATTTTGGTCCGTCGTCATCCGGGCCTCAAAGTTGTCGAATCTCGGTCATCTGACGATGATCGACTGTTGCTAATGCGTGATGGCAAGTGTGTTGTCGACATAGATCGATGTGGCTACGTGCTGGTACCCGGCTGCCCTGATTTTGTGCCAATACCTACTATCGATTTCATTGACGGCCCCGATGGTAGGTATGAGGAAAGGCGTGATCTCTTAGAGGCTGCCGCGGGTCTTGATGTGCGGTCTTTGAAGCGCCCTGGGACGGCGTACGATTTGGCGTTACTTGTGCTGGCTTCGGTGGTCCGGGCTACCGAGAACAACCCTCTCCCTGCGGAAGTTAGAAATGAAATTATTCTCCGGGGTGGTGAAAATTTTGAGAGGCGGGGTTTTCTGGAAATGTTTCCAAGGGTAACTAATGGACTCGAGCAAGACCCGGATCCGGCGAGATTCTGGTGTGTTCTTCGAGGGGGGAGTCCGGTTGCTCTTATTGATGCAATGGGATTCGCATATGTTGGCAATCAGGAGTTCAACATGGTTGATGAATATCAAGCCGGGGGTCGACGAATAACGGGCGTCGTTTCTATTTTATTTGGATCTGTTTCTGAATGGCCTTGGAGCGTGCTATAGGCAGGGCGATTGAGTTGTCTGATGACGAGGCCGTGACCTGGTGATTCACGGGGATAGTGGCCTCTGTGGAGGCGAAGGCGGCGGGTGAGATCACATCGGTGAAGATGGAGTTCTCCACGCTTCACAACCCCGAGGACCTCACCCGCCGATGGCATCATCTCTCATCACCGCACTGACCGTTACGGCACCCCACGCCGCCACCACATCAACTGCGGTCACCGAGGGTAACTGTGGTGTTCTGCTGGACGCGCTGGCGAAGATCCCCGATCCGCGGGACCGACGCGGGATCCGCGTTCAGCGGGTCAAGGACCGAGAACGCAACAGCCCTGGCAGGAAGCCCAGGACCCGGCTGCGCGGTTCCGGCCGTGAGAAACGTGCCTCGATCGGGTTCATCAACTCGTCGAACAGCTCAGACCATCGCTGAGCATCTACGCTGTAGGCGGCAGCCACCGCCGATTTCGGGGTCCACACAACCACCGAGACTCAGCGGTGGCTGCTTGCTGCCCACGGACAAACCCGCACCGTCACAGCAGCTCAAAACGGATCTCCTGCTGGAGTACTAGCGGGATTTCCGGCATGCCCGACAATTGCAGCTCACGAACGATACTGGCGACGAGGCGTTCATCAATCATAGGGTCACTCCATTCCATCTACCGGGTCCCGCCGGGCGGAGGGAGCTCAGGCCAAACATCGCCACATCCTGAGCTCCCGGGAAGCTCAGCGTCCCCCATTGGCCCTTCGGATCATCTGAGCTACGTAAGCAAAACGCCGCTCACACGACCTCATCACCGCCGTGACCAACCGTCATCCAAGAACGCAATGGCCCTGGGCTCACAGCTGCCACTCACCGATGATCTCCGGTCGCCTACCGCCTTGCATGGCACCGAACAATCCAGCCACCGAGTCGGCGTAGCTGAGGACGTACGAGTCGCGCCCGGCGAAGAACTTCATGCCATCGGTGATGTAGATGGTGAGATGGAATCCATCGGTTCCGACTGGGTACAGATCTTCGCCAATCAACTCGGAGCATCTTTCGGCAATGCGTGCATCCCTACCGGTAGCCACTTCAGCCGGGTCGAAAGACGTCCAGCAGAACGATTCTACACCATTTATTTCAAGACTTGGATTGTGGTCGAACTTCAATAGGTAGAATTCCGATAGAAACGCCTTCGATGCAGGGATAGAAGCAAATCCGACCGACTCCAACAGGCCGCAGATGCTTTCGATATCGACTTTTCTATCCGGATTCCATCCTCCGCTCGTAAGCATCCTTGAAATTTCCGGAGAAGGCTCAAAAGTAGGTGTCATCTTGACAGATCCCTCGCTCCGGCACGAACTAGAACACTCTGACACGAAAGGCAGGCTGGAACTGGCACGCCACTAGCGCTTCTCACGGTAATGAATTCAATGTCGGATAACTTGAGCGGACGCTCCATCAGCTTCTCGAAATCGGCGCCATGATTTGCGATCAGCGCATTGCAGGCACGCACCTCGGCACAGTTCGCGGCGTCGCCGGCGAAGGTCTGCCCACCATGCTCGAGCTCGGCTTCGATCTGGGGCTCAAGATAGACCGGCTTGGACGAAGGCCCAGAGTAGCCGGTTTCAACCATGTCAGTACCCCGAAAACGAGAAGCGGCAGTCATCGTAGCGTCTGCGGGAGCGTTTCTGGCCGCATCTTTCGCCGCGTCGGTGACGCTGCAGTTGTGTACGAGCACCGGCGTTTCGCCGACCGCTACATAGTACGTGTGGGTGTCACTAACGGTGAGGTTGTGGACGATGTCCCGCACGCTTGTCCAGCGTTGGATTGCGGTGATCTGAACACGGGTGCCGTCACCTGTCTGCAGCCACTGACCGGATTGCAGGCCAGTGGCATTGATCCATTCGCCGAGTTCCGGAACCCAAAACGGGTGACCGTCGGTAGCGATGACCTGGGCTTTCTTTGAGCCCTCGTCACCGTCGATGTCGACAGTAACCTTAACTAGGTGCTTGAGGCCTTCGCCCTTGATCTCGGCGGTCACCGTCTCGGCGGTGGTCTCGCCGGACTCGGGATCGGTGGCCAGGACCTTGTCACCGATCCCGACGTCCTCGATCGGCTCAGTCGTGCCGTCGGCCATAAGGACGCGAGTACCGGGAACAAAGCTGTTGTCAGCGCTCTTACAGTCCGGGCCGCTCGAGCCGCCGCTGCTGCGGTTCGAGGCGTCTGGTGAAGAGGCTTTCTTCCCGCCTCCGGACGCTGGCCCCGCCTTCTGCTTGACCTGCCTCTGGACGGCATTGCCGACCTTCTTCGCCACGTTGACGGCCTTGGTGCTGGTCGTCTTGATGGCCTCGTCGGCCTTCTTCTTGGCCAGCTGGGCGGCCTTCTTCGCCCGTTCGATGGCCAGCTTCTTCGCGTTCAGCGCGGCCGTCTGCGCCGCACGCGCCGCCGCCAGTACCTGTTCGGCTACCTTGCCGCCGCGGGCGGCGGCCGGGACGCGCCGAACTTCCCGTTCCGCACCCACATGCAGGGCCACTTCCCGACCGCCTGGGCCCAGGCGTGGGCCGCGCTCGGCGACACCACCTGCCGCGACAAGGCCGGCGCCATGGTCGCCGGACTGGCCGCATGCCAGGCGTCCAACGGGTACCTGTCCGGGTTCCCGGAATCCGACTTCACCGCCCTGGAAGCGCGCACCCTGAGCAACGGCAACGTGCCCTGCTACTGCGTCCACAAGACCCTGGCCGGGCTGCTCGACGTCTGGCGGCTGATCGGTGACACCACCGCCCGCGACGTGCTGCTCCGCCTGGCCGGCTGGGTCGACACCCGCACCGCCCGGCTCAGCGGCAGCCAGATGCAGGCGATGCTGGGCACCGAGTTCGGCGGCATGAACCCGGTGCTGGCCGACCTCTCCCATAATCACCTCGGTCAATACGTAGACACCATGATCGGCAGGAGGACCACAAGACAGAACCAGCCGGCCAGGCCCGCGAGGAACACCAGGCCCATCACCACCGGGTGCGGCATCCAGGGCTTGTCCCACCAGCTGCCGCCGTCGTCGTCGGCCAGGAACGGCGGCCCGGCGAAGAACCCGTTGAGCGGCCCCAGCAGCGACAGTCCGAGCAGCATGAGCATCAGGACGACCATGTAGTTGCGGCCCGGGTCGTGGCGCACGTACTCGACACTCTCCACCGGCATGATCCCGGCAATCCAGAACGCCAGCCAGGTGATCAGCACATGGTGCACGGTGATCGCCGCGACGACGAGCCAGCCGCCCAGTACCCGCTTACCTTTGACCAGCGCCGACGGCGTGTGCAGCAGCGCACCCGCCAGCAGCCAGACGAACGCCAGCACGACGATCGTGTAGCCCTCGGGCGCAGGCTCTCCCGTACCGCAGCCCAGTACGCGTCCCGGTCGGCGAGGTCGTTGGCCACCACCGCCGCGGCGGCCCCGCGGCCAGGCTGAACAGGACCGCGAGCCACTGCCAGAGCCCGGCGATCAGGTGCAGCCACTCACGCCCGGTCAGCCCGTTCCCACCCGCGGGGACCGCCGGCGCGGAAGCTCTCCGCGCGGCAACCCCAGGGGCGGGCACCCAAGGCGCCGAAGCCTCGGCCGGGACCCCAGCCCGGATCCGCGGTAGGTCGTCCGCCATCAGTGGTCCTCCCCCGGCACCTCAAGATCAGGTCCGCCGAGGGTACTCACGATCCTCAGCCATACCCGCGATCGCCATGAGGTCGCCGACCGGCATCTCCAGGGCTGCTGCCAGGTCAATCACCCGCTTCCGGCCCTGGGCACCGACCATCCCGCTCGCATCCAGGCGACAGTCGACTTGGCGAGCCGACACCGCGGTGTCATCTCCCGGCGCGAGATCCCCCGCAGGTCCCAGCGCGCTGAGGATCGCCCCGAACGGATCCGCTGCGCCACAGCAACATCAGCCCCCGAAGAATCGGCGACGTCGCCGCCGCAGCACTACACCTCACCCATTTCGAATACCGCTACCTCACCGAACCTTGCTGAGATCACGTCACTGTCCCGGTCATGGAAGAGCGGATACCCAGGGTCCGACACAACCCTAGGATCGAAGTCGAAAGGCTCCGGATTATCCGACATCCAAACGGAGTCACAAACACCACCCTTCTTGGGAAACCCTGGGTGACAAACCAGATAATGGCTCCATACTCATGACGCCGATTGATCGCCACACGCAGGTAACCACCCGCCACCGAAGAACCTTCGATATACCGACGATCGGCGATACAGAACCACGCATCTTCACCGGGATCCCAAGAGCCTGCAATCTCCTCCTCTCCTCGCATTTCTTCTATAACCTCAGCGACAAAAGCCTCCGAGTTATCCAAGCTCTCTGAGTAACGCCGCTCGCCCCTAAAGTGAACACTCAAGAACACGGACTACCACCTTTTTTATCATTTACCCGTGACCGACCATCTAACTTAAAGCCTCGCATCGTACCCGACGCATCCCGGAACCAAACTGTGAGACCCGATTCCACGGGAAGCATCGCACTAGCTCGTGTTTTGTAGATCTTGAAGGAAGATCTTGATGCTCCTCGATGTTGATCGAGACGCTATGAGCGCACGATTCGAACTCACCGACGCCGAGTGGGTTCTGCTCCAGCCACTGCTGCCGCA
>NZ_BSSY01000037.1:0-30937 GCF_030269225.1 Actinoplanes sp. NBRC 101535 | reverse complement strand
TCAAACAGTTCCGGGCCGTCGCGACCCGTTACGACAAGCGGGCGTTCATGTACCTGGCCACCGTCGACGTCGCCACCATCAAAATCTGGCTCCGCGACCTAACCAAAGATCAACAACACACGACCTAGATCGCCGAGGTGGACGCCGACAACGGTGTCCCGGGGCTGGACGGCCCCGGCGGGCGCCGGCGTGCCGATCGTCACCGGCGACACCAAGGTGGTCGGGCGTGGCGCCGCCGACAGGTTGTTCGTGATCACTGCGGGGCTGGGACGCCGTCTGCCCGGCAGCAGCCCCACCGCGGCGGGCGCCCGATCCGGCGACGCGGTGCTGATGTCCGGCCCGATCGGATGCCACGGCGTCACCGTGCTCAGCACCCGCGAGGGCCTGGGGTTCGAGGCCGACGTGACCTCCGACAGCCGGCCGCTGCACCGGCTGGTCGCGATGATGGTCGCCGCCGGTGGCGCGGACCTGCACACCCTGCGCGATCCGACCCGGGGCGGTCTGGCCGCTGCCCTCAACGAGATCGCCGCCGCCTCCTCGGTCGGTGTACGGGTCGAGGAGAAGGCCCTGCCGGTGCCCGAACCGGTCCGGGCGGCCTGCGAGATGCTTGGCCTCGACCCTGCGTACGTGGCCAACGAGGGCTGCCTGGTGGCCTTCGTGGCCCCCGGCGCGGCCGGCCGGGTGCTCAGCGCGATGCGGCAGATGCCAGAGGGCCGCGACGCCGTCCGCATCGGCACGGTTCTGGCGGGCGGGCCGGTGCTGGTCCGTACCGCGATCGGCTCCCAGCGCGTCCTCGACATGCCGCTCGGCGAGCACCTTCCCCGGATCTGCTGAACGGCGACACCGAGGAGTCGGATGTCCACCGTGTCCTACACGCCCGTGCCCTCGCAGGCCGCGGCCCGCGATCCACTCGACATCCTGGCCCGGATGCCGGCCGGTGTGCCAGAAACGGGGGAGGCCACCCTGGTGGGTGAACGTCGTCGGGTGACCATGGCCCCGGGACTTTCGGCCCTGCCGTCGGCCCGGTGCCCGTCTGTCTACTCGGACGATGCCCGACATCCTGAGCAGGACCGTCCGCCCACCCGCTGTGCGGGTCCTCCCGCACGGTGCCGTCACGATGGAGGAGATCGTGGCCGCCGAGCGGGCGATCGCCGGTGCCGTCGCCGGCGTCGAACGCGCGGATCGTCCCCGATTACGGATCAGCCGTGACCGCGGGCCGGCACCGGTCGCCGTGGTGCAGGTCAACGTGACGGTGGCCGAGCGGCTGGTCCGAGTCCAGACGACCACCGGCACCGTCGCCCGGGCCACGGCCGGTGCCGCGTCCCGGCTGCGCTGCCGGCTCGATCTGATGTCCCGGCATCTGACCGCGGAACGGGCCGGATTCTGCCTGCTCGGCGCCGGGCCGGTCGCGCCGTTCCTGCCGTCGGCGGGCGTGATGCCGGTACCGGGGCGGTCCGCGCCCGGAGTGCTTTCCCGCTGCAAGAGCTTCCCGCTTGCTGTGCAGTCGCCGGACATCGCCGTGCTGACCATGGAGATGCGCGATTACGATTTCCACCTGTTCATCGAGGAGCGCAGCGGGAGCAGTGCGGTCGTGCACCGGCGCCGCGACGGCGGGCACGCGCTGATCCGGCAGCGGCCGGACACGACACCGATCCTGTCGCCGCTGGACGCGGTGCGGCGGTTGAACGCGGCGCCGCAACGTTGGTTCGAGTTCTTCACCGACAGCCGCACCGGCCGGGGTTGCGTGGTGTACCACCGTTTCGACGGGAACCTCGGGCTGATCAAGTCGCTCGGCTGACCGGCAGGGCCGGGGACCAATGGCCCTGCCGGTTGTTAGCCGGACAGAGCTAACGTTGCTAACAGAAGAGGAAGGGAGGTTGCGATGACCACGAGTAACCGGCCCGCCAAACCGGCCGAGCCGTCCCCGGACGGCAAGCAAACCGCACCGATCCCGGCTGCCAAGCAGGCCAAGCATGCCGCGGCGAAACCCGCGGCCCCGGCCACCCGCACCCGCGGTGTCGGGCGCGAGATCGGCCATCTCGCGGTGAACGTCTACGAACGCGGAGTCGCCGACTTCGTCGCGTTCGAGAGGGACACCGCGAACATCACCTCGTACCCGTGGGCTAAGAACGCCCTCACCGCGAGCGCAGGCCTCATCGCGGACGTCAATGCCGTCTACGTTCGCGCCGTCCGCCAGATCCTGCGGTGACGGCCCCGGGCTGCGGCCCGGCGATCAGGCGCCGGGCCGCTCCCGCGTGACCCCACCCCGGGCGACCGTCACCTCCGTCATCGCCGCGTACACCTCGGCGAGAGCACGGCGCTGCCGTGCCGTCAGATCCGGGTCGACGGCGATCGCAGCCAGCACCGGCGGAGGCGCCGCCGGGACGACGCTCGGAGCCACCAGCACGTCGGCGGTCGTGCGCAACGCGTCGGCGATCGCCTGCAACACCCGGTCGGAGGGCACTCGAAGCCCACGCTCGATCTGCGACAGGTAGGGGCCGGAGATGCCGACCATCGACGCCAGTCGCCGCAACGGCAGCTCGGCGAGCTCACGCTGACGGCGGATCATCTCGCCCAGGGGGAGCCCGCTGTGGTGGTCCTCCACGGTAGGCAGCCTAGCCCTCCGGCCGTCCGGAACCCGGTGGGAGCTCGGCGTCACCGCCGCGATCACCGGTTGGAACGAGAAACGGCTCCGCGCTACCCACCCGGCCTCGCACGTCGGGTACTGCCCCGGTGCCCGGCCGATGGCGATGAAGCTGCTGGCCGTCCCGGACGACGGGCGGACCCTCGGCACCCGGCGGTCGGCGGCGACGGCAAACGCATCGACGTGCTGTCCACGGCGATGCGTGCCGGACTGTTCGCCGTCGGCCACATCCCGGGTGGCGTGAACGTGCCGCTCGACGAGTTGCGCGACCGGATGGCCGGGCTGCCCGGCGGTGACCTGGCCGTCTGCTGTCAGGTCGGTCAGCGGGGCCACCGCGGTCGCGTTGCTCGCCGGCCACGGCCGGCCCGCAGCAACCTCGACGGTGGTTACCTCACCTGGGAGGCGGGCCTGCGGTCCGGTTGCTGAACCCGGCCGCCGAACCCGGCCGTGACCGCGGGCTCACCGACCATCGGTGGGCTCAGCACCCCGGCACCGGTCATGGTGGCCAGGCCGGCGACCACCCGGGCCGGTGACCCGGTGCCGGCCCACAGCGTGCGTTGCCGGTCGGCGCCGGTGCCCCGCTCACGGAGCCGGCCCAGCAGGCAGGCCGCGGTCGCGGCGTCGCCGAGCTCGTCGAGGGCCGGGGCGATCCGGGCGATCAGGCGGGCGACGAGATCCCAGGCCGGTACCGCACGGCCGGTGCATGGATCGAGGCCCGGGCCGGCCAGGCCGTGGTGGGCGGCGGCGAGCAGCCCGGCGGCCGCCCGCGACGGGGGTACGGCCTGAGGCGCCCCGCCCGCGGCGATCTCGGCGGTGGTGGTGACCACCAGGGCCCGGACCAGGATCGCCAGCAGAAGCGTCGCGGCCGTGTCGGGGCAGGTGTCGGCGACGTGCACTCGCACGGTGGGCGCGTCCGGGCCGGGGCGGGCCAGGAACCCCACGCCGCGCTCGTCCGGGGCACCGCGGTGCAACGCCAGCTGAACCGACCGGTCGTAGTCGGCGGTGCCGGTCCAGGGCCCGGGCACCCGGACGGTCGGCCACTGGGCGAGCGCCGGGTACCGGTTGCTGGCCCAGCCGGTGTCGTGCCCGTCGGTGATCGGCGAGTTCGCGCTGATCGCCAGCAGGGTGGCGAGCCACGGGGTGAGCCGGCCGGCAACGCGTGCCGCGAGGTCACGACTCGGCACACCGACCTGGACCCGGCAGCCGCAGACGCCGGAGAGCGCGGTCAGTGCCGGATGGCGCAGCGCCAGAGCCCGGGAGCGGGGGTCGCCGGAGACCGCGCGCAGCCCCGGCGTGCCGTAGGGTGCGGTCCCACCGGCCACCGGCGTGCATCCCAGCGAGCGGGCTCCCTCGGTGACCAGCGTTCGCAGCCGTGACAGTTCATCGCGGAGTTCACCCGTGGTGTGGCAGGTGGCCGTCGCGGTGCACACCTGGTAGCGCATCAGGGCGGGACGCGGGCCGGGCCGGCCGTCCAGCAGACGCAGCAGCGCCGGCCCGGCCGGGACCGTGGTTCCCCGCGCCGGGTCGAGCAGCAGGAATTCCTCGTTCACCTGGAACGCGGGGGATCGATGAGCGGTCATGTCGCCTCCCGGAGTCGTGGCGGTGTGCTCTTCCGGCATCGTCTCTCCGTAAACCACGGCGGCAGACAGCCGATGGTCCCCTTTCCCGGGGGAGACCTCGGCCCGCCGCGCGGGCGGCGGGCCGGGTAAGGCGTCAGATCAGCCAGCGGTTGTGCTGGACGAACGGTAGCTTGGCCCACTGGCGGCCCAGGCCCCAGGTGTGCCCGGCGTAGGTGAGCGCCGTGACGATCGCGCCGAGGGCGTAGATCAGGTGGTAGTCCATGACCGGGTTGGTCGAGTGGGTGGCCTCGCCGGCGGCGGTGTTCTGGGCGGGCGGGAACTCGGCGAACCACATGAGCACCAGCATGACGCCGGCGGCTCCGGCGGCGATGCGCAGTCCGACGCCCAGGATCAGGGCGACGCCGATGCCGAGCAGGCCGAGCATGAACAGCCAGTCGGCCCAGCCCTGTCCGGCGATGTCGTTGAAGACGCCGGAGAACGGTCCGACGTCCACGCCGGAAAGGAAGCCCTTGGTGGGCGAGCCACCGTTGATCCAGGCACGTTCCCCGGGGGTGGCGTAGTTCCAGCCGAAGGTCTTGTCGAGGAACGCCCAGAGGAAGACGAATCCGAGCGAGATCCGCAGTACGGCGAGCCCGCGGGCGGCCGTGATGGTCAGCATCGAACCGGGTGCGGGAGCCTGTTCGAGGTGGGTGGCCGCGCTGCGGCCGGTGACAGTCATGGGTTCCTCCTCACCGATGAACTTCTATGGATGACTATTCGCCGTGTGAACGCATGGTCACCTGTGCTGACCGGCCCGCTCCCGAGGGGCCGAAAGACCTGTCAGCGTGAGCGCCCGGGTGAGGGCGGGAACCGGGGCATCGGTAGGGACCTCGTGGCTCTCCGGCCACGCGTCGGCGGCGCGGGCGACGGCCGCGGCGATCCCGGCGTCGGACAGCTCACCCGGCCCCCGGCCGCCCAGCCGGGCGCCGACCGTGGCGGGCCGCGCGGTGCACCGCAACTCGGTCAACTCGCTGGACGTGCCGGCGGCGAGGTCCCGGGCGCAACGGCGATGCCGCTCCCGGTTCCAGGTCGCGTCCAGCACGACGGATTCACCCCGCTGCAACAGCCGGCGTGCCCGCCAGAGCATCTGCGCGTACGTGTGCTCGGTCCACTCGGTGGTGTGGATCCCGAGCCGGTACCCGTCGCCGTCGCCGTCGCGAGGATCGGTGCCGGTCACCTCCTGGCGGATCCGGTCGCTGCTCAGCACTGTCGCACCGATCCGGTCGGCGATCTGGCCGGCCAGGGTGGACTTGCCGGTTGCCGGAGGTCCGCCGACCAGGACCATGCGGACCGTCCCGGTGCGCAGCCGGTGCAGCGTCAGACCGGTGTAGGCGGTGACGTCGGCGGCCGCGGCCGGATCACCCTGCTCGTGACGCAGGCAGGCGACCTTGGCCCGGACGAACGCCCGGTAAGCCGTGTAATGGTGCAGCAGCGCGGCCGGCGCCACGTCGCCGCTCAGCTGCAGGTAACGGTCGACGAACCGGGCGGCCGGCTCGGGTGCGCCGAGGTGTTCCAGGTCCATGGCCAGGAAGGCGATGTCGTCGAGCACGTCGACGTAGCGCAGCCGGTCGTCGAACTCCAGGCAGTCGAGCACGCGGGGACCGTCGTCGAGGAGGAAGACGTCGTCGGCGATCAGGTCACCGTGCCCGTCCACGATGGCGCCCCGGCGGATCCGCTCGGCGAACAGCAGGTCCCGCCCGGCCAGGAACCGGTGGGCCAGCCGTTCCACCTCGGTGGCGGCGTCGCCGTCCAGCACCCCGCCGTGGAACCGGCGCAGCTGGTCGAAGGAGGCGTCCCACCGGCCCCGCAGGGCCGACCGGGTTCCCTCCGCGTCGATCGCGGGCCCGCGTTTCGCCCCGGCGTGGAACACCGCCATCAGCCGGGCGAGCCGGTCGAGGCCGGCGGCGACCGGTGCGCCCTGCCGTACCAGCGCCGACAGGCGCCGGTCGTCCGGCATCCGCCGCATCATCACCAGGTGGTCGCAGAGCTTGCCGTCCGGGCCGACGACGTCGGCGACACCCAGGTAGACGTCGGGCGCGAGCCGCCGGTTGCACCGGGTCTCCCGGTGACACATCCGGGCCCGGTCGGCGCGTTCCCGGAAGTCGAGAAAGCCGAAATTCACCGGTTTCTTCAGCTTGTAGACGCGGTCCCCGAGGAACAGCAGCACCGCCGCGTGTGTCTGCACCATACGTGTGGCATCAGGTGGATCCATCGTCCACCGCCTCTCGTCACCCTCCAGCGTCTCGCGGTGGTTCGGTGACGCACAGTGGCTTTGGTCCTGGCATCGTCCGGACCGGTGGGCGCGCCTGGCACCTCTGGTGGCCGGGGTCGTCGAAGTGGACGACCGCATCACCGTCGCGGTCGGCGACCACCGCTGCGTCTCGTCGCCGACCTGGCTCGACCGCTGACGCCGGACGGCACGGTCCGGTCCGGGGGCAGACGGCCCCGGACCGGACCGCGCTCGGGGAACCGGCGGCGGTCTCAGCCGTCCACGGGCCGGTTCTCGACGTGGGTCTCCGGCCCGGGGAAGAAGAGCGTGGTCCGTCCGTCGCTCAACCAGCGCACCTCGTACGGCGGGCTGCCGTCCTCGTGTTCGACGGTGGTGACGATGCCGACCCGCCGCTCCTGGCCGAGACGGGTTCCCTCGACGACGATCCGGTCGCCGATGTGCGCCTTCATGTCTCCTCCTGACGTGGGTTGCCGGTCATCCACGGGCCGGCCGGCGACTACCGCCGCTCCGGCCGATCGCTGCGATCAGGTCGAGGGCCAGGCAGACGAACAGGGCCACGCCCCACGTGTTCCACGGTCCCCACGAGGCGACGTCCGGTGTTCCCTGGACCAGCCAGACGATCAACCAGATCACGGTCATCGCGAGCACCTCCCGCTGTCACCTTCACCATGCGCGCCGGACCACCGCACCCGGCAGGGCCGTTGGACCCGGCCGCGGCCGCCGTGTGCCGGTGGCGTGCTCCACCGGCGGACCGCACCGTGGAGGAGAGAGGAGGCCACCGTGCGACTGAGCGCCGAGGACCGGCTGAACCTGATGGTCGAGACACCGGAGACGCCGATCAACGTGGCCGCGCTGGCGATCCTCGACCGGCCGGGTGACACTGCCGCGATCCGGGCCGAGGTCGGCCGGCGGCTCCGGGACGTGCCGGCACTGTGTCAGGTGCTGGCGCGGCGGGGGCGACTCCGCTGGACCCCCGCGTCTCGGCTGCTGATCGTGGACCACGTCCGGGAGAGCACTGTTGCGGCACCCGGCGACGAGGAGGCCCTGCTGCGCATGGTCGCACGCCTGATCGTCCAGCCGATGGACCGGTCCCGTCCGCTGTGGCGGATGTGGCTGATCCGCGGTCTGCCCGGTGACCGCCTGGCGGTGCTGTTCGTGCTGCACCATGTCGTCGCCGACGGTCTCACCGCGATCAACATGATCAACATCCTTCTCGGGGGTACGCCCACCGTGTCACCGCCGCGAGCCGTGCCGCGCGGGCGGTGGCTGCCCGATGCGGGGCTGCTTCGCACCGCGCTGTCCGGGCGGCGGACGCCGGATGCCGGGCTGAACCGTCCGGTGGGCTCGCACCGCCGCCTGGCGACCGTGCACCTGGATCTGGACGCGGCCCGGCAGGTCGCCCACCGGCACGGGGCCACGGTCAACGACCTGGTGCTCGCTCTCGCCGCGGGCGGGGTGCGAGCGTTGCTCGGCACGCGCCACCAGGATCCCGGCGGTCTACGGGTGCGCGCGTCGGTCGCGGTCTCCCTGCGTACCGGCGAAGAGCCCGGGAACCGGACCGGTGCCTTGATCGTCGCCTTGCCGGTCGCGGTGCCCGAGACGGGCGCCCGGCTCGACGAGGTGGCCGCGGCGACCGCCCGGGCGAAGAACGGCCAGCCGCCTGCCGCGCCCACCGCCGTGCTGACCGTTCTGGGCCGCCTCGGCCTGGCCCGCCCGTTGAGCCGCCACCAACGCCTGATCACCGTCGTCGAGAGCAGCCTGATCGGTCCGGCCTCCCCGATCCGGCTGCTCGGCGCCCGGGTGCAGGCGATCACCGCGATCGGCAACCTGGCCGGCAACGTGGGCCTGTCGTTCGTCGCCCTGTCCTACGCCGGGCGGCTGACCCTGACCGTCCACGCCGACGCGGCCGCCTTCCCGGATCTGCCGGTGCTGGTGGACGCCATCCGTGCCGACTGGGCCGCCCTGCGCTCACCGGCCGACGGGATCGGCGTGCGGTGACAGACGCATGGTCGAGCCGACGGCCGTCGCGGCTTCCCGTACGCCACCGAGGTGCCACCTCCGCGCCGGTGGGCGGGCATCGATCATCGCCGCTCGCGGGTGCTCCGTTCAGGGCTACAGGTCCCGATTTTCCCCCCCGCGACCGGCGTGGCAGCCGGCGGGTGACTTCCGGCCTTGTGCGCCGGTGGAGGGGCGCGTGACGGTGGGAGCAGGAGGTGTGGCCGTCATGCGTATCAACGGTTCGACCGAGGTGGCCCGCCCGGTCGGCGAGGTCTTCGACTTCGTCGCGGACGAGCGCAACGAGCCCCTTTACAACCCATGGATGGCCCGGGTCGACAAGCTCAGCCCCGGGCCGGTGGGTGCCGGCACCCGGTGGGTGGCCGTCATCCACTACCTCGGCCGGGACACCCCGATGGAGACGACGGTCGTCTCCTACCGGCGCCCACGCCGCCTGGAGACGCGAACCCGGATGTCCGGCGCCGAGATCGTGGGCACGGTGACCTTCGAGGAGCGTTCCACCGGAACGCACCTGGCCTGGGACTGGGACGTGCGGCTCGCCGGCCCGCAGCGTCTGCTGGCGCCGCTGGTCGCCCAGGCCGGCAACCGGCGGGAGGCGGCGAACTGGGCCGCCCTCAAACAGCACCTGGAGCAGGCGGGAGGCAGCCATGACCAGCGTTGACCCTCGCGGGGTGTACAGCGAGGCGGTCGGCGGATATCTCGATGCGATCTCCTACGTGGGCCCGGCTGCGACGCCCTCGGCGAAGGCCGGCGCCGTCGCGGATCCCGGGTCTGGGGAAGGCTGGGCATCAAACATTTCCTGTACGTCGACGCGACTCCCGTCTGACCGTCTTCTACGGCGGTGCCGCGACGGGGGAGCGGTGTCGAGTTCCGGCGAGTGGCGGACTGCCGGATCCGGTCCGGAACCGCGTTGTGCGGGCCGGAACCCCCGTTGCCGGCTTCCGGCGGGGCCGACTCCTTCCCGCCGGAAGCCGCCCCGCCGCACGGGAGTCCATCCGGTGAACAGCGATCGGGATGGGATCCGGTGCGGCGGTTCTGGTGAGTGCCGATGACGACGGGGGGTCAACCGGCGGGTACGACCGCTTCCCGGTCCGGTTGCGGTCGCCGGTCGTGGGACGGGATGACCACGACCGGGCAGGTCGCCTTGCGGATGCACTCCTCGCTGACCGAGCCGAGTACGGAGTGCCGCAACCGGCCGTGTCCGTGACTGCCGAGCACCAGCAGGTCGGCCTTGCGCGCGGCGGTGGTCAGTACGATGGCCGGGCTGCCCTCGATGGTCTCCGCCGCGATCGGCAGATGCGATCCGTGTTCCGCGACGACCGTCTTGACCTGGCGGTCCAGGATCTCGGCCGCGAGCCGTTGCTGCTCCTGCGGGGAGGTCACGGTGAGCACGTCGGCCTCGATGCCGTCCCAGGTCCAGGCCATCACCGCCTGCACCGCGGTGTCTCGCCCGGCGGCGTGCCGGGCTGCCCAATCCAGGGCTCGCAGGCCGCTGTCCGAGCCGTCCACGCCTACGACGATCAGATGGTGGTTCATTTTCCGCCTCCTCCGGCGGGTGATGGTTGTGGCTGTACCGTACGGCGGGGTAGCCCGTGGTCGACACGGTCGGTGGTCCGTAAGTTACGGGCCGTTGTTCTCCTTGCGGGGAGCGTCGCGCGTCCATGCTCGTACGTAGTCCACCTCCTTGACCGCGACGGTCGTGTCCGGGTCCGGCGGGACAGCGGCGTAGACCGCCGGATTCGAGACGATCGTCGTGAGGCCGTCCGAGGTGGCGGTGTGACAGACCTCGGCGCCGTCGGTGTACCAGGCAGGCCGAGACCGGCCGGGCCGGGGCCGGGCAGCCGCCCACGCCCACGGAGGACGCGGCGCCGTGGCGGGCGCCGACGGGTCAGGACAGGGCCGCCTGGCGTGACCTCAGCACCAGCAGGCCGGCCACGGTCCACCCGGCCAGCACGGCCAGGTGGCCAGGGGCGAACCCGGCGCCGGCCACCGCCGGATCGGTCGCCGTGAGCACCGCCAGCAGCAGGTGACGCAGCGGGAGGACACCGGCCACCGTGGCCAGCCAGCCGGGGAGCGGCTGGTCGCCGACCACGAAGATCTCCGAGGCGAAGCAGAGCGGCAGCAGAGTGCCGAGGGTGACCGCGATGATCGAGCGGGCCGACGGCATCAGCGCGGCGATCGCCAGGCCCAGCGCGGTGAAACAGAGGGAACCGGCGACGACCGCCACCAGCAGGGCCGGAGACCGGGCGGCATCCACCCGGACGTCCAGGAAGACCACGCCGGTGGCGGTGAGCAGGATCGCCACCGTCAGCGACACCAGTGCGGCCGCGCCGGTGCGCCCGGCGAAGTACCAGCGCAGCGACAGCGGGGTGCCACGCAGCCGTTTCAGGACGCCGGTGGAACGGGCCACCACCACCGCCTCGGAGACGTCGACGAATCCGTTGAGCGCCGCGGTGTACGCGATCATGCCGGCGAACAGGTATTGCGCCAGCGACATCCCGTGCACCCGGCTGTCACCGAAGACGGCCGGGAAGAGCACGAGCAGCAGCACCGGGAAGACCAGCGAGAAGAACACCGACATCAGGTTGCGGCGCAGGCCCAGCAGGGAGTAGCCGATCTGCCCGGCGACCGTGGACAGGGCGGACCGGCGGTGCTCGGCCGGCGGCGACAGGCGTTCCGTCGTGGCGGTCTCCGGCGTGGCTGCCGCCGGCCGGAGCGTGGCGATCCCGCGCGGCGCCCACCCGAAACGCAGACCCGCGACGATCATCCCGGCGACGGTCCAGACCGCCAGGACGGCGAGGTGAGCCGGGGCGAAGGCCGAGCCGGTGGCCGGGTCGAACGTCGCGGCCATCGCCCGGGCGAAGTGCTTGAGCGGCAGGGCCGAACCCAGCACGTCCATCCAGCGGGGCAGGTCGGCACCGACGATGAAGACGTCCGAGATGTACGCCAGGCTCACCAGCAGCCCCTGGCCCAGTGACTGGGCCACCGCCACACTGCGGGCCAGCGACGCCATCGCCAGCCCGAGTGCGGCACAGCACGCCGTACCGAGCAGCAGAGTCACCAGCATGGCCGGCACCTTGCCCCAGAAGATCTGGACGTCGAAGGCGGCCACCCCGACCGCGGCCAGCAGGAGGACCGTGACGACGGAGGTGGCCGCCGCCGCCGTGATCCGCGACGCCGGCACCGTCCAGGCCGGAATCGGCGTCGCGCGCATCCGCAGCAGCACACCTCTCTCACGCAGGCCGGTCATGTCGACGGCCAGCAGGACGAACGCGGCCTGTGCGACGCCGAACACCGCGAACGGCGCGACCAGGAACTGCGCTGTCGGAACGCCCTGGCCGGTCTGCTGATCGCCGATGATCGACGCCAGGATCACCAGGAACGTGAGCGGAAAGGCGACGGTGAAGAACAGCCCGATCGGGTTACGGACCGTGCCGAGCAGCGCATGCCCGGTCAGGGCGGCCAGCGCGGCCGGCCGGTGCCGCCGGACCGGGGCGCGGACGGTGACCTCAGGATGAACGGCCATCGCTCTCCTCCTCGCCGGACGTGTCCCGGGTCAGCGACAGGTACACGTCCTCCAGCGTCGGCGGGCTCACCGCGAAGTCCGGCAACACCGTGTGGTGCTCTCGGGCCCAGCCGGTCAGCCGCCAGGTGTCGTCGACCGGATGGCGCGACAGCAGGCTCACCGTCGTGCCGCCGGTCACGGCCGGCGTCGCGCTCAGCGGAGGCAGGTCCGCGCCGGTGCCGGGCAGCTCGAACGTGATGACGGTCGGAAGGTCGCTGCCGGCACGCAACTGATCCGGCGTACCGATCGTCACCAGGCGCCCGGCGCGCATCACCGCCACCCGGTCGGCCAGACGCTGTGCCTCCTCCAGATAGTGGGTGGTCAGCAGGATCGTGGTGCCCAGCGTGCGTAGGTTCGCCACCAGGTCCCACGCCCGGTGCCGGGCGGCCGGGTCGAAGCCTGTGGTCGGCTCGTCCAGGAAGAGCAGTTCGGGCGCCCCGGCCAGACCCAGCGCCAGATCCAGCCGCCGTCGCTGACCGCCGGAGAGCCCCTTGACCCTGGTGTCCCGCTTGCCGGCCAGCCCGACGAGCGTGATCAACTCGTCCGGGTCGTGGGCGCGGGGATACAGCCCGGCCTGGAGACAGACTAGTTCCCGTACGGTGAAGTCCTCCTCGAAACCGGCCGACTGCAACACCACCCCGATCCTCGAGCGGTACGCCGGCCCGCCGGTCGCCGGGTCGCAACCCAGCACGCGCACGGTGCCCGCGTCCCGCGTTCGGTAGCCTTCGAGGATCTCCACAGTGGTCGTCTTGCCGGCCCCGTTCGGGCCGAGCAGCGCGAAGATCTCACCGTCGCCGACCGATAGACTGAGGCCGTCCACTGCCCGGACCGTCCCGTACACCCGTACCAGATCGTGCACCTCGATGGTGGCCATGCCTCCAGGCATAGGCCGTCGCGGCCGGTGCCGGAAGCGCCGGACGGCCCCGACGCCCGGGACCTCCGGCCCGCGGCCTCGGCGAACCCACCCTCACCGTGCGGTCGGCCACACCGTCCCGGGTCCACGCACGCCGCCACCGGTGACATCGAAGTGGACGGCGGGCCGGCGCGGGACCCCCAGCCCGGACGGGACGCGCCAGGTGGGCCGGGCGGGCAGGAAGCACGGCGCCAGCCTGCCGACCGTCATGGCGAGCGAGTACAGCGAGGTATCCGGCATACCCGGCTGCGGCGGGGTGATCAGGAGCCGGGCGGCCAGGCAGCGGGCGTCGGCGTCGATCGCGCGGTAGGCGTTGTCGTCGAGCTGACGTGCCAGGCGCATCCGGGCGGCCAGCACGGCGATCGGATCGTAGCGACGCCGCGCTGAACTCAGCGGCATCGACACCAGCTGGGCGGACTCGCGGGTCCGGGCGGCCAGGGCGGCGGCGGTCGAGGCGGACAGCACGGCCTCGACGTCCCACCCGGCGGCGGCGACCGTGCGGCGGATCCGGCCGCGGTGCGGATGCGAGAACTGGGCGCAGATCCGCTCCGGGCGACCGTGCCCGGCGAAGTGCGCCAGCTGTACCGTGACACGGTCGGGGACGCCCGTGTCCGCCGCCGGCGGTGGGGCGCTCCCGACAACCAGCAGGGCGTCGGTGGGGGCGAGCGCCGCGCCGACCCCGGCGACGACGCCCTCCGTGCCCGGAGGGCGGCGTGAGCCGGTGAGAGTGCCGAGACGCCGCAGCACCAGCATGTGATGCAGCAGGACGGTACGGGTCGTGACGGACAGCTCGCGCGCGGACGCGGTGCGGGCCGGATCGTGACGAACGTCCACGGCGGTCTCCTCCGGTGATGCGGGTGAGTGCTGGTTCGACGTCGCGGTGCACGATCCCGGCGTCGTGCACCGCTGGGAGTTCCCGGGCCGTGTACGCCACGACCGCCATCGTCTCGACCGGGCCGCGACGGCCCCGCGCGGCGGTCCGGCGGTCCCACCGCTACCGGCCCGCTGTCAGGTCATCCTCCCGGCGTGACATGTCATCGACGCTAGGTGGTGGTGGGAGGACGGACAGGGGCCGTTGGACCCGTTCCGCCGACCGCGGGCCGAACGTCCCGCGACCCGCGGGTAGTTCGTCCCTGCTGATCATCTGGATCCGGGACCACCGTTGACGGTGGACGGAGGAGGTGGTCATCGTGCTCTTGCTCGACCTGTTCATCCTGGTGATGCTGATCCTCGCGGTGTACGCCGTGTTGCCCGCGTTCCGGTCGTCGAGCGGCGAGGGCGACCCGGCCGGGCAGGCGGAGGGCGAGGCTCCCGCCGTGGCGCCGACGACGTTGGAGGGCGCTCTGACCGGTCAACTGGTCCGCGGCGAGATCACCCGCCGGCAGTACCGGCACGCTCTGGAACGGCTCGCGGCCCGCGACGACGAGGTGCGCCCGATGACAGTGCCGGAGAAGGGCGATCCCAGCGGGTCACCGTCCTGACGCCGGCCGGGCGGGAGGGGCCGATGTGCCCCGGCCGGTCCCGGGGTCACGGCCCGAGGTCTGAGGCGACCCCGGGCAGTCCGCACCCGTCTGCCGCCGGCCGGAGCCGGCAGCAGACGCCGTATCGTGTGGTTGTCGCTCACCCCGCCGGCCCGTCCGGGCCGACGGCGCCGCGGACGATCACAACCGGTCCGTGGCCGTGGTGCAGCACCGTCTGCGTGACCGAGCCGAGCAGGCCGTGATAGGGCGACTCGCCGCGGGCGCCGACCACGATCAGCGACGCCTCCCGGGACTCGCGGCGCAGGACCGTGGTCGGGTCGCCGGTGAGGGTCCGGAACCGGGCCTCCACGCCGGACCGCAGCGCGTGCAGGGCGACCGTGTCGGCGAGGACCTCCGCCCGGCGCGGGTCGTCGCCGACGTGCACCACCAGAAGGCCGGTGTGCCGGCGTGCAGCCTCGTCGAAGGCGACGGCGAGCACCGGCACGGTGACGTCACAGCCGCTCACGCCGACCAGCACCGGCCCGTCCGGCGGGTCCGCCACCCGGGTCACCAGCACGCTGCCGAATGCCCGGGCGGCCAGCTGGACCGCGGTCGCCTCCCGGGGCAGGCAGGTGCGTTCGTTCAGGTTACCGTCACCGATCACGGTGAGTATGGCGTGGCGGGACAGGCGCAGCAGACCGGTCAGCGGCTGCCCTTCGAGACGTTCGGTGGTGATGCGCAGCCCGGGCGCCACTCTGGCGGCCTGGGCCCGCGCACCGCGCAACAGGTCACCGACCGGCCAGGACGGATCCGCCGCGCCGGGATGCCAGGTGACCGTGTGCACCAGCCGTAGCGGCCGGCCGCGCGTGGCGGCTTCCATCGCGGCTGCCTCGACCGCATGCCGGCTTCCCGGAGACCCGC
Organism: Actinoplanes sp. NBRC 101535; assembly: GCF_030269225.1. Lineage (NCBI taxonomy): Bacteria > Bacillati > Actinomycetota > Actinomycetes > Micromonosporales > Micromonosporaceae > Actinoplanes > Actinoplanes sp. NBRC 101535. The sequence continues at coordinate 15,569 of NZ_BSSY01000037.1, read as the reverse complement.
TCACCCCGGCGACGACCGGATGCGCGGCGGCCCCGGCGGGGTTGCGGCGCTCGGGGGACTCATGCGCTCCGGCGACGACGGCCGGGGCCGATTCCGAAACGGTCATGCGGTACACCTCCACAAGCCGAGCGAGAACTCACCCACGTTCACGCTAGGGCGGGTGGCACCCGCACGGACAGGGCCGAAAGGCCCCCGACCAGGGCCTTCAGGCCCTAGGTCGCGCCGGTGGCGGCTACGGGGTCACGCTGCCGGCCGGGCGCTGACCCCGGCCGCGGTACGGTCGCCCGCCTCGCCGGGACGCGCCCGCTCGACCTGGCCCTTCCGGCAGTTGTGGGTGCCGCCCACCGGATGTACGAGCGGCTCGGCCTCCGGATCCGCGACTCGCCGGTGTACCGGCTGGGGAGCCCGTCCGGTGACGCCACGGTCGAGAACCGGGGGAGGAAGCCCGTACCGTTGCCTTGACCCCGTTCGAGCGGAGGCTTCGTTGATACGGCATCCGGCATACCCCCTCGATCCGTGGCAGGTTCGCGAGACGCACCTCGACGTCGACCTGCTGGCCCGTTCTGAGTCGATGTTCGCTTTGTCCAATGGGCATATCGGTCTGCGTGGCAATCTCGACGAGGGGGATCCGCACGGTCTGCCGGGCACCTATCTCAACTCGTTCTACGAGTTGCGTCCGCTGCCTTACGCCGAGGGTGGATACGGATATCCGGAGTCGGGTCAGACCGTCGTCAACGTCACCGACGGCAAGGTGATCCGGTTGCTGGTCGACGATGAGCCGTTCGACGTCCGCGACGGGCGGCTGCGCCACCATGAGCGGGTCCTGGACCTGCGCGGCGGTGTGCTGGGCCGTGCGGTGGAGTGGGAGTCCGGTGGTGGCCGGGCGGTACGGGTCCGCTCCACTCGCCTGGTCTCGTTCGCACAGCGGTCGATCGCCGCGATCGAGTACGAGGTGACCCCGGTGGACCGTCCGGTGCGGGTCATCGTCCAGTCCGAACTGGTCGCCAACGAATCACTGCCCGGCCCGCTCAAGGACCCGCGCGTGTCGGCGGTGCTGAGCGCGCCACTGGTCGCCGAGGAATGTGCCGCGTCCGGCACCGGCGCGATGCTGGCCCACGTCACCCGGGAGAGCGGCCTGCGCCTGGCCACGGCTATGGACCACATCGTGGAGGGCCCGGCCGGTCTGCGCTGCACCGCCATGGCGGAGCCGGACCTGGCCCGGATCACCGTCGTCTGCAGGCTGGCCCCGGGCGAGCGGCTGCGCCTGGTCAAGGTGGTGGCGTACGCCTGGTCCAGCCGCCGGTCGCGGCCCGCCCTGCGCGACCAGGCGACCGCTGCGGCGCAGGGTGCGCGTGTCGAGGGCTGGGCGGGCCTGGCCGCCGCCCAGCGGGCCTATCTGGACAGCTTCTGGGACGGCGCCGACGTCGAGATCGACGGCGACGACGAGGTACAGCAGGCGGTCCGGTTCGGCATGTTCCACGTGTTGCAGGCGGGCGCGCGGGCCGAGCGCCGGCCGATCGCCGCCAAAGGCCTGACCGGTCCCGGGTACGACGGCCACGTCTTCTGGGACACCGAACGTTTCGTGCTGCCGGTGCTGACCTTCATCCAACCGGACGCGGCGGCGCAGGCCCTGCGCTGGCGGCACGCCACCCTGAACCTGGCGCGGGAGCGTGCCGCCACGCTCGGCTGGGCCGGGGCTGCCTTCCCCTGGCGTACCATCCGTGGCCACGAATGCTCCGGATACTGGCCGGCCGGCACCGCGGCCGTGCACATCGCGGCGGACATCGCCGACGGGGTGATCCGCTACACCGCCGCCACCGGCGACGAGACGTTCGAGCGGGAGGCCGGCGTCGAGCTGCTGGTGGAGACGGCCCGGTTGTGGGCGTCGTTCGGCCACCACGACCGGCACGGCAACTTCCACCTCGACGGCGTCACCGGCCCGGACGAGTACACGGCGGTCGCCGACGACAACGTCTACACCAACCTCATGGCCCGGCGGAACCTGAACGCGGCCGCCGACGCGGTGGCCCGTCACCCGGCACTGGCCAAGGCGCTCGGTGTCGATCCCGGGGAGGCCGGGGTCTGGCGGGCGGCGGCGCGGGCGATGAGCATCCCCTACGACGACCAGCTCGGCGTACACCCCCAGTCACGGGGGTTCACCATGCTGAAGGAGTGGGACTTCGCGGCCACCACGGAGGCGGACTATCCACTGATGCTGCACTTCGCGTACATGAACCTCTACCGCACCCAGGTGGTCAAACAGGCCGATCTGGTGCTGGCCATGCACTGGTGCGGCGACGCTTTCAGCCCGCGGGACAAGGCCCGCAACTTCGCCTACTACGAGCAGCGCACCGTCCGCGACTCCTCGCTCTCCGCCGGTACCCAGGCCGTGCTCGCCGCGGAGGTCGGGCACCTGGATCTCGCCTACGACTACATCGGTGAAGCCGTGCTGATGGACATGTACGACCTGCACCGCAACACCCGCGACGGCATGCACATCGCCGCGCTGGCCGGCGGATGGCTGTCCATCGTCGCCGGTTTGGGCGGGATGCGCGACCATGCCGGGACGCTGTCGTTCGCGCCCCGGCTGCCCGCGCGCCTCGACCAGGTCAGGTTCTCCCTGCTCTGGCGGGGGATGCGGCTGCAAGTGACGATCCGTCCCCGGGAAGCGGTGTATTCCCTGCGCAACAGCCACGCCGGCGTGGGCATGGAGCTGTGGCACCACGGCGAGCCGCTGTCGCTCACCACGGCCGGCCCGGTGACCCTGCCGATCCCGGAGCCGGCCGCATTCACCGCCGAACCGGTGCAGCCGCCGGGCCGCAGCCCGGTGCGCCGCAGTGATCCGCCGGCCTGAGCCGCCGGCCGGTCACGTCGACACCGGAGACCGGCCGTGCAGGTACCCGGAGAGACGGTCCCAGGGGCGAGGGCCGCCCCGCGCGGTCACATAGACGCTGCCGGCCCCGCAGGCCTCCGCGTGCGCCAATACCACCGGGACCTGCCGCTGCGGCGTCTCGTACACCAGGTGACAGAAGGTCACGCCGGTCGCGGACCGGGCCCAGGGCGGCGGCCGCAGGTGCAGGTAGCTGCTGGCCGGGCCTTCGAACACTCCGAGCAGATCGGCCAGCTGGGCGTAGCGCGGATCGGGATAGTGGCCGTGCTGGAACATCACCGTGGTGCAGCCGTGATGCCGGGTCTCCGAGGCGAGATGGGCGTAGTAGGCCAGGTTGCCCGGCCCGCCGGCGACCTGGTCGAAGAAGATGCCGTCGACCGCGTACCAGTCCCGGTACCGTGTGACGTCGCGGTGCACGGCCGCGGCGCGCCGGTAGCCGTGGGCGGTGTCGACGTACCCGAGGACCGGGACGTCGAGTCGTGCGGCGGCGGCGCGCAGTGCCGGTTCGGCGTCCGGGCCCGGCCCGTCCGCGACGTTGAGGATCACCGCGCGCACAGTGTTCCCGGCCGTGGTGAGCAGGTCCCAGTCCGCCGGGCGGGTCAACGGGTGGAAGTACGCCGGGACGACCGGCCGCCGGCTCACGGTGTCACCGCCGGCGATGTGGCGGGGCAGCGTCTCATGTCCCTCTCCCTGGGTGTGTGGTGCCTCCGACCGGTCAGCCGGGGTCCGGCAGATGCCGTAGCAGCGGGTCACCCTCGGCGCCGGGCGGCGCCAGGTGCAGGGCGGCGCCGGTCACGAGCAGCCCGTCCGGCCCGGTCGTCACCGGGCCGAGATCCAGGGCGGTGACCTCGGGGTGTTCCTCGGCGAGTCGGCCCAGACGCAGCAGCAGGTCGTCCAGTGCGGCGGGGGCCGCGGTGCCGGCCGGAACCGCCTGGCGCATCCGGGCGGTGTCCCGGTCGGTCAGGGGCGCGAGCCGTGGCACCCGGGAACCGCCGTGGCCGAGGGTCACCAGGGGCCCGGCGACCGGGTCGTGGGTGATCCCGGCGGTCAGGGTGCCGGTGCCATGGTTCAGGGGCGCGCGGGTACCGGCCGCGCCGGACGGGTCACCGGGGCGGAACGGGATCGCGTACGCCCGGAGCAGCCGCGCGGTCGTCTCGTCCGGCTGCGGCCCGGTCCGGTCGGCGAGAGCCTTGCCGATGACGGCATGGGCCATCTCCCGGTCGATGCCGGCCGGGGTGCTCCGGGTGGCCTCGACCGGTTCGCGCCGCCACGCGGCGTAGCCGGCGGCGTGTGCCAGTGCGCGGACCGCCTGCTCCGGCGTCTCGAAGACCGGTATCCGGCGGCGGCCGATCCGGTTCGGCAGCCCGGCCCCGCCGGCCATCGCCACCGCGACCGGCAGCCCGGGGCGGCGGTCCGCCAGGCAGCCCAGGGCGGTCAGTGTCTCCGCGGTCCGGCCGCCCCGGGTGCCGGCGACGAGGACCAGCAGCATGTCGGCGCCGGTGGAGGCCGCATCCTCGGCCGCCGCCGCGATCTCGCCGGCGTGGGCCAGGAGGCCGGCGCCGCCCGGCCCGTCCGGCCGCGGGCTGCGGGTGGTGCCGGGGACGGCATCCAGCCGCAGGCCGAGGCGGGTGGCGGTCCGGGCGGCGAGCTCGGTCATTCCCCGGTCGTTGCCGGCCAGGGCGAGCCGGGGCCCCGCGGGCGGTGGCTGCCCGGCCAGCAGACGAGCGGTGTCGAGCAGTTCTCCCAGGCTCGAGACGATGATCATGCCGGTACGGGCGGACAGCGCCTCCGCGACGTCCGGCGCGGGCACCGGCCCCGCGGGCAGCATCAGCACCGGTTTCCGCAGGGCGAGCGCCCGGACGGCCCGGACGAGGGCGCGCGGGTTACCGGACGGCGCCGCCTGCAGCGCCACCACCCGGGTGGCCGGGTCTTCGTGCCAGTACGCGACCAGGTCGTGTTCATTGACGTCGAGCGCATTACCGAGCGTGACCAGCGTGGACAGCCCGGTTCCGGTGCGCCGCGCGTGTTCCAGCACCGCGATCGCGACCGCGCCGGATCGGGTGGCGACGCCCAGATCGCCGCGTGGCGGGGTCACCGGGGCGAACCCGGCGGCCAGCCGGGTGGCCGGGTCGCTGTTGTAGACGCCGATCGACCCCGGACCGACGAGGCGGATCCCGTGTGAGCGGGCCAGCCGGACCAGGGCGGTGCGGCGCCGGTGCGCGGCCGGGCCAGGCCCGTCGAGGCCCGGGGTGAGGATCACCGCGGCCCGGGCACCTGATCCCGCGCCGTCGGCCAGCGCCGTGGGAACCTCGCCGGGCGGCACCGCCACGACCAGCAGATCCACCGGGCCGGGAAGATCCCGCAGGTGCCGCCGGCCGGGTACCCGCCCGACCGGTTCGCCGGTGCGGTTCACCGCGTACACCGGTCCGGTGAACCCGTGATCGAGCAACGACTTGACCGTCTCCCGGCCGATGTCGCCGGGCCGGTGACCGGCGCCGGTCACCGCGATCGACGACGGGGTCAGCAGCGCCCGCAGCGAGGCCCGCTCGGCCGTACGGTCGCGCAGCTCCATCGAGGTCTGTGCCGGTCCGTCGTCGCCGACCTGGAGCGTCACGTCGACTACGCCCTGACGTGTCCGGGTCCGGGTCTGCGGGTCGAGGTCGTGCGCCACCCGCAGCATGCCGGTGTTGCCGGCCAGCACCTCACCGACGAGTTCGGTGATGCCGTAGTGGCGGGCGCGTGCCGCGAGATGCTCCAGCAGCAGGGTGCCGATGCCGCGGTGATGATGCCGGTCGGCGATCAGGACGGCGAACTCGGCGCGCGGCCGGGTCCCGATCCGTTCGGCGCTGGCCACTCCGACGGGTTCACCGTTCTCGACGGCGAGCAGGCACAGGTGCTGCTCGGATTCGGGACGGCACAGCCGGTCCACCTCGGCGGCCAGGGTGGCGGCGCTGGGCTGGGTGAAGAACCGCAGGCGCAGGTTCGCCGCGGACGCCTGTCCGTGCAGAGCGGCCAGACCCGGCCGGTCGGCGGGAACGACGGGCCGGATCGTGACGACGCCACCGTCGGCGGTCAGCGCGTCGGACCCGCCACCGGTCGTCACCACCGGTCACGCTTGGTGCGGGGCCGCACGATCAGGATCGGGCAGTCGGCGTGGTGCAGCAGTTGCAGCCCGGTGGAGCCGAGCAGCGTTCCGGTGATCACGCCGTGGCCGCGGCTGCCGACGATCACCAGCTGGGCACCGTGCGAGACGCCGGTGAGGACGGCTGCGGCGCTGTCGTGCGAGATGAGGACCTCGACCGGGACGTCGGTGTACTTCGTGCGCCACGGTGCGAGTTGCTCGATCACCTCGGCGCGTTCGGCCTCGTCCTGGTCCGGGGCGCGGACGTCCGCGGTGGACGGATGACCGAGGCGGACGGGCAGGTACGAGCGGATCGCCACCAGGCCGGTGCCGTGCTGGTGGGCGACGGCGAAGGCCGTCTCCAGCACGTGGTCGGCGTGGGGGGAGTCGTCCACGCCCACCACGATCGGGCCGGTCGGTTCGCCGGTGCGGCCGCGGACCACGACGACCGGGGAGTGGGCGTGGACGGCCACTCGCTGGCTGACCGAGCCGAGTCGTAGCCCGGCGAAGCCGCCCGCGCCGCGGTGGCCGAGGACCAGCAGTTCGGCGTGTTCCGAGGCGATGATGATCTGGGCGGCGGCATTGCCGACGAGGACATCGGTGTCCACGGTGATGTCCGGGACCGCCTCGCGGGCCTCCCGCGCCGCGGCGGCGGCGACGCCCTCGGCGAGGCGGCGGGCCGTCTCGAACCGGTTGCCGCCGAAGTCGTACCGGGAGGTGGACCAGTCCCAGTCGAGCACGTGGACGACGGTCAGGGGCAGGTTGGTGCGGTGTGCCTCGGCGGCGGCCCAGAGGACGGCCGCACGGCCGGGCTCGGTGCCGTCGGCGGCGACGACGATGGTCGGAGTACGCATGAGCCCTCCCTTGTCGTTCCTCCTCTCAATTTGGTCAACTTCGATGGGTGGGGGTAGGGGCCGAAGACCCGCGGCTCCCGGCCGGTCGGCACCGGAACCGACCAGACCGATTCCGTGCCGGCACCCTCGGCGGGCGGATCATGAAGTCGCCGCCGTGGCCCCGCGCCCGCCGTGCCGTGCCGGGCAGCACACCGGTGACCTCCGCGGTCGCCTCCAGCCACCGCTGCCGCCGGGCCGCCGCGACCAGCCGGGCCTCGCCGTCTCCCTGCCCGGGTCCAACGGCCCTGTCACCGGGAGCGGCCCGGTGTTGGCATGGGGGGAGAGCCCTATCGTCGGGAGTGGCCGCCATGAACGATTTCAGTAGGTCCCGGGCGGAGAGTGAGGCACGCCGGTATGTCGGTGTTCCGGGGCACACCAGCCGGTTCGGCGAGGCGATCAATCGTTATCTGGGTGTCTCCGGTTACCGCGATCCGTATGCCGGGGCGGTGGGGTTCCCGGTGATGTCACCGTCGTCGTTGCGGACGGCGAGTGGGCTGGTGGTGGTCGGGGTCGATGACAGTCCGATCAGTTGTGTCGCTGTCGATCATGCTGCGGTCGAGGCTGCTGTGCATGGTTGGGGGCTTCGTGTGGTTGCTGTCCGGCGTGGTTCCGGCGGTGATGCCGGTCCGGCTCTGCTGCGGCGGCTCACCGATCGGGTGCATGCGAGTGCTCCTGGGGTGGTGGTGAGTGCCCGGCTGGCGGTGGGTGCGGTTCCGGCGCAGACCCTGTTGGAGGAGGCGCGTGGTGCCGCTCTGTTGGTGGTCGGTCATCGGCACGGCGCCACTTCGACGGCGTTGGGACGCAGTGTCGCGGACCGGGTCGGTCGTGAGCATCCGGGGCCGGTTCTGGTGGTCCGGATGCCTGGTTGGCCGGTGGGTGCGGAGTTCGGTAGGCGTCCGTTGGTGGTGGCGGTGGACAGTAGTGAGTCTTCTCGGGTGGCGGTCGGGTTCGCTCTCGCCGAGGCGGGGAGCCGGGTTTGTGATGTCACCGTGTTGCATGTGGTCGGTGACCGGGCGGGCCTGGTCGGCCGGGGGGAGGAGCGCGGCGGTGTGCCCGTGCATCACCGGGTCCTCTCCGGTGATCCGGCGGCCGTTCTGGTCGAGGAGTCCGGGCGGGCCGCGGCTGTGGTCATCGGCCGGCATGGTGTCGGATCGGTGTTGAGTCCCGCGGTCCGGATGCTGCAGGAACGGGCGTACTGCCCGGTGTTCCTGGTGGGCTGAGCCCCGGGCCGCAAGGGAGACGGTCATGGACACACTGCTCGTCATGATTCTCGTCCTGCTCGCCATGAAACTCGTCGGCCTCCTGGTCCTGATGCTGGTCGACCGGGCGCCGGCCCGGCCGGACACCCCCGATCCCTGCACGGCGTCCCTGTACGGGCTGCCGCCCGCACCCGATCCGGAGACCGTCCTGCTCGACCGGTTGCGCCGGGGTGAGACCAGCCGCGACGACTACCGGGCCGCCGTCCGCACCCTCGCCGACCGGGACGCCGGGACACCCACCCGTTGAGCATCGCCGGCACCGGCGTCAGAGCCGGTGCCGGGCCGCCCGCAGGATCAGGCCGGGCAGCGGGGCGACCGCGAAGCAGGCCACGATCGCCGCGAGCGGCAGCGATGCCGTGCCGAGCAGACCGCGCAACGGCGGCACCAGCACCCCGGCGATCTGCAGTGCCGCGCACACCAGCACCGCGGCCGGCAGTGCGAATCCCGGTGCCGTCCCGGGCGAGGACTTCGCCCGTACCGCCAGGGCCACCCCGAGCTGCGCCAGCCCCAGGATCAGGAACATCACCGACTGCCAGGCCAGTCCCTGCCGGTAGGCGACGACCCCGCCGCCCAGTGTCACCGCGGCGAGGAGTGCCGAACCGGCCAGCACCGACCGGAGCAGTCCGCCGCCGAGCACCGACTCGCGCGGTGAACGGGGCGGCCGGCGCAGCACGTCGGCCTCGGCCGGTTCCGCGCCCAGGGCCACTCCGGGTACCCCGTGGGTGAGCAGGTTGATCCAGAGCAGCTGGGCGGGCAGCAGCGCCAGCGGCATGCCGAACGCCGGCCCGGCCAGCATCACCATCAGTTCGGCGACACCACCGGAGAGCCCGTAGAGCAGGAAACGCCGGATGTTGTCGTAGATCCGCCGGCCCTCGCCGATCGCGGTCGCCACCGTGGCCAGATTGTCGTCGAGCAACACCAGGTCGGCGGCCTGCCGGGCGACCTCGGTACCACCTCCCATCGCCACACCGATGTCGGCACGGCGCAACGCGGGAGCGTCGTTCACCCCGTCGCCGGTCATCGCCACCACCTCGCCCCGGTCCTGCAGAGCGGCGATGATGTCCAGTTTCTGATCCGGGCGGGTGCGCGCGTACACGCGGGTCCGCGCGATGGTCTCGCCGGTCAGCGGCCCGGCGTCGCCCCGGGCGGCGTGGTCACCGGGCGACAACAGCCCCAGCCGGGCGCCGATGGCGGTCGCGGTCGCAGGGTGGTCACCGGTGATCACCAGCAGGTGTACGCCGCAGCGCTCGAACGCCTCGGCGGTGTCCCGGGCGTTGTGCCGCAGCGGATCACCGATGCCGACCAGGCCGACCGCCCGCAACGGCACCTCCGGCCGGGCCGGGTCGACCGGACCGGCCGTGGTCGCCGAGGCCACGGCCAGCACCCGCAGTCCGTCGCCGGCCAGGCCGGCCGCGGCCGTCACCAGTGCCGCGTCGGCCACCGGATCCAGGACGGTCTCCGGTGCTCCCTTACGGACCACCAGGGTGTCCCCGCCGGGCAACCGGTGCACCGTGGTCATGTGCCGGTGCGCCTGATCGAAGGGGTGTTCGGTGAGGCGGGGCGCGGCGGCCCGGGTGTCGTCGGCGGCCAGGCCGCACCGGGCGGCGAAGGTCAGCAGGGCAGCCTCCATCGGGTCGCCGGCGGCCGTCCACCTCGGGCGGTCGCCGTCCGGCGGCAGCAGGCTCGCGTCGTTGCACAACGTCACCGCCCGGGCGAGGTCCGCCAGCCGATCCCGGGCGGCGTCCGCGCTGGTGGCCGTGACCCGGCCGGCCGGATCGTAGCCGGTACCGACGACCGTCCACCGGTTTCCGTCCGCGGTCACCGCCTCCTGCACGGTCATCCGGTTCTCGGTGAGTGTTCCCGTCTTGTCCGAGGCGATCACGGTGACCGAGCCGAGCGTCTCGACGGCGTGCAGCCGGCGCGGCACCGCCCGGATCCGGGCCATCCGGTGGGCGCCGAGGGCCATGGCCAGGGTGACCACGGCAGGCAGGCTCTCCGGTACCGCCGCCACCACCAGGCTGACCGCGGTGATCGCCATCCGGACGACCGGCTGCCCGGCGAGCACCCCGGAGGCGAACACCACCGAGGACACCACCACGGCGGTCCCGCCCAGGACCCGGCCCAGGACGGTGATCCGCTGTTGGAGCGGGGTCGGCTTCGGCCGGGTACCGGCCACCAGGCTGGCGATCCGCCCGAGCGCGCTGTCCGCCCCGGTCCGCAGCACCGTGCCGGCCGCCCGTCCGGCGGCCAGCACGGTGCCGCCGGCGGCGGTCTCGTCCACGGCCCGGTGCACCGGGACCGACTCGCCGGTCAGCGCTGACTCGTCGAAGGCGGCCCGCCGGGCCTCGGTCAGTTCCAGGTCGGCCGGGACGACGTCGCCGGCCTCCAGAGTCACGTGATCACCACGGACCAGATCCGCGGCCGGGACCAACTGATCGCCGCCGTCGCGGACCACCCGGACCACCGGTGCGGCGAGCCGGTCGAGAGCGGCGATGGCCGCGTCCGCCCGGATCTCCTGCACCACGCCGATGACCGTGTTCACCACGATCACCAGCACGATGATGGCGGTGTCCGGAAGGTCGCCGAGGACCGTCGTCACCACCGCCGCGCACAGCAGCAGCGCCACGAGCGGATCGGTGAGCTGCCGTCCGATGCGGCGCAGCACGCCACGTGGCGGGGGAGCGGCCACCGTGTTCGGACCGTCCGCCGCCAGCCGGCGTGCCGCCTCGGCCGAGGAGAGGCCCCGCACCGCGGAGCCGGTGGTGCCCATCAGGTCGGTCATCGTGCTGCCCTCCCGCAGACCAGCCGCATCACCTCCAGCGTCGTCCGGTCCCGGCCCGCCGGGCAGGGCCGATGTCCCCGAAACGGACACGACGAGGCGGCGGCGGGACGATCGCCAGCGGGCAGGCGGTACGCCCGGTCAGCGCATCCGCGGTCCGGCCGGCCGCCACGACCAGCAGCCCGACGGTGCGACTGAGCGCCAACAGGGCGCGGACCGGGATCCGGTCGTGCAGGATCTCCCGTTCCACCCGTTCGCGCTCGTCCGGCGGCAGGGCCCGCCACACCACCGCGGACAGCAGGAGGTCGGCCTGCGCCGGGGAGTCCGGGCGGGCCCGCACCGTCGCGGCCCGGCCGGTCCACACGTGGACGGCCCGCAGCGGGGCGCCCCGTTCCCGCGCGCGGGTGGCCGCGTAGCCGAGCACCGTGTCCGCGTACGGGTCGTCACCGATCGCGGCGGCCACCAGGGTCGCGGCGACGGGCGCGGCGGTGGCCACCACGACCGCCCGGCCGGGCGGATCGGTGCGCAGTGTCCAGCGCGGGGATCCGGCCAGCCGGGTACGGACGGCGGCGGCCAGGCCGTCGAGTGTGGTCGTGGTCGTCGTGTGCATTGCTCACCTCGTGTCCGGGCGGTTCCGGTCAGCCGTTCGGGTGGTGCCGGAACCGCACCAGGCTGACGAAACGGTCGGCCTGGTCGCGGGCCTCCCGTTCGGAGTGCCGCAGTGCCTGGGCGGCACCGGTGAGCCGCCACCGCCACAGAGCCGTGTGGTCCAGCTGTGCCGGCGTCATCGCCCGGTAGCGTGGGTCGTGGGCCGCGGCCAGCGCCCGCACCCGGTCGGTCTCCCGGTTCAGGCCGGTCTGCCAGCGGCGGCGGTTGTCCTCCGCCTTACGGACGCAGGTGCGTACCCGCTCGTTCCACGGCACGTCGCAGTGGCGGTATCCCCGCGGTATCCGCAACGGCCAGTACGTGGTGTCGGACGTGTCCGGGGTGATCAGGAGACCGGAGCAGGGCACCACGCCGTCCGGGCCGGCCAGCGGGCACGCCCCGGCCGCGTCGGGGCCATGGCAGACGGTGATCCGCTCGCCGGTGGCCGGATCGAGGATCCGGATGACCCGGTTCGCCGTCATGACCGTCTCCTCTCGGTCGGTGCCGTTCCGGTGAGGGAATGGACGATCGCGACGGTGCACGGGCACTGGCGGGCCAGATGCTGGCTGACCGAGCCGAGCAGCATTCCGCGGATCGCGCCGCGTCCCCGGGACCCGGCGACCACCAGTTGTGCGGTCGCGGCCACCCGGATCAGCGCGGCGGCCGGGTGCTCCACGACGGCCCGGGAGGTGATGTCCAGATCGGGGTGGGCCCGGCGCAGCGCGTCGACCCGTTCGTCGAAGGGCTTGCGTTCGACGGCGGTCACCTTCTCGGCGATCTGCGGGCTCTCCTGCCACAGCCCGGTGATCGGTGGCCATGCCCGGATCACCCACAGCGGCGCCTTGCGGGCTGCGGCCTGTTCCGCGGCGAAGCCGAGGACCGCGGAGAGGACGGGGGAGCCGTCGATGCCGGCGACCACGGGTGCGGCCGGGTCCGCCTTACCGCGGACGAGGACGACCGGGCTGTGGGCGTGGGCGGTGACCGCGGAGGCGACCGAGCCGAACAGGCCGGTCACGGCGCTGTGCCCGCGGCTGCCGAGCACGACCAGCCCGGCCCGGGCCGAGGCCTCGACCAGTGCCGCGGCGGGGCGGGCGCGGACCACTGTGCCGGTGACCGTGGCCAGCGGGTGGGACTGCCGGGCGGCGTCCACGGCACGGTCCATCATGCCGCCGATGACGTCGTCGACGTAGCTCGGGGGACGGACGGCGACGGTGGCTGCCATGCCGGCGGCGGGTTGCCACACCGGTGCCTCGTCGGCGTAGATCAGCTCCGCCGCGTTGCCGGTACGGACCGCTTCGTCCAGAGCCCAGTCCAGGGCCTCCTGGGCGGACGGCGATCCGTCGAATCCGATGATGATCTTCTGGTTCACGGCGCGGACCTCCTCTCCGGTGTCGCCGGCGAGGTCGTCCGGCGACGGGGTCTCTCCCTCCATCGCACGTCCGGGTGGTGTGCCGGAGACAGAGAGGAACGGCCCGGTCACCCGAGTCGTCCGCCTCTTCTCCGTTCGGATGGCGATGATGCGGTGATCACGTGCCGGCACCGATGACCCGGTGCGGGACCATCGGCCCTGACCGCTCGCCGCCGTTGGCCCCGGCAACTACGGGTTCAGTTCACCCGGCCACTCGCGGTGCTGCTGATGGTGGCCGCCGTGCTCGCCGGGGCGGGTGACAGCCCGGCACCGGCCGTGGTCGCGGTCGGCGGTCAGCGCGTCGACCGGCCCCGGCCCGGGCGCGGTCATCGGTGGACGTCCCGTTTGCTGTACGGGCGCACGATCAGGACCGGGCAGTCGGCATGGTGCAGCAGTTGCAGGCCGGTGGATCCGATCACCGTGCCGGCGAGCACCCCATGGCCGTGGCTGCCGACGATCACCAGCTGGGCGGTGTGCGACGCCCCGGTGAGCAACGCCGCCGCGGTGTCGTGGGACAGCAGCGCCTCCACCGAGACGTCCGGGTACTTCGCCCGCCATGGCATCAGCTGATCGCCGAGCCGGGCTCGTTCCTCGTCGTCCTGCTCGGCCGCGGTGACGTCGGCCGGCGGGTACCGGTCGTAGTACAACGGCTGCACCGGCAGATAGGAGCGGATCACGGTCAGCGACGCCCCACGGGTGCGGGCCGCGGTGAAAGCCGCCTCGAGGACACGGGCCGACGACGCCGCGTCGTCGATCCCGGCGGCCACCGGGCCGGTACCCGCGTCGGCCCGTCCGCGGATCACGGCGACCGGGCAGTGGGCATGCGCCGCCACCCGCTGGCTCACCGAGCCGAGGGCGAGGCTGGCGAAACCGCCGCGGCCCCGGCTGCCGAGAACCATGAGATCCGCCTGTTCCGAGGAGACGACCAGTTGGCCGGCCGGGTTGCCGATGATCACATCGGTGTCGACCGTGATGCCGGGTGCGACCTCCCGCGCCTCGGCGGCGGCCCGGCCGGTGATGTCGTCGGCCATCCGGCGGACGGTGTCGAACCGCTTGTCGGCGAGGCTGTAGTGGGTGGGCCCGTCGAACCGCTGGCCGCTGTAGTCGGACCGGCCGGGCGCCCAGTCCCAGTCCAGGACGTACAGGATGCGTAGCGGCCGGTCACTGTCGCGGGCCTCCCGTGCGGCCCATCGCGCCGCAGCCAGGCTGGGCTCGGTGCCGTCGACCGCAACGACGATAGCCGGATTGATCATGGTTCCTCCCTTGCCGTCCCCCTGATGGTGATCTGCGTCGATGTGCTGCGGCAGGGGCGCCGGTCCCGCGGGTGAGGGCCACAGGTCCCGTACGGAACACCGGCGTCCGGCACGCGACGTTCGGCCGTGAACAAGGACTCCGGACGCGCGGTGCGATGGCAGCAGGACCGACGAAAGTAGGATCGGGATGTCCGCGCTGATGCCACGTCTATTCGGTGACATGACCGACTGGCTGGAAGTCGACCTTCCGTGCGTGCTGCCGGCGATCCGGGTCGAAGACCGGATCTCTGATGGCGAGTACGTGCGCGCGCCGAACGGCCCGGAATCGACCCGGAGAAGCATGTAGAGGTGAACACCCTGAACGGGGTGCTGGCCCTGAAGGCGGAACGTCGGGAGCGGACCGACGCGACAAGCTGCTCCGAGTTCCGGTACGGCGCCCTGCACCGCTCCGTGCGGCTGCCGATCAACGCCGACGAGGCCGCGATCACCGCGACCCACGACATGGGAATCCTTGAGGTGACCGTGCCGCTGACTGTTGCGGAGACAGCCGACCTGCAGATCGGCATCACCACCAAATGACCGCCCTGGCGGCTGACGGAGGCACAGATCTGTGAAGATTTCGTGACCGAATTTCCGGCGCAGGCTAGGGGGTTTTCGGTGGGTCGTAGCGCTGGTAGAGCGCTGCCTTCGCGCCATCTGGATCGAGCCGGTGCAGGACGGCGTCGCTGATCTCGGCTAGCTGGGTGACCTGCTCGGAAGTGAGGGCGTCGATGACGTTGTCGCGGACGGTGGTGACGTGGCCGGGTGCGCTGTCCTGCACCTTCTGCCAGCCGGCGTCGGTGAGCCGGGTGTTGGTGGCGCGCCGGTCATCCGGGCAGGGGAAGCGTTCGAGCAGGCCGCGGGTCTCCAGGCGCTGCACGACGTGGGAGAGGCGCGGCAGTGAGGCGGTGGTGCGTTCGGCGAGGGCGGTCATCCGCAGCGTGTGCCCGGGTGCTTCGGAGAGCATCGCGAGGACGTAGTAGTCGAAGTGGGTGAGCTGGGCGTCGCGGCGCAGCTGGCTGTCCAGGGCTGCCGGGAGAAGTTCGAGCACGGCGGTGAGCCGTACCCATGCCGCCAGTTGTTCCGGGGAGAGCCATCGGGTGTCCACCCTCACAGAGTACTTGTTGCTACAAGTTTCTGCGCGTAGGTTGTAGATACAACCAATTGCGGAGGGCATCATGGCGCACATCAGCATCATCGGCACCGGCAACATGGGTCAGGCCATCTCGGGCCTGGTGGCCAAGGGCGGTAACACCGTCGAGCTGCTCAACAGCTCACACGC
>NZ_BSSY01000036.1:0-31936 GCF_030269225.1 Actinoplanes sp. NBRC 101535 | reverse complement strand
AGTCAAGCGGAGTTCCTGGTTCTGGGTTGTCTTGGAGTGACAAACCTTGATACCTGAACTCCGCTTCTTACTCCCCGATCAACACACCCCTTGACCAGCCACACCAACGCCTAACTGAACGGCGTTGTCTCTAGACGAGTTTCGTCGTCCGGGTCCGCGTTTCGCACCCCGACCGCGGGACGTGTCTACAGCGCGGTTCCCGCCATCATGTCGGCGAACGCGGCACCCGCGGCCGGTGAGGTGAACAACCGGTCCAGGCGGGCCAGCGCCAGCCGCCGCCGGAACGCCGCGTCCGGTGCCGGGTCGCCCGAGTCGTGGACCATCTCGGTGAACCAGCGGGAGAACTCCTGGTAGTCCCAGGTCCGGCGCAGGCACGTGTCGGAGTAGTTCCGCAGGCCCACGTCGTCACCGTCCCGGACCGCGGTGACGAGGGCTGTCGCCAGCGCGTACGCATCGACGAGGGCGAGGTTCATCCCCTTCGCGCCCATCGGGGTGATGATGTGGGCGGCGTCGCCGACCAGGTAGAGCCGCCCGGAACGCATCGGCTCGGCCACGAAGCTGCGCATCTCGACGACCTCACGGCCGCTGATCGCCGCCTCCGGCAGGTTGTCGTCGCCCAGGCGCAGCCGCAGCTGCTCCCAGGTGTACGCGTCCGGCCAGTTCCGCGGGTCGTCGCCGGGCTGATGCTGCAGGTAGAAGCGGCTGGCGTGCGGCCCGCGGGCGAACTGCGCGGCGAAGCCGTGCCGGCTGACCGCCATCAGCGGGTAGCGCGGCGCGGGAGCGTCGGCGAGCACCGTGTACCACCCGATGCCGTGGTCGAAGGTGAACGTGGTCAGTTCACCGTCCGGGACGCTGCGCCGGCTGACCCCATGGAAGCCGTCGCAGCCGGCGATGTGGTCGCAGGTCAGCTCGTGCGTCACGCCGTCCGGGTCGCGGTAGGTGACCCGGGGACGGTCGCCGGCGAAGTCGTGCGGGTGCACGTCGGCGGCGCCGAACCGCAGGTCACCGCCGCCTTCCTCGAAGGCCGTGATCAGCCGACGGACCAGGAACTGCTGCGGGACCAGCCGGCTCGGCCGCCCGCCGGAGAGCAGCGGGCCGTCCAGGAACCGGGGCACGCCCTCGACCCGGATCTCCAGCAGGGTCTCCACCGGTGCGCCGCCGATCACCTGCTCGGCCAGCCCGAACTCCTCGAACAGCCGGCCGGCGTAGTGGTCGATCACGCCGGCCCGCTGCCGTTCCTCGACGTGCCGCCGGTCGCGGGCCTCGAGAACCACACAGCCGATGCCGGACTTCTGCAGGAAGTTGGCCAGGGCCAGGCCGGCGGGCCCGGCCCCGATGATCACCACGGGCACATGCATCGATCCAGTATGGACGCGGTCAGCCGAGGGCTGCCGCCCAGGCCAGCAGCTCGGTGCGGGCGGCGGTCAGGGTCGCGGCCGGGATGGTCGCGCCGTCGCCGTTGTTGACCACCAGCGCCACGTGGGTGGCGCCGGTCGCTCCGGTGCCGGTCAGCTGCAGCTTGCGGGCCGTCGTCGCGCCGGTCTCGGTGGTCACCGCGACCGCCCCGGCGGCCAGGTCACCGAGCACGATCGTTCGCGCCGTCGGGAACGAGGCGGGTAGGTGCAGCTCGGTCGGGGCGGCGAGACCGGTGTCCTTCCAGACCAGGACGCCGTACTGACGGCCGGACACCACCGTGGCGAGGTTCGGCAGCCGGGACGGCACGGTCAGCCAGGCGCGCTGGGTGCCGGCTCCGGCGTACCCGTCACGGGCCAGGTCCTCGTAGGCGAAGGCCACCGTGGTCCCGGCCACCGCGCTCGGGTAGAGCCGGTCCAGGACCCGGGTGTCCAGGCGCAGCGCCCCGCCCGCGATCACCGAGTGGTCCTCGCCGTTCCAGGCGTCGCCGGTGGTCTGCACCTTGTCCGGGTTGCCGTTCATCAGTTCGCTGTGCTTGCCGCTGTAGGTGTCCCAGTGCCACTGCATCCCGGACAGCACCGTCCCGGCGGTGGCGGCGTTGTTCCAGAAGTTCGCGCCGGACAGCCGGGAATCCAGGCCCTGGTACATCGCACGGACCATCCACGGGGTACGCCCACTGCTGCTCGTCCCGGACATGGCGTTGCCGAACTCGGAGACGATCGCACCGGTGCCCAGGGCGGTGGCCCGGTCCCGGATCCGGTTCATCGCCGCGGTGTACGTGCCGTCACCGGCCGCGGTCGGGTCGACGGTCATCCGGGCGCCGTCGTAGTAGTGGCTGTTGAAGACGTACCGGGTGCCCAGGGCCGGGATGGTGGACAGGCCGCCGGCCTCGCCGAAGGTGGTGTTCCAGAAGACCAGCGGTTCGGCGTACAGCGGTTTCGCGGTCCAGCCGGACTGGTCCATCACGGTCCGGAACCGCTGGTAGAACGGCAGCAGGTAGTTCTGCTCCCAGGTGGTGCCGGACGCGCCGTCGAGCCCGCCGTCGAACGGCTCGTTGAACGGGTCGACGCCGAGGACCATCGCGAACGAGCTCGCCGGCAGCGTCGACGACAGCCGGGTGAGCGCGCTCCTCGCCTGGGACAGGTACGCGTCCTGGATCGTGCTGACGTGCCAGAAGTCGTACGCCGCCTCGCGGACCGCGTTGTTGGTGAGCATGTTCTGCCCCCACAGCACGCAGATGCCGCACGACTCGGTCGGGTAGTCGCCGAGGTCGATCACCCATTGCGGGGCGCCGTCGCCGGTGTACCAGCTGTCGGAGTGGAAGAGGTGGGCCGAGTAGAGGTCCTGGTGCCAGTCGAGCAGGACCCGGATGCCGCGGTCGGTGAAGGCCCGGATCTGGGCGGCGGCCCTGTCCAGGTACGCGGTGTCGATCGTGCCGGCGGTGGGCTGCACGCCCTCCCAGCTGATCAGGAATCGGACGGCGTTGGCGCCGGTCAGCTCGCGCATCGCGGTGGCCGAGGCGACCGCGTCGGCGGTGCTGCGGAACGGCAGGAATCCGGTCTCGCGCAGCTTGGTGCTGCCGGAGACGTTGAAGCCGCGCAGGACGATCTCGCGGCCGGCGGAGTCGGTGGGGCCGAAGGAGGTGGTGGCAGCCGCGACGGGTCGCGACAGCGATAGGGAAGCACCCAGCACCATCAGCACGAGGAACACTCGAAAGAGCCTCATGCATTGACGGTAATCACTTCATTACGATCCGTTCAAGCCCGCGTACCGTCCGGCGTGATAGACCAGCGGCGTCTCCGACTCGTCCACGTGATGGTCGCCGCGCTCCGGGCTGGCCAGCACGATGGTGTGGTCCCCGGCCGCCACCCGGTCGACGACCCGGCACACCACCCGCGCGAGCACCCCCTCCAGCAGGGGAACACCCTCCGGGCCGGCGCGCCACTGGCCGTACGCCGCCAGCCGGTCGATGCCCCGGGCCGCGAAGGTCCGGGCCACCCGTTCCTGCCCGCGGCCCAGCACGTGCACCGCCACCACCGCGGCCGCGTCGACCGCCGGCCACGCCGACGCCGCCCGCGCCAGGTTGAACGACACCAGCGGCGGATCGAGTGACACCGACGTGAACGAGGTGGCCGTGAACCCGGTCGGCGGCACCCCCGCCGCCACCAGCCCGGGTGCGGTGATCACGACAACGGCCGCCGCGTGCCGGCGCAGCAGCCGGCGAAAGAGCTCAGAGTCCACAACAGACGATCCCATCACCGGCAGAGTCACGACAGCCCTTCTGCTCCCACAT
This sequence comes from Actinoplanes sp. NBRC 101535, assembly GCF_030269225.1. Classification (NCBI taxonomy): domain Bacteria; kingdom Bacillati; phylum Actinomycetota; class Actinomycetes; order Micromonosporales; family Micromonosporaceae; genus Actinoplanes; species Actinoplanes sp. NBRC 101535. The sequence continues at coordinate 28,230 of NZ_BSSY01000036.1, read as the reverse complement.
CCTCCGCGCCGCCCGGCCGACAGCGCCCCGGATCCACATCTCCGCGGGCCGGCGCCCCCTTTCACCATTCCACGTACAGCACTGATTCAGGGCGAGGTCAGGGCCGCGCCCAGGAACGAGAAGGCGGCCGGGATCCGGCGGCTCCAGTAGGTGAAGTCGTGCCGGCCGGGGCCGAAGTCCGCGACGGCGGCCGGAACCGGCAGCGCGCGCCCGGCCGCCCGCACGTTCGGGAGGAGGTCGTCGTCGGTGCCGCACCACAGGCCCACCGGGACACGCGACAGCCGGTGCAGCAGCGCGAAGACCTCGTCGCTGGGGGTCACCGCCGGGGAGAAGGCCGCCACCGCGCGCAGGAAACCGGGGAACCTCCCGGCCAGCAGCAGCGAGCCGGAGCCGCCCATCGACCAGCCCCACGCCGCGAACCGGACGGTGTCGAAACCCCGGTCGTCACACCAGGCCGGGATCTCCTCGTGCACCATCCGCTGCGGGTCGTCGCCCGGGTGCCGCCGCCAGGCCAGGCGGTCGCCGGTCGCGCCGGCCAGCACGAACGGCGGGGCGCCCCGCCGGACCGCCTCGGTCAGGAACCCGCCCAGCCCGAGCGCGGCGAAGTCGGCCGGCCGCTTCGAGCCACCGTGCAGCACCAGGCAGACCGGCAGGCCCCGGCCGTCGCCGTACCCCGCGGGCACCGCCGTGTAGAAGTCGACCATCTGGCCCCGGGCGCCGGAATGCCGGCGTTCCAGCCGCTCGTCACCGGCCTCCGCGCCGGGGCGGGCCGGCTCCGGCCCACTGCCCAGCGCCGCCCAGGCCCCCGCCGTCGCCGTGACCCCGGCGCCCGCCACCACCACCGCACCCACCAGCAGACTTCGTCGTCGCATCTCCTGATAACGCCGGTGCCCCCGTCCGCGACGCGCCGGAGCAGAGCGGGCCCGCTCCGAGAAGACTCGGAACGGGCCCGCCCCCGGGAGGAATCACGAATGGTCAGACCGTGAGGGTCCAGGTGTCGAGCGTGCCGGTGTCGGACGAGTACACGTCCTGCACCCGCAGGTACCACGTGCCGTCGGCGGCCTCGCTCGACAGGTTCGCCGAGTAGGTGGTGTCGACGTTGTCGGTGCTGTCGCTGGTGGAGCTGCTCTTCAGCGCGTACGTCGAACCGTCCGGCGCGACCAGCGTGACGACCAGGTCACCTCGGTAGGTGTGGGTGATGTCGACGTACACCGTGGACGCCGAGGAGGCCGACCGTCCGCAGCCGGAGATGGTGATCGCGCTGTTGATCGCCGAGCCGGCGTCCGGGATGGCGGTGGCGGTGGCGTTGGTGCCGGTGCAACCGGCCGGGTCCGTCGGGTCCGAGCCGCCGGAGCCGTCCGGGACCTGCAGCAGCAGGTTGGGCGAGCTGGTGCCGGGGCTGGTGACCTTGCCGCTGACCGCGCCACCGGTGAGCGCGGACGCCACCTGCGCCGGGGTGTACGACGGGTTGTCCTGCAGGACCAGGGCGGCCGCGCCGACCACGTGCGGGGTGGCCATCGAGGTGCCGCTGATGGTGCTGGTGGCGGTGGTGCTGGAGTACCACGCCGAGGTGATCGAGGTGCCGGGCGCGAAGATGTCCAGGCAGCTGCCGTAGTTGGAGTAGCTGGCCCGCGCGTCGGTGCTGGCCGTGGCGCCGACCGTGATGGCCGCGGTGACCCGCGCCGGCGAGTAGCTGCAGGCGTTCGCGTTGTCGTTGCCGGCCGCGATGCCGTACGTGACCCCCGCCGCGATCGAGTTGCCGACCGCGGTGTCCAGGGTGGTGCTGGTGCCGCCGCCGAGGCTCATGTTCGCCACGGCCGGCTTGACGGCGTTGGTGGTCACCCAGTTGATGCCGTTGATGACGCCTGCGGTGGTGCCGGAGCCCTCGCAATCGAGGACGCGGACCGCGACCAGCTGGACGGCCTTGGCCACGCCGTACGTGCTGCCGCCCACGGTGCCGGCGACGTGGGTGCCGTGGCCGTTGCAGTCGGTGGCGTTGCTGTCGCTGTCGACGAAGTCGTACCCGCTGACCGCCCGACCGCCGAACTGGCTGTGCGTGGTCAGGATGCCGGTGTCGATGATGTACGCGTGCACCCCCGACGCCGTGTTCGGGTAGGTGTAGGAGCTGTCCAGCGGCAGGCTCTCCTGGTCGATGCGGTCCAGTCCCCAGGTGGCGCCGGTCTGCGTGTCGGCGAGTGTGATCACCTGGTTCTGTTCGACGTACGCGACGGACGAGTCGGCGGCGAGTTTCGCGGCCTCGGTGGCGGACAGGGACGCCTCGAAGCCCGGGACCACCTTGCCGAACACCTGGTCGACGGAGCCGTCGTACTCGTCGGCGAGCGCCTCGGCCTGGGCCGCGACGGAGGTGCCGTCCTTGAGGACGACGATGTAGCTGCCCGGAATGGCGCTGTCCGAGCCGGCCTGCCGGATGGTCCCGGTGGGCTCGGCGGCGAATCCGGGTGCGGCCGGGCCGACGATCAGGCCGACGGCCAGGGCGATGGCTGAACCTCTGTGGAGTCTCACGTCCTCTTGGTCCTCTCGATAGAACGGGATTCCGGAGCCGCCTGCCCCCAGAACGGCTCCCCCGAAGCTACCGGCGAGTAGATAGATGAGAACAGATAGCAGATAGCCCATCAGCTGGCGATATACCCGCACACTTAAAAACCGTCAGCAAGTGATCACGGCTATGGATCAGCTATGAACATGGCTCAGCAGGATCCGCACCGCCCCGGCCGGCGGCGTCCGCGGACCGGTCCAGATCGCCCGCAGCTCCCGTTCCAGACTCAGCCCGGCGACCGGCACCTCCCGCAGCCGCCCGGCCGCCAGGTCGTCCGTGATCGCCAGCCGGCTCAGCACCGCCGGACCGGCGCCGGCCAGCACCGCGGCCCGCACCGCCGCCGTCGTCGACAGCTCCAGCGCCGGTTCCACCTGCTCCAGCCCGGCGTCCCGCAGCGCGACGGTCAGCACCTCCCGCGTCCCCGAGCCGGACTCCCGGGTGACCAGCGGGGTGGCCGCCAGCTCGGCGACCGGGATCGAGGACCAGTCATGATCCGGGGTCACCACCAGCACCAGCGAGTCCCGGGCCACCACCCGGCTGCGCAGGCCGGCCGGCACGGTCACCCCCTCGATGAACCCGAGATCGGCCGAACCGTCGCGCACCTGCTCGATCACGTGGTCACTGTTGGTGGCGGTCAGCACCACCCGCACCGGCGTCTCGCCGCGCCGGGCCGCGTCCGCGCGCAGAGCGACGAGCCAACTCGGCAGCAGGTGCTCGGCGACGGTCAGGCTGGCACTGACCCGCAACCGGCTGCGGCTGTCCGAGCGCAGCGCGGCCAGCCCGGTGTCGACCTCCTCGGCGAGCCGCAGCAGCCGGTCCGCCCACTGCGCGACGACCACGCCCTCAGCCGTCAGGGTCGCGCCCCGGGTGGTGCGGGTGGCCAGCCGCACGCCGGTGCGCGACTCGAGCGCGGCCAGCCGCGCGGAGACCGCCTGCTGGGTCAGCCCGACCTCGCGGCCCGCGCCGCTCAGCGTGCCGGCGCGGGCCACCGCCAGAAGGATCTCCAGGGCGGCCAGGTCCGGCATGCGGGGGCTCAATGTCACAACCGTCGAGGGTACGCGGTCACAAGCCGTCCTTGTGACTCCACAACCACGCGCCCGCTACCCGGCCGGCACGCGAACCCGCAGGCTGGGTACATGATGATCTCGACACCGAACTGGTTCGCCGCGGTCATGGGCACCGGGATCGTCGCCACCGCCACGGTCACCCTGCCCTGGCGCCCGCCCGGCCTGCACACCGCCGCCACCGCGGTCTGGGCGCTCGCCGCCGCGCTGCTGGTCGCCCTGAGCGTCGCGGCGCTGCGCCACCCGCGGGAGTTCTTCGCCAACCGCGACGACCCGGTGATGGCGCACTTCTTCGGCGCCCCGCCGATGGCGATGATGACCGTCGGCGCCGGCGCCCTGCTGCTCGGCCGCGACGTGCTCGGCGACACCGTGGCCCTGGCGATCGCCGCGACGCTCTGGACGGCCGGCACCCTGACCGGGCTGGCCAGCGCGGTGGCCGTGCCGTACCTGCAGTTCACCCGGCACACCGTCGGCGACGCGAGCGCGTTCGGCGGCTGGCTGATCCCGGTCGTCCCGCCGATGGTGTCCGCGGCCACCGGGGCGCTGCTCGTCCCGTACGCGCCGCCCGGACAGGCCCGGCTGACCCTGCTGCTGGCCTGCTGGGCGATGTTCGGCATCAGTCTCGTCGCGTCCCTGATCCTGATCGGCGCGATCTGGCAGCGCCTGGCCCGGCACAAGGTCGGGGCGGCCGCCGCGGTACCGACACTGTGGATCGTGCTCGGACCGCTCGGCCAGTCGATCACCGCGGCCAACGCGCTCGGTGATGCCACGGGACAGGTGCTCCCCGCCCCCTACGCGCCGGTGGCGGCTGCTTTCGGGGTGCTCTACGGCGTACCGTTGTGGGGGTTCGCCCTGCTCTGGGCCGGTCTGGCGATCAGCGTGACCGTGCGTGCCGCGCGGGACCACCTGCCGTTCTCGCTGACCTGGTGGTCGTTCACCTTCCCGGTGGGCACCTGCGTGACGGCCACCTCGGCACTGGCCGCGCACACCGGCGCGACCGTCCTCGCGGTTCTCGCGGTGCTGTTCCATCTCGGTCTGGTCGCGGCCTGGGTGACGGTCGCCGGCCGGACCGTCCACATGACCCGCTCGACGGCGAAGGTCCGTAGGACGAAGACATCGAGGACCTTGACGACGGCGCTGTGAACGCTAACACTCTGGCAACATCCCCGTTACGCAGCGGGGCTTTCTGCCAGCAGAGAGATCGATGCACATGCGTCTGCGGACCCTCATGTCAGCGCCCCTCACCGCTCTCGCACTGATAGCCACCACCCTGATCGCCGGCCCGGCGCACGCCGCCGACGAGGTCACCGACGGTCTCGTCCTCTGGTACAAACTGGACGAGACCGCCGGGACGACCGCAACGGACGCCTCCGGCAACGGCCGCGACGGCACGGTCCAGGCCCCCACCTGGACCGGCGCGCAGGGCCTCACCTTCGACGGCACCGGCACCTACGTGAAGGTGCCGGACAACGTCACCGCCGGGCTGAGCGCGATCACCGTCGCCTTCGACGTCAAAATCGACAACACCCAGGCCACCCCCTATTTCCTGTACGGCTTCGGCAACACCGACCCGAGCACCGGCTACGGCAACGGGTACCTGTTCGCCACCGGCAACACCTTCCGCACCGCCGTCTCGACCACCAACTGGTCCGGCGAGCAGAACATCCGCCCGGCCGACGGCCACAACCTGGCCCGCGGATCGTGGAAGCACGTCACCTACACGCAGACCGGCACCACCGGCACCCTCTACGAGGACGGTGTCCCGGTCGCGGTCAACAGTGCCGTCAGCATCCCGCCGAGCGCCATCGGCAACGGCGTGACCAGCGCCAACTACCTCGGCCGCTCGCTGTACACCAGCGACCGGTACCTCAAGGGCCAGATGCGCGACGTCCGTGTCTACGACCGGGCGATCTCGGACACCGAGGTGGCGACGCTCGCCGCGCCGGCCAACACCGAAGCGGTCACCGGCGACGCCGCGGCGCTGAGCCTGGGCGACACCGGCGGGCTCACCGCGGACCTCACCCTGCCGGCCACCGGCGCGAGCGGCTCGGCGATCACCTGGGCGACCAGCGACGACGATGTGATCACGGCGGCCGGGAAGATCACCCGCCCGCCGGTGGGTTCGCCTGACGCCACGGCCACCCTCACCGCGTCGATCAAGCGGGGCGCGGCGGTCGAGACCAAGACGTTCACGGTCACGGTCAAGGCCGCGTTCGACGACCAGGCCAACGCGGATGCCGCGGCTGCGGCTCTGACCGTGCACAACATCGATGACGTACGCGGAAACCTGACACTCCCGTCCACCGCGGCCTGGGAGTCCGGTGACCCGTCGATCATCAGCACCACCGGTGAGGTGCACCGGCCCGCGCACGGATCAGCAACGGCGACCGTGTCACTGACCGCGACGGTGACCTACGGGACGGCCACGGCGCGTCGCGAGTTCACCGCCACCGTGCCCCCGCTGCCCGCTCCGGCACCCTACGAGGGTTACCTGTTCAGCTACTTCACCGGCGAGGGCTCCGCGAACGGCGAGCAGGTCTACAACGCGCTGAGCAACGGCAACGACCCGCTGAGCTGGCGCGAGATCAACGACGGGCAGCCCGTGCTGACCTCGACGCTGGGCACCGGCGGCCTGCGCGACCCGTTCATCATCCGCTCCCCCGAGGGCGACAAGTTCTACCAGATCGCCACCGACCTCAAGATCTACGGCAACGGGGACTGGGACGCCTCCCAGCGCACCGGCAGCAAGTCGATCATGGTGTGGGAGTCGACCGACCTGGTCCACTGGACCGACCAGCGCCTGGTCAAGGTCTCCCCCGACACCGCCGGCAACACCTGGGCCCCGGAGGCGTTCTACTCCACGTCACTCGGCGCGTACGTCGTCTTCTGGGCCTCCAAGCTCTACGACGAGGCCGACACCTCGCACTCCGGCAGCACCTACAACCGGATGATGTACGCGACCACCCGCGACTTCCGCACCTTCAGCGCACCGAAGGTCTGGAAGGACCCCGGCTACTCGGTGATCGACTCGACGGTGATCGAGCACGACGGCGTGTACCACCGGATCACCAAGGACGAGCGGAACAACTCGTCGAACTCGCCGTGCAGCAAGTTCCTCATCCAGGAGAAGGCGACCGACCTGCTGTCGACGGACTTCGACCTCGTCGCCGAGTGCATCGGGTCGGGCGCGCTGGACCGGGGCGAGGGTCCGCTGGTCTTCAAGTCCAACCGTGAGGACAAGTGGTACCTCTTCATCGACGAGTACGGCGGGCGCGGCTACGTCCCGTTCTCGACGACCGACCTCGACTCCGGAGTGTGGACACCGGAGACCACCTACTCGCTGCCGTCGCGACCCCGCCACGGCACGGTTCTGCCGGTGACAGCCGCCGAGCACCAGCGGATCTCGGACGCCTACGAGGAGCCGGCACCCACTCCTGGGCTGCGACTGCGCTACGAGTTCGACGAGACGTCCGGGACGGTCGCCCGCGACTCCTCCGGAAACGGCTTCGACGGTGCTTACACGCGTACCCCCGCGTGGGGTTCCGGGGTCTCCGGATCGTCGTTCCGGATGTCCGGCGGCAGCAGCTCACCCTACGTGACCATCCCGAACGGGGTGCTCCAGGGCGCGCCGGCGGTCACCGTGGCGGCGTGGACCAAGTGGACCGCGTCGACGACCGTCAACCAGTGGCTGTACGGTCTCGGGCCGGACAGTGACAAGTACCTGTTCACCAGCCCGCGCAACGGCGGCAACGTGCTCTTCTCGGCGATCACCACGGGCAGCTGGCAGGCCGAGTCGAAGCTGAGCGACGACGCGGCGCTGCCCGGCGGATGGCAGCACGTCGCGGTCACCGTCGACGGCTCGCAGGCCGCGATGTACCTCAACGGCGTGCGCGTCGCGTCGGCCACCGGGGTCACGGTCAAACCGTCCGACCTGTACGACGCGTCGAAGTCGTACAGCGGGTACATCGGGCGTTCGCTGTACGCGGCCGACCCCTACTTCGCCGGGGAGGTCGACGACTTCCGGATCTACAACACGGCGCTGTCGGCGGCGGAGATCCTCGCGCTGGCCGGGCGGACCACGTCGATCGCCGGGGTCACCCTGGACGCGCTCAAGGTGGACGCTCTCGTCGACGACGAGGCCGGCACGGTCGTGCTGCCGGTCAAGCCGGGAACCGACGTCTCCGCGCTGGCACCCTCGTTCACCCTGGCGGACGGGGCCACGATCAGCCCGGCCGACGGGAGCGTGCAGAATTTCCGGGCTCCGGTGGCGTACACGGTCAAGGGAGCCGACGGTGAATCACGCACCTGGACCGTCTCCGCGGTGGCGATGACGTCGCCGGTGATCCCGGGGCTGTACGCCGATCCGAATATCGCGGTGTTCGGCGACACGTTCTGGATGTATGCCACCACCGACGGATTCGCGGGATGGTCGGGAACGCGATTCCACGCGTTCTCCTCGACCGACCTGGTGAACTGGACCGACCACGGGGTGATCCTCGACCTCGGGCCGGATGTCACCTGGGCCGACGACAGCGCCTGGGCGCCGACGATCGCCACTCACAACGGGAAGTACTACTTCTATTTCAGCGGCGGACTGGCCGGCGGCGTCAAGCACCTGGGTGTGGCGGTCGCCGACTCACCGGCCGGGCCGTTCACGGATGCGCTCGGAAAACCGCTGGTCGCGGGCGGAACCTACAGCGGGCAGATGATCGACCCGGCGGTGTTCACCGACGACGACGGGAAATCGTACCTGTACTGGGGTAACGGGAACTCCTACCAGGTGCAGCTGAACGACGACATGGTGTCGTTCCCGGCCGCTTCGGTGAAGACCTACAAGCCGGCCAATTACAACGAGGGCAGTTTCGTCGTCGAACGCGACGGCGTCTACTACTTCATGTGGTCGGAGAACGACACCCGGGACCCGAACTACCGGGTGGCCTACGCGACCGGGACGTCGCCGCTCGGACCGTGGAGCGACCGGGTCGGTGTGATCCTGCAGAAGGACGCGTCGCTCGGCATTCTCGGCACCGGACACCATTCGGTGGTACGCCTCCCCGGCAGCGACGAGTGGTACATCGCCTATCACCGGTTCGCCATCCCGGGCGGCGACGGCACCCATCGCGAGACGACGATCGACCGTCTGACGTTCGCGGCGGACGGGTCGATCGAACCGGTCGTGCCGACGTTGACCAGTGTCGACCCGGTCACGGTGGTGCACGCCGGGCCGGACGTCAGCGGGCTCGAAGGGGCACCGGTCGCGGTGACGGGCTCGGCGACCAACACCTCCAAACCGCTTAAATGGTCATATAAGGGCACGGAAGGTGTCGAGTGTGTGTTCGCGGACGACACGGCTCCGACCACGACGATCAGCTGCACCGACGACGGGACGGTGACCGTCACCCTGACGGCGGGCGCCAGCCGCGACTCGGCGACCGTGACCCTGAGCAACGCGTCACCGGTGGTGGTGACACCGGGCGGCCACCCGTTCCCGGACGCGCCGGTGGCCACCGGCACCACGGTCACCCGGACCGTCCAGGTCAGCGACCCGGGCAGCGCCGACACGCTCACGTGCACGTTCGCCTGGGGTGACGGTTCGACATCCCGCTCGACGTCCTGCACCGGCACGCACAAGTACACGACCGCCGGCGTCTTCCGCCCCACCGTCACGGTGAGCGACGACGATGGGGCCGGGGCGGGCACCACCGTCCCGGGCGTGGTCACCTACGTGCCCCGCACCGCCGGGGTCTCCGGCAGCGGCCGGCTCGCCCAGGGCGTCGACTTCGCGTTCACCGCCCGCGCGGGCAAGGGCAGCGGCAGCACCTGGCTGACCCTGCCGAACGGCGACGTCTTCCGTTCCACCGGCCACCTGCCCGCGATCGTCATCGGCTCCGGCGCGGTCTACTCCGGAACCGGCACGGTCAACGGGGGCGGCTCGTACCGGTTCCTGGTGAGCGCGGTCGACGGGAAGGACACCCTGACGCTGAAGGTGTGGGACGCCCGGACCGGCCGCTTCGTCCTGGACGTCACCAACGTCCGCCCAGCCGGAGGCGGCATCGTCGTCTCCTAGGCTCCCTTGTTCAGAGAGCCGCCCGGATCGATCCGGGCGGCTCTCGCTGTCGTCTCCGCCCCTGTCGTCGAAAGCACCGACGGCTACCGGGTCTCCGTCGCCGGCTATCAGCGGACCGACCACTACGACTTCACGCTCAGTGGCAGCTCGCCGAGCATCGGGGAGAACGGCAGCCCGGACCCGCGGTCTTGACCTTGTGGTTACCGCAGGGGTCACGCTTGACGCATGTTGTCGATCAGCGATTTCAGCGACATGTGCCACCTGTCGCCGCAGGCCCTGCGGTTCTATCACGCGGAGGGGCTACTCGTTCCGGCTGAGGTCGACGAGCGGACCGGGTACCGGTCGTACGACTTCACCCAGGTGGAGCGGGCCATGCTGGTGACGCTGCTGCGGGATGCCGGGATGAGCGTCAAGCAGGTGCGGGTGGTGCTCGACGAGCCGGACCGGGCGGTGGCCCTGCTGACCGGGCACCGGGACGAGGTCGAACAGCAGCAGCGGGCGCAGAACGAGGCGATCGAGGCGGCGCTGTCGGTGTTCGCCGCGCAGCCCGCGCCGGAGCTGCGCCACGCCCCGGCGGTGACCGTGGTGTCGGCGCTGGTGCACGGCACGCCGCCCGGGCGGGACGCGCAGGAGTGGGCCGAGGCCGAGGCGATGATCGATGCGGCGATCGAGCGGCTGGTCGCGGCCGTGACGGACGCGGGAGCGGCGGTGATCGGCCACCCGTGGCGGATGCTGGATCTGAAGACCCCGGAGGACGGCATGGGCCCGTTCTGGATCGTCACGGTGCCGGTCGACGGCCCGCCGGTGCAAGAGCTTCCGGACGGGCTGGAGGTCCGGGAGGAGCCGGCCCGGGACGAGTGGTCGATCTTCATCCCGGGCCGGAACACAATGGCCAAGTTCTCGACGATGGTGCTGCGGATGATCGACGCCTCGCCGGATGTGAACACCGCCCGGATCCGGCAGGAGGTCCACCCGGACGGTGTCCGCAGCAGTGCGCCGCTATTCGAGGGTGAAGGTGGCGTCCGCCTGGCCGAGTGAGTCGGTCACCGCCTGCACGTACAGCAGGTTGCTGGAGTGCCGGACGTACCGTCCCGGGTAGTTCTGCGACTCCAGGGAGATGCCGCTCGACGACGCCAGACCGGTCCGCCGGAAGAAGCTGGCGTCCCCGGCGAACGTCGCCGTGCCGTCGTTCTTCTCCACGTACACCTCGAAGTTGCGGTGCCGCAGGTAGTAGCCGGGGTAGTTGGTGGACTCCAGCGCGACCGTCCCGGATCCGGCGAGGCCGGTCACGATGCGGAACTGGGAGTCGGCCAGGGCTGTCACGTTCGCTTCGAGCCGGCCGCGGAACTCCCAGTGCCGGATGTACCCGTCCGGATAGTTGTGACTGGCCAGCCGCACCGGGTGGGCGCCGTCCGGGATCGGGATGCCGAAGTTGGGGGTGCCGTCGGCGTTCCAGTACAGCTTCTGGATGCGGGTGCGGCGGTTCGGGTCGTTGAGCGGGTCGCCGGAGATGTCCTTGTAGTTGCGGTCGTGGTAGACGAGGACGTCGCTCTGGCCGTCCTCGGAGACGGTGAACGAGTTGTGGCCGGGGCCGTACTGTCCGGTTCCGGCGTTGCTGGTGAACACCGGGGTGGCCGATTTGGTCCACGACGACGCGGCGAGCAGGTTGCTGGACGCGGACGCGGTGAGCAGTCCGAGGCAGTAGTTCGCGTCGGTCGCGCTGGCCGAGTACGACATGAACACCCTACCGTTGCGGACGATCACGCTCGGGCCCTCGTTCACCGCGTACCCGATCTTCTCCCAGCTCAGCGTCGGCACGGCGATCCGGGTCGGCGCGGTGGCCAGCGTCCACGGGTTCGACAGCCGGGCGATGTAGAGGTTGGAGTTGGTGGCGATGCCCGATTCGGACTGTGCCCAGGCGAGGTAGCGCACGTTGTTCACGACGAAGGTGGTGGCGTCCAGCGCGAAGCTGCTCCACGGCGTGGCGATCTGGCCTTTCTCGGTCCAGGTGGCGGTGAGCGCGTTGCTGCCGGTGCCCTCCAGCACGTACATCCGGATGGCCCAGACGTCGGTGGTGGAGCCGGCGGCGAAGTAGACGTACCACTTGCCGTCGATGTAGTGGATCTCCGGCGCCCAGATGTGGGCGCCCATCACGCCGCTGGCGTGCTTGGTCCAGATCGTCGTCTCCGCGGCGGTGGCCAGGCCCTGCAGCGTGGTGGCCCGGCGCAGCACGATCTTGTCGTAGGCGGGGACGGTCGCGGTGTAGTAGTAGTACCCGTCGCTGTGCTTGTAGATGTGCGGATCGGCTCGCTGCGCGGCGATGGGGTTGGTGTAGGACACGGCGGGTGAGGCCTGTGCCGCGGTGGGTACGGCGAACAGGCCGGCGAGCAGCGCGAGGATGACCGGAATCGGCCACCACCTCGACCGGTGCATGGGGATCCTTCCGTGGGGCACGGCGGGGGATTCGGTGCGGCCTCTCCGGGGGTACGGGGTGAGCACAGCCGCATCGAAGGAGGTCATTTGAATGTGAGCGGTAACAGTCAGGTAGTCAAGATGTTGCCGGGAGATTTCCCGGACGGGCGAGACGCCGGGTGTTGGTCACCGCCATGGTGTGCACCTCGTCGTCGGTGAACCCGGCGCCGAGGAGCCGGTCGGCGAGCAGCGCGAGTCCGTCCTCCACCGGCGGGTTGAACGGCTGACCCAGATCGCTGGAGAGGATCGAGTGTTCCGGGCCGACCGCCCGGATGTGCTCGAAGACCAGATCCCAGGAGACCTTCCCGGTGTACGGGGTGGTGAAGCACCGTTCCAGCAGCGCGCCGCGGCCGGCCAGGTGCCGCTGGGTCGCGACGTCGAGCTGCTGCGAGGTGAACTCGGGGTGGGTGACGATGATGTCGCGAACCCCGGCGCCGGCGGCCGCGTCCACCGCCTTGACGATCTCCGGACCGCTCAGGTGGCCGGTGGCCAGCACCATGCCGTGCTTGGCTATCACCGTGAGGACGGCGATCAGGTCGGGCACGATCGCGCCGTCGTCGTCGAGCACCTCGATGGCCGGCGCGACGATGCCCTGTTCCGCAAGCTCGTCCTGGAGCGCGGCCCACATCGGCACCGGGGTGCCGGGGGCCAGGGCGGCCCGGCTGGCGCGTTCGTTGGCGCAGTCGACCGTGGGCAGCCAGACGATGCGGGCACCCTGCCGGCCGGCGATCTCCACGGCCACCGGGTTGAGGCCGCCGACCGAGCCGTTGAGGGTGAGGGCGCCGAGCGCGTCGACGCCGGGGACGACGCCGCGGACCACCTCGGCCCGTTCGGCGGTCGGCACGTAGTGGGACTTGAGGACGAAGCCCGCCATCCCCACCTCGGCGAAGCGGCGGGCCAGGCCGACGTCGTCGATGCGGCGTCTCATCACGTCCGGCGCGACGTGCACGTGGGTGTCGTAGGCCCCGCGGACGATCTCGCGGGCGTGGAGGCTCGGTGTCGGGTGCGCGGTCGCATCGGCGGGCATGACCACTGCTCTACCACGAATGCTTGACATCGATCGACGGGCGTCGTGACAATGCCGCTGATGTTTACGCAAACATCATTGCCCCCGTAACAGTCGGTTTCCCCTGAGGAGACATATGACGTTCCGAGAAGGCCTGGCCGCCGCGGTTCTGGGCGCCGGCCTCGTGCTCGTTCCCCTCACACCGCCGCCACCGGCCGCCGCCGCGGACACCACCGCGTCCGCCGTCACCATCACACCCGACCCGTCCTACCAGGGCCCGGCCTGGGAGGGCTGGGGCACCAGCCTGGCCTGGCTCGCGCACGCCACCGGCGGTTACCCCGACGAGATCCGGGAACGCCTCGCCGACCTGCTCTTCTCCGACGACGGCCTGAACCTCAACATCGCCCGCTACAACATCGGCGGCGGCAACGCCCCGACCGTACGGGACTACCTGCGTCCGGGCGGCGACGTCCCCGGCTGGTGGAAGGCGTCCGAGCAGTACACCCCGGCCGACAAGGACTGGTGGGACCCGGACGACCCGGCGGACTGGGACTGGGACGCCGACGCGAACCAGCGCTGGTGGGTCGACCGGATCAAGAGCGAGGTCGACCACTGGGAGACCTTCAGCAACTCGCCGCCGTGGTTCCAGACCGTCAGCGGGTACGTCTCCGGCGGCTTCGACGCCACCACCGACCAGATCCGCGCCGACACCGCCGACGACTTCGCCACCTACCTGGTCCGCGTCACCGAGTACCTCGAACAGGCGCACGGGATCACGGTGGACACCATCGAGCCGCTCAACGAGCCGAACACGAACTACTGGCGTACCCAACTGGGAGCCGACGGCCAGCCCACCGGCGGCCGTCAGGAGGGTGCCCACGCCTCCCCCGCGCTGCAGGCGGCGATCATCGAAGCGCTTCACCGGGCCGCGCCGGACCGGAGGATCGCGGCACCGGACGAGACCAACCCGGGCACGCTCATCACCGACTGGTACGGCCTGACCGATCCCGCCCGCGCCGCGGTGGACCGGATCAACGTGCACACCTACGGCACCGGCCAGCGCACCGCGGTCCGCGACATCGCCAAGGCCGAACAGCGCCCGCTCTGGATGAGCGAGATCGAGGGCAGCTGGGGCAACGACTTCACCAGCATGAACTCCGGCCTCGGCATGGCCCAGCGGATCATCGACGACCTGCGGGAGCTGGAGCCGTCGGCCTGGGTGCTGTGGCAGCCGGTCGAGGACGCCGACAACATGGTCGCCGAAGGCAACCTGCAGTGGGGCTCGATCCACGTTCCCTTCGATTGTGACAGCTCGGATGATCTGACCACCTGTCCGATCCAGACCAACACGAAGTTCGACACGATCCGGAACTTCACCCACTACGTGCAGCCCGGCGACCACGTCGTCAAGGTGGACGACACGCACAGCGTCGCCGCGGTCCGCGCCGACGGCAAGGGCGCCACGGTCGTGCACGCCAACGCCGCCACCACCCCCGCGACCGTCCGCCTGAACCTCGCCAAGTTCCAGACGATCGCCACGAACGCGACCGTCACCCCGGTCGTCACCAGCGCCACGGGCAAACTCGTCCGCGGCACCCCGGTACGCGTCACCGGCGGCCAGGCCACCCTCACCGTGCCCGGCCAGTCCGTCACCACGTTCCTGGTCGAAGGGGTGTCCTCGGCGGATCCCGGGGCCGCCCACCTGCGGGCCGGTCACACGTACCGCCTCCAGAGCGTGGCCGGCGGCCGCTCACTGGCCCCCACCGCCACCGGCACCCTGGCCATCCGGACCGGCGCCGCCACCGCCGAGCAGCTGTGGACCGTCACCCCGGCCGGCGGGGACGGCACCAACCGGGCCCGCTGGACGCTCACCAACGCCGCGGATGGCAAGCGCCTCGCGGTCCGCGGCGGCACACCGGTCGTGGAACCCGCCACCGCAAGCCCCGACGACGGCGCGCTCTGGGTCGCCTCGACCACCGGCGACGGCACGTACACGCTGATCAACGTGGCCGCCCGGCGACTGCTCGACGTCTCCGGCGGCGGCACCGCCGACGGCACCGCGGTCGGCGTCTGGCAGCCCTCCTCGGCGACCAACCAGCGCTGGACGATCAAGGACGAGACGGTGACCGGCACCGAGACCGTGCAGACCTACACCGTGCCGGGACGGGCCCCGGCGCTGCCGGCCACCGTCACCGCGACACTGGCCGGCGGCGGGACCACCACCCTGCCGGTGACCTGGACCGTCCCGGCCGGACAACGCTGGATCAAGCCGGGCGTCGTCAAGGTCCGGGGCACCGCCACCGACGTACGCGGTCAGGCCGTCACGGCGACCGCCGAGGTCACCGTGGATCTCTTCACCGCCACCCGGCCGGCCCGCGCCAAGACCTACGTGAACGGTCAGCCCGCGCTGCCGGCGACCGTGGTGGCCACCGGCACCCACGGCGGCACCGCGAACGTACCGGTCACCTGGTCGTCCGGGACGTTCGGCGCCACCGGGGTGGTCACCCTGACCGGCACCGCGACGGTGGTACCCGGCCGCACCCTGAAGGCGACCGTCCGGGTCCAGGTCACCGAGCCGTCGGAGAGCGTCGCCGACGGGGTGACCGTGGCCGCGTCGTACACCGAGGGCGGCTACACCACGACCGGCCTCACCAACGGCGACACCACCGACAAGGCCTGGTCGAACTGGAAGTCCTCGGGCCGCAACCCGGCCGAGACACTCACCCTGACCGTGCCGGCCGGACGCGAGCCGAGCCGGGTCGTCACCCACTTCTACAAGGACAACGCGTCCGGCGGCGGCCTCCCGGCGAGCATCCAGGCGGGCGTCGCCACCAGCGACGGATGCCGGCCGGCCGGGTCGCCGGTGCCGGTGGGTGCGGCCGGCCCGCTCTCGGTGGATCTCCCCGTCCCGGCCGGCTCCGCCGGTCCGATCTGCCTGGTGCTCACGGCGGTGCCGGACGGCTATCTCACGGTCGCCGAGATTCAGGTGTACGCGAAAGCCCCCGGTGCCGGGACCGACGCGACCGTCACCGGGTTACGTGTCGACGGCGTGCTGTTCCGCGGCTTCGACCCGGACACGCACACGTACCGGGTCCTGGTGAAGAACCCGAACCGGGCGACGGTGACGGCGGAGACCCTCGACCCGTACGCGACGGTGGCGGTGACCCGGGAGGGCCAGCTGCACATCGTGACGACGACCAGTGAGGACGGGAACACCCGCAGCGTCTACCGGGTGCACCTGGTCCGGCGCTGACCGACCGCTCCGCCCGGCGGCCGCCACCGCCGGGCGGAGTGCTCTCCGGCCACATCAGCGGCTCAGGCTCCGGGCAGGCCGCCTGCGGCGTACAGGTCGGCGGCGGCCGCCTCGTCGGCCTCGACCACCGCGCGCGCCTCGAAGACCAGGGTGGCCGCCGCGAAACCGAGCTGTTCGGTGTACGACCCGAGCGCCACCATCGCCTGCCCGAGCACCGCCTGGTAGGCCACCGCGAACACGCTTGCCGACTCGTCGGCGCCCCACGGGCCGGCCGATCCGGTGATCGTCGCCTGCAGGGCCGCGTTCTCCTCGGCCAGCCGCTGTGCCACGCCGGCCAGCTCCCGGCCGCAGGCGGCGACGATCTCCGGGTCCAGGTGCAGCCGCGCGCTCACCACTGCCGGGCCGCCCGCCGGTTGATGTCGTACAGCGCGGTGGAGATCTCCGCGAAGCGGCGCTCGGCGGTGTCCGTGGTCTCGTCCAGGAGGGCCGTCAGCCGCTCCGGATCGACGGGGGTGCCTCCCGGACCGGCCGGGCCGGTCACGGCCGTCTGCGCCGCGGTGAAGGCGGCGATCAGTGCCCGCCGCAGCTCCTCGGTGGCCAGATAGGCAACGCTCGGGTCGAGCCTCAGGTCGTGCAGCCGCCCGGCGTTGTCCAACTCCACCCGGACCCGGCCGTCGGCGGCCTCGCCGGCCCATACGTCGTTCATGGTTCACCACACCCCGTCCCGGAGACCTGTCGCCGGGATGTACCACGGCGGCGCGGGGTTCGTTCACCGCGTCCCCGCCCGGTGTCCGGCACCGCGGGGTTCGTTCACCGCGTCCCCGCCGGATGCCCGGCACCGCGGGATCGTCAACCGGGTCCCGCCGGATGTCCGGCACCGCGGGGCTCGTGCGACCGGGTCCCCGCCCGGTGTCCGGCACCGGGCGGGGTGGACGTCAGGGCAGCTCGCGGGACGACAGCTCACGCGACGACTGGGCGTCCGGCGTGCTGGTCAGGTCCATCAGCTGCTGCGTGACGTGGTTGGTGAGCGCCTCCTGGTAGCTCTGCGCGAGCTGTCCCAGGCGGTCGATCTCGTCGAGGGCGGAACCCCGCTTCTCCACCAGGCTCTCCATCGCCTCGGTGTGGTTGCGGCGGGCGTCGCTCTCGATGGTGGCGGCCTTGAGCTGCGCCTCGCTGGTGATCTGCTCCGACTTGTTGCGGGCCGTGGAGATCAACGAGTCGGACTCGCGCTGGGCGTCACGCATGTGCTCGTCGGCGGTCCGCTGCGCCATCATCAGCACCCGGGCGTTGCGGTCGTCGTCACCGACGGTGGGCATCGCGCCGGACGGCGGCTGGCTGCGGGCGCGCTCGAGCTGCGACTGGACGCTGCGCGCGTTCTGCTCGGCGCGGGCCCGGGCCTCCTGCAGGCGCTCGAGCTGCTGGGCGAGGTCGGCGAACTCGTTGTTGAGCACCATCGTGGAGGCCGCGCTCGGCGGGGCTCCGGGACCACGCTGGAGGGTGTCCTTCAGCGCGCCATTCTCCTCCAGAAGGCGGATCAGCTCCTGCTCGACCTCGTCGAGGAAGGCGTCGACCTCCTCCTCGTCGTATCCACGCTTGCCTATCGGCGGCTTCTTGAAGGCCATGTTGTGAATGTCTGCTGGAGTGAGCGGCATCGCGTTTCTCGGTTCCCGTCTGTTGCGATCGTGCGGCCCGAAAATCCTACGCAACGGCCCCCGCCCGGGCGCCGTGGGCATGATCACCGGATCCGACATCCGGACCCGACCGCCGAAGGGTACCGGTTCACCGGCCCGTTCGCGGGCGAGAGACCCGGGTCACCCCCCGTTCGCGGACTGTACAGACAGCTGCTCCGACGTCTGCTCCGGCGATGACCGAGGCCGATCCGGGTGGCATTAGTGCACACCCGCTGCACGAAGACAGCAATCGATCAGATCGCATATAAGCCGCACAAGCGACCTAACCCCGGCAAAAACCGTCTCTTGTGTTGCCGGTCACACGTTCGTCGACCGAACGTTGATCGGACGTCGATCGGACGTCATGCCGGTGATGATGGTCTGACCGGATGCACGACGTCCGAGTGGTCACCGAACCCCCCACCCGCGCGATCGCGGCGATCTCCGGTCGCTGGGTGCTGCAGATCCTCTGGGTCGTGCTGCACAGCGGTGGGATGCGGTTCACCGAGATCCAGCGGCGGATTCCGGGTATCAGCCCGCCGATGCTGAGTGGACGGCTGCGCCGCCTCGAGGAGGACGGCCTGCTGACCCGGATCCAGCACGCCGGGGCACCGCCGCGGGTGGAGTACTCCCCCACCCCGCTGGCCGAGCAGCTCCGTCCACTGCTCGACGAGCTGGGCCGCTGGTCACGGGACCACTTCGACCCGCCCCCGGGCGGATGACCCCACGCGACATCCCCCGGGCGGTGGACACGGCCGGGAGTCCGGCGAGTGCCTGCCGCCGGGCCTCCCCGTCCGCGTCCGGGCGGTCAGCGCCAGAAGACGGCGACCGCGGCGTTCACCAGGGTCAGCGTGAGGATGCCGATGAAGTGGCCCTTGTTGACCTCGTCCCGCTTCCGCGGGACGAACACCATGATGAAGATCAGCACGGCGAAGAGCAGCTTCACGCCGAGCTTGATCGGGTCGGGTTCGTGGTCGCCGCCGCCCCGCAGCGGCGCGGACAGCGCGATGCCGCTGACCAGCTGGATGATCGAGCCCCAGAGGACCGCCGGGTTGATCCGGATCCTTCCGGACAGGAACTGAGCCACCGCGCCGCCGAGCAGCAGCGCGAACCCGACCAGGTGAATGAAGAGGAGAATCAGCCGAAGTGCTTGCACGAGCAGGAAGCTTGCCAGCAGAGATCCCGCCACCGGCCGCCGGGGTGGCCCGCCACCAGCACTTCTGATCCACTCCGGGGCCTACCATCGGCCCGCATGACGGATCGGCACCCCTTCGACGCCGGCGAGCAGGCGGCCCGCGCCCGCATCGGACAACTCGGACCGGACCTGGACCTCGACGCGGCACGGACGGCCGCCGCCGTGCACCGGGCCGCCGCCGCACTGCGGGCCCACGTGACCGCCGAGGTGCTCCGCCCGCACGACCTGAGCTGGACCGGTTTCGCGGTGCTCCGGGCGGTGTGGATCGGCGACGGGCTGGAGACCCGGTACGCCGCCGACGCGGCCGCCGTCTCGAAGGCCACGCTGACCGGAGTGGTCCGCACACTCCAGAGCCGTGGGCTGCTGGCCCGGGAGCCGCGGCACGACGACCGCCGGCTGGTCCAGCTGCGGCTGACCCCGGCCGGGGCGGCACTGCTGCGCGAGATCTATCCCCGGTTCAACGCGATCGAGTCGCGGGTCATGGGCGGGCTCCCCGCACGGCGGTCCCGGGAGTTGACCGCCGGACTGCGGACCATCGTGACCGGCATCGAACGGCTGCGCGACGTAGCCGGTGCATGACCAGCGGTAACGCGAACCGCGCCCATCGTGGAGTGACTGGCATCACATCTGCGGACGTCCTCGCACGATCCGGCCGTGACCGGGCCGGAAGTGGACAGTCCTGGTGTATCGCCGGACACCGTCATACGTCAGGATACTGCGCGTCGTTGCGCGCGAGAGCCGGAGGAACTGTTGTGGAGGGGTCAGATGACACCCGTCAGCCCACGGGTGACGATCCCGGCGCGGAGCACCCGCAGCGGTCGTCCCGCGCGGACAGCCTGAGGCTGGGCCGGATGCCCGCGCGACCGGCCCCGCGCACGGGTGGCCCGGTCCCGCACGAGAGACCGGCCGGACTCGGCGGCTTCGGCACCGTCACGCCAGGCGTACCCCACGAAGAACCCGCCCAGGACGCGGCGCAGGCAACCGGCCCGCGCCGCACGGGGTGGTTGATCGGCGGCGGCGTCGCCCTGGCCGTCGCGCTGACCGCGGGGACCACCGCCTTCGTGTACGAGACCATGCCGGCCGCCTCCACCACGGTCACGCCGGGCACGTCCGGGGCCGCACCGGTGGAGTACCCCGCTTTCGAGACCCCGTCGGCGGCCGGCACCGCCTCCTCACCGTCCCCCGCCGCCTCCGCCTCGGCCACCACCTCGATCTCCGCCTCGGTGACGGTGTCGCCCTCGGAGTCGCCCACGTCTGCGGCGCCCAGCGCGACCAAGGCCGCGGCCCCGGCCGGCAAGAAGAACCCTTCCGGGACGAACCTGGCACTGAACGCCACCACCACCGCCTCCGGCACCGAGGGCGACCCGTGGCGGGCGATCAACGCCACCGACGGCGACCCGTCCACCCGGTGGTCCAGCGCCTTCACCGACCCGCAGTGGCTCAAGGTCGACCTGGGGCAGCGCTGGGAGCTCTCCGAGGTGACGCTGATGTGGGAGAACGCGCACGGCGTCCGGTACCGGGTGGACACCTCGGTGGACGGCAAGACCTGGAAGACCCTGTGGTCGACCACCGCCGGCAAGGGCGGCACGGTCAGTGTCGCCGGCAAGAGGACCGTCGCCCGGTACGTCCGGATGTACGGCACCGAGCGGTCCAACCAGTACGGCTACTCGCTCTTCGAGTTCCAGATCCGCTGACCGCGGGGGACACCGGCGATCGATGCCTGGCGATATCGTGACGCGATGCGACTCGCATGGATCGCCGTTCTCACCGCAGCCCTCACCGCCCCGGCCGTCCCCGCGTCCGCGGCGCCGCCGACGGGCACCCAGCCGGTCTACGACTACACCCAGGCCGTCCGCGAGGAGGTCTGGGTGCAGAGTCAGGTGGACAGTGACGCCGACGGCCGGCCCGACCGGGTGGCCGTCCGGATCATCCGGCCGTCCACCGACCGGAGGGTGCCGGTCGTCTTCCAGGCCAGCCCGTACTACGCCGGCCTCAACGACGTGCCCAACCACGACGACATCGACCGGACCGGTGACGACGCCGCGCTGAGCGCCGCCGTGGCCGCGAACCGGGCCGAGGCGATCACCTTCGCCGGATACCTGGACAACTACTTCGTCCCGCGCGGCTATGCGGTGGTCTTCGCGGACAGCCTGGGCAGCGGCGGCTCGGAGGGCTGCCCGACCACCGGCGGGCGCAACGAGACCCTCGGCATGAAGGCCGTGGTCGACTGGCTCAACGGACGGGCGCCCGGCTTCGACGCCTCCGGCGCTCCGGTCACCGCGGGCTGGTCCACCGGGCGGACCGGGATGATCGGCGCCTCCTACAACGGGACGTTGCCCAACGCGGTCGCCACCACCGGGGTCGAGGGACTGGAGACCATCGTCCCCATCGCGGCCATCAGCAGCTGGTACGACTACTACCGGGCCAACGGCGGAGTGGTCGCGCCCGGCGGGTATCAGGGTGAGGACACCGACGTACTGGCCAAGGCGGTGCTGACTCGGAAGAATCCGGAGATGTGCGCTCCCGTCATGGCGGCTCTGGAGCGTGATCAGGACCGGATCACCGGGGACTACAGCCGGTACTGGGCGGAACGCGACTATCTGCGCGACGTGGACGAGGTGCGGGCCAGCGTGCTGCTGGTGCACGGGCTGCACGACGACAACGTGCGCACCCTCCAGGCGGGTCAGTGGTGGGACGCGCTGGCGGCGCGGGGTGTGCCGCGCAAGATCTGGTTGCATCAGGCCGGGCACACCGACCCCTTCAACGTACGCCGTGAGCAGTGGCTCTCCACTCTCCACCGCTGGTTCGACCAGTGGCTCTACAAGATCGACACCGGGATCATGCGGGAGCCGGTCGCCGACGTGGAGATCGCCCCGAACCGGTGGGTGACGTCGCGGACCTGGCCGCTTCCCGACGGACGGGAGAAGTCGCTGCGACTGAGCGCCCTGTCCCCCACCGTCCCGCAGACGTTCGTGGACGACCCGGCCCGGACGGCGGCCTCGCTGACCGCCGACGAGACGGCTGTCGACCCGAACCGGCTGGCCTACCTGACGCAGCCGTTCACGAGGGCGACCCGGCTCTCCGGGACCCCGTCGGTGACCGTGAAGGCGGCCCTGAGCGGGGACTCGCCCTACCTTACGGCGCTGCTCGTGGACTACGGGCCGGCCGAGCGTTACGCCGGACTGCGCACGCTGACCACCCAGGACTGCATCGGGCCCGGCATCGAGGGCGATCCGGGGTGCTTCAACCGGCGGGAGTACGTGACGGCCACCACCCCGTACGAGATCGTCACGCAGGGCTGGCTGGACGTACGCAATCGCCTCTCCCCGGCCCGGACCACGCCGGTGCGGGACGGGCGGTCGTACACCTTCCGCTGGGACCTGCAGTCCACGGATCACGTCTTCGCGGCCGGTCACCGCCTGGGGCTGGTCCTGATCTCCACCGACCGTGACCACACGCTGCGCTACCCGGCCGGGACCGTCGTCACGGTCCAGCCCGGGCAGTCGTCCCTCGCGGTCCGCCTCTCCTGACCCGGAGGTAGTTCTTCGGTTCGACGCTCACACCCGCAGTGGGTGTGAGCGTCGTGCCGTACCTACGACGGTCCGTCCGCCGCCGGGGCGCCGGTGACCAGGGCCAGCCTGAGCAGTTCCTCGTCGACCTTGCGGATGGCGAAGTCGTGCAGCCCGCTGAGCGTCCCCAGGGTGAACGCCGCCTGATTGCGGAAGTACAACTGCCGGTCCGACCGCGCGAGCGTGGCCTGCGGCGGGACGATGACGGTCTCGCGCGCCGGCGAGCTGTGCCACACGGCCTCCGCGCCCGGGGTGAGATGCAGCCAGCCGCCCCTCGGCACGACGACCTCAGCCGCGCCGACACGCCGTTTGCGGGCCTGCCCGACGGTCCACGTCATGCAGAACATCTTGAAGGGCTGCCCGTTGCCGAAGGCCTCGAGGTCCCGGGCCGGATCACGGCGCTTGACGCCCGCCCGGGCGAGCCACGATTCGAGGGGTGTGAAGGAGCCGGCCGATCGGCGGATCTTGGGAGACATGGGCGACAGCTTGTCACGTATCGATCAGCCTCAGTCGGGGGGTGCGTCGTAGCGGGCCCGGACGAAGGTGCCCAGCCGGGCGGCGAAGGCCTCGACGGTCGCCGCCGCGGGATGGGCCGGATCCCAGACCGCGGTCAGGCGGATGGTCAGGCGACGTCCGCCCAGGTCGATGCTCAGCGGGACCAGGCCGTAGCGCGGGTCGTCGGAGGCGACCGCGATGCCGCGTCCGGCCGCGGCCAGCGCCTGGGCGACCGTGCCGTTGGCGGCCTCGATCGGCACGCCCCGGCTCAGCCCGGCCTCGGTCAGGGCGGCGTCCAGGGCCTGCCGTGCGGTGAAGGCGGCCGGCAACACGATCAGCGGCTCCGCCAGTAGCTCCGCCAGGGTGACGGCGTCGCGGGCGGACCACGGATGGCCGGCTGTGACGTACGCCCAGACGGGCAGCACCGCCAACGGCCGGCAGGCCAGCGGCGGCGGCTCGCGGGTGGTGCCGACGGCCAGGTCGGTGCCGAGGCGCAGCGTCTCGGCCGGGGTGCGGCCGTCCGCGCCCAGCACGTCGATCGTCGGGTCGTCCGGGGCCAGGGTGGCGATGAACGGGGACACCACGTCGGTCAGCGTGACCGTGGGCGCGCCGATGGTCAGCCGGTGCAGGCCGCCCTGGGCGTGCAGGGCGGCTGCCCAGCGCAGCGCGTCGGCCCGGGTCAGGACGTCACGGGCCAGCGGCAGCAGGGCGCGGCCGGTGGTGGAGAGTTCGAGACGGCCGCCGACCCGGTCGAACAGGGGGACGCCGAGTTCGCGTTCGAGCTGGCGCAGCTGGCGGGACAGGCCGGGCTGGGTGAGGTGGAGGCGGTCCGCGGCGGCGCTGACCGTGCCTGCCTCGACGACAGTCACGAAATACCGTAAAGCGCGTAACTCCATCATGCCTCCGGGGCATAGTCGGACTGCCTCAACGGTAATGGACGGGCATAGCAGCAGCTCGGACACTAGAGGTGTACCGCCCCCGAACGGAGGAGTCCCTGTGAGCATTCCGGTGATCGACCCGGCGACCCTGGAAACCGTGGCCACCGTCGCCGACCACGGACCCGGCGAGGCCCGGCAGGCGGTCGACACCGCGGCGGCGGCGTTCCGGGACTGGTCGCGGACGGCACCCCGGCGCCGGTCCGAGGTGCTGCACAAGGCCTTCGAGCTGATGCTGCGGGACCGCGACGAGCTGGCCCTGCTGATCAGCCGGGAGAACGGCAAGTCGCTCGCCGACGCGACCGGCGAGGTCACGTACGCGGCCGAGTTCCTCCGCTGGTTCGCCGAGGAGGCGGTACGCCCGGGAGGCGAGTACGGATCCGCGCCGGCCGGCGGTGCGCGTACCCTCGTCTCGCACCGGCCGGTAGGTGTCGCCGCGCTGATCACGCCGTGGAACTTCCCGGCGGCGATGGTCACCCGCAAGATCGGCCCGGCGATCGCGGCGGGATGCACCGCCGTACTCAAGCCGGCCGCCGAGACCCCACTGACCGCGATCGCGATCGTCGAGCTCCTCGTCGAGGCCGGGCTGCCGGACGGCGTGGTCACCGTGGTCACCACCAGCGATCCGGCGAGCGTCGTCGGCACCTGGCTGGACGACCCGCGGGTCCGCAAGATCTCGTTCACCGGCAGCACCCCGATCGGCCGGATCCTGCTGAGGCAGGCCGCCGAACGCGTGGTCAACTCGTCGATGGAGCTGGGCGGCAACGCGCCGTTCGTGGTCACCGCGGACGCCGACGTGGAAGCCGCGGTGGCCGGGGCGATGATCGCGAAGTTCCGCAACGGCGGCCAGGCGTGCACCGCGGCGAACCGGTTCTACGTGCACGACGCGGTCTACGACACGTTCGTCGCCCGGTTCGGCGCGGAGGTCGAGAAGCTGACCGTGGGCGCGGCCGCCGACGGCGCGGCCATCGGTCCGCTGATCAACGAGAAGGCGCTGGTACGGGTCCGGGCCGCCGTCGAGGAGACGATCGCCGAGGGTGCCCGGATCAGCCACCGGGCGGCGGACGGGCCGCAGACGGGCTGGTTCTATCCGCCGACGGTGCTCGCCGACGTGCCCGCGACGGCGGCCATCCTGCAGGAGGAGATCTTCGGGCCGGTCGCGCCGATCGCCCGCTGGACCGACGAGGAGGAGCTGCTGACGCTGGTCAACGACACCGAATACGGGCTTGCCGCGTACGTCTTCGCCGGTGATCTGCGACAGGCGGTGCGGATCGGCGAGGCGATCGACGCGGGCATGGTCGGCATCAACCGGGGCCTGGTCTCCGACCCGTCGGCGCCGTTCGGTGGGGTCAAGCAGAGCGGCCTGGGCCGGGAGGGCGCCCGCGAGGGGCTGCGCGAGTTCCAGGAGACCCAGTACCTGAGCGTCGACTGGGGTCTCTGACCCGGCGGTCCTTTCACCCGATACGGTGATCAGCTGTGCCGAGTCTAGGGGGACGGGAATGACGATGCGGTATGTCGCCATCGGGGACAGCTTCACCGAAGGGCTGGGCGACACGCTCCCGGACGGCACCGAGCGGGGCTGGGCCGACCTGGTCGCGGCCGGTATCGCCGCCGGTGAGGGCGAGCCGATCGAGTACGCGAACCTGGCGATCCGTGGCCGCCTGCTGGCTCCGATCGTCACCGACCAGCTCGACGCGGCCCTGGCCCTGTCGCCGAAGCCGACGCTGCTGTCCCTCAACGGCGGCGGCAACGACATGCTGCGGCCGGGCAGCGACATGACGAAGCTGATCGCGATGACCGAGCAGGCGGTGCAGCGCTGCCTCGACGCGGGCGTCCGGGTGCTGCTGCTCAGCGGCCCGGACCCGTCCGACCACCTGCCGTTCGGCGCGTCGATGCGCAAGAAGGGCGACCAGCTCACCGACACGGTGGCCGCGTTCGCCGCGGACAAGGACCTGACGTTCGTGGACATGTTCCACGACAAGGAGATCCAGAAGCGGCAGTACTGGTCGTCGGACCGGCTGCACCTCAACGAGGCCGGCCACCGGCGGGTGGCGAGCCACGTGCTGGCGAAACTGGGGTACCCGGTGGAGGCGCACATCGTCGACCCGAACCCGCAGACACGGAGCATCGTGAACGAGCTGCAGTACTACCGCGAGCACGTGCTGCCGTGGATCAACCGGCGTTTGCGGGGCCGGTCGTCCGGCGACAACCGGACCGGCAAATTCGTCTCCTGGACCCCGATCCCCGGATAGCTCACGCGATCGATCGCTGATCGACGCCGATACGTTGAGTTGATGGTCACCGGTCTCATCAGGCGAGGCCGCGGTGATCGTTCCGTATCATCGGCACCCTATGTCTGCGGGGAATAGACGGCGCGAGCCGCACATACGGTCATCTGTCGAGCGCGTCCAGCGCACCGAGGGCAAGCGCGCCCAGCGCACCAAGGGCAAGCGTGTTCAGCGCACCGAGCCCGCCGCCGACCGGACGGTCAACTGGCTGTGGGTGTGGATCGTCTGCGTACTGCTGGCGACCGTGGTCGGCATCGGGCTGGGCGCCTCCCCGGCGTCGATGGTCGTCGGGGACGGGCTCGCCGCGGGCCTCTGCTGGATGACCGGCTGCGCCGACGGCGGCCTGGCACTCATCGGCTGGGCGCTGACCCTCGTGCCGTTGGTGCTCGTGCTGGTCACCTGGTTCCTGTTCCCGCACAGCGGCACCCGCGGGCGGGTCGTGCTGCTCGCGCTGGGGACGATGACGCTCACCTTCGTGGTGCTGATGACGCCGGACCCGCGGGACCGGATGAGCGGGGACGGCGCGGCCTT
This sequence comes from Actinoplanes sp. NBRC 101535, assembly GCF_030269225.1. Lineage (NCBI taxonomy): Bacteria > Bacillati > Actinomycetota > Actinomycetes > Micromonosporales > Micromonosporaceae > Actinoplanes > Actinoplanes sp. NBRC 101535. Next base: position 1,128 of record NZ_BSSY01000036.1, on the reverse strand, counting down.
CCTCGCGGACGGGATGCTGTGGGGTGTCGGCACCATCATCGTGGGCGCCGTGCTGCTGGCGGTCGGACTGGGCATCAACCGGCTGTTCTCCGGTTCCGGGTTCATCCCGTTCGTCTGCGTGAGCACCACGCTGGTCCTGGGCGGCGTCTTCACGTACGCCGACAACCACAACGACGACGCCGAGGCGCTGGTCACCGCGGCACAGCTCTTCCCGGACGCCACCCTGACCAGCGCGGGATCCACCCTGACCCGGGTGTCGGCGTCGGACTGGCAGGGCTGCTCCGGTCAGTACCCGAAGTGCGGGCACACCGCCGAGTTCGCGTTCACCACCACCGACAGCGACGCGGTCACCCACGTGGAGATCATCTGGTTCTCGAGCGCCACCGACGCGTGGGACGCCGAGAAGACGGTGCTCCCGTCGGACGACCCGACGGCCCTGCGGGTCTCCACCGTCAACCACGAACACGTGATGGTGGCGACCGTCAAGCACGCCGACGGCCGGACCATCCACTCGTCGGAGGAGCGGTGGCTACGCTGGCCCGCCGCCCAGATCAACCACGTCCTCCGCAAGAAGGTCGGCTCCAACCCGCGGCGGGTGGGGCCGCTGCGCACCTCGGAGACAGCGGCCCCACTCCACCTCTGACGCCTCAGGCGATCAGAACCTCGATCGACTCAGCCGCCAGCACACGATCGACAGCGGTGTCCGGATCTTCGGCGACCAGCCGGTCGGCGATCTCGCCAGCCTGTGGATCATTGTTGAACCTGTAGTTGATGACCTTGAAGACGGCGGCCCTGGCAGTCTTGGCGCGCGCATCACGGATGACGCTGGAATCATTCAGATCAAAGGCCATGATTCTCCTCCAATGTTCTTCCACTTTAACGCTGCTCAGACGGACACCTACAAGGGCGGACGCCATCCCGGCCAGACCGATGGCGGTGTCCTGATCCGCCACGGTGCGGATCATTTTCAGGGCGGCTTCGAAGATGTCGAGTCGTTCGGCGTCCGAGGTGGCTTTGCCGAGGGCTGCCAGGGGTGCGGTGGACGGGTCGGCGAGCAGGGTGTTCGGGTTCATGTCCCGGACGTTGAAGACCGGTGCCCCGAAGGTGGCCTGGCCGTCGTCGAAGTCG
>NZ_BSSY01000035.1:0-32175 GCF_030269225.1 Actinoplanes sp. NBRC 101535 | reverse complement strand
AGTTCCTGGTTCTGGGTTGTCTTGGAGTGACAAACCTTGATACCGGAACTCCGCTTCTTACTCCCCGATCAACACACCCCTTGACCAGCCACACCAACGCCTAACTGAACGGCGTTGTGTCTAGCCGGCGTCCTCGATACTGGTCCACAGTTGGTCGTACCAGGGCCCGGCCGGCGTCTCGGCCCCGGGCGCCGTGGAGGCGACGACGTCGTCCGGTTCGCGAACAACCCTCAAGAGCTGCTCACCCGGGCGTACGAAATACATCTCCCGTGCCTTGATCCGGACGAACTCGGGATCCTGCCAGTTCCGCAGCTCCCGCGCCTTGCCCTCGATGACGTCCCGCTGTTCGGCCTGCTCCGCCTCGAGCTGTGCGATCTGATCCTTCTGCGCCAGATACGTTCGCAGCGACGGGGTCGACGCCAACGCCAGAGCCGTCAGGATCGTGCCCATGACGACCATCCGGCTGCCCCCGCGCCGTGGTCGCCGGTCGATGGTGTGCTGCGTGTGGGTGCGCTCCACCACCCGTCGCCGGGACGCGGCCGGACGCCGCCGTCCCCGCACCCCGGCATCGGCGCGCATGCCGGGTCTTCCCGGATGCCGCCCGCGCGGCACTCGCCGCTGTGTAACCATTACCCATCCTCTTGCCGGTAGCTTTCCGTGCATCCTAGATAACCAAGCGTGCGAATGTATCGCTGCCACGCCTGTGCTTGACTGCGCGAGTGAACAGCGGCAACGTTCGGCGGGTGACGATCTCTCGACGCACCTTCATCGCCACGGCAGCCGCGGGGGCTGCCGTCGCATCCGGACCTTCGGCGGCGTCCGCCCAGGCCGGCGCCCGGCCCGTGGTCCGCCCGCCCGCACTGCGCGCCGGTGACCGGGTCCGGGTCATCGCCCCGGCCGGGGTCCCCGACACGCGGCTGGCCCGCGGCATCCAGATCCTGGAGGGCTTCGGCCTGGTCGTCGAACCGGGCGCCCACCTGTATGACCGATTCGGATATCTGGCCGGCACCGACGACGACCGTCTCGCCGACCTGAACGCCGCCTTCAGCGATCCGGGCATCCGGGGTGTCTTCGCCGCCCGGGGCGGTTACGGCACCCAGCGGATCATCGACCGGTTCGACCGGGACGCGGTCCGCCGCGACCCGCGCGTCTTCGTCGGATTCAGCGACCTGACCGTGCTCTCCGGCCGCGTCTGGAACGCCGCACGCCTGGTCACGTTCTACGGCCCGATGATGAACTGGACCGACTCGCGCACCGGGCCGACCGAGATCGAATCCCTGCGCCGCGCCATTATGACAACCGACCCGATCGTCCTCACCACCGACCCCGCCGAGCCGAGCGCCGCCGTCTCGATCCCCGGCACCGCGACCGGCACCCTCCTCGGCGGCAACCTGACCATGCTGCAGGCGAGCATCGGCACCCGGGACCTGCCCGACCTGCACGGCGCGATCGTACTGCTGGAGGAGACCGACGAGGCGCCCTACGCGTACGACCGGATGCTGACCCAGCTGATCCGGTCCGGCGCGCTCAAGGGCATCGCCGGGGTGGCGCTGGGCCACTTCACCAACGCGCCGGTCGTCGCCGGCCAGTGGACCGCGGCGCAGGCGGTGCAGGACCGCCTGTCCACGCTGGGTGTCCCGGTGCTGGGCGGCCTGCGTTCCGGCCACGGCAACGGCCAGCTCACCGTGCCGCTGGGCACGCAGGCCACCCTCGACACGACCACCGGCACCCTGTCGGTCGCTCCCGGGGTCACGCTGTGAGGGTCGGAGACCTTTTCGGGGGTACGCGCAAAGCACCCACCCCCACCGCAACGACGCCCCGGTGTGTCGCGTCCTCCCGAGCCAGGCCGTCGACGCAGATCCGGAACGCCGGCGCCGAGAACGGTTCGCGTACCTGACGGGTCAGGCCGCTCTGAGCAGCAGTTCCTGTGGGCAACACGACCCGATCAGGTGGCCGCCTGGTGAAAGGGCGCGGGGTGGTGGCACACGGCTTCGAGGTTGATGCCGTGCGGGTCCAGGACGAACGCGCCGTAGTAGGCCTCGTGATATTCCGGGTGGACGGCCGGCGCCTCCAGGGACGTCGCGCCCGCGGTGAGGGCCGCCTGGTAGAACGCGGTCACCGCGTCGCGGCTGTCCACGGTGAAGGCCAGGTGCATGTTCGTGCCGACGGTGCCGCCGTCGATCAGCCAGAAGTACGGCTTGACGTCGGCGAGTCCGAAACCGGTCATCGCGGTCGGCTGGTCGGGGCGGGCGTTCGGCGGGAACTCGAGCATCTTGGTGATCCCGATGGCGGCCAGCACCGGCTCGTAGAAGGCCACGGCCCGGGTGAGGTCGGGCACGGCGACGTTGAGGTGGTCGATGCGTGATCCCGAACGGTCAACAGTCATGACCCCAGGCTGCCCGGAATTCCGGACACATCCCGGCCGCAATCACCGGAGGAGGAGCAGGAGGAGGAGGAACACCGAAGGTTCAGGCGTCGAAGAGATCGCGCAGACCCGAGGCCGCGGCGATCCGAGCGACGTACGGCTGGAGGCCCGTCACGCGTACCCGGACGGATCTGACCCTCGCCGCCTCGTGCACCGCGACCAGAACGCCGATCCCGGCCGCGTCGAGCAACGGCACCCCGGCCAGGTCGATCATCAGCTCGCCCGGGGCGACCTCGTCGATCACCGCGAAGAGTTCCTCGCGCAGGTGGTCGGCGTTGTCCCGGTCGACCTCGCCGGTGACGCCGACGCGCAGGCCGTCCGTCCTGAACGACGTCGTGATGGTCAGACGGTGGTCGGTGTCGTGGGCGCCCACCCACGCCGGCAGCGTGTCCGTCAGCATCGCCGCGCGTAGCCACTTCAGGGCGCGGGCCAGCAGCCGGGACACGTGCATCTGCGAGATGCCCATCTCCTCGGCGATCTCGCTCTGGCTGCGGTTGCCGTAGAAGCGCAGGGCCAGCATCCGGCGTTCCCGGGCGGGCAGGTAGCAGAGCAGATGTTCCACGGTCGTGCGGTCGTCGACCAGGTCGAGCTGGTGGTCGGCGCCGCCGATCAGGTCGCCGCGTTCGGTGCCGTCCGGGTCGCCGACCGGGACGTTGAGGGAGCCGGGCTGGTACGCCGCGGCCGCCTCCTGGGCGACGCGCACCTCGGCCACGTCGAGCCGCAGCCGCGCGGCGATCTCCTCGGGGCTGGGACTGCGGGACAGTTCGGTGGTGAGCGCCGACGTCGTGTGCAGGATCTCCAGGCTGAGGTCCTGCATGCTGCGCGGCACGTGCACACCCCACGCGTGGTTGCGGAAGTGCCGTTTGATCTCGCCCGTGATGGTGACGACGGCGTACGCGGTGAACGACCCCCGCTCCGGGTCGTAGCGGTCCACGCTTTTGAGCAATCCGACCCGTGCCACCTGTTCGAGGTCTTCGTGGCTCTCGCCGCGCCCCCGGTAACGGCCGGCCAGCCGGCGGGCGAACGGCAGTGCCAGTCCCACGAACTCCTCACGGAGGCGGCGCCGACCGTCGGGGCCTGCGGCGGCGCTGGCCAGCGCGTACTCGTCGGCGGCCTGATCGAGGTCCTCGATGTGGTGATCAGTTCCCTGCGGCATGGCAGCCCCGGTGGCTCGAAGACCCGGCGTTTGCCGGACTGCAATCATTCCGGCAGCACCATACCCCGGCATCAGGCCCGGGTGCAGGACGGTTGTGCGCATCTCCCCTCGCCGGAAGGCCGCTCAGTGCCGGGTCACCGCCCACACGGCGATCGCGACCCGGTTGGGCAGGCCCAGCTTGCGGCCGATCGCCAGCACGTGGGTGTCCACCGTTCGGGGGGCGATGTGCAACTGGACGGCGATCTGCGGGTTCGTCATCCCCTCGGCGATACACGTGACGACGTCGAGTTCCCGGTTGGTCAGGCCGCCCGGGTTCGCCTTGGCCGAGGCCCGGCGGGAGACCGGTTCGCCGAGGGCGACCCGGACCGCGTCCGCGTCGGTGCTCTTCGCGCCGCCGGCGTACTCCCTGACGGTGGTGTCCTCCCCGATGACCTCGACGATGCGGGCGTGCGCCCGGTCCCGGAGGCGGGCGAACGGACCCAGCCCGGCCACGGTGACGCCCTGCTGCTGGTGACGGGCGCGGGCAGCGCCGAGAAGCCAGGCCGCCCGGTGCGCGCCGGCTGTCGCGTCGTCGCCGGTGCCGAGGCGGGCGGCGAGGATCACCGCGAGCGCCTCGAGACTCCAGGTCCGGCCCCACCGGTCGCCCATCACGTGCTGTTCGCGCAGGCAGCGGGTGACCAGGGCGAGGGCCTCGTCGAGCCGGCCGTCCCGCAACGCGGCCTGCGCCGACGCCCAGCGCGCCCACGAGACGGCCCACGGAGCCCCGGCCTCCTCGGCCTGGCGCAGGTGTTCCCGGCCGGCCTCGGCGACGGTCTCGCTCTCCCCGGCCAGGACCGTCGCGATCGTCAACATCATCGTGGTCATGTGCCGGTCGCCGGCGACCTGCGGCCCGGCGAACAGTTCGCGGGCTGCGGCGAGTTGCCCGATCGGTTTGCGGGTGCCGTGCAGCAGCACCTCGGCTCCGGCTTCGGCGAACAGCACCGGCGCGCTGATCGGCAGGTCCCGGTCGTGCAGCAGGGCGTGCGCCGCGGCGAGCAGGGTGCCGGAGGTCCGGTGCCGGCCGCGGGTCGCCGCGACCCAGCCGGCGGTGGCCATGGTGGCGGCCAGGTCGGCCGCGTCCTCGTCGTCGCGGATCGTGGGGACCGACGCGTCGATCACCTGTCGCAGGAGTTCCGCCACGGCGTCCAGAGATCCGGAGAAGAACGGCGCACGGGTACGCACGAGATCCCGCACCATCCTCCGCGCGTCCCGGTGGTCCCCGATCGCCAGGCTGTGCCCGACCGCCGCGGTGATGTCGGGCAGTTCCCGGTGGACCGCGGTCATGACGGCCACCTCGTCCGGGCCGAACCAGCCGGTGGCGGCCCGGTCGAGCAGCCCCCGGTGGTAGTCGCGGTGCCGGGTCCGTTCCTCGCCCGCCAGCCGCCGGGCGCCGTACCCGCGTACCGTCCCGAGCATGTGGAACCGGCCGTCGTGCATGGTCAGCACACTCTTGTTGACCAGCCCGTCGACCGCGTCGAGCACGTCACCGGTACCGGCGGCGACGTGTTCCACCGCCTCGAGGGTGAACGATCCGGTGAACACGCTCGCCGCGCGCCAGACCGCCTGTTCGGCGCCGGTGCACAGCTCGTAGCTGAGTCCCACGGTGTCGTCGAGCTCGCCGAGCAGGGTGAACCGGTCCGCGGTCCGGGCGATCAGCTGGTCCAACGGCAGGGTCCGGGCGCGTCCCGCCGCCAGCTTCACCGCCAGGGGCAGCCCGTCGAGGTTGCGCGACAGCCGTTCGAGGGTGCCCAGGTCGGCGGCGGCCGCGGTGGTCGCGCCGGCGGCGGTGGCGAGTTCGATGAACAGCCGCACGCTGTCGGAGGTGGACAGTGGGGGTACCGGCACGACGTGTTCGCCGTCGACGTTCAGCCGTTCCCGGGAGGTCGCGAGGATCCGCAGTTCCGGCTCGGCCCCCAGCAGGGCGAGCACCACGGCACGGGCGGGGCCGACGACACGGTCGAGGTTGTCGAGGATCAGCAGGCCACGCCGGCCGGTCAGGTCCGTGGCGAGCAGGTCGCCGCCGTCGACCACCCGGCAGTCGTCGGACAGTTCTCCCAGGTGCGCGGCGATGCGGCTCTTGCCCACCCCGCCGCTGCCGGTCAACGTGACCAGCGGCGCGTGCTGCAGCAGTGCCCCGATCTGGTGAACCATCGCCGTTCTCCCGACGAACGGGGCCAGATCCAGAGGAAGATGTCCGCGACTGCCCGTGATCACTCGGGAACCATACAGTGATCTGCGTAGACGCGGTTCGGAGATATCAGTGAATGCGCGGATGGGCGCGTCAAGTCCGTTTCGGAACACTGAGTGATCACGGGAGCGCGGGGAGTGCCGCGCAACGGGACCACTCGGGGGAACCTTCCATGCGCGACATTCTCATCGTCGGCGCCGGTCAGGCCGGCCTGCAGCTGACCCACGCCCTGCTCGCCGACGGGTACACGGTGACGCTGCTGTCCGCGCGTACCCCCGCTGAACTGCGCGGAGGCAACCCGCTCTCCACTCAGATGCTGTTCGGTCCGGCGCTGGAGATCGAACGGCGTCTCGGCCTCGACGCGCGGATGGACGAGACCCCGCCGGCGTACGGCCTGCGGGTCACCCTGTCCGGTCCTGGACAGCCGACGCCGCAGGCCGACCTGATCGGCACGCTGGACGTGCCGGCCCGGTCCTGCGACCAGCGGGTCAAGATGGCCGACTGGCTGGAACTCGCCGAGGAGCGCGGCGCCACGGTGATCCACCAGGCGGTCACCGCCGCCGACCTCGACGCGCTGACCCGCTCCGGCCGCTACGACCTGACCGTCGTCGCCGCCGGCCGCGGTGACCTGACCTCGCTCTTCGAACACGACCCGGACCGTTCGCCGTACACCGCCCCGCAACGCGTGCTGGCCGTGTCCTACGTGCACGGGCTGCGCCCCAGCCCCGCGTGGGCGGACGGGCACGTGGTCAACCACACCGTCGCCGGACTCGGCGAACTGTTCATCATGCCGACCCTGACCGGCACCGGCCCCGCCGACATCCTGTTCTTCACCGCGGTCCCCGGCGGCCCCCTGGCCGACTGGTCGCCCGCCCTGTCCCCCACCGACCACCTGGACCGCACGCTCGCCCTGATCCGCACCCACCTGCCCACCGAGGTGGCCGACCGGTGTCGCGACGTCACCCTCGTCGACGACCGGTCGACGCTACGCGGAAGCGTCACCCCGGCGGTCCGCCGCCCGGTGGCGGCCCTGCCCGGCGGTGGCCTGGCCCTGGGACTGGCCGACGTGGTCATCACCAACGACCCGCTGACCGGTCAGGGCGCCAACAGCGCGGCGAAGGCGGCCGACCACTACCACCGGGCGATCCTCGCCCACGGCGACCGCCCGTTCGACCGGACGTGGATGACCGACACCTTCGAGACGTTCTGGCACGGGTACGGCCGCGCGGTCACCGACTGGACCAACCTGATGCTGGGCCCGCCGCCGGCGCACGTCCAGCAGTTGCTCGGCGCCGCCACCGCACACCCGCCGACCGCCCGCCGTCTGGCCGCCGGTTTCGCCGACCCCACCGACTTCGACGCCTGGTTCATGACCGAGCCCGCAGCCACGTCGTACCTGGCCGGCCTGCACCAGAAGGCCTGATCTCCACACTCCTCACCACGTCCGTGTGGTCAGCCGATCCGCGGCATCAGGTCACCGCTCGCCGGCGCAGCAGTCGCCGGCGCAACCCTGGGCAGGGTCCGCCGCGGCGAGGGTGCCGGGTGCGCAGCAGGCGTCCCCGCGCCAGGCCTCCCGGCCCTCCTTGATCGCGACGGCGGCGATGACCAGTGCGGCGATCGGGTCGGCCCAGCTCCAGCCGAAGAGGCTGTTGACGACGAGCCCGGCGAGCAGGACCGCGGACAGGTAGGTGCAGAGCAGGGTCTGTCGCGAGTCGGCGACCGCGGTGCGGGAGCCGAGTTCGCGGCCGGCGCGGCGCTGGGCGTAGGACAGGCCGGGCATGATCGCCAGTGACACCGCGGCCAGGACGATCCCGGCGGTGGAGTGCTCGGCCTCGGCGCCGCCGAGCAGGGCGCGCACCGATTCGACGGTCACGTATGCGGCGAGCGCGAAGAACGAGACCGCGATGATCCGCAGCGCGGTCTTCTCCCGTTTCTCGGGGTCGGCGCCGGTGAACTGCCAGGCGACCGCCGCGGCGGAGGACACCTCGATGACCGAGTCGAGACCGAATCCGATCAGCGCGGTCGAGCCCGCGGCGGTGCCGGCGCTGATCGCGATGACGGCTTCGACCACGTTGTAGGTGATGGTCGCGGCGACCAGCAGGCGGATCCGGCGGCCGAGCTGGATGCGGCGGTGCGCGGACGGGCCGGTCGCGGCGCCGGGGATCAGCGGCAGGGTCATCAGCAGCAGTCCTTGTCGGCGGCGTCGGGGCAGGCGGCCGGGTCGACGGCCAGGACGAGGCCGAGCAGGTCGTCGAGGGCATGCAGGATGCGGGTGTCGGCGAGTTCGTAGCGGGTGCGCCGGCCCTCGGGGATCGCGACGACCAGGCCGCAGCCGCGCAGGCAGGCAAGGTGGTTCGACAGGTTCTGCCGGGTGACGCCGAGCAGACCGGCCAGGTCGGCGGGGTAGCCGGGCGCGTCGCGCAGGGCGAGCAGCAGCCGGGCTCGGGTGGCATCCGAGAGGGCGTGGCCGAATCGGGCGAGGACCTGTCCGTGGGTCGCTGTCTCCATCACCCGACAGTACAGCGAACGCTGTATTCAGCGAAACGTGTACTGCCGGGGCTGCGGGCGGCGACGTGACCGCTATCGCTGCTCGGCCGGTGCGGGCAGCAGGTGGGTGCGCAAGGTGGCGGCGCCGGTTTCGGTCAACCAGGATTTCAGCGTACGGAGACCGGGATGGATCACGCGCAGGGCCTCGATGTCGGCGTGCCAGCGGTGGCCCGCATGCCAGTTGCGGCGGGCGTCGGCGATCATCGGGCCGAGGGCGGTGGCTTCCGCGTCGGTGAGTTGTTCGTAGCGGACCGGGATGCCGGTGGCCTCACTGATCGCGGCGACGGCCTCGGCGGGCGTGGGGGCGTCACCGGCCAGTTCGAGGGTGCGGCCTGAGTAGCGGGACGGGTCGGCGAAGGCCGACGCGGCGAACTCGGCGATGTCCTCGGGGGCGATCACCTGCATGGGCTCGTCCGGTGGGAACAGGTGCCGGTGGACGCCGCCGGTGATGCCGTCGATGCCGGCTACCGACACGCCCCGGTAGTTGCTCAGGAAACGGACCGGGCGCAGCACCGTCGGGCGGGCGATGTGCTCGTGCAGGTACGCCTCGAGCAGCGCCTTTCCCCGGGCGCGCTGCGTTCCGTCGGGGGTGGTGGTGGCCACCGTGCTGAGCACGATCCGGTCCACCCCGGCGGCCACCGCCGCGTCGATCAGGGCGCGGCCCCGGACGGCTTCCCGCTCGTGGTCGGGTCCGGCGGGCCCGAAGGCGACCGGCGGGACGGTGAAGACACCGGCGACGCCGTCGAGCGCGGCCGGCAGGGTGGCCGGGTCGTCGAAGTCGCCCCGGACGAGGACGGCACCGCGGGCGGCCAGTGCGGCGGCCGCCGGTGTGGTGGTGTCACGGACCAGGGCGCGGACCGGCCGGCCTGCGGCGAGCAGGTGGCGGGCGGTGGCGCCGCCCTGGATGCCGGTGGCGCCGGTGACGAGGATGGGGTTCGATGCTGGCATAGGCGGAACGATCCGCCCGTTTCCCCGGACCGGACAAGGATTTCGTGACATGCCAGGTGTTGCTCGCGTCGACGCCCGGCGCAACCGGGAGATCGTGCTGCGGACCGCGATGCAGGTGTTCGACGAGGACGGCATGGACGTCTCGCTCGGCCGGATCGCCCGCCGTGCCGGGGTCGGGGCGGGCACGGTGTACCGGCATTTCCCCAGCCGGGAGATCCTGCTCGAGGCGGTGCTCGCCGAGCATCTGGGCGGCTTGGTCCGGGCCGCCGAGCGCCGGGAGGGCCGGATGACGCCGGGTGACGCGCTCTTCGGGTTCCTGCTGGACGCGATGGAGAAGTCGGCCGGGCGGGGCGCGGTCTGCGAGGCGCTCACCGAACGCAGGGGCTGGCCGCACACCACGCTCGCGGCCGCGGTGCAACGGTTCCGGGAGGTGCTGGCGAGGCTGCTGAGCAGCGCGCGGCGGGCCGGGACGATCCGCGACGACGTGCAGGCCGACGACCTGGCGGCTCTGGTGGCCGGCGGGGCGGCATTACTGGCGGCTCATCCGAGCCGGGTACGCGGGCTGCGCCTGGCCCGGGTGCTGCTGGACGGTCTGCGTGTCACGCAAGAGGACGGGTTCCGTGACACGCCGGCCGGGCGGCGTCACGGAACCGGGGCGGCGGATCGGTGCGGGGAGTGCGGGGAGCGCCTGCGGTTGCGGCCCACCGGGCGGCTGCCCCGGTTCTGCGGGCCGACCTGCCGTCAACGTGCCCGCCGTCGCCGGCTCGCCACGGGAACGTGACCGGACCGCCTGGCCGGGATTGATCTCATGTCGCGGGGACTCCCGCCGAAGAGTGCGGCATGAGGGCAGCCCTGCCGGCTGCGGCCGGTCTGGGTGTCGCGCTGCAGATCGCGTTGATCGCCACCGGCCTCGCACGGCCGCTTCTGCTCGCGGTCAGTGTGGTCGCCGTGCTGGTGGCGGTCGGGGCGGTGTGGGTTCTCGCCCGGCGGGCGGTGCACGCGGCGGGCCGGGAGCGGGTGGCCTGGACCGTGGTGGCGGTGGGCACGCTGCTCTGGATGGTGGGTACGGCGCTGAGCCTGCGCACCGCGATCGTCCGGGACATCCGGCCGCCGCCGCAGCCGGAGGCGCTGATCGGCGGGACCGGCGCGATGCTGGCGATGCTGTGCCCGATCGTCGGGCCGAGTACGTCGCTGCCGTGGCGGGAGCGGCTGCGGATGGCCACCGAGGGCGGGATGGCGGCGGCCGCGCTGTTCGTCCCGGTGTGGGCGTTTCTGCTGGCGCCGGCCTACCGGCATGTGGGTGGCGTGTTCACCACGGTGATCGCGGTGGCCGTGTGCGTGCAGATCATCACGACGGCGATGTCGCTGGTGCTGCTCTCCCGGCATCAGGCGCACGGGCCGACCGCGTTCACCATGCTGGCCGCCGCGTTCGGGGTGTTCGGCGTGACGACCGTGGTGTACGGGGCGTTCGTGCTGACCGGGCGGTCGAACCAGATGGCGTCGGTGTCCGCGCTGATGACCGTAGGCACGTTCCTGCTGCTGGCGATGGGCCGGTACCCGATGCCGGCGGACGTGCCGCCGTGGGGTGGGGCGGCGACCGGGCGGCGGGCCGTGCTGCCGTACCTGCCGGTGCTGGCCGCATTCCCGGTGGCGGCGACGCAGTGGTTCACCGGTGGTTTCGACGGGATGCTGTTCGCGACGATGTCGGCGTTGTTCGCGCTGATCCTGCTGCGCCAGTTCCTGGTGCTGGGTGAGGTGGAGAAGGCGCGGGCGGAGTTGCAGTACCAGGCGACCCACGATCATCTGACCGGTCTGGCCAATCGCAAGCTGCTGTACGAGAGGGCGGCCCGCTGGGGGCGCGACCGGACACCGGTCGCGTTGCTGCTGCTCGACCTGGACGGGTTCAAGCAGATCAACGACCGGTTCGGGCACGCGGTCGGCGACGAGGTGCTGGTCGAGGTGGCGGGGGTGCTGCGGGCGGTGATCCCGGAGCGGCACACGGCGGCGCGGCTGGGTGGTGACGAGTTCGCGGTGGTGCTGGATCCGGCGCCCGAGGTGGCTGAGGTGGCGGAGCTCGGTGAACGGATCGTGGCGGGGATCAAGGCGTGCGGGCGGGTCGGGGTGAGTGTGGGGCTGGCGCACGAGCCGACCGGACGGGCCACCCTGGGGATGATGTTGAGCAATGCGGACGCGGCGTTGTACAAGGCGAAGGCGGCCGGCAAGGGACGGGTGGTGCTGGCGCCTGTTGCATTGACATGACTCACTGCCTGCGGTGACTATGGGAGCGCTCCCACCAGCCACTTCGCCGACCGGAGAGCCCGTGAAAACCTGGAACCGGCTCGCGAGCGCCGTCCTGCTCGTCGCCGCCACCGCCACCGTCCCCTTCTCCCCCACCCTCCCCGCCGCGGCCGCCGCCACCGATGTCCGCGTCGACGTCGACGTGCGCGCCGGACTCGCCACCGTCGGCGACACCGCGATCGGCGTCAACCACGCCGTCTGGGACTCGCAACTCGGCACGCCCGCCGTCACCGGCCTGCTCCGCGACGCCGGCGTGCAGATGGTCCGCTACCCCGGCGGCTCCTACGCCGACATCTACCACTGGGAGACGCACACCGCGCCCGGCGGCTACGTCGCCCCGGACACCGACTTCGACACGTTCATGGCGGGCGCGCGGGCCACCGGCGCCGAACCGATGATCATCGCGAACTACGGGACCGGCACCGCCCAGGAGGCCGCCGACTGGGTGCACTACGCCAACGTCACCAAGGGGTACGCCGCGAAGTACTGGACGATCGGCAACGAGAACTACGGCAACGGCCACTACGGCTCGGCGTGGGAGGCCGACGACCACGCCGACAAGAGCCCCCGCGAGTACGCGGCGAACGTGGTCGCGTACTCCCAGGCCATGAAGGCGGTCGACCCGAGCATCAAGGTCGGCGCGGTGCTGACCATGCCGGGCAACTGGCCGGACGGCATCATCGGCACCGGCGACACCGGCACCTGGAACTCCGAGGTGCTCAGCCGGGCCGCCGCGGCCATCGACTTCGTGGACGTGCACTGGTACCCGGGCGGCGCCGGCGCGGCCGAGACCCTCACCAAACCGGCCCAGATCACCGACGCGGTCCGTCTTCTCCACGACCAGATCCAGCGGTACGCGAACGGCCGCGACATCCGGATCAGCATGACCGAGACGAACGTCGACATCGGCCGCAACACCCAGCCGGGCGCGCTGTTCCTGGCCGATGTCTACAGCGGCCTGCTCGCCGAGGGCGTGTTCACCGTGCACTGGTGGAACGTGCACAACGGTCTCGGCACGGTGTCCGAGGTCGCCGGGGAGACCGACTACGGCGACTACGGCCTGCTGTCCAGCGGCAACTGCACCGCCGACGGCACGGTCTGCCAGCCGCCGCTCAACACGCCGTTCGCGCCGTACCACGCGCTCGACCTGACCGGGGAGTTCGCCCGTCCCGGGGACCGGTTCGTCGACGCGGGCAGCGACAACAACCTGGTCAGCGCGCATGCGGTACGCCGCACCGACGGGACGGTGGCAGTCCTGCTGATCAACAAGGATCCGGACGACGCGCACCAGGTGTCGCTGAACTACCACGGGTTCACGGCCGCCACCGGGCCGGTGGACGTGGCGACCTTCACCAACGGGGCCGACGGGATCACCCGGAGCACGTCGGCCGGCGCCGGCGAGCAGACGCTTGACGCGTACACGATGAAATTGATCTCCCTGCGCCCGGCCGCAGCCCCCGCAGGCGGCCCGAAGGCACCGGCGAAACCGACGGTGACCGCCACCGACCGCACCGCCACGATCACCTGGCCGGCGACGGCGAGCGGCATGAAATACGAGGTCTACCGGCAGAACAACGGCGCCGCGGAACTCTGGGGCGAAACCACCGGCACGTCCCTGACCGTGCGCAACCTGGAACCGGGCCGCCGCTACACGGTCAACGTGCTGGCCCGCGACAGCGCCGGACGGCTGTCCCCGCCGTCGGTTCCGGTGACCTTCAGCACCGGAACCCCGGCCGGCGCACCCTGCACGGTGACGTTCCGGGACACCAACGACTGGGGCAACGGGTACGTGGGCCAGATCGACATCACCAACGACACGGACGCCCCGGTCAACGGCTGGACCCTCACGTTCAGCTGGCCGACCACCTGGCAGACCCTCGGCAGCGGCTGGAACGCCACCTGGACCGCCGACGGCCGCACCGTCCGGGTGACCAGCGACGGCACCCTGGCCGCGGGCGGATCCACGACGGTCGGGTTCGTCGGCGACTACAGCGGCCCGAACGTGCCGCCGACCGTGTTCACCCTCAACGGCAACACCTGCACCAGCGCCTGACCGCCGCCGGATACCATCGCCGCGGAACACCGGCGAACGGATAATCGGAGGTCACGTGGCACCGGATGACATCTCCCGCGGCGAGGCGCAACGCCTCCGCGGCCTCGACGGCGCGGCCCGGCTGGGCCGCACCTTCGAGATCATCGCGGATCGGGGCGCGCTGTGGGTCTGGGGCGACGAGGACGAGGTCCTGTTCACCGAGAACGGCGAACGGCAGACCCTGCTCCCGGTCTGGCCCCACGCCACCGTGGCCAGAATGGAGAACGAGGGCGAGGTCAAGGGCGAGCACGCCATCCGCATCCCGGTCAAGGAGTTCCTGACCGAATGGCTGCCGCAGCTGGAAGAGGACGAGGCGCTGATCGCGGTCTTCCCGGTGGAGGACGAGCACGCCGCGGTCCTCACCCTGGACGAGTTCCGCACCGGCCTCAAGCGCTGACGCGCCGGCGGCGGGTGGACGTCGCGTCTACTCGCCGCTGAGTGCCTGTCTCTCTACTTCAAGATTGAGTTGAGGCCGGTTCTACGCTCGGGGAATGAGCGGTGTGAAGCGCGCTGCTCGGGGCTGGTTGTCGCTGGTCCCGCAGCCGACCAGCACGCCCGAGAAGCCGTCGCCGCGGCGGTGCCCAGTCTGTGGTGACCGGTTGCCGGTAGCGGCCCGGCCGTCGACGCTGTTCTGCTCGCCGGCGTGCCGGGCCCGGCACCGGCGCACGGTGCGGCGGAGCCGGGCTCGGATTGTCGCTGTTCGGGTGGACCAGCGGGTGAGGTGCCCGCAGTGCGGGGCTGAGTGGGTGGCCGGTTTGGATCGGCCGCTGTCGGCGGTGTTCTGTTCCCCGCGGTGCCGCACGAGGGCTTGGCGGGCTCGGTCCCTCACATCGGGTCAGGCGGACGGGTGACCGCTGGAGGGGGACTGCGACCTTGCTGACCTGCGGTTCAGCCTGACTGGTATCGACCGTAGTTGCTGTCGGCGGACTCTCTTCGCCGCGCTGCGGGCGTCCGGGTGGTGGAACGATGGTGGCGACGATCGGGCAGGTATCCCAGCAGCGGTACGACGAGCTGGTGGCGCAGTCGCGTGACTTGATTCGTGAGCGGGACCGGATTCAGTTCACGGTCGGCGACTACGCGTTGGAGATCGAGCCGATCGGCCCGCGGGGTGGTTCCCGGCCGCATGATGCTCTCGGCCTGGGTGTAGTCGACTCGTTGCGGATGTTCGCCGAGGACATCGGGGTCACGCCCGCGACGCTGGAGGTGTGGCGGTATGTGGCTTCGCGCTGGCCGGCAGGCCAGCGCCGTGCCGACGTGCCGTTCCACATCCACCGGGTGCTGGCCACGATCGCCGATGCCGATCAGCGGTTCATGGTGATCGGCGAGCCGCCGGTGCTGGTCCGGACCGGTGAGCGCCGCTGGACCGAGGACGAGGCGAAACGGCGGGTGGGCTGGCAGGTCGCCCGGCCGGAGACGGTCCAGGAGAAGGTCATCGCGGTGCATGACCTGGTCACCGACGATGAGGTCGCCACCCGCGTCGCCACGGATCTGCTGCGCCGGCCCAAGGTCGCGTTCAAGGTGTCGACCGAGACCTCGGTGCAGGATCGGGTCGGTGCGGTGCATGAGCTGGTCCGTGACGACGAGGTCGCTACGCGAATCGCCACCGATCTGCTGCGCCGGCCGGAGGTCGCCGCGCGGGCGATGACCGACACTTTTCCGGATTACGATCCGTCGCTCACGCTGAGTATCAGTAGAGCGCGACTGGCGCGCATTGCGGCAGAAGCGGATGTGCTGGGGCGACTGGCGTGGGCGGGGTCACCAGTAGAATCCCAGCGTGTCCGATCTTGCTGCCCGGTTCGGCCAGCTCGCTGGCGAGTATGACTCCCGAAAGGGCGCTGCGACCGCGCTTGTCGGGCGCTGGGACTGGTACAACTGGCCGGGTCTTGATCTTCGTCCGTTGCACTTCGAACGGGATCTGCGCAAGGCCGGCCGCCGTTTGGACGCCAGGCCGCCGCGGGATCGCGATGCTCTGCGCATCGGGTTCGACGCCGAGGATCGCGCGGTCGTGATCGAGGAGTACAGCGGCTTTGTCAACGGCCGCCTGTACTACGAGACGTTCGTCAGCCACCACGGCGACGTGGTCGAGGCGGCGCACTTCGATAGCCAAGGCCCCCTCTACCTGCACGAGTACCACTTCGTGGACGGGCTGATGCGCTCGGCCGACACGGTCGCGCGGCGCGGCTCGGGGCGCGAGTCGTACGAATACAGCGATGGACGGATCAGCCGGGTCGCGATCGAGCACGACGGCCGCACTACTTCGATGCTGACGGCGGAGCACGACGACTGCGGCCTGGCCCGCCTCGTGGAGGTCGTGGGCCACCGCAGCGAGGTGCGCTATGAGCGGCCGCCGCCCGGATTCGACCTCCAAGCGGCGTGCCGAGCCATCGAGGACACACTTCTCACGCTGATCCCCGATGCCGTAGCGCGCCTCGCAGTCGAGGGCCCCGCCGCCTGCGTCGCGCTGAGCTATCGCCGATCAGACGTGCTGTCCTTCGAGGTCCATGGGGCCACGGAAGACGAACGCGCCGCCCTGGCAGCGATCGACGCCCACGCGGCATGGTCGCCAGCCGACTTCGAGGCCAGCACCGACCTCAACCTCGACGGCGCAGGACCGGTGCGGCTGGTACGACAGGAACTCGCCCTGCTCGACGCCGACGCCCTCAATGCCGCCGCCGGATCCGAAATTGGCCGCCGGCTGCTGTGCTCGGTGGCCGCTCGGCTCAACCTCCGCGACTGGTCGGACACACTGCCAGTCGCCGGAGACTTTGTGATTTACCCGGTCGATCTCGAGATGGTCGACCTGGAGCGGAACCTGGCCGACTGCGTGCCGCCGGACAGGCTCTCCCGGCTACGCGACCGCGGCTTGCTGTGACTGCCCCGGCCAGGGCCGAGCCCTCATCCGCACATCGGCAGATCCGGATGCTCGCCGCAGGATTGAACATCACCCTGCGTGCTTGGTCCTGCCTGCCGATAGCGGCTATCCCGTGATGATCGGCATGCCAAGGTTGACGGGGCCGGCTGCGGAGCGGCCGCGTGCGATGCTGCGGTCCAGGCTGGCGAGCTTCTCCTGGGCCTTGGTGAGGCTGGTTTGGAGGCCCTGGACCTCGCCGAGCCAGCCGTTGATGCGGGCTTCGGCGATGCGGTCGGTGAGGTTGTGGATGATCTCGATGAGTCGGCCTCGTTGTCTGGGCGAGACCCGGAGCATCGGACATCTCAGGCACGAGTGTTCATGCTGGCAAGGGGTCCCGTAGGGGCGGGCGCAGTCGCCCAGCTCCAGTTTGCGAGCGTGGAAGTGCTGCTGGAACTCGCGCCACTCCTCGTCGGTGGGCTCACGGTACTCCTCGGCAGGGCGGACGCCTCGGCGTTTGTCGAGGAAGGTGCGGTAGGAGCGGATCAGGTCCTCTTGGAAGACCGCCAAGTACGTCTCGGTCGTGGTGATCGAGGCATGACCGAGCAACCGAGCGGCGATGTGGACTGGCAAGCCGCCGATTACCGCTTCGGTGGCGAAGACCCTTCGGAAGTCGTGAGGGGTGTAGCGCAGCGGCTGGCCGGCTTGGTCGGTGAGCACGGCGCGGGCGAGGGTGTCGTTGAGTAGTTGGTAGACCATGTTGGTGCTTATGACGGTCCGTTTCCAGCCGATGCGGCGTTGGAATAGGTGCGGCAGGGCGGGGCTGGTGACGAGTTCGTGCGGGTCGTAGCGGGCGAGTAGGGGGACAGTGCTGTCGTTGTCGCCGCGGAGCCGGGTGATGATCGTAGCGAGGACGCTGGCGAGTTCGGGGCCGACGAGTAGCAGCCGTTCCTCGTTTCCCTTGGATGGAAGGATCTGCAGCAAGGGGACGATCTCTCCGGTGTCGGGCAGCCGGTAGGACACGAGTGCCAGGTGCGTGAGTTCGAGGAGTTCTTCGAGGCGGACGCCGGTGTGCCGGAGAGTTTCGATGATCGCCCAGGCCCAGAATGCGTCGTCTTCGTTGCGGGTGACGTCGAACTGCTCACCGGTGGAGATGTCCTCGGCGAGCACCAACTCCAGTGCCCACTCGGCGATGTCGAGGTAGAAGGAGCGGACGGTGGCCATGACGCTCTGCCAGTTCTCCCGGGAAACCAGCTGCTTGCCTTCTCGGCTGATGACCTTCACGCGGTGCTTCCAGGCCTCGGCCACTTCGGCGGGCAGATGGATGGTGTCGATACCCGGATGGTGCCGCTCGATGTCGGCCCAGAAAGCACCCACCAGTTGGCTGGCCAGGCTCGCCAACGAGCTGTAGTCCAGGCTGGGCCGACGCTCGTTGAGGTAGCGAACGAGCAGGTCGCGCACGGGCCGGCACTGGATGATGTGCCGGTCGACCATGGCTGCTGGCGACAGCGGGCCGCGCGCCAGCGTGCGATGCAGCGGCAGCCGCTCGGCGAGGACTCCTACGTCTCGGAGCAGATCCCACGCGGCGTAGAGCCCCGCCGGGACACTGCCAGCGGAGTCCTTCCCCCAGGCGTGATAGGCGAGTAGATCCTCAGCGGTGAGGTCGACAGGATCGCGCCCGGTATGGAAGGAGATCTTCACCAGGCAGTTCTCCGCCGTACTGAGCTGGCTCGGGATCATGCCGCGGGCATGCCCGGCCCGGGCGACCTGCTCGAACAGTTCCGCGCCGAACTCTCGCTTGGCGTAGCGGTGCAGGCCCGAGGTCCGGTAGTTCTGGAGGAATCCGTAGCTGGGCGTCAGCACGCGCTTGAGTAGCAGTGCCGATAGCCCTTCCGTGGTCACCTCGCGGCGGGTCGGCTCGATGCGTCCGAAGCCGTTCGTGACGGTGCTGATCCACTCGGTGGAGGTGTCGGTTCCGGCAGCCAGCCACCGCTGCTGCCATCCGCCTCCAGGGTAGGTGGCGAGCCAATCGAGGATGCGGGACGCGCCGCGCCGCCACTGCGTTGCCTTGGCCCGGCTGCGTTTGGTCGACGGTGAGGGCCAGGTCGACAGCTGCGGCAAGGCATCGATGATGGCCTCAGCGGTCATGCCGTCGATGGGCCCGGCTCTGTGCTCCTGCGGGGTCGCAGGGCTCGCCTGGCTCTCGGTGGCCGACTCCGATACGGCGGCGAGATCCGGCCTCGTGGTGGTCGTGGTCATTGCGGTAGCCGTCCGAACAGAACGGCGAGATCGGCGGCCTGGTAGCCGGTGGCCACCGGCTGTGGAGGCTGCCGGGCGCGGTCTTCGCGTTCAGCGAGGTGCTCGGCCACCCGGCGGATCACCCGGGCCTCGTCCTCGACGAGGTAGATGTCGCTGGTGGTGCTGAGGTGGACGTGACCGAGGATGGTTTGCACGTCCCGCAGTGACAGGCTGTCGTCGCGGCTCATGCGAAGCGCCGCCGTGTGTCGAAGATCGTGCATCGTGTAGTTGGTGCCTAGCAGGGCGTTGACCCGGCGGAACACCGCGCGGAGCGCCTCGTAGTTCATCGACTGGCGGCGTAGGCCGTCGCCACGGTCACGGCGCCGCAGCGTCCACCAGACCTGTTCGTTCGGTTCGAGTAAGCCGAGTTCGGCAAGGTAGAGACGCAGCCAGACGAACGCCTCTGGACTGGCCGGTAGCCACTGCTCGGCACCGCTGCCCTTGCGGCAGACACGCACCAGTTGCTCGCCCCAGTTCAGATCAACACCTTGCAGGCCCAGCAGCTCGCTGGCGCGGGCGGCGCAGCTGACGTCCAGCGCCACGATCGCTCGGTCCCGGTTGGAACGCAACGCGCCGAATAGGTCCTTCCACCGCTCGTCGGGGATCTCGCGGGGCCGGGCCTTGGGCACCCGCGGGTTGTAACGGATCCGGCCCTCAGCACGAAAGGGCTCCAGCGGGTTGTGATGGGCATGCGGCCGGCGCCCACGGCGGTCCAGAGGCACCGGATTGATCAGAGGCCCGTCGCCGGCCTCAATCCAGAACTCGTAGAAGCTGCGGATCACCGCGTTGCTGTGCCGAACGGTCCGGGGCTCGTAGCCGTCGCCGAAATGCCGCTTGCGGGTAACCGCGTTGATCGTGCCAGCCGTGACGGTCGAGCCTGTGCGCGGCGCATTGCGCAGCTTGTCCGCCTGGCCGAGCCACAACACCAGGTCCCGCACCTCGGCCGAAGTGGCCTTGTCCCAGTCGACGTCGACGGCCTGCAACCATCGCCACCACCTCAGCAGACCGTAGGCGTAGCTGCGTACCGAGCCGGGTCGGTTGCGCGCCGCGAAATCCCGCAGGAATCGACGGACCGGCACTACGGGCACACCATCGGGGTCGATCACCAGCCACGGAACGACGCCCTCGGCTTGAGCCACCCGTCCCCACCGCGGCAACCGGATCGCCGTGATGTCCCGTTCTTCGGCATCCAGCTCGAACCTCATGCAGTCTCCTTCAGCCAGGCTGCATGAAGGTGTATTCGTCAAGCGTGATCAGTTCAGCTCTCGTGACGGCGTGTCGCCGGGTAGTCCGGTCAACAGGACCACGGCCCGGCACTCGGTCAACCGCGCCCAGCAGACCAGGCCCGCCAGGGCGGAGAGCTGGTCCGCCAGCGCACCCCCGCGCTGCAGAACATCGAGCACACCAGCGAGTTCCTCGACCTGGTCGGTGCGTGCGCGCAGTTCGTCGCCTCAGCCGGCCGGATCGTGCCGGGCTTGCGCGGGCTGAACTACACCGACGACGAGAAGGCGACGGTGCAGCGCAACCTGGCCCGGGTCCGGGCGGCTGCGGACTGGATCGAGGGGGCGGTCGCCACCGGTCAGGTCACCCCGGAGGAGGGCCTGGCCCGCCTCCTGACCGGCGAGTAACCCGGCCATGGGACGGTGCCCGCGAACGTCTCCGGTGACCTGGTCCGGGTCGCATTGATGGAGGCCCGCCCAGCCGGGCTGACCACCCGGCAGCTGGTGGCCGCGACCGAGCTCAGCGCGTATCAAGTCCAGTCCGGACTGCGATTTCTGCGCGAGATCCTGGCCGCGCAGAACCTGACCCCGCTGACCTGGACCCGCCGCGACGGCTATCAGCTGTCGACGGACCCGGCCGACTGGATCGCCTACGAGCGGGCCTGCGTGCGCATCGAGCTGACCCGCATCTCCCGGTTTCTAAACAACACGGTCATCCCGCACGCGCAGAAGCTGCCCGACGACGAGTGGGTGCAACTCGTGCTGGGCCAGCTCACCGGGGTCAAGTCCGCCCTGGGCCTGCTCGTGCGCAGCGCATGACCACGATCGTGGGCGAGGAACTGGTCACCTACGACCGGGGCCTCGTGCGCGAGGAGATCAACCGCATCGCCCAGCTGCTGGACACCGTGATCATCCCGCACGTCCAGGACCACCCCGACGACGAGTGGGCGCAGCTGGTGCTCGGCCAGCTCGTCGGCGTCAAGACCGCCCTCACGGTGCTGGCGCGTGACGAATGAATGCCACGATCACGGCCCTGCCCCGCCGGCGCCGCTACCCGTCGGACACCACCGACACCGAGTGGGAGATCCTCGCCCCGCTGCTGCCGGCCCCGGCTTCCACCACCCCGACCGGCGGCCATCCCGAAGCGCACCCGCGCCGGGAGATCGCGGACGCGATCCGCTACGTCGTCGACAACGGCTGCAAGTGGCGAGCCCTGCCCTCGGACTTCCCGCCCTGGAAGACCGTCTACGGGTTCTTCGCCCGCTGGGCCAAGAACGGCGTACTCGACCACGTCCGCGATCAGCTGCGCCGCATCCGCGTCGACGCCGGCCCGGTGCCCCCGCCCGGTCACCGCCATCATGGACTCCCAGAGCGTCAAGGCCGCCGAGACCGTCAGCCGAGATACTCGCGGGTTTGACGGCGCAAAGTTGATCAATGGGAGGAAGCGGCACCTGATCGTGGACACGAAGGGCCTATTGGTGACGGTGAAGGTGACCCCGGCGGACGTCACCGACCGGGACGCCGCCCGCAAAATGCTTCCTGAGCTGCGCAAGAGCAACCCGGAGCTCACCCTGATGTGGGCTGACAACGCCTACACAGGGTTGGCCGACTGGGCGCGCAACGATCTCGACCTCACCTTCAAGGTCGTGAAGAAGCCACCGAACCAGGTCGGCTTCAAGGTGCTACCACGCCTTCTGTGGAATCTGTTTGTCAAGTTCGTGGCCGTGGAGCATGGGGTTTGGCCCGTTCGCAGGCATCGGTAACAACGAGGAACGCCGCTGGCGCCGCATCCCTCGGATGCTCACGAGGGTCAGGCTGTGGATTGGAGCCTTCCGAGCGCGACCATACGGCGCATGACCGGGATCGGGATGACGGGGTTGCGGGCAGCGTAATCCGCACTGTCCGCATCGAGCAGCAGCGTCACGAGGGCTTCGAGCGGCATCGAGGGATTGAGCCAGGCTCGCCGGCGAACGCCTTGGTCGGTGTCGGCAGCAAGTCTTCGGAGCGATTCTGGCGAGAGGCGTTGGTCCTGGCCGGCGGCTCTGCGCACGATCGGATCGGGGTCGCAGCTGAGCTGCTCGGCGAGCGCATTCGTGGAGGCCGGGTCGGTGAGGGCGAGGGCCCGCAGACGAGGGTTCGGGTCTGTCACGTAGTGCAGCAGATCGTCGCGGGGGAAGTTGGGGTGATTGTGCGGTCGGCCGGGGAAGGACAGGCTGCCTTCCCACCACGCGGCCACCTCCAGGAGCATCTCGGGTGGGGCGTCGTCGCATGACTCGGCGAGGAAGAGCCGCACGACGCGGTCCTGGTCGCGGGCGAGCGCGGCCGCCACGTCTGTGGGCAGGCGAGGTGCCCTGGCGACGCTGCGTCGGATCAGCAGTTTTGGCGAGGCCGCGAGTTGGAGCATGGCTTCGGCGTTCTCATGCAGGGCGCCGATCCACCAGAGCGCCACCGTCCGGTCGCCCGGGTCGATGTCAGGCGCTTCGGCGGCCATCGCCGCGATCTCCTCCGGCGTCTGGGGCGGCGTAGCGTCGGGGTGCGGAGCACGGCCGACACCACGGCCGCCGCGGGAAAGTCGCCGTGCGGCCAGTTGCTCCGCCGCGAAGCCCGCGAAGAGTTCTCGCTGCCGCGGATTCGGCGTGGTGGCGACAAGCCGGTCCCACTGCGTGGCGGAGAGGTGACCGGAATCCGCCGCGATGGCGCGCACGTCCCCGGCATTGTGGATGACTGCGGCATCTACGACCTCGGGCGGTACGTCTTCCCGAAAAAGAAAGTTGGCCTCGCCGGCATCCAGGAGGCTGAGGAACACGTCGACAGGCGCCGCGCGGTTGAAACCGAGCCCAGAGAGCCAGGACCGGGCTACTCGCCGGTCGAGGTCGGTAGTGGCAGTCAGCCTGGTCCAAGTCCCGTCAGGCGCGTCGGCAGGCTGCATGTCGGTCATCAGTCAAAGGCTAGAACACTGGACCGCCAGCCGACCCGAGGCCCGGGCGCATTGCGACCAGAGCAGCGGACTTGCATCGGCCGCGCCACGCCGGCGCAGCGCGGGTGACAGGTTGCGTCCGGATCGGTGCCGGCTCAGGCGTGTCCGTGCCGGACATCGATGATCGGCAGCAGCGTTGCCGTGGCGGGGATGCCGATCTGACGCGGCGTCGGCCCCGCCGGAGTGGGCACGTCGGTCAGTCGTTCCAGGAGTTGGTCGAACGCGGCCTGGCCGTCGTCGACCGCAGCCTGCTCGTCGTCGGTGAGTGGGATGCTGGCCAGCATCCGCTGAAGGTTGTTTTTGGCCTCCAGAAGCTGGCCCTTGCTGGAGGCTTTCGGCGTGTAGAAGTCGCAGCGGGCGCAGGCCATGCGGTGCTGGCATTGCTCGAAGAACGTGTAGGTGCAGTAGCCGTGCCCCATGTCGTAGTACTGCCAGGGCTCGCCGGCGGCTGCCGTGCCGCTGGTGACGGCGTCTCGGTCGACGAGGACCTCGATGGTGCGGACGTTGCGGGCGAAGTAGCCGGCGTCGTTATAGGCCCTGGCCAGCGTGTTCGGGGTGATCTTCGCGTAGTGCTGGGTGGATTCGGGGCTGCGGTGGCCGAGCCAGGCTTGCAGCTCGAACAGGGTCATGGGTTCCTTGGCGTTGTAGAGCTGGCTGGCGATGGTGGAACGTGCTCGGTGGCTGGTGATGTTGCCGCGGACATCGGCGGTGGGGACGCCGGCCTTGCGGCAGAGTGCCGGGATGATCGTGCCGTTGAGGTAGGTGTTGGCGACTCGACGGGCTCTCATAGCGAACAGCAGGTCGACGTGCTCGCTGGTCTTGCGGTCCAGCATGCGGGGTTGCTGCGGCCGGAGGCTTTGCCATGTCTCGATTGCCTTGCCCAGGAGCGGGTCGACGGGTTTGGTGAACGAGGTGCCGGTCTTGTGGGCGGGGACGTCCAGCAGACAGACCGCGTCTCGTGCCAGCACCTCGTCGGAGTCTCCAGGAATCGGGAAGCCGTCGTGCTGCCAGCGGACGCAGCCGACGCGGAGGCGGACGATCTCGTTGCTGCGCAGGCCGCTGAACAGCCAGGTCAGCGACAAGGCTCGGAGGAGTTCGAGCGGGTAGCGCAGGTTGTTGAGACTGGTAGGCAGATCTTCAGGCTCGATGTTGAGTCCGGCCCACAGCAGCTTGGCCCGGATGTCATCGGCGATGACGCGGGGATCGGGTCCGAGCATCGCGTGGATCGTTCTGGGCGTGGACAGTGCCCGTACGGGGTCGAACCGCCGGGGGATCCACTCCCATTCCTGTAGGTCGCGGAAGAACACTCGGGTCGCGGTGAGGTAGCCCGCCTTGGTGTGCGGTGCGACCGGCTGCCCCACCCGTTTCTCGTGGGCGGCGAGCTGCTGGACGTAGTCGCCGACACGGAGGCTGTTGACCGCGGCGACCCAGGCCGCGCAGGTCTGCCGCGTCCATTGGGCCGGCTCTGTTATCTGCGGGTGTTCGGCGGCGAGCCAGCGTCCGACCTTCGACAGCACGGAGCGGTGGTTGCTGCGGACCTTGGGCGACAGCGTGGAGGTGGTGTGCCAGCGTTCGAGCCATTCGGTCCACGAACTGGAGGCGCCCTCGATGGCGGGCATCCGCCGGCGGTTCGGAGTCGGCGGCGAGGAGCAGTGGCCGAGGGCGGCCGCCGCCCGCTGGATCCCGTACAGAGCACCGAGATGCCGCTCGGGCATGCGGGGTGCTGCCGGATCCGGTGGAACGCTTCGGTGGTCAGATCGTGCAGCATCGGACTGCGGTTGAGCAGGAGCGCCTGGCACAGGACCGGAGAGATCCTGGAGTCGACGTCGTCCTCGATTTGATAGCCCCAGCCACGAAGCACGTGCGCCACCTGCTGCTGCGCGTCGTCGACGCTATCTTTGCCGAACACGCGCCAGGCCAGCGGCAGCCGCTGGAAACGGCCCAGCCGGTCGAACTCGGTGAAGCCACTGAGCAGGTAGGCGTAGGCGGCCAGGTATGGGCGCGCGGTCTTACCGGCCCATCCTGGCGCGTTCGCGGCGAACTGGCTGGCACTGCTGCCGATCAGAGCGAGCCAATCCTCGGTCGACCATGCCCAGACCGTCCGGTCGTGTTCGACAGAGCGCAGGAGAATCAGGGCGATGGCGTCGTCGACGCCACGGCGGTACCAGCCGTCATCGGGACACCACAGCGATGAGCGCACGTCGTCGAGCGGGCGAAGCAACCGTCCAACAGCCTGCCAGTGAAAGGCCTGGGCGTCGTAGCCACCGGGGCGTCGGCGCAGGTTCGTCCCCAAGCAGACAAGTGCCTCTCGTTCCGCGTCGGTAAGCTCGGGACGCCGGTCGTAGCGGTCCGGGCGCACTGGCCACGGCCAGGACCGGGCCGCGTCCGTCGCGACGGCGGACGCCTGCAGCAGCGCGGTCATCGCGAGACCGCCTCGCCGGCGGGCTCGCCCAGGCGAGCCAGCATCTTCACTCGCCAGCCATGGATCTGCTCCATACCGCGGTTGAGCTTGGCAGCCAGGTCACGGCCGGACAGGTGGATGTAGGTGAGCGTCGACTCGGTGTTGCGGTGGCCGGCGAAGGTTGCGATCGCGTGCAACTCCCAGCCCATCCGGGCCAGATCGGTCAAGCACAGGTGCCGCGTGGTGTGGGTGGAGAACCGGGGAATCTCGGCGGCGAGCGCAATGCGCCGGATCACCTTCGACCACGTCCACAAGCTCAACGGCTGGGCGTGATTGCGCCGCGATTCGGACAGATACAGCGGGCCGCGAGCCCGGCTGATCGTCGCTCGGTGCGCCAGATACCCCAACAGCAGGGCCCCGGTCGGCGCCGAATATGGCACGACCCGCTCCAACCGGTTCTTCGTCGTCTCCGCCCGCACGCGCAGCGTGCGGTGCGCGGGTCTAGGTCGTCGGTGCGCAGCGAGCACAGCTCCTCGCGCCGCAGCGCCGCGTCGTAGGCCAGGGCGAGCATGACGCGATTGCGGATCGGCTCGGCCGCGGCGACGTCCAGAATCGCGAGCCACTGCTGCTCGGTCGGGATCCACGGCAGTTTCGTCATTCTCGGGACCAGTCCGCGCTCGTGCCCGCCCCGGCGCCGGCCCGGCGTGTAGCGGCCCCGGCCGACGGATTGGACTCCCGCAGCCCCTCCTCCATCAAGTAGTCGTAGTACAACCGGACCGGCACCAGCCGCTGTTGGATCGTGGCATTGGCCAGGCCCGAGCCGGAGTCGATCGAGATCACGTTGGCGCCGCGGTGACTGGGACGCGACGTCAGCTCTCGCACGTACACGGCTATGTGTGCGCGGTTCGCGGTGAGCGGGTCTACGCCCGTGCGGTCGCACATCGCCAGGTACTCAGCGAGGCCGCGAGCGTAGGCGTCGATCGTCCGTGGTGCCCGGCCGAGATCGGTCCAGACCTGCAGCCACTCGGCCGCCCGCTCGTGGCGCCCGAGCACCGGCCACTTGTGCTGCAACACCGTTTCGGTGCTCAACAGCTCACCCCCAGTTCCGTGGTCGTACGGCAGGCAAGGATCTTCCTACCGCCTGATTCCACGTAACTATTAGGTGGATCGTCGAACGTTCCCTGTCCTGGCTGATGCGGGCCCGCCGCAACGCCCGCGACTATGAACGCCTGCCTGACCACTCCGAAGCCCACATAACCTGGGCGAACATCACCCTGATGACGCGCCGGATCACCCGCACGGATGTGCGACGAGCGGCAGTACCCAAACCCATCGCTGCCGCCTGATCCGTCGGGGTATCCGGAGAGACGCGGTTCGACTGGTTGCGCCAAAGTCCACCGGCATAATCGTGCCGTGTCAGAACGTAGAGTGATCGATCGGTTGATCGCAGCGGCCGCCCGGGACCGCCTACGCCCACTCGGACTCCAGCAGAAGGGCCGGAGCCGTCTGTGGATCGCGGACGAAGGGTGGTACCTGATTCTCGTTGAGTTCCAGTCGGGCAGCGGGCCAGGCAGCTACCTCAACGTTGGTGCCATGTGGCTGTGGGCGGAACGCGGTCATTGGGCGTTCGACGAGGGCTACAGGATGTACTGGCGAGAGCAGGACGGCTCGTCCACCTATCGCCCACCCCTCGGGGAGCCCGGATGGACCCAACACGTCCGGTTCCTTAACGCCGGCCAGTTCGCGGCCGACATATCTCAGACGGCTGCCGTTGCCGCAGGTCAAGTGGCCAAACTGCGAGAAGAGTTCAAACACCCCAGAGCAGTGGTCAAGCGCCTCGCTTCCACCGCGGCGCGGCCAGGCGAGGATCCCTTATGGCACGCCTTCCACGGCGGCGTCGCTGCGGCCTGCATCGGAGATACGGTGACGGCCGAGCGCTACCTCAAAGATGTGGTGTCGGCCGAGATCACCCACGAGTGGCAGCATGCCTTGGCGTCAAGGGCTGCGACACTTCGCGGACTTCTTGAGCAGCCAGATCAGTTGCATGACATTCTCCAGAAAATGATCAATGAAGGCCGGCAACTACTCGGCCTCCCGGAGACGAAGTGGTCGGAAGACTGGTAGTACTCGTTCACCGGTAGATCCGGGCGCTGGCCCAAGAAAGGCGCTTCCGCGGTGCCGGCGTTCGGATAGGCGTCACTGTGACGGTCAAACGAACGCCTGCGCCGTATCCCTGCGGGCTGATACTGGCGTCACCTGCAAAAACAGGTTCAGAGACAGCCACTGACGGCGCTTGGCAGCTCGTCCATCGTGGTGAAGATGTGCGCGGCGCCGGCGTCCAGCAGGACCTGCGGGGTGTTGTGCGACGGGCTGTCCGGCGGGCAGTAGCCGAACACCGTGGCGCCGGCGGCGACGCCCGCGCGTACCCCCGTCGGGGTGTCCTCGACGACCGCGCACCGGGCCGGGTCGACGCCGAGGGCCGCCGCGGCCGCCAGGTAGACGTCCGGGGCGGGCTTGCTGCGCGGGGTCTCCATGCCACTGAAGATCCGGCCCTCGAACACGTCGATCAGGCCGACCTTGGTCAGCTGCAGCTCGACCTTGTGCCGGTCGGCGCCGCTCGCGCAGGCCAGCATGCCACGGTAGGAGCGGTCGATCTCGCGGACGGCGGCGACCGCGCCCGGGATGGGCAGCAGGTCGAGGGCGAGGGCGTCGTTGCGACGCTTGCGGAACTCCTCCAGCCACTCCTCGGTCACCTCGAACCCGGTGTGCGCGAAGATCACCGCGGTCTCGTCGCGCAGCGCCCGCCCGACGAACAGGCGGAGACTGTCGGACTCGGAGACGAACCAGCCGAGTTCGTGCAGCATCGTCCGGAGCACGGAGTTGGTGATGCGTTCCGAGTCGACGAGCACCCCGTCACAGTCGAAGAGCACAGCGGCATAGGGAAGAACCATGCCGGTGACCCTAACGTGCCGGGCCGGACCGCTGGAAACGTCCGCGGCCAGGGGTGCGAAGCCCGTCCGCATGGTGACTTCAGCCGCGCTGGCCACGCTCGTAGTGGGGTGTGGTGAATACGGGCGTGCTGGGCGCCCCAAGTCACCACACCCGCCGTGGAGCGTGGTGACCGGGGTTAGCCTCAGGACGTGATGACCGTCGGACGGCTGTCGGCTCTCTGCACCGGCGCCGGGCTGCTCTTCGCGATCTCGCACCTGACGGGTGTCGCCACCACCCTGACGGTCGTACTCGGGGTGGCCGCCTACTGCACGGCGCTGGGTGCGGTCGCCATCGGCGTCCGCCGGCACCGCCCGTCCGCGCGACTGCCGTGGCTGCTCGTCGCGGGCGGGTTGTTCGGCAACCTGGGCGGGGCCTCGACCTTCTACGTGTACGCCGTACTCGGCATCGCCCCGCCGGGTCCCGGACCGCAGGACGTGTTCTTCCTGCCCGCCTATCCCCTGTTCGCGGCGGCCCTGGTGCTGTGGCGGGTGCGGCGCGGCGGCCGGGACACGGTCGCCGCCGTCGACGTGACCATCGTGATCGCGGTGGTCGGCACGCTCGCCTGGCTGACCCTGATCATGCCGTCGTCGTCGGCGCCGGGCCTGTCCACCGGGCAGGTGCTGATCGCCACGCTGTACCCGTGCGGCGATCTGCTGATCATCGCGGCCGCCCTGCGCATCCTGCTGAGCGCCGAACGTCCCCCGCCGGCGTTGTGGCTGATCGTCGCGGGTGTCACGAGTTTCCTGATCACCGACGTCGGTTTCGCCGTGAACACCGTCTATCTGGGTGCCCAGCCGGAACTGATCGTGCTGTTCAGCACGTTCAACTATCCGGCCTTCGGACTGATCGGGGCGGCCGCGCTCCACCCGTCGATGGCGACGCTCGACCAGCCCGCCGCGGCGCGCAGCGACGGCCAGACGCGCGCCCGCCTTCTTCTGCTCGCGACCGCGTTGTTCCTCGCACCGGTCGCCCAGTTCGTCTCCTACCTCACCGGGGCCACTCAGTTCGTACCCATATATGCGTTTTTGTCAATGGTGTTGTCGGCCCTGGTGATGACGCGGATGTGGCTGATGCTCGGCGAACAGCGCCGCCTGGCGGTCACCGACGGCCTGACCGGGTTGCACAGCCGCCGCTTCTTCGAGGAGGCACTGGGCACCGCGACCGGCCGCCGCACCGGAGTCATCGGCGTTCTCCTGGTCGACGTCGATCACTTCAAGAAGATCAACGATGGGTACGGGCACGCCGCCGGTGACGCGGTGCTCCGGGAACTGGCGCACCGGCTGAGCGCGTCGGTCCGCACCCAGGACGTCGTCGCCCGTTACGGCGGTGAGGAGTTCGCCGTCCTCCTGCAGGAGGTGGACACCACCCTCGCCCGGGCCGTCGCCGAACGACTCCGCGAATCGGTCGCCGCCACCCCGATGGACGTGGGCGACGGAGTACTGATCCCGGTGACCGTCTCGGTGGGGGTCTGCACCCAGCCGGTCGCCGAGGGCATCGGTGACCAGGTCATGGTGCGTGCGGACCGGTCGCTGTACAGCGCGAAGGAGCACGGTCGCAATCAGGTGGTGGTCGCGGACGCCCTCGCCGGGTGACGCCGCCGGCCGTCAATCGCCGCGGTCGTCCCCGGCCGGGCCGGACGAGCCGCCACGGTCGTCCCCAGCCGGGCCGGACGAGCCGCCACGGTCGTCCCCGGCCGGGCCGGACGAGCCGCCGCCCAGGCCGGACGGGGCTCTCGCCAAGTCCGACGGGTCGCCGGTCGCGCTCGTCGCGGTGAGCGCCGCGGCGAACAACAACAGCTGGTTGACGGCGCTGAGCAGCACCAGCAGCCCGACCGAGCCCGCGACCAGCTGGTACACCGGGTTGTCCTCGGCGGCCCGCACATACTTGCCGCCGAGCGTCTTGAGCAGTTCGATGGCCACCCCGGCCAGGATCGCCGGGCCGAGCAGGCGGCGCCATGACATGCGTACGCGCGGAAGCCCGGTCAGCGCCCCGCAGGCCAGGACGGTGTTCACGCCGGCGCCCACCAGGAACCCGACCACGCCCAGCAGCAGCCGCGACCATCCGTCGCCGGCGTCGGTCTGCGCGGCGATCCGGCCTGCGACGACCGTCGTCGCGTACGCCACCGCCAGGGAAGCGACCAGCAGCACCGCCAGGCCGGCGAGCACGAGCAGGTCGATGAGCACCCGGGTCGGCAGCCGGCCGGGGTACTCGGGGAGCCGCCAGATCCGGCGGATCGAGGACCGGTACGCGTCGATCCAGAACCAGCCGGTGACCGGCAGGCCGACGAAGGCGATCACCCCGGCCGTGGTCCGCGCCTCGCGCAGCGCCTGCACGTCCAGGCCGGTCAGGTTCTGTCCCACGTACCGCTGGACGGCGTGCAGCACGGCCGGGTCGTCCAGGACGAAACCGAACACCGCGAAGCCGGCCAGCCACGCCGCGAAGGTCCCGAAGAACGCGTAGTACGTCACCGCGGCGGCCAGCCGGCCCCCGTCTGCCTCGTCGTACCGGACGGCGGCCCGCGCCAGATGGTCGACGCTGGGGTGACGCCGCCGCAGCCGTTGCCAGCGCGCCGCGATCCGTGTCACCGGCACCCTCTACCCCGCTACCGCCCGGGGTACGCTTTCAGAATCTCCGTAACTAGTACGGAGTTAGTTGCCCGGAGGTCCCATGAGCCTGAACCACCGTCTGGACCGCCTCCTCGAGGCCGGACTCGCCGACGCCACCGGCCGCACCGAGGCGGAACTCGCCGCCTGCGTCGCGGCGCTGCCCGACGAACCGGGGAGCATCCTGGCCGTACACCCCATGCTGGCCGGCGCACGTCGACTGGCCCCACTGCTGCGCCGCGGCGACAAGCCCGGCTTCGTCGTCGAGGACATGACCGACCTCGACGAGTTCGCACCCATCGACGGGGTCACCCTGCCCGACAGCCCGCTCTACCTGCTCCGCGAACCCGAACGCGGCGACGACATGCGCAACTGGAGCCCCGACGAGGCGCTCCCGGCGATCCTCGGACGCGGGCGGACACCACTCACCGTCGGCGAGGGCATCAGCTGGCTGCTCCAGGAACCGGCGACGCTCGAACCCGGCCGCTGCTTCATGACGATCGGATCCCGCCGGGCGGGCGACGCTCGTACCCCCGCGCTCTGGATCAGCGGCGGAACCGGGCGCGACGGCCGGGCCCGCCGCGGCGCCCCCAAAGTCGGATGGTGCTGGGCCGGCAACCGCCACACCTGGCTGGGTTTCGCCTCCGCACTGTCGCGCTGACGCAGCGTACGCGCCGACCCCCGCCGACGGTTCCGGCACCACGAACGGTCCGGGCCCGGTGACTGTCGGCAGCAGGGTAGCGCACGTCACCTGACCTGGGCTTTCGTACCCGATGGGCGGCGTCGTACCGTGCCGTCGTGGTTTTCTTCGACGACGCCGACGCGGTCACCGTTCAGCACCCGGACACCCTCACCGACCGGAAGACCGTCCGCGGTGCCGCGAGCCGGCTGGCGGCCGGTGTCGGCGCGGCCTCCCTGATGCTTCTCGTCCTCCTCGCCGCCGGGGCGGCGACCGTGGCCATCACGTACCAGGTGTCGTAAGGGCGCTACGGCGACGCGTTGACATCCTCGCCGCCTTAAAGGACGGCGATTCCAGCCACGCTGCGCGTGGCACGCGCGGCGTTCTGGCGGGTTACCGCTTCACTGCGTGGTGCCGGGACAAGTCCTGGTCTTACCTGCGCTCGACGGTCGTTGAAGTCCGCCT
>NZ_BSSY01000034.1:0-37745 GCF_030269225.1 Actinoplanes sp. NBRC 101535 | reverse complement strand
ATTCCGAACCCGGTAGCTAAGCCCTCCAGCGCCGATGGTACTGCACTCGGGAGGGTGTGGGAGAGTAGGACGCCGCCGGACTTAACGTTGAGAAAGGCCCACCCTTCGGGGTGGGCCTTTCTTCGTTGTATGCTCTTTCTCAGGCCGTGACTGGCGCGTTCGGATGGGTTGACCATCGGGGAGCGGCCTCGTCGAGATGACGAACATGCCGTGCGCCTGGGCCTCTTCGCTAACCCGATTGGGAGGTCCCGTGTCTGAGCTCAATGCTGAATCTACTGCGTTCCGGTCCGCGCTCGAAGTGGTGCGGTCCGTCGAGCCGCGCATCGCTGACGCGATCGTCAAGGAGCTGGGCGACCAGCGCGAGTCGCTGAAGCTCATCGCCTCTGAGAACTACGCCTCGCCGGCCGTGCTGCTGGCCATGGGCAACTGGCTCTCCGACAAGTACGCGGAGGGCACCATCGGGCGCCGGTTCTACGCCGGCTGCCAGAACGTCGACACCGTCGAGTCGGTGGCCGTCGAGCACGCCAAGGCGCTGTTCGACGCGCCCTACGCCTATGTGCAGCCGCACTCCGGCATCGACGCCAACCTGGTCGCCTACTGGGCGATCCTCGCCGACCGGGTCGAGGTGCCCTACCTCAAGAAGTTCGAGAAGCGGCAGATCAACGACCTGACCGACGCCGAGTGGTCCGAGCTGCGGCAGGCGTTCGGCAACCAGCGTCTGCTGGGCATGTCCCTCGACGCGGGCGGCCACCTCACCCACGGGTTCCGTCCGAACATCTCCGGCAAGATGTTCGACCAGCGCAGCTACGGTGTCGACCCGGCCACCGGTCAGATCGACTACGCGCAGCTGCTGGAGACGGCCAAGGAGTTCAAGCCCGCCGTCATCGTCGGCGGCTATTCGGCGTACCCGCGGAAGGTGAATTTCGCGAAGATGCGGGAGATCGCCGACGCGGTGGGCGCGACCTTCATGGTCGACATGGCGCACTTCGCCGGTCTGGTCGCGGGTGGCGTGTTCACCGGGGACTACAACCCCATCCCGCACGCGCACATCGTCACCACCACCACCCACAAGAGCCTTCGCGGCCCGCGCGGTGGCGCCGTGTTCTGCCAGCCGGAGCTGTCGTCGCAGGTCGACCGGGGTTGCCCGATGGTTCTCGGTGGCCCGCTGCCGCACGTGATGGCCGCCAAGGCGATCGCGTTCGCGGAGGCACGCCGGCCCGAGTTCGCCACCTACGCCCAGCAGATCGTCACCAACAGCCAGGCGCTCGCCGAGGGGCTGCTCAAGCGGGGCGTGCAGGTGGTGTCCGGTGGCACCGACAACCACCTGGTGCTGCTCGACGTCCACCCGTACGGCATCACCGGCCGGCAGGCCGAGCAGGCCCTGCTCGACTCCGGCATCGTCACGAACCGCAACGCGATCCCCAACGACCCGAACGGCGCCTGGTACACCTCGGGCATCCGCGTCGGCACCCCGGCTCTGACCAGCCGGGGCCTCGGCACCGCCGAGATGGACCAGATCGCCGAGCTGATCTACACGGTTCTCAGCAACACCACCCCGGCTGAGGGTTCCAAGGCCAAGTTCACCCTCGACCCGGCGCTGTCCGAGCGGGTGCACAAGCAGGCTTCCGAGCTGCTCGCCCCGTTCCCGCTCTACCCGTCGGTGGACCTGGGCCTCTGAGCCTGACCGTTCGCAGCACTGCCCCCGCCTGCCTCGTGCCGGCGGGGGCAGTGTCGTTTCCGGAGTCGATCATCAGGCGATGATCACCCACGGCAATCACATCGAAACTTGTTGTTGACACTCCGGTGGTGCGGGCGTCTACTCCAGACAGCGTCGTCGTCGGGAGGTGACATGCGCAGGCTTCTCGCGGTTACCGGCTGTGTCGCGCTGGCGCTCGCCGGCGCCGCCTGCAACCGGGGCACCGGCGAACCGGTGGTCGGCCTGGTGACCAAGACCGACACCAACCCGTTCTTCGTCACCATGAAGAAGGGCGCCGAACGCGCCGCCGGGCAGCACAGGCTGGAGCTGCAGTCCTTCGCCGGCCGTCAGGACGGCGACAACGAGGCCCAGGTCCAGGCGATCGAAAACCTGATCTCGTTCGGCGCCGAGGGCTTCCTGATCACCCCGAACGACTCGAAGGCGATCGTGCCGTCCATCGACCGGGCGCGGAAGGCCGACATGCTGGTCATCGCGCTGGACACCCCGGTCGACCCGCCGGACGCGGTGGACGCCACGTTCGCCACCGACAACTACGAGGCCGGCCGTCTGATCGGGCAGTGGGCGAAGGCGAAGTTCGCGGCCGGCGGGACCGAGGCGCGGATCGCGATGCTCGACCTCAACCCCAATCAGGTGTCCGTCGACGTCCAGCGGGACCAGGGTTTCCTGGACGGTTTCGGCATTCCGAACGGCGACCCGGGCCGGATCGGCGACGAGAACGACCCGCGGATCGCCGGGCACGACGTCACCGACGGCAACGAGGAGGGTGGGCGCACCGCGATGGAGAACCTCTTGCAGAAGGACCCGTCGATCAACCTGGTCTACACCATCAACGAGCCTGCCGCGGCGGGGGCGTACGAGGCCCTGAAAGCGGCCGGCAAGGCGCAGGACGTCACGATCGTGTCGGTCGACGGCGGCTGCCCGGGTGTCGACAACGTGGCGAGCGGTGTCATCGGCGCCACCTCGATGCAGTTCCCGGTCAAGATGGCCGAGCTGGGCATCGAGGCGATCAACCGGTACGCGCAGGACGGCACCCGCCCGCAGAACACCGCCGGCAAGAGTTTCGTGGACACCGGCGTACAACTGATCACCGATCAGCCGCAGGCCGGCGTGGAGGCGAAGGACTCCACGTGGGGCAAGCAGAACTGCTGGGGCTGACATGGCCACCACGACCGCCGCCGACTTCGAGAGCCGTCAGCACGACTCGCTGCCGGCGCGTGTTCAGCATCTGCTGCACGCCAACCCGGTGCTGGGCCCGCTGGCCGTCCTGCTGGTGGCGATCGTCGCGTTCTCGATCGTCAACGCCCGGTTCTTCTCCGCCGCCAACCTGTCCCTGGTGCTGCTGCAGGTCACCGTGATCGCCACGCTGGCACTGGGACAGACCCTGATCATCCTGACCGCGGGGATCGACCTGGCGGCCGGGGCGATCGCGGTGTTCTCGTCGGTGCTGATGGCGGCGTTCTGCGTACGGTCGGGGATGCCCGGACCGATCGCGCTGTTGCTCGGCCTGGTCTGCGGAACCGCGATGGGCGCGTTCAACGGTCTGCTGGTCACCCGGATCAAGCTGCCGCCGTTCATCGTCACTCTCGGCACGCTGACCATCTTCTTCTCGCTGAACGCCGTGGTCAGCAACAGTGAGACGGTCCGTGGCACGGACATGCCGGGCCTGATGACCTGGACCGGCGAGGCGATCGGGATCGGTGGTTTCCAGCTGAGCTACGGCTCGATCATCATGCTGATCCTGTTCGGGTTCTTCTGGTACGCCCTGACCTGGACCGCCTGGGGCAAACACGTGTACGCGACCGGCGACGACGGGGAGGCGGCCCGCCTGGCCGGCATCCGTACCGGCCGGGTGCTGTTCTCGGTCTACACCACCGCGGGCCTGCTGTACGCGGTGGCCGGCTGGATCCTCATCGGACGTCTCGCCTCGGCCAGCCCGAACGTCGGCACCGAGTACAACCTGGACTCGATCACCGCCGTCGTGCTCGGCGGCACCAGCCTGTTCGGTGGCCGGGGCGGTGTCATCGGCACCCTGATCGGCGCGCTGATCGTCGGGGTGTTCCGCAACGGCCTGCAGCTCGCCGGGGTCGAGGTGGTCTGGCAGGGGTTCGCGATCGGCCTGCTGGTGCTGACCGCCGTCTCGCTGGATCAGTGGATCAGGAGGGTGCGGACGTGACCACCCCGGTGCTGCAGGCCACCGGCCTGACCAAGCGGTACGGCCGGGTCGTCGCCATCGACGGCAGCGATCTGGAGCTGTTGCCCGGCGAGATCCTGGCGGTGATCGGCGACAACGGTGCCGGCAAGTCCAGCCTGATCAAGGCGCTGTCCGGTGCGATCGTCCCGGACAGCGGCGAGATCCTGCTGGACGGCGAACCGGTGCGGTTCCGCAATCCGCTGGAGGCTCGGGCGGCCGGCATCGAGACGGTCCACCAGACGCTGGCGGTCGCCCCGGGTCTGGACATCGCCGACAACCTGTTCCTCGGCCGGGAGGAGCGCCGGCCCGGGCTGCTCGGATCGGTCTTCCGGATGCTGGACCGCGGGCACATGCGGTCGGAGGCCGCCCGGCACATGAGCGAGCTCGGCGTGGCGACCCTGCAGAACATCGGCCAGGCCGTGGAGTCGCTCTCCG
Source organism: Actinoplanes sp. NBRC 101535 (assembly GCF_030269225.1). Lineage (NCBI taxonomy): Bacteria > Bacillati > Actinomycetota > Actinomycetes > Micromonosporales > Micromonosporaceae > Actinoplanes > Actinoplanes sp. NBRC 101535. The sequence continues at coordinate 33,402 of NZ_BSSY01000034.1, read as the reverse complement.
GGGGCCAGCGCCAGGCGGTGGCGGTGGCCCGCTCCGCGGCGTTCGGCAGCAAGGTGGTGATCCTCGACGAGCCGACCGCGGCCCTGGGCGTGAAGGAGGGCAACCGGGTCCTGCAGCTGATCCGCGACGTCCGTGACCGGGGCCTGCCGGTGATCCTGATCAGCCACAACATGCCGCACGTCTTCGAGGTCGCCGACCGCATCCACATCCAGCGACTGGGCCGCCGCATCGCGGTCGTCACCCCGCGCTCCCACTCGATGTCCGACGCGGTGGCCATCATGACCGGCGCCGCACCCCCACCGGATGCCGACGGGTGACGCGCCCGGTGTCCGTCAGGCGAATGCCGTCCGGCAATGCTCGAGAAAGACGGCCAGTGCGGGGCTGCTCCGTTCCTGCCACACCAATGCGAGCAGCGCCGGGATGTCCATGCCGTCGATCGGAACGGCTGTCAGATCCGGGTATGCGGCCGCCATCGACTCGCTCAGCACCGCCACGCCCAGTCCGCGCCGCGCCAGTCCGGCAACCGTGTTCGGTGAGGTCGCGACCAGCGCGATGTCGGGCGTGACACGCTGCGCGGCACAGGCCTGATCGAGCACGTCGCGGATTCCGGTGCCTTTCGGGAGCGAGATCATCGGGTACGCGGAAAGCCCGGTCACCGAGAGCCGCCCCACCGTGGCGAGTTCGCTGTCCGGCGGAGTCAACGCCACCAACGGTTCCTTCACGATCACGTGGCTCTCGAGGTGTTCCGGCGGTTCGCCGGCGGTGCCGACGAGTGCGATGTCGAGGCTGCCCGTGCGTACGCGGGCGACGAGCAGATCGGAGTTCGCCTCCTGCAACTCCAATTCGATGTCCGGGTGCGCGTGATGAAATGCGGCGAGCGCGTCGAAGAGCGGGGTCACCTCGCAGCCCACCACCATGCCCACCGCGAGCCGCCCCCGGACCAGTCCGAACACGTCGTCGATGGAGTCACGGAGATCGGCGGCGGCGTCGAGCGCGGCACGGGCGTACCGGAGAGCCGCCGACCCCGCCTCGGTGAGCTGGGCGGACCGGCCGCTGCGGTCGAAGAGCCGGGCACCGAGCTCATGCTCCAAGGCCTTGATCTGCGCGCTGACCCCGGATTGCGTGATGTGTACGCGTTCCGCCGCCCGCGTGAAACTGGCGGTCTCGGCGACCGCGACGAAGTACTCGAGCTGACGCAGATCCATGAGTCAGGATTGTAGTTGTCATGAGAAGTATGCGTTGGACTTGTTATCGGGGGAGGGGAAGAGTGGAGGCATGACCGAACACGCCAAGGCTCACCAGCCCGAAGACCTGACGCGTCTCTTCGTCGAGCGCGCCAATGCCAAGGATGCCGAGGGCCTGTCGCTGCTCTACGAGGAGGACGCCGTGATGGCTTTCCCGCCCGGCTCGCAGACCCGCGGTCGCGCCGCGATCCACAAGCTGTGGGAGGAACTGCTTCCCCGGATGCCACAGTTCGAGCCCGAGCAGCCGCTGCCCACTCTGATCAGCGGAGACCTGGCGCTCACCTCGACGCCACCGAAGGACGGTTCCGGCGCGCGGGCCCAGGTCGTCCGCCGGCAGCCTGACGGCACCTGGTTGCGAGTCCTCGACCAGCCCGAGTTCGTCGACCCCACCCCGTGACCGCGTGGCCGTGAAACACGCCGCTGCCGTGCTCGCTGTGACGCGTGCTGTCGTTTCGGTTGTGACGCGTGCTGCCGTGCCCGTTGTAAGGGGTGCTGTCGTGCCCGCTATGAGGCGCGTCGCTGTGCTCGCTGTGGCCTTCGGGGCCGCGGCGAGCATGGGTCCGGCCGTCCCGCGAGTTCGGGGACGGCCGGATCGCCACGGTCACAGCGTGATGCGCTGGCCGGGGTAAAGCAGGTGAGGGCTACGCAGAAGCTCATCATTCAGGCGATAAAGATGACGCCAGCCGCCCGTGATGTCGTGCTGAGCCGCGATGGAGGTCAGTGTGTCACCGTGGCGCACGACGTGGACGCTTATTCCTACGCCACCCTTCCGCACCGTTCCGCCGGTTCGGCCAGTTCCGCCAGTGCTGAGCCGTTCTCCGGCGGGTCGTCCGGCAACCGGCCGTCCTCCGGCGGGTCGTCCGGCAATCGGCCGTCCCGCGACTGGTCGTCCGGGGATGGGCCGTAGGAACGGCTTGGCCGCACTGGCCATCGCGACCTGGTTCATCCGGACGGCTCGGGTCCGGCCGGCGTCGTCAGCCCGCAGGTCCCGCACCACAGCCGCCATCATCGTCGCGGTCAGCCCTGTTCCGGTCGAACTCGTGCTGCCCTGTGTGGTGCCGGTCGATCCCGATGTCGCTGATTCGGCGCGCACCGGCACCGGGCTCGGGAGGTCCACGCCCGGCGTGATCGGCCCGGGCACGAACGGTCCCGGAGCCATCGCCCCGGAGGCGGTCGGACTCGGTGTGGTCCATCCCGAGGCGGCGACGTCAGGAATCGCCAACACGGGAGGGGCCCCCGCAGGAGGGGCGCCCGCGGGAGGCGTCGGACCAGCCAGGTTCCGCGGCAGCAGCGTGCCGCCACCACGCACCAGGCTGATCGCGCTCACGCTTGCCGCACCGGAGAAGGCGGTTACCGCTTTGAGCGAGGCCTTCCGCTCGGCCGCAGCCCGTTCGATCTGCCGCCGGATCGCGTCCGCCCGCGTCGCGGCCAGCCGCATTTCACGGCCTTGGCGCGTTTCCAGGACCACTCGCACCGCACTACGAATCCTCCCCCGCCCCTTCGTCTCCCGCTCAGCCGTCTCCCGCTCAGCCGTCTCCCGCTCAGCCGTCTCCCGCTCAGCCGTCCCCTGCTCCGCTGCCCCAAGTCCGGCTGTCGTTCGCTCTGCCGTGCCCGGTCCTGCTGGCCGCTGTCGTTGTCCAGTCGGATCGAGGCGCTTTCCGTCGCCCGCCGCGCTACCGGTCTGAGCTTGAGCGGTGGCGGCCCCGGTGGGGCGTTTTTGACCCGTCAGCCGAAGAATCCGCAGCCGGGTGACTCTCTCCCATGCCGCGGCCTCATGCATGATCCGATTCTGTTCAGAGGCCACTTCGCGCGACGCGCCGTCTGACGGAGTTACCTCGCTCCCGTCGCGGACCTGCGTCCCGGGTCGCGCCAAACGTCGCTCGTCCGAGCTGCCGCGCGATGAGCCCCCGCCCCCGCGCACCTCAACGGTCTTGGCCGGCGCCTTCTGAGCGGCGCTGCCGACGCCGCCGGTGTTCTTGCCCGCACGCACACCGGCGGATGGGGCCGTCGCCTTCTGGGCGGCGCTGCCGGCGCTGCCGGGGTCTCTGCCTGTGCGCACTTCGGCTGTCTGAGATGCCGTCTTCCGGCTCGTGTCGTCAGAGCCGGCCGTGCTCTTCCCTGTCCGCACATCCGTGTTCTGACCCGCACGTACATCCGTGTTCTGACCCGCACGTACATCAGCGGTCTGGACTGTCGCTTCCTGAGCGGCCGTCTTACGGGTTGCGTCCGCCTGGGCGGCTGCCTCGCGGGCGGCTGCCTCGCGGGCTGCGGCGTCTCGGGCTGCGGCGTCTCGGGCGGCGAACTCGCGGGCTTCGGCCTCTCGCAGGGCCCTCTCGCGGATCGCCCTCTCGCGGATCTCGGTTGCTCGCAGCGCTGCGCGTCGGCGGGCCTCCGCCTGGCGTTGTGCCAAGGCCTGGCGGGCGGCTGTTCTGCGCTGGGCGGCTTGCCTGCGGGCTTCCGCTCTGGCCTGCGCTCGGGCTTCCGCGCGGGCCGTTGCGGCTGCTCTGCGTTCGGCTGCCGCCTTGCGGGCCGCGGCGGACGAGACACCCCGGCGGCCGTGTTTGCCGCATGTCGGCCACGCGCCGATGCCTTGGCCGCGGAGCACCCGCTCCGCCACGTGGATCTGTTCGCTCTTGCTGGCCCGGTTCGCGGTCCCGGCGAACTTCGACCCGCCGTAGGCGCGCCACGTGCCACGCGTGAACTGCAGGCCCCCGTAGTAGCCGTTGCCGGTGTTGATCCGCCAGTTGCCGCCTGATTCGCAGCGGGCTACCGCATCCCAGTTGACCTCGGCCCCGAAAGCCGCCGACTCGGTGCCCAGCAGCGAGAACGCGACCATCGTGCCGGTGAGTCCGACAACGGCCTGCTTACGTATGTGATGCATCTGAGCTTCCTCCACGCCTGCGAGGTCAGCTGTCGGGTTCGGGCAGAGGTGCCCGGTCGCGTCGTGTGCGGCTTCACCCCGAGGCGCGTGTCAGCGCCGAGGAACGTGTGGGTCCCCCGCTCCCTGCCTGGGTTCGTGTCCGTGGCCGGCGGCAAGGATTCGGCGTTCCGGCCACGGTGCCCGCGTGCGGGCCGCCGGATGGTGTTGTCACCGGCATGCGGAGCCGGTGTCGTGCTGCCACCGTGCATGCAGAGCCGGTGTCGTGCCGCCACCGGCGCACAAACGCCGGCCGCGATGCTGCCACCGGCATGCAAGGCCGGCGCGGTGCTGCTCACCGGCGTGTGAAGCACGGTGATGGTGCACCAACCCGGAGGCTGGCAGGTGGCGCCTTCTCGTAAATTAGACGCTTTGGTCGGCCTTTGCGGGATAACCACCAACTACCTGCCAGTAGCCGACCCTCCACCCAGGGTGCACAATCGGCAGCCATGAGCCGCGACTTCGATGTGATCGTCTACGGTGCTTCCGGTTTCGTCGGTGCGCTGGTGGCGCAACACCTGGCCGAGAATGCTCCACCAGAAACACAAATTGCACTGGCTGGCCGTTCACCGGAGAAACTGGAGTCGGTACGCGCACGGCTGGGCGTCGACTGGCCCGTGATCGTTGCGGACGCCGGTGATCGGGACGCGTTGACCACCATGGCCGCCCGCACACGGGTGGTGGTCACGACCGTCGGCCCCTATGCGCGGCACGGTCTTCCGCTGGTCAACGCGTGTGCCGAGGCCGGCACCGACTATCTGGATCTGAGCGGTGAGGTGCTGTTCGTCCGGGACAGCATCGCCGCGAATCATGAGACGGCGCGGCGGACCGGTGCCCGGATCGTGCACTCGTGCGGTTTCGACTCGATCCCGTCCGACATCGGCGTTCACGTGCTCCACAAGCATGTCCGGAGCGAACTCACCGACACCACGCTCGTGGTCACGAGTCTGTCCGGGGGTATCAGCGGCGGGACGATCGACTCGATGCGCGGTCAGGTGGACGCGGTACGCAGTGATCCCGCGCTGCGACGGGCCGCCGCCAGCCCGTACTCCTTGACTCCTGATCGCGACGCCGAGCCGGACCTGGGCCGCCAGCCGGACATGGTCTCGGTGCCCGCCTCCGATGTGGATCCGAGTCTGCGCGGGCAGTTGGCGCCGTTCGTGATGGCCTCCTACAACACCCGGGTGGTGCGGCGCAGCAACGCTCTGCGCGGTCACGCCTACGGTCGCCGGTTCCGCTACCGGGAGGCGGTGAGTGTCGGTGCCTCCCCGCTGTCGCCGGTGTTCGCTTTCGGACTCAAGATGGGCCTGACCGGTCTCTTCCTCGGTCTGGCCGTGCCGCCGACGCGTTTTCTGCTGGACCGGATCCTGCCGAGACCCGGGACCGGCCCGGATGAGAAGACCCGGCGTAACGGGCATTTCACGGTGGACATCTTCACCACGACGGTGGAGGGTGAGCGCTATCGTGCCCGGTTCCGGGCGAAAGGCGATCCGGGGTACGCGGCGACCGCCGTCATGCTCGGCGAGTCCGCTCTCGCGCTCGTCCTCGACCGGGACAGGCTTCCCGAGTCCGAGGGTGGGGTGCTGACTCCCGCCACGGCTCTCGGCGATGCCCTGGTCGACCGGCTACGGGCGGCCGGCGTCGAGATCACGGTCCACCCCGCCGGCCGGTGAAGTGCCGATGACCTCGAAGACGTGCCAGTGCTTGGGCCCACTGAACGCGGGCCCCGGCGCGTCCTCCTCCCGCCAGTGCACGATCTCCAGCCCGTGAAGGCGTTCCCGCAGCTCACCCTCTTCGAGGAAGGTCAGCTGCGGGTTGCCCGCCCACGAGTCCCGGTCGCCGAAGAGGTCCGCGGCGAGCCACCCGCCGGGCCGGAGTGCCGCCCGTGCCGCCGCCCACACCCGGTCGAAGGAGGCGGGTGGCTGGTGTGGCAGCGCGTACCCCGCATAGATCAGATCGGCGTCGGGCAGCTCGCGGATCTCCGTGAAGTCCTGGACGCGGATTTCCAGCGCCGGGTGCCGCCCGCCGATGGTCCGGGTGACGCGCTGTGGGGTGCCGGGTTCGCCGTCGAGGGCGATCACCCGCCAGCCGGCGTCGAGCAGCGCCCGGGTCTCCCGTCCGGCGCCGCATCCGAGGTCGACGGCGGTCCGGGCGCGTCCCGGGCCGGCCAGGTCGATCACGCGACGGCACAGCTCGCGGACCGGTCGTGCCGCCTGCCGTGCGTTGTAGGCGGCCCAGTGTGAGGACGACATGGAGTAATCCTGCACGACGCATGCAAGATCTCACAAAAGAGTCCTAATTCGACTTCTCCGCAGGTCAAGCGCCGTATCGGTAATCCGACCAGGAGCATGTTTCATTTCGAGCGCTACTAGCAGGAACCGGGTCCATATGGGCAGGATTTTGAGAGTGACCGCCAGCCCGCTGCCCTACCCGCTGACGTTGACGGGACCCGGCATCGTCCTCCGCGAGTGGGGTGCCGACGACCTGGACGATCTGGTTGCGCTTCTCGACGAGCCGGACATCGCGCGCTGGACGCCGATGCCGTCGCCGTTCGACGCCGAGGCCGGTGTCGCCTACCTCAGGCGTGCCCGCCAGGGCCGGGTGAACGGTTCCCGGATTCAGCTCGCGATCACCGAGGAGGGTGGCCGTCCGCTGGGTGAGGTGTCGCTCTTCGGTGTGACCACCGACCTCACGGCCGAGATCGGCTATCTGGTGGGTCGCCCTCATCGGCGCCGAGGCCTCGCTGCCGCCGCGCTCTCCACCCTCGCGGGGTACGCACGGGAAGCCCTCGGCCTGCGCCGGTTGTTGTTGCGGATCGACCCAGACAACACCGCCAGTACGTCCGTGGCCCGCCGGTGCGGGTTCTGGCTGTCCGGCGATCCGCCCATCCACCAGGAGGGCCCGTACGGGTCGACAAGGCTGGACACGTGGGAGTTCGTGGCGGGCCAGGTCGGCGCCCGCCGCGAGTACCGGCAGAACGTGGCCTCCCGGCGTTACCGACGGCGGACCTGACGACGGCCTGCACCGGGCGGGACGGTGGCGGAGGTAGCGTACGGCGAGTGACCGTGATCGGCTTTCTGCACACCGCTGAGGTGCACGTCGCGACCTTCCGCGACCTCTGCGCGGAGCTCGCACCGGACTGGGACGACCGGCATGTGGTCGACGAGTCGCTGCTGGCCCGCGCCCGGGTCGACGGGGTGACCCCGGAGGTCGTGGCGGCGCTCCGGGCGCGGCTGTCCGAACTGAGTGGCGCGGACGTGATCGTCTGCACGTGCTCGACGATCGGAGCCGCCGCGGAGGGGCTGGACGGTGCTTTCGGCGTACCCCTGATGCGTGTTGATCGTCCGATGGCCGATGCCGCCGTCGCTGCCGGTGGGCGCATCGCGGTCGCGTTCGCTCTGGAGTCGACGTGGGCGACGACCGGCGCGCTGATCCGCGACAGTGCCGTCCGGGCCGGACGGGAGGTGACGCTGACGCCGGTACCGTGCCTGTCGGCCTGGCCGTTTTTCGAGGCCGGTGACCTGCCGCGGTATCACCGGACGATCGCCGATCGGATCCGGACGACGGCCGGTGACGTGGACGTGACGGTGTTGGCGCAGGCGAGCATGACGCCGGCCGCCGGCCTGCTGCCCGGGGTCCCGGTGCTGTCGAGTCCCCGGACGGCGGTCGCGGCAGCCGTGCAGAGAGTCCGCAACGTTCGCTACGCCGTGTAAGCCCGGGTCTCGGCTGCTTTGACGGCCACCCACAGTTCGCGGCCCGGTTCCAGTTCGAGGTGGGCGGCCGCCGCCGGGGTGATGTCCGCGGCCACGTTGATCGGCCCGTCCAGGCGGACCCGCAGGTTGTCGCCGTGCCGTTGGATGTCGGTGAGCGTCGCCGACCAGGTGTTGCGCGGCGAACCGTCGGGACGGTGGGGGTGCAGCGCGACGGCCGAGGGCGGGAACGCCACGAACGCCTCGCCGTGCACCGTGTCCGTGGTGGTCAGTGCGAGCCCGCCGGCCACCTCGACGGTGTGCCCGTCGCCGTGTCCCCGGTACAGGTTCAGCCCGACCAGCCGGGCCACGTAGTCGGTCCGCGGTCGTGCGGTGATGGTGGCCGCGTCGCCCTCCTGCACCACCCGGCCGTCCTCGACGATCACCAGCCGGTCGGCGAGGACCAGCGCGTCGAGCGGATCGTGGGTGACCAGCAGCGCCGCCCCGGGGTGCGCGGTCAGGTGCCGGTTCAGTTCGGCCCGGGTCTCCAGCCGGGTACGCGCGTCGAGCGCCGCCAGTGGCTCGTCGAGCAGCAGCAGCGCCGGGTCCAGGGCCAGTGCCCGGGCCAGCGCGACCCGCTGTGCCTGACCGCCGGAGAGCTGCCGTGGTTTGCGCCGGCCGTGGTCGGCCAGACCCACCCGCTCCAGCCACCGGTCGGCGGTCGCGTGGGCGGTCCGGCGGTCCACGCCGTGCCGGCGCGGGCCGAACGCCACGTTGTCGCGGGCGCTGAGGTGCGGGAACAGCAGGTAGTCCTGGAACACCACACCGATCGGGCGCTGCTCCGGGGGAACCCAGGTCTTCTTCTCCGGGTGGTCCAGGTCGTGCCCGTCCACGGTCAGGCGCCCGCCGGAGAGCGGCGTCAGGCCGGCGAGTGCCCGCAGTGCCGTCGTCTTGCCCGCGCCGTTGGGGCCGAGCAGCGCAACCGTCTCGCCCGGCTGGATGCGCAGGGCGATGTCGAGTGCGAAGGTGCCGCGCCGGACCTGCAGCCGGGCGTCGACCAGGTGCCCGGTCACGGCGTGGTCAGCCAGCGGTCGCGGAGGGCGGCGAGGATGGTGACCGAGACGGCGAGCAGGATCAGGCTGAGCACCACGGCGCCTTCGAGGTCCCCGCTCTCCATGGTCTGGTAGACCGCCAGCGGCATGGTCTGTGTCACTCCCGGGAAGTTGCCGGCGAAGGTGATCGTCGCGCCGAACTCGCCGAGGGCCCGCGCCCAGCAGAGCACCCCGCCGGCCGCGATGCCCGGCGCGACGAGCGGCAACGTGACGTGGGTGAAGCTGATCCAGCGGGTCGCGCCGAGGGTCGCCGCGGCCTCCTCGTACCGGGTGTCGGCTCCGCGCAGGGCGCCCTCGACCGAGATCACCAGGAAGGGCAGGGCGACGAAGGCCTCGGCGACGACCACCCCGGCCGTGGTGAACGGCAGGCTGAACCCGAAGTTCTCGTCGAGCCAGGACCCGACCAGCCCCCGGCGCCCGAGGGCCAGCAGCAGGGCGATGCCGCCGACCACCGGCGGCAGCACCAGCGGCACGGTGATCAGCGCGCGGACCAGCCGCCGGCCGGGGAACTCGACGCGGGCCAGCATCCAGGCCAGCGGCACGCCGAACACCAGGCAGAGCAGGGTCGCCAGGGTGGAGGTGAGCAGCGACAGCCGCAGCGCCATCGCCACCTCGGGCTCGGCGAGGCGCTGCGGCAGGGTCGACCACGGCGTACGCGCCAGCAGCCCCACCAACGGCAGGACCAGGAAGACCAGGCCCAGGGCCGCGGGCACGAGCAGGGGCACCGGGACCCTGGTGCGCCGGGTCATGGCGCCTGGAACCCGGCTTCGGTCAGGACCGCCTTGGCCTCGTCGGTGCCGATGTACGCGACGAACGCCTGTGCGCCGACCGGGTTCTTCGCCTCCTTGAGCACCGCGATCGGGTAGTCGTTGATCGCCTTCTCCGACTCGGGGAACTCGACCGCGTCGACGTCGGCCGCGGCTGCCTTGGCGTCGGTGCGGTAGACCAGCGACGCGTCGACCTCGCCGAGCTTCACCTTGGACAGTGCCGCCTTGACGTCCTGTTCCAGGGTGACCGGGGTGATCGTCACACCGGCCGCCTCGGTGGCGGTCTCGGCGGCCGCGCCGCACGGCACCGCTTCGGCGCAGAGCGCCACTTTGAGGTCGGCCCCGGTCAGGCCGGCCAGGCCGGTGATGCCCTTCGGGTTGCCCTTGGCGACCGCGATGACCAGCTGGTTCTTGGCGAACGTGGTGGGCGTGACGGCCGAGGTGACGGCGTCCATGTTCTTCGGCGCGGCCGAGGCGAACACGTCGGCCGGGGCGCCCTCGTTGATCTGGGTGGCCAGGGCCGAGCTGCCGGCGAAGCTGAACGTCACCGTGGTGCCGGGGTTCTTCTGCTCGAACTGCTCGCCGATCGTGGTGAACGACTCGGTGAGCGAGGCGGCGGCGAAGACGGTGACGGTGCCGGTGACACCGCCGCTCTCCGCTGGAGTCGCCTCGTCGTCAGATGTCGAGCCGCATCCGGACAATAGGACCAGGGCTGCCAGGGCAGCAGCGCGAAGCCTCATGGGTTCCTCCCCAACTGGGCACGTTCCACGACCACCGTGGTCGACTTGATGACGGCGACCGCGACCGAACCGACCCGCAGGTCGAGCTCGTCCACGGCTTCCCGGCTCATCAGCGATACCAGCCGGAACGGCCCGGCCTGGATGTCCACCTGAGCCATCACGGTGTCCTTGACCACCGCGGTGACGATGCCGCGCAGCCGGTTGCGCGCCGACGACGCGTCGGCCCGCCCGTCCGGCTCGGCGGCCTGGGCGCGGACGAACCCGGCCAGCTCCACGCCGTCGATCACCCGGCGACCGTGCTCGTCGCGGGACGCCGGGAGGCGCCCGGCGTCGACCCAGCGGCGGACCGTGTCCGTGCTGACCCCGAGCAGCTCAGCCGCCTCGCCGATCTGGAAAACCGTCACATCGATCACCCTAGTCAATCGCAACTGCTACCCGTGGTCAGGGATATCAACCGCATATTCGGGCGCTCGACCCCCGAATGGGCCGCAGAAGCCACCGGAGGAGAGCGGCCCGGAAAAAGATCTCCGACGCGAGCAACCTTTCCAGCCCGCCGGAACACCTCCACATGTCCCCGACGGCTCGCTCATAGGTGGTCCCATGTCCCAACCCGATCGGAAATCCGTCCGGAAACGGCGCAAGGCCCTGGCCGGTGGCCTGGCCACCACGGCGGTGCTGGCCGGTGTCGGCCTGCTCGGCGTCGGCCAGCCCTGGGCGAGCGCGGCGGCGAACGTCAGCTTCGACACCGGGACCGGCCTGACCTTCACCGTCGACGGCACCAACGGCAACATGACCACGCTCAAGCACAACGGCACCGAACTCACCGCCTCCGGGTACGCGGCCGGCCAGTTCGAGTCCGGCTGGAAGACCGCGACGGTCACCGGCACGACGTTCAACAACGGCAGCTCGATCCTGATCAGCGCGACGGAGACGTCGATCGGCGTCACCCAGTACTACTTCGCCCGCAAGAACGACAACACGATCTACATGGCCACGAACATCACCAAGGCCCTCAACCCCGGCGAGGCCCGGTTCATCACCCGGCTCAAGCCGTCGGTGCTGACCACCTCACCCACGGCCGCCAAGACCGGCGGCGCGACCACCACGGTCGAGGGGTCGGACGTGTTCGCGTTCGGCAACGGGCAGACGGCGTCGAAGTTCTTCAGCTCGCAGCGGCTGATCGCGCAGCAGCCGTTCGGGGCGAGCGGCAACGGGCACGGGGCGTACATCATCCCGGCGTACACCGACATGACCTCGGGCGGGCCGTTCTTCCGCGACATCGAGGTCAACGACACCGGTAGTGCCGTCAACATCACGCACTACATGTTCAGCGGGCACCAGCAGACCGAGGCCCTGCGGCTCGGCCTGCACGGCCCGTACGCCCTCGCCCTGACCGACGGCGCGGCTCCCGCCGCCCGCAGCATGGACTTCCTCGCGTCGTTCATCCCCGGAATGCTCTCCAACGCGCAGCGCGGCGGTGTCAGCGGCACCGCGAGCGGCAGCTGGAACGGGCTGAAGGCCACCGTCGCCCTGGCCGGCACCAACGGGCAGTACTGGGGTCAGGTCAAGTCCGGCCAGTTCGTGATCGGCCACGTCAAGCCGGGCACCTACACCGCCACCCTGTACGCCGGTGAGCTCGCGGTCGGCGCCACCAAGACGGTCACCGTCACCGCCGGCGGCACCGCGTCGCTGGCGATGACCGGCAGCGTCCCGGCCGCCGGCACGCTGTTCCAGCTCGGTACGTTCGACGGCACCCCGGCCGGCTTCCGCAACGCCGACAAGATCGAGACGATGCACCCGTCGGACTCGCGGATGTCGTCGTGGAAGCCCGGCACCGTGGCCGTCGCCTCCGGCGCGTCCGGTTTCCCGATGGCCGAGTTCAAGTCGGTCAACTCGCCGCTCGCGCTGAGCTTCGACCTGACCTCGGTCCCGGCGAACGGCGCCAAACTGCGAATCGCCACCACGTCGAACTTCGCCGGCGGTCGACCCGCCGTCACGATCGGCGGCTACACCTCGCCGGCGTCGGCCTCCCCGACCCCGGTGAACCTCAACTCGCGCGGCGTCACCCGCGGCACCTGGCGCGGCAACAACACCACGTACACGTTCACCATCCCGGCGAGCGCGCTGAAGAAGGGCAGTAACACGCTGTCCCTGTCGGTGCTCAGCGGCAGCAGCGGCGACACGTTCCTCAGCCCGAACTTCGTCTTCGACGCACTGGCGCTGGACCCGGCGTAACCCGCCCGCGAAAGCGAGGAGGCCCGGCCGTCTTTGAGGGGAGACGGCCGGGCCTTCTCAGTTGGAGATCATCGAATGGAGATCAGCCGATCGGGCGAGCCGGAACCGTTGCGTCGTAACGGATGCAGTCCGGCCGCACAGCCCGCGGCCGTAAGGTATGGATCATGCGTGCACTCGTGATCCAGGGCCCCGGCGACGCCGTGGTCGTCGAGGTCGAGGACCCGGTCGCCGGGGCCGGTGAGGTGGTCGTCGACGTCGAGCGGGCCGGCGTCTGCGGCACCGACCTGGAGTTCCTCTCCGGCGAGATGGCCTACCTGCGCAGCGGCGACGCCCACTACCCGATGCGGATCGGGCACGAGTGGTGCGGCCGGGTCAGCGCGGTCGGCGACGGCGTCGACCCGGGCTGGATCGGGCGCCGCGTCACCGGGGACACCATGCTCGGCTGCGGCCACTGCCCGCGCTGCCGGCGGGGACGCCAGCACCTCTGCGCCGAGCGCTACGAGATCGGGATCCGGCGGGGCTGGCCCGGTGCGCTCGCGGAGCGGTTGCGCGTACCCGCGAAGGCTCTCCTGTCCCTGCCGGAGGCCGTGGATCCGGTGGCCGGGGCGATGGTCGAGCCCGGCGGCAACGCCCTGCGCGCGGTGCGGGCCGCAGGCCTTCGGCAAGGCGACCCCGTCCTGATCATCGGACCGGGAACGATCGGTCTGCTCGCGGCCATGTTCGCCGCCGCCGACGGCGCCGACGTGCACCTGCTCGGCGTCACGCCGGAGTCGCTGGACTTCGCCCGGACGCTCGGTTTCGCCAACGTGTGGACGGCCGCCACACTGCCGGACGTCCCGTTCCAGGCGGCGATCGACGCGGCCACCGCACCGGCCCTCCCGGCGCGGGCGATCGAGCTGGTCGAGCCGGGTGGCACGGTGGTCTGCATCGGCATCGCCGCCGACCCGGCGACGGTCGACACCCGCCGGCTCACCCTCAAGGACCTCACCGCGGTGGGCATCCTGAGCGCGTCCGGCGGCCTCGAGGAGACCATTGCGCGGTACGCGGACCGCACCGTCGACCCGCGCCCGCTGGTCGCCACCACCGTGGCCTTGTCCGAGGCGCCCGCCGTGCTCGCCGGTGACCGTTGCGGCCCAGCGCCGAAGGTCCACATCGACCCGCGGCGCTGACACCCCTGTCAGGTGGGCCGGCCGGCCACCGCTCCGAGCTGATCGCCGCGTGGACCGGCCCTCCGTATCGACACCGTCGACACCCCGATGGCCCCCGAACAGGGAGATCCCGGAGGCTTGAGGGCGATGTAGGAGCGGTCACGGTGCCGCGGCGTGGCTGACGCGTCCGCGGCCGGCGGCCTTCGCGGCGTACATCGCGGTGTCCGCCCGTTTCATCTCGATCTCCGGGTCGGCACCCGGCGGCGCGACGATCACGCCCACGCTCGCCCCGACCGCCACCGGCACCCCGCGCACCGGGATCGGTTCGGCGACGGCCTCGACGATGCGGGTGGCGACCCGGCCCGCGTCCTCGTCGCCGGCTCCCGGCAGGATCACCGCGAACTCGTCGCCGCCGAGCCGCGCCACCAGGTCGCCGGCGCGCACGATCTGCCGGATCCGGTCGGCCACCGCCTCCAGCACGGCGTCGCCGGTCTCGTGGCCGAGCGTGTCGTTGACCGCCTTGAAGCCGTCCAGGTCGACGTAGAGCAGCGCCGTCGGGCCACCCTCGTCGCCGAGTTCCCGTTCCCAGCGGCTGTGGAAGAGCCGCCGGTTCGCCAGTCCGGTCAGCTGGTCGGTGCGGGCCTGCGTCTGCGCGGTGTCCAGCGCCGCCGCGAGTAGTTGCACCACCCCCTGCAGACGGGCCATCACCAGCAGGAACAGTACGACGCAGCCGCCCACGATCACCGGCACGTCGAGGTTGTCGCCGCGCAGCCATTCGATCGTCAGCACCAGTGGCGCCATCAGGCTCGCCCCGGCCAGGGCCAGCATCCGGCGGGTGCCGATCATCCCGGCGGGTGCGGCCGCGGCGGTCTGCGAGACACCGGCCATCGTCGGGTGCAGGGCGGTGGCGCCCATCATGGTGTGCGCCACCATCCAGCCCACGTCCATCACGCCGCCGGCCGCGTAGTTGCCGGCGAGTTCCAGCAGCGTGTAGGCGACATCGGTGACCAGCAGCGTGGCCGTTCCGACGACCAGCAGCCGGTAGGCGGGTGGTTTGCGTCCCGAGCCGATGGTCAGGCGCAGCAGCATCGCCAGGGCCAGCAGGTCCAGCAGCGGATAGGCCAGCGACGCGGTCCGGCCGAGCAGCGTGAGGTCGCCCTCGCGCGCGTAGGGCACGATCAGATACAGCCAGGCCAGCATGCCCGCGCCGGTCGACAGGATCGCGGCGTCGAGCAGCCCGGCCCGGTCCCATCCGCGGCGCCGGGCCCGCACGAACCCGAGCAGCGCCGCGATCAGCAGCATGTTGCACGGCAGGTAGAAGAGGTCCGCCACCGACGGGAACACGTCGCGCCGCAGCACCATGGTCTGCACCCAGTAGGCGATGTCCCCCGCCGTGAAGAGTGCCACCTGTACCGCGAGCGCGTACCAGGGCCAGCGCACTGCCGGGCGTAACCGCCGCACCCCGACGATGATCGCCGGAACCGCCGACCCGTTCACGACGGTCGCGATGACCGCCTTCGCCGGATCCCACGGCACCACGTTGTAGACGGCGGCGATCACCGCGCAGACGCACAGGTACCACCGCCAGGTAAACGACCTGGGCACGTCTCCCTCATCGACCAGCGGTCCCGTTTCATGATTCTTCAAAGACGGGGACCTCGGCGCGGGTACGCCGAAAAGCCCCCGCCGGCCGTCGGACGCTCTGCCGGGATCCGGCTCCGCGCTTGCTGAAAAGGGTCGGGTGCCCGACATCGACGGGCATTGCCACTACACGCTTGTGCAGTAAGCTACACACGTGAGTAGCAACGAGGACCTGACCGCCCGAGCCCGGATCCGGGACGCCGCCATCACGCTCTTCACCGAGCGGGGAGTCGCCGGCGCCACCATTCGCGACATCGCGGAGGCCGCCGGGGTCTCCTCGGGGCTGTTGCGGCACCACTTCGGCTCCAAGGAGGGGCTGCGGGACGCCTGCGACGAGTTCGCGATGGGGCAGATCACGCAATACCAGATCCAGTTCAGCCAGTCCCAGGTGATCGGGCCGATCGGGCCGGAGCTCGTCGCGCTCCAGCAATACCTGACCCGCACCCTGATGGACGGCTCACCGCGAGGCTCGGCCATGTTCGAGCAGGCCGTGACGCACGGCGAGCGCTGGCTGGCCACCACCGACGTGAAGACCGAGGACGCCCGGGCCTACATCGCCGTCCTGGCCGCGATGAAGATGGGCATGTTCCTGATGCGCGAGCAGATCTCCGAGGTCCTCGGGACCGACGTGGGCGTGCAGCCGGGCTACCAGCGCATGATCCGGGCCTCCATCGAGATCTTCTCGCAGCCGCTACTCACCCCTGAGCAGGCCGACCAGGCAGCCGAATACCTGGGTCGGTTCGACAACCCATGACGGGAGAGGTCGATGACAGAGGCCATCGATGTGGAAGGACTGGTCAAACGATTCGGTGCGGTGACCGCCCTGGACCGGCTGGACCTGCACGTCCGGACCGGTGAGGTGCACGGCTTCCTCGGGCCGAACGGGGCCGGCAAGACCACCACGATCCGGATCCTGCTCGGGCTGATGCGCCACGACGGCGGCACCGCCCGTCTCCTCGGCGGCGACCCGTGGACCGCTGCCACCGCGCTGCACCGCCGTCTGGCGTACGTGCCCGGTGACGTCACCTTCTGGCCGAGCCTGACCGGCGGCGAGATCATCGACCTGCTCGGCCGGCTGCGCGGCGGACTCGACCGGCGCCGGCGCGACGACCTGATCGAGCGTTTCGAGCTGGACCCGCGCAAGAAGGGCCGGGCCTACTCCAAGGGCAACCGGCAGAAGGTGGGGCTGATCGCGGCCCTCGCCTCCGACGTCGAACTGCTCATCCTCGACGAGCCGACCTCGGGGCTCGACCCGCTGATGGAGGAGGTCTTCCGCGAGGTCATCCTTCAGGAGAAGAGCCGCGGCGACCGTACGGTGCTGCTCTCCAGCCACATCCTGAGCGAGGTCGAGGCGCTCTGCGACCGTCTGACGATCATCCGGTCCGGGCGGGCGGTGGAGACCGGCACCCTCGACGACCTGCGGCACCTGACCCGCACCACGATCCGGGCCGAACTGGCCGGCCCGGTCAACGGCCTCGCCGCCATCGCCGGGGTGCACGACCTGACCGGTGACGACGGCCGGGTGTCCTTCGACGTCGACGCCGAAGCCCTGGAGCCGGCGCTGAAGGCACTGGTCACGGCCGGGGTGCGCAGCCTGGTCAGCCAGCCGCCGTCGCTTGAGGAACTGTTCCTGCGGCACTACGCGAAGGACGGCGGCGACCGACGGCCGGAGCACGCGGCGAGCGGGAGCGACCGGTGACCGGCGTCGGCACCCTGCTGCGGCTCGCCCTGCGCCGCGACCGTGTCGTACTGCCGTTATGGGTGTTCTGCCTGGGCATCCTGCCGTACGTCTACCTCACCGGCTTCCAGACGTTGTTCGCCACCGACCAGGAACGCATCGACTACGCCCGGATCAGCGCGGACAACGTCGGGTTCGTCGGCCTCTACGGCCCGCTGCAGGGCGACAGCCTCGGCGAGCTGACGGTCTGGCGCGGCGGCTTCCAGCCCGTGCTCATCGGGCTGGCCGCGCTGCTCAGCGTCATCCGGCACACCCGCACCGACGAGGAGGCCGGGCGCACCGAGCTGATCCGGGCCGCGGTCGTCGGCCGCTGGGCCCAGCTCGCCGCGGCCCTGCTGCTGACCGGACTCGGTGGCCTGCTGCTGGGCCTGCTGGCCACGGCCACCACCGTCGCGGCGGGCGAACCGGTCGCCGGGTCGATCGCACTGGGCGTGGTGTACACGCTGGACGCCTGGGTGTTCGCCGCGGTGGGAGCGGCCGCCGCCCAGATCACCGAGACCGCCCGCGGCGCCCGGGGCATCGCGATCGGCGTGCTCGGCGGGGCGTACGTGCTGCGCCTCGGCGGGGACATCTCGGCGATGGGCGACGGGAACCTGGCCTGGCTGTCGTGGCTGTCGCCGGTCGGCTGGGCGCACCGGGTCTTCCCCTACGGAGCGAACGACCACCTTCCCGCGGTGCTGTCGATCGTGGCCGCGGTGGCGGTCACCGGGCTCTCCGCGTACCTGATGACCAAGCGTGATCTGGGCGGTGGCCTGCTCGCCGCACGGCTCGGACCGCCCACCGCGGCCGCGGGTCTGCGTTCGCCCGTGGCCCTCGCCTGGCGGCTGCACCGGGGTCTGCTGCTGGGCTGGACCCTGGGGTTCACGGCGCTCGGCCTGGTCTTCGGCGGGGTGGCCGGCAGCGTGGCGCAGATCGCCGAGGACTCCGGCGGCGTCGACGACATCTTCACCCGGATGGGCGGCACCGACGAGATCGTCGACGGCTACT
Source organism: Actinoplanes sp. NBRC 101535 (assembly GCF_030269225.1). Lineage (NCBI taxonomy): Bacteria > Bacillati > Actinomycetota > Actinomycetes > Micromonosporales > Micromonosporaceae > Actinoplanes > Actinoplanes sp. NBRC 101535. The sequence continues at coordinate 15,184 of NZ_BSSY01000034.1, read as the reverse complement.
TCGGGATCGTGGCCGCACTGTGCGGGGTGATCGCCGCCTGCTACGCCGTGCAGGCGACGCTGCGGATGCGCGACGAGGAGCAGAACGGGCACGCGGAGGCGCTGCTGAGCACCGGTGTCAGCCGGTATGCGTTCGCCGGCAGCCACCTGCTGTTCGGTCTGCTCGGACCGGCCGTCGTGCTGCTGGCCGAGGGCCTGGCGTCCGGGCTGGTGCACGGGGACGTGGGGCCGGTGCTCGCGGCGACCATGGTCCAGCTGCCGGCGGTCTGGGTGCCGGCCGGGGTGGCCCTGCTGCTCACCGGCTTCCTGCCGCGGCTGACCGGGTTGTCCTGGGCGGTGCTCGGCGGGGCGCTGCTGCTGATGCTGGCCGGGCCGCTGCTCAGGTTCGACCAGTGGGTGATGGATCTGTCGCCGTTCACCCATGTGCCGCAGCTGCCGGGTGCGGACTTCACCGTCCTGCCGCTGGCGGTCCTGACGGTGGTCGCCGCCGTCCTCGCGGGGGTGGGGGCCACCGGCCTGCGCCGGCGGGACCTGCCGTTGTAGATGGAGAAGGCGCGGACCACGTCGCCGTGGTCCGCGCCTCACCGTGCCGTCAGTGCCCGCCGGTGCCCGGGCGTTTCGGCAGGACGAGCTCTTCGTGGTCCAGTTCCCGGTTGAGGACACGCAGGTTGTCGTCGCTGAGACGGCCCGCGTCCCGCCAGCGCAGCAGTTCCTCACGCTCGGCGTCGATGACCGCCTGACGGACCATCAGAGCCGCCTCGTACTGCGGGGACTGCGGCAGGTCGGACGATTCGTTCTGCTCCAGCAGGTCGAGGCGCCGCTGGTAGCGGTCCAGGCGCACCTGCAGCTGCTTGCGCATCGTCTCGATGGCCGCGTCCTCGACGTTGTCGTGCTGCTCGCCCTGGATGTCGTCGAGCCGGTCCAGGGCGGCGCGGACCGCAGCCGACCGGGCCTCGTTGCGCATCCGGGCCTTGTCGGTCTGGTTGGCGCGCAGGCCCATCATCCGCACCAGCGGCGCGAACGTCAGGCCCTGGCCGACCAGCGTCACCAGCACCACGGCGATGGCGCAGAGCAGCAGCAGCTCCCGGTTCGGGAAGTCCGCCGGCACCGCGAAGATCGCGGCCAGGGTGATGACGCCGCGGGTGCCCGCCCAGCTCAGCGCGGTCACCTCCTTGCCGGAGAGCGGCGATTCCTTGCCGGTGTTCTGGGCCGGGTCGTCGTCGTCCTGCTGGCCGCCCAGGCGGGTGTGCAGCGAGCGGGGCAACAGCTGGGTGACGATCAGCCAGAGCGGGCGGAGCAGCAGCACCACGCCGAGCGTGACGGCCAGGGCGGCGGCGATCGTGCCGGCCGAGTACTGGTCCATCTCCTCGAGGATGTTCTTGAGCTGCAAGCCGATCAGCAGGAAGACGACGCCCTCGAGCAGGAAGTCGACCAGGTGCCAGACGGCGCTGGTCTGCAGGCGGCTGGCACCGGTGGTGTAGCGCGGGGTGTCGTGGCCGACGATCAGGCCGGCCACCACGACGGCCAGGACACCGGAGACGTGGATGTGCTCGCCCAGCAGGTACGCCGCCATCGGGGTGATCAGCGAGAGGGCGTTGGCCATCAGCGGCTCGCCCCGCAGCGGCTTGAGGAGGCGGACCGCGTACGCCACGGCGACACCGACCACCACACCGCCGACCGCCATCACCAGGAACGTGCCGATCGAGGAGGAGAACGAGAAGTCGCCGTTGGTCTGGGCGGCCACCGCCACGGTGAAGATGGTCAGCGCGGTCGCGTCGTTGAGCAGGCCCTCACCCTGGATCAGGGTGATCAGCTTGCCGGGCAGGCCGGCCTTCTTGCCGACCGCGAGTGAGGCGACCGGGTCGGGCGGGGCGACCGCCGCTCCCAGGGCGACACCGGCGGCGAGGGTGGCGCCGGTGACCCAGAGGGAGAATCCGAAGCCGACGAGCAGCGCGGTGGCCAGCACCAGGGCCACCGAGAGGCTGATGACCGTACGCATGTTGCGCCGGATGTCCAGCAGTGAGGAGTCCAGTGCCGCGTTGTAGAGCAGGGGCGGCAGTACGAACGTGAGGATGAGCTCGGGATCCAGCTCCACGTTCGGGCCGGGCAGGTAGGCATAGAGGATGCCGACCAGGGTCAGAAGCACGGCCGCGGGGAGGCCGGTCTTCTCGGTGACCCAGCGGACTCCGACGATCACGGCGACCGCACACAGGGCGAAAAGCAGGATCTCCTCGGGATGATGCATTCGATCATTCTTCCTGGTGCTCGGTTCCGTGGCTCAGTGAGGTCGGCAACTATGTGTGACGTTTCGGATTCGCCGTTGTGACAGGGATCGTCGATGTCACGGCAGCCAGAGCATCACGATGTTGCTGAATGATCGGGGACGCGGTCTCGGCGATCCGGCGGACGGCCGGGTCGGTGCCGGTGGCCAGCAGAATTCGGGTGATCTTGAGGGCGTGGTCGTGCGCCGGGATCTGGGTGTCCAGGTAGAGCTTGTCGAACACGGCGGCCGGCGCGATGCGGTACTGCTCGATCAGGGCGAGCTGCTCGGAGTTGGGCTGGGCGGGAAGCTTGACGTCCAGGGTGCGTGCGGTCTGCTGGACCTCGAGGTCGAGCTTCGCGTGATAGGTCGCCATGGTGGCGCCCATCTTGCGGACCTCGGGTTTGAGGGCCTTACCGGCGGCGGTCCGGCCGGCGAGGATCTGGGTGAGATTGCCCTGGTGGGCGGAGATCAGGTAGTCGGCGTCCGGGCTGATCGGGCGGGCGGTGGCCGTGGTCGCCGGGGCGATCAGAGCGGCGACGACGGCCAGAGCAAGGATAGCGCTACGTAAAGGCATAATTACATTATAGATGCATAAAACGGGCAAGAGGGTCATGCAAAAGGGGCCACCCCCGAGTGCGGGTGACCCCTTTCGTGGAACCGCCGGGATCAGTACCGGTAGTGCTCCGGCTTGTACGGACCCTCGATGTCGACGCCCAGGTACTCCGCCTGCTTCTTGGAGAGCGTGGTCAGGCGGACACCGAGCGCGTCCAGGTGCAGCCGGGCGACCTTCTCGTCCAGGTGCTTCGGCAGGACGTAGACCTGCTTGTCGTACTCACCGGGCTTGGTCCAGAGCTCGATCTGGGCCATCACCTGGTTGGTGAAGGAGTTCGACATGACGAAGCTCGGGTGGCCGGTGGCGTTGCCCAGGTTCATCAGGCGACCCTCGGAAAGGATGATCACCGCGTGGCCGTCCGGGAAGCGCCACTCGTGCACCTGCGGCTTGATCTCGACCTTCTCGATGCCCGGGACGTTGGCGAGCCCGGCCATGTCGATCTCGTCGTCGAAGTGACCGACGTTGCCGACGATCGCGTTGTGCTTCATCGCGGTCAGGTGCTCGACCCGGATGATGTCGGTGCCGCCGGTGGTGGTGACGAAGATGTCGGCCTCGCCGACCACGTCCTCGAGGCGGACGACCTGCATGCCGTCCATCGCCGCCTGCAGCGCGCAGATCGGGTCGACCTCGGTGACCACGACACGGGCGCCCTGGCCGCGCAGCGTCTCGGCGGAACCCTTGCCGACGTCGCCATAACCGCAGACCACGGCCAGCTTGCCGCCCAGCATCACGTCGGTGGCCCGGTTGAGGCCGTCGACCAGCGAGTGCCGGATGCCGTACTTGTTGTCGAACTTGCTCTTGGTGACCGCGTCGTTGACGTTGATCGCCGGGAAGAGGAGGGTGCCCTCCTTGGCCAGCTTGTAGAGCCGGGCCACACCGGTGGTGGTCTCCTCGGTGACGCCCTTGATCTCCGCGGCGATCTTGGTGAACCGCTGCTTGTCGGCGGCCAGGCTGCCGCGCAGGGTCTCCAGGATGATCGAGTATTCGTGGTTGTCGTCGGCGGTGGTCTGCGGGACCGCGCCGGCCGCCTCGAACTCGACACCCTTGTGCACCAGCAGGGTGGCGTCGCCGCCGTCGTCCAGGATCATGTTGGGACCCTGGCCGTCACTGAACTCGAAGAGCCGCATGGTGGCCCACCAGTACTCCTCCAGCGACTCGCCCTTCCAGGCGAAGACCGGGACGCCGGCCGGGGCCTCGACGGTGCCGGTCGGGCCGACGACGACCGCGGCGGCCGCCTCGTCCTGGGTGGAGAAGATGTTGCAGGAGACCCAGCGGACCTCGGCGCCCAGCGCGATCAGCGTCTCGATCAGCACCGCGGTCTGCACGGTCATGTGCAGCGAGCCGGCGATCCGGGCGCCGCGCAGCGGCTTGGTGTCGCCGAACTCCTTGCGCAGCGACATCAGGCCGGGCATCTCGTGCTCGGCGAGACGGAGCTGGTGCCGGCCGGCCTCGGCCAGGCTCAGATCGGCGACCGCGAAGTCCAGGCCATTGACGGATCGAAGTTTGTCGCTCATGAAAAGAGGGCTCCTCCCTCTCAGGAGGCGCCCTTGTCTGCATCGAGGCCGGGCCGAGCGTGGCGGATCCCGCTCGATGGAGCAGAACTCGATCGAGGAGGGACCCGTTGCAGCGCCTCTCGGTGGGCCGGGAACCACTTTAGCCCGCTGACCGCAAGATCACATCCGCCGGAGTGTTCCGTCGGTGTCGGTTATCACGTACGTTCCGTCACCGAGCGCTTGCAGGTCGTACTCGTCGATCGTGGTGACGAACAGGTCACCGAGGACCTCACCGGTACGGACGTCCACCCGGTGATGCCGCCACTCCTCGCTGTGCTCGGGGTGCTCGCCACTGACCACCACGATCGCGGTATCGGCGTCGAGGTAACCGCCGGCCCAGTGCACGATGCACTGCTCCGCGTCCTCGCCATCGGCGGCGAGCCGGGCCGCCGTGGTCCGGGCGATCACCGCGCCGTCCGGCAGCGCGTGGAAGGTGACGTCGTCCAGGTCGGCGTCGTCGTTGTTACCGGTCATGAAGCCGTCGAGACCGGGCGCGACGTCGATCAGCATCCGGTCGTTCTCCGGATGGGCGACGGCGTCCTCCGCGCCGAGCAGCAGGACCAGCGAGTCGTCCTCGGTGGTCACGCCGAGCAGCATCCGGCCGTCCGCGAGGGCGAACAGCCGGTGGCCGCCCGCGCCCGAGGTGGGCAGCGGGTACCGGACCTCGGGCTTCCCGGTCGCGGCGTCCAGCATGAGCCACTCGTCCGGATCGCCGGGGAGGAACACCCCGACCGTCCGGTCGTCGGTGGAGAAGGCCAGGGCGATCCCGGAGAACCCGGAACCGGCGGCATCGGCGGGCTTCGGCGGCCGCGGGGCCGGCAGCCGCCAGAGTTCGGCGCCGTCGCGCCCGACGCAGACCACCGCGTCGGGGCCGGTCCAGACGACGAACTCACGGGACGCGGAGACGGCGAAACTCTCGCCGTGCTCCATGCCGGGGGCGGGGAACAGATGGGACGACTCGACGACGGCGTCGAAGACCTCGATGCCGGTTTCGGTCTGACGGGATACAACGCGCACGAGCTGACATTAGTCACCCCCGCCCGGTGATACTCCCGCCTACGTGCCGATCCGGGCGTGAGCACTGGTCGGGGCGTGTGCTCTTGGTAGCCTGGTCGGCGCTTCGAGCCCTCGAGATGGGAAGTATGTTGAGCCGAACCCTGCTGGTCACCGGTGGTGCCGGATTCGTCGGCGCCGCCCTGGTCAAGGCGTTGCTGACCGAGTTCCCCGACGCGGCGGTCGTCTCGCTGGACAACTACTTCACCGGGACCCCGGCGAACCACGTCAACGACCCCCGGGTGACGTACCTGGACGGTTCGACGGTGGACATCGCGAAGATCTGGGCCGACCACGGCCTGGGAGCCCCCGAGATCGTCTTCCACCTCGGTGAGTACTCGCGGATCGTCCAGTCGTTCGAGGACCACGACCTCACCTGGGACTTCAACCTGCTGGGCACCAAGGAGGTGGTGAAGTTCTCGGCCGGGCACGGCGCGAAACTGATCTACGCCGGGTCCAGCTCGAAGTTCGGCAACGACGGCGAGGACGAGAACCTCAACCCGTATGCGTGGACCAAGGCCAAGAACATCGAGTACATCAAGAACTACGCGAACTGGTACGGCCTGGACTACGCGATCACCTACTTCTACAACGTGTACGGCCCGGGACAGATCACCGAGGGCAAGTACGCGACGGTCATCGGCATCTTCGAACGGCAGTACCTCGCCGGCCGGCCGCTGACCGTGGTGGCCCCGGGCACCCAGACCCGCGACTTCACCCACATCGAGGACATCGTCCGTGGCCTGGTGCTGGTCTCCCGCTCGGGTTCCGGCGACGGATACCTGCTCGGCACCGGCCGGGAGTGGCCGCTGGCCGAGGTCGCCGGCATGTTCGGCGTCGAACACGTGCTCATCCCGGAACTGCGGGGCGAACGCACCCGCGGGCAGGCCGACACCACCAAGGCGGCCGGTCTGGGCTGGGCGCCGCAGCGCCGGCTGGACGCGTACATCGCTGATTTCGTGGCGGCACACCCCCGCTGACCTGGATCAACCCGATTACCGTCGACGGGTTTGCCGAGAACATGCATGACTCGGCCCGAAGGGGGCATCCGACCTGCATGCAGAACGGGATCCGGGTAGCCGTCGTGGACGATCACACCCCCTTCGTCCGCGGACTGGAGCATCTGCTCCCCGAGGTGAGCGGCGGCCGGGCCACCGTCGTCGCCACGACCGGCGACACGGCGGACGCGGTTGCCGTCATCCGGGACACGATGCCTGACGTGGTGCTGGTCGAAGTCCACGTGGACCCGGCGGACGGCCTCAAGGCGATCGCCGCGATCCGCGAGGCCGCACCCCGGGCCCGGATCCTCGCCATGTCCGGCGACCAGGACCCGATGGTCGCGGTGGACGCGCTGCGGGCCGGCGCGGCCGGGTTCCTGCCCAAGACCGGCGAGCCGGCCGACATGCTCAAGCCGCTGCTCGCCGCACTGGAGGGCTGGGCGGTCATGCCGACGCCGCTGCTCACCGCGCTGGTCGAGCAGAGCCGCCGGCACATCGAGCACCCGGCGACGGCCGAGCTCAGCGAGCAGGACCGGCGCCTGCTGCGCCTGATCGCGAACGGGTCCTCGACGAACGACATCGCCGGGTTGCTGCACGTCTCCGAGCGTACGGTGAAACGCCTGACCGCCTCGTTGCTGCGCAAGCTGCAGGTCTCCAGCCGGACCGAGGCCGCGGCCCTCGCCGGAAGCGCCGGTCTGGTCTGATCCCTCTCTTCTCGTCGAAGAACGGCGCCGCCCCGGTCTCCCGGGCGCGGCGCCGTTCTCATGATCAGCGCGTGACCACGGAGAGCGGTGTCGCCACATCCTCCAGGGACTTCCCCTCAGCGTCGATGCCGATCACCAGCTCGACGATGCCGCCGACCGCCATCACCGCGGCGCCGATCAGATAGCCGATGAACAACTTGCCCGGGTCGTCGCCCTCACCGATCAGCGAGCCGTAGAAGACCGGGCCGATCGCGCCGAAACACTGGGCGATGGCGAAGAACACCGCGATCGCCTGGGCCCGGATCTCCAGCGGGAAGATCTCACTGACCGTCAGGTACGCCGCACTGGCCCCGGCCGACGCGAAGAAGAAGATGACGCTCCACGCGATCGTCTGCGTGATCACGTTCAGCACGCCCGCGTCGAACAGGAACGCCGTGATCGCCAGCAACAGGCCGGAGAGCAGGTACGTCCCGGAGATCATCTTGCGGCGCCCGACGGTGTCGAAGAGCCGGCCGATGGTCAGCGGACCGATCAGATTGCCGAGCGCGAACGCCACCAGGTAAAGCGGCGCCGCCTCCTCCTCCACCCCATAGAACTTCGTCAGAACCAGCGTGTACGTGAAGAAGATCGCGTTGTACAGGAACGACTGCGTGATCATCAGGGTGGCGCCGAGCGTGGACCGGGACGGGTACTGCCGGAACAGCACCCGCAGCAGGGACAGGTAGCCGTGCGCGCGGGTGGGCCGGATCTCGATCGCCCGCGAGTCGTCGAGCGGCGGCAGAGTCTGACCGTGGGCCTCGGCGGCCCGCTCGATCACGGCGATGTTCTCCTCGGCCTCGGCCTGGCGGCCGTGCATGATCAGCCAGCGCGGGCTCTCCGGCAGATGCCGCCGCAGTCCCCAGATAGCCAGGCCGATGATCGGTCCGAGCAGGAAGCCGATCCGCCACGCCCAGTTCAGGTCCACTGTGTTGAGCAGGACGTACGTGCCGATGGTGCCGATGATCGCGCCACCCCAGTAGGTGCCGTTGACGCCGATGTCCACCCGGCCGCGGTACTTCGCCGGCATCATCTCGTCGATCGCCGAGTTGATCGCGGCGTACTCGCCGCCGATGCCGGCGCCGGCGATGAATCTCGTCAGATAGAGGAAGACGAGCGCGGCTGTTCCGTTGCCCCAGGTCAACGCGGTGAGCGCGTTGCCGCCGAGGTAGACGCCGAGGGTGACGATGAACAGGTTCCTGCGGCCGAGGGCATCGGAGAGCCGGCCGAAGAACAACGCGCCGAACACCTCGCCGAGCAGGTAGACCGTGGCGATCAGGCCGACCTGCGCGGAACTCAGATTCAGTGTCTCCTGTTCGGACAGTACCGGCCCGACCGCGCTGGCCACCGTGATCTCGAGTCCGTCGAGGACCCAGGCGGTGCCGAGGGCGAGGATGACGCGGGTGTGGAACGGGGACCAATCGAGACGGTCGATCCGAGCGGGTATCAGGCTCCGGATGATCCCCAGATCTTGCGTCATGGGTATACCTCCATGTCGGTGATTTCGATCACGTTGTACCCAGTCGTCTCGCCGCAATCACGCAGGCTCCAAGGTCATGAGCTCGGATTCGGTAGGCGTGGCGGTAGTAGGTCTCGGTTGGATGGGGCGGGTACACACCCAGGCGTACGCGCGGGTGCGCTGGCACTACCCGGACCTGCCGGCGCCGCAACTGATCGCCGTCGCCGACGAGGTACCCGGCCGGGCCGCCGAAGCCGCCGGCCTCTACGGCTTCCACACGGCGGCGACCGACTGGCGGGACCTCGTCACCGACCCGCGGATCGCCGCCGTCAGCATCACCGCACCGAACTTCCTGCACCGCGAGATGGGCGTCGCATTCGCCGCGGCCGGCAAACACATCTGGATCGAGAAGCCGGTCGGGCTGACCGCCGACGACGCCCGCGCGATCACCGGCGACGGCCACGTCACGGTCGGCTTCAACTACCGGCACGCGCCGGCGGTGGCGCTGGCCGGAACGATCCTGGCCGACGGCGGCATCGGAACCGTCACCAACGCCCGCTTCACCTGGTTCAGCGACTACGCGGCCGCCCCCGACGGCGCCCTGAGCTGGCGATTCCAGCGCGAACGCGGCGGCAACGGGGTCCTCGGCGACCTCGGCTCCCACGCCGTCGACATGATCCGCCACCTGCTCGGCGAGATCACCGACGTGGTGGCGGCAGACACCGCGATCTTCATCCCGTCCCGCCCTCGCCCCACCGGCGCCACCTCCGGCCACGAACGCGGCACCGGCGAACCCGGCCCGGTCGAGAACGAGGACTGGTTCACGGCCCTGCTCCGCCTCGACGGCGGAGCCCGCGTGACCGTCGAGGCGAGCCGGGTCGCGGTCGGCGAGCCGAACGCGTACGGTTTCGAGATCCACGGCACCGGCGGCACGCTGAGCTGGGACTTCCGCCGCATGGGCGAACTGATCGTGAACGGCCGGACGGTCTTCGCGGAGCCTGGTCACGGCGATTTCGCGGCGTTCCAGCCGGGGGCGGGGATCGCGATGAGCTACGACGACCTCAAAGTGATCGAGGCGGGGCTGTTCCTGCGCTCGATCACCTCGGGAGCCCCGCACGGCGCGACCCTGGCCGACGCGATCCGCGCCGCCGAGGTCCTGGACGCGATCGCCGCGGCGGCCGGCAACCGCTGACACTCTGCTCCGCGCGCTTTGTCGCCGCCCATCGGCGCTGGTCAGCCTGTCGGCTGCCGGTGGGCGCGCGCGGGCCGTGCCGGTCAGCGCTGCTCACTCGTGAGTCGGGTAACATGTGGCTTCGCGCCCTCGTAGCTCAGGGGATAGAGCAACGGTTTCCTAAACCGCAGGTCGCAGGTTCGATTCCTGCCGGGGGCACCCACTTGATCTCCTCAAACAGCCGTTGAGCTGGGCGAATGCTTGATCCTCGATGTGTCGCTGTGTGCGGTTGTGCGCCCCCGAAAGCGGCCGTTTGTCGGCGGTCGTGCAAAATACGTGCAATGGCTCTTGGCCTTGTTTCCGCAGGTCAGGGTTCGGATTTCAGGCCGCGAGTGCAAGCTCGATCCGGGCGTTGAAGCGTTCCCGATCGTCGTCGAGGCACTTGGCGTAGACCTTGAGCAAGACGTCGACGGAGTGCTCAGCATGCTCGGCGACGTTCGGAGCGGGGACGTTGATCAGCGGCATCCGCGCCACCCGCGGCCGAGGCGGGTGGGGCGGCCGAGCGAGCGGACGCACTCGCGGCAGGCCATGTGTATGCGGTCGAAGCGTCGCGGGGCGACCCAGAGGTCGCACCACGGGCAGAGGTAGGCCCGGACCACGGACAGGTCGGTGCGGCCGGTGATCCGGCGCAGTACCAGGACGAGCCGGACGGAGACACGGCTGAGGCGGTGGTCGAAGCGGCGGGCGTTCATGCTCCGCCGCCGGGCAGGGCAGGCTGAACTACGGTGGGCACCAAGCCCTCCTTCATCTGGTGATTCGGGTGAGGAGTGGGTCGCCGCGCGGGACAGGCCGGGACTCTTGGCGGGGAAACGGCCCGCCCGCGTACCAACGGCTTCAGACAGCGACGACAGCCGGGCGGATCGACGAGGCCCGCAGCGAGTACGCCATCCGGGCCTTGCACGCGCCGGCGCTCTTGCAGCGCTGGGAGTCCACATAGGGCGTGAGGGTGAGCCCGTCGAACTCGACGGCCGGCGGGTAGCCCGGCACGGCCGAGGCGGGCGGCACCGGCTGCTGCGGCGCGCAGATCTTCACCTTGACCTCGGTGGTGCGGCCGAACTTGCCGGCTGCCGGGTCGAGGTCGAGCATCCGGACCACCCAGACCCGCTCGCCGGTCTCCTTGTCGCGGACCTGGTTGTCGGGGTCGTGGCGGCGGTCGAAGTCCACTGCGGCCTCCACGCCGAGGTAGAGCACGCCGGCCGGAAGACGTAGTCGAACGGGACGGGGACCTTCAACGTCAGCGGAACCATCCGGGCCTGACCTCCTGATCGCGCGAACGTCAACATGACATCCGCTTATGCTTACAAGTTAGGGCAGCATGTAAAGACAGGCAAGGGTGTATATCTGATCTTCAAATGGCGCAACGGCCAATCAGGACAGCGGGTAGGAGTCCTCGATCTCGTGCCGGCTTCCGGGCATGACGATGAGCGAGGTCATGATGGGTGCGCCGGATGACTGGTGAGCCGTGACGACGACGGAGAGGACCGCCTCGTCGGCAGGGACCTCCAGGGCGGCGATCTCGGCGTCGTCGATACGGCGGGCGGTCAGCCGCTCGGTCGCGTAGTCGGCGCGCAGGCGCTTCTTGGCCTTGATGTGCTCCAGCAGGCCGCCGGCGATCGGCTCCGGCCTGATCACGTCGGTGCCCACCGCGATGTCCACCGGCACGAACGTCGCGATCAGGTCGATCGGTCCGGAGGTGGAGACGGTTCGCCGCCGGCGCTCGTACACGGGAGTGCCCTCCGGGATGCCCAGCGCGGCCGACACCCACGGGGCGGCCAGCACCGGGCCGACGTGCAGGATCTCCGTCTCGGCCGTCTCGTCGAGGTCGATGGCGTCCCGGGCGTACTGCGGTGAGGTCCGGCCGGACGGCGGGCGGCCCCGGACGAAGCTTCCCTTGCCCTGCTGCGACTCGATCCAGCCGTCCTGTTTGAGGATGCCCAGCGCCTTCAGCACGGTCGGGCGGGAGACGTCGAACTCGTCGCAGAGCTGGCTCTCGGACGGCAGGCCGGCGCCGGGCGCGTAGGTGCCGTCCTCGATACGGCCGCGCAGCGCGTTCAGGACGCGCATGTACTTCGGCGTCGGGATCTCGTACGCCATCGGGGTCCACCCACTCGGCTCAGGGAACGATCACAACATGTCGTTACAGGACGATAAGGCTTGTCAGCACGACTGAACAAGATGAGTCAGTCTCTCGGGGTGACGTCACCGAGCCAGCCGGACCAGGTCTTCGGGACGCCGACCTGTTCCGGTCGTGAGGCGCCCGGCCAGCGGCGGGGAAGGATGCCGTAGCGGCCGAAGACCCGCAGGGCGACTCGTCGCGGGCTGCACGGATCCTCTTCACCACAGACCGAGCAACGGCCGTCGGCGCTCGGCGCGATGTGGCGGTCGAGCTGGGATTGGGCGTACTCCACCTGCTCCCGCGCCGCAGCGGTCAGGAAGACGGTCACTTGGCTCTCCTGTTCCTCCCAGTCGGGCCGCCAGGCCGAGGCTGGAGAAGCCGCAAGCCCTCATGACGGACGAAGATCTCCCTGCGTTCGCACGCGTTGCCCGCGCCGTCCAGGACGTATCCGTGGAGCCACAACCAGCCGTCATAGGTCGTCCACTTACGCACGAAGATCACCCGGAAGACGAGCTGCCGCGAGCCGGCGAACTGCACCGACGCCTGGCTGTCGACGACCAGGACGTCACCGGAACGCGGAATCACGAGCCCTCCCCTGGAAGGACACCGAGACGGGCGGGCCAGACCGCCGGCACCCGTCCCGGCGCCGGCCTACGAGACCGTCACGGGCGCGGTGCCACGGCCGCCGCAGTCCATGCACGACCGGCGGGCCATCAGCCGCCCGCCTCCGCAGGACTGCGCCACCATTCGCACGGCAGTCCGGTGGGTCGTGTACTTCCAGCCCACGCCCGCACACGAGCGGCAGGTGACGGCCGGGGCGGGAGCGGTGGGAACGGCCATGGAGACAGGTTGTGGCCAAAACCGCCCAGGAACCCGGAAAATCATTCCGGGGTCGACGATCTCCGTACGGGGAGGGTCAGCGGATGCGCGGCACGACCATGAATCTGACGATCGGCGAACGAGTCGCCTGGTACCGGCGTCGACGCGGCCTGTCCCAGGAAGTGCTCGCCGGGTTGGTCGGGCGCACCGCGGACTGGCTCGGAAAGATCGAGAACAACCGGATCGAGCTGGATCGGTTGTCGGTCATCAAGTCTCTTGCCGATGTGCTGGACGTGTCGCTCGGGGATCTGCTGGCGGAGCCGGCGCTGGTGGAGTGGAGCGCCGACAGCGGCATGGAGACGGTGCCGGCTCTGCGGTCGGCGCTCATGGAGTACCGGGCCATCACCACTCTCGGAGTCCGGGGTGCCGGCGCCGAACCTCCGGATCTGGGCGTACTGCGCAAAGAGACCGGGAAGCTGTGGGACGCCTACCAGGCATCCCGGTTCGGGTACGTCACCGGTCACCTTCCCGAACTGCTTCGCCGGGCTCAGGAAGCCGTCGACTCGCTGTCCGGGCGGGAGCAGGACGAGGCCCGGAGCCTTCTGGGGCTCACCTATCAGTTGGCGGCGACCCAACTCACCAAGCTTGGCGAGACCGATCTGGCGTGGATCGCCGCCGACCGCGGCCTGTCCGCCGTCCGCCCCGTCGGAGACCCCGCCATCACGGGATCCCTGTTCCGGTCCGTCAGCCACGCGCTCCTGTCGACCGGCCGTTACCAGGATGCGGTGCGGCTCACCACGGACGCCGCCGACTTCCTGGACCAGCACCTCACCGACGCCGGCCCGGAACTGCTGTCCGTCTACGGGACTCTGCTGCTCGGCGGGTCGGTCGCTGCTGCTCGGGCCAACGACGCCGGCACGGCACGGACGTTCCTGACTTCCGCTGACGAGGCAGCGCAGAGGCTCGGCGAAGACGCCAACCACCTATGGACCGCATTCGGCCCGACAAACGTCACCATCCACCGCGTCGCGACGGCCGGCGAACTCGGAAACGTCCAAGTCGCAGTCGACCTCGGCCCACGCGTGAACACCACGGCACTGCCGATGGAGCGGCGGGTACGGCACGCGCTGGAGGTGTCACGGGCATACAGCTCATGGAACCGCCAGGACGAAGCGCTCTCAACTCTGCTTGACGCCGAACAGATGGCGCCCGAACAGGTCCGCCACCACTTCCTCGGCCGCCAACTCGTCCTGACCTGGATCCGCCAGCAACGAGGCAAACCATCCACCGAACTGGTCGGCTTGGCACGCCGCCTCAACGTGCTGGACTGATCCACTCGCTCTACCCTGCTCGGTGTGACGACTTCCGACACGCCCCCCATGGCCACTCCCCGCGTCGCCGCCGGCGCCCTCTTCTTCGACGAGGAAGGCCGCGTCCTACTCGTGAAGCCGGCCTACAAGGAGGGCTGGGACATTCCGGGCGGCTACGTCGAACCCGGAGAGTCACCAAGAGCAGCCTGCGTCCGCGAAATCCAGGAGGAGCTTGGCCTCTCCGCCACCATTGGAAACCACCTCGTGGTCGACTGGGCGCCAGCCAAGAACGAAGGCGACAAGATGCTCTTCGTCTTCGACGCTGGGCTCCTCACCGAGTTCGAAAGCACTCAGATCAATTTTTCAGACGGAGAGCTGGCCGAGTGGCGCTTCGTGGCCGACAGTGAATTGGAAAGCTACATGCCTGCCCGCTTATCACGACGAGTGCACACTGCCATATCCGCAAAACGGCGAGGAATCCCGGCTTACGCAGAGCACGGCAACGAGTAGGCCGGGATCGCTGACCGATCATTTCAAGAAGTCAAGCTGAAACCTGGAAACCAACCATTGTTTCAATTAAATCTTCCAGGAGCTCGTCCGTGTCCATACGTCGGAACAGGCCACGGCTGATGGCCTCGATGAACCCGTCATCACGTAGCCGGTAGATCTGTCGCTTCGACAGTCCGCCCGCACGCGCTTGCGAGTACGTGAACGTGGCCGGAAGCCCTCGAAGGGCGCCACCGTCAGAAGCATTCCACGCCGACACGGGAAAAACCCTACACACATGCTACCGACCTGTGGAGACTACTTCCCGCAAGGGCAAGCGAGGACACCTACCCCCAAGACGAGCGCAGGACCCAATCCAACGAAACCAGGATGCGGTAGTCCCCGCTCGTACCCTAGTACTCCAGCAGGAGATCCGTTTCAGGGTTCGGTGAGGGCTTGTCGTTCGTAGTGGCTGGTCCTGGCAGCGTTTTGGTGGCGGCGTCGGAAGATGGACCATGTGATCACGGTGGTGATGTTCGCTGCG
>NZ_BSSY01000033.1:0-43962 GCF_030269225.1 Actinoplanes sp. NBRC 101535 | reverse complement strand
GATGGCTGTTACGGTGGTCATAGCGGAGGGGAAACGCCCGGTTACATTCCGAACCCGGTAGCTAAGCCCTCCAGCGCCGATGGTACTGCACTCGGGAGGGTGTGGGAGAGTAGGACGCCGCCGGACTTAACGTCGAGAAAGGCCCACCCTTCGGGGTGGGCCTTTCTTCGTTTCCGGACTCTTTTTCCGTTCTGGACCCGTTTTCACAGGGCGATTCCGATCATCGGCCGTCTGCCCCGGTCGTCTCCCCGGCCGGCGGGCCGGGCCTCATCGGGCGGTCGGCTGGTCCCAGCCCTCCTGCGGGGTGGCGCAGGTGCCGCGGAAAACGTACTGCGAAGGAAGTTTGCGCTGTTCGCTGGTCCAGTCGATGGGTGGCCGCCGCTGTTTCTCGGGCAGATAGCCCAGGCGGTAGACGGCCATCAGTTCGAGGTCGTCCGGCACCTTCAGCAGGCCGGCGATCTCGTCCCAGCGGCCCGGCACCTCCATCGGGAAGGAGATGAACTGGATGCCCATGCCGAGTTCGACGGTGGTGAGCCAGACGTTCTCCATCGCCGCGCCCATGCTGAACACGGAGTAGAACGACGACAGTTCGCCCGGACGGTATTCGTTGCGGTCGAGCATCACGCCGAGCAGCAGCGGCGAGCCCGCCACCAGTTTGCGGTTCTCCTCGCCGAGGCTGTGCGGCACCCGCATCGCGTTCATGAGTTTCTGGCCGCGGGCGGTGAACACCTGGCTGGTGAACGGGCGCAGCGGCGCCGGCAGACGGTCGAACAGCATGCCGTCGCGGCGGTTCTCCATCTCCTCCCTGCTGAAGCGGAAGTACGGTTTGTACCGCTCGAAGAAGGTGCCGTTGGACATCGCCTCGGTCATGCTCTCGCCGCTGATCCGCGCGATGGCCTCGATCGTCGGGCGTTCCTCGACGATCACGAACCGCCACGGCTGACTGTTCAGCTGGGACGGCGCACGTCCCGCGACCTCCATCAGGACCCGCTGATGCTCTTCGGAGACCGGGTCGGGCAGGAACGCCCCGTTGGTGGTCCGTCGGCGGCGCACCACGTCGAGAAACTCCATCAGCGATTCCTCCAGGCCAGAACAAGGGCGATGGTGTACGCGGGAGCCGCGGCCCCGGCGACGGCGGCATGCCGGCGGGTGCCCCCACCGGCGTAGGGCAGGGCGAGGAGCGGGCCGGCCGCGGGCAGCAGCGCGAGAGCCGCGGCCCGGCGTTCGACGGCGCCCGCGGCGAGCGCCAGTGTCGTCAGGGCGGACGTCACCGCGTACAACGTGGCGTGGATCTTTTTATGTCCCCGGTTGTCGATGATGCCGGTGGCGACAGCGGTGCCGAAGGCGGCGTTGCTCAGGTAGCTCACGGCCGCGGCGGTGACCAGGGTCCGGGTCATCGGGGTGTTCCGTCGTGGGTGAGCAGGAGACGTTGCGGGAACATCGACGTGACCCGCCATCCCGTCGGGACGACCGTCTGCAGCTCCGGGCGCCGGTAGCTGCGGCGGATCGAGAGCAGACCGTCCTGGTGGACGAAGGATCCGCGGGCGAGCGGGAGCGTGGCCACGGCGAAGAGGTGGTATCCCGCCGGGTGCCGGGCCAGGTCGTTGTGCAGGACCAGCCCGCGGGCCAGCGTCCGGCTGTCGGCCAGCAGCGCCTCCATCGCCGTCGCGTCCAGGTGGTGCAGGAGATGGTTGGAGATCACCATGTCGAACCGGTCGCCGCGGGCCACCAGTTCGGCACTCGACGCCTGTTCGAAGTGGACGCCGCGGGCCGGTAGCCCGGCGACGTGCCGCAGCGCGCGGTCGTCCGGGTCGATGGCGGTCGTGTGGAGTACCAGCCGGTCCCGGGCCGCCCAGGTGGTGAGGGCGCGGGGGATGTCCCCGCCGCCGAAGCCGATGTCCAGCAGGGTGGTGGGGCGTTCGGTGTCCAGGCGGGGCCGGATCCACTGCCGGTAGACGCGCCGCCAGCCCGAGACGAGCCGGTTGACGGTGCGGAACTGCCGGTAGGTGCGGTCCAGCCGTCCGGGGTCGCAGTCGGGCGCGTCCATGAATTCCCGGGCCTCGGTGTCGCGCCGGGCCAGGCCGGGCGGCCACCACCGGCCGGGCGCCGATGACGGTGGTGTGGTGCCGGTGATGCCCATGTCGTCGGTCCTCCGGTCCGCGATACGACGGTCGGCCACCGGTGGCGGCGTTGCGAACCGCCACGCGCGGGGATCGATTCCTCACGCGGCATACCCGTATCGGCCGGTGCGCTAACGGCGCTGACGAGAGTCGGTGCGCCGACGATGCCAGGCGTGCCGCGCCGAGGCCTCCGCGACCAGTGTGCAGCAGCAGAGGCCTGGTGGCCCGGCTCGACGACGTGGCGTGATTTCGCCGTGCCGGGCCGCGGGGATCCGGGCGCCGGATCCACGGTTCAGATCAGCGGAAGTCCGATGGTGACGACGGTCGGGCCGCCCGGTGGGCTGTCCACCGACAAGGTCCCGTCGAAGGCGGCCAGTCGTCGGCGTACCCCGGTGATCCCGGTCCCGCGGTGCGGGTCGGCGCCGCCGCGCCCATCGTCGGCGACGACGACGGTGATCGCCGAGGTGGTGGATGTCAGGGTCACCGTGGCGTGCGAGGCCCCGGCGTGTTTGACCACGTTGGTGAGCAGTTCGCCGACGGAGAAGTAGAGCGCCGACTCCAGTGGTGACGCCAGCCGCCCGGTGAGCGTCGACGTGACCGTGGTCGGGATCCGGCATTCCAGGGTGAGCGCCCGTACCGCGTCCACCAGGCCACGGTCGGCGAGTACCGGCGGGTGGATGCCGTGGACCAGATCCCGGAGTTCCTGCATGGCCCGACGGGAGTCCTCCTGCGCCTGTTCCAGCAGGGTGAAGGCGGCATCGGGGTCCTGCCGCAGGGTTTTCTCGGCCAGTTTCAGGGTCATGCCCATCGCCATCAGCCGGGCCTGCGCGCCGTCGTGCAGGTCGCGTTCGATGCGCCGGATCTCGGACTGCTGGGCGTCGAGGGTCTCGGACCGGGTGGCGGCCAGGTGTTCGACGCGTTCGGTGAGGCGGGCGACCGTGGACGCGCCGAGAAGCCGGGCGGCGTACCGGTCGGCGGCCCGGCCCAGCAGTGGCGCGGCCCGCAGCCCAGCAGCGATCATCACCGCGCCCAGGACCGCGGCCATACCGGCGGTGGCCGGGCTGACCAGCGGGACGAACAGATACCACGAACCGTTCCATGCCTGCGCGGCCCAGCGCCAGCTCAGCGGGGACGCGAGCCCCCACAGCCCGCCGGCCAGCGACAGCGCCGGGATCAGGCCGAGGGTGAGCCCGGCCGGCCAGCCGCCGCCGGCCCAGGCCAGGTCCCGCCGGGTTGCCGGGTCGTGGAACACCCGTCGGCAGGCGGCGGTTCCGGCGGCCCATCCGGTCTCCGTCACCGCTGGGCGGGGATTCCGTGGCAGGCCGAGTCGGCGGCGGGCGGCGTCGGCCCGGTTCTGTACGACGGCGAGCAGTGGCGCGACCAGCGGGATGCCCACCCCGAGTAGCACCGTGCACGCCACGCCGACGCCTGCCGTGGCGAGGACCACCGCGATGACGGCCTCCCCGGCCCGGTGCAGGCCCGCGGTGACGGCTCGCAGTCCATGGACGCCACGATCGGCCTGGCGAGTACTGATGTCAGCCTCCTGAGCTGCTGGTTCACGGTCGGGTCGGATCATTGGACTACAGCCGGCGATGGATCCGGATCGGGTGGACGGTCAAGCCGGACCGGGGGCTAGCACCCGGTCCGGATGGGGTCAGGCACGGCAGACACACCCCGGCCGTCCGGGAAGCATGGGAACCGCACAACGGCCGCATCGAAGGGACCATCGCCATGTCGCAGCACTCCGGCATCGCCCGTACCTGTCTCGGGGTGCTCGCCGTCCCGGCTGTCGCCCTGGCCTTCGCGCTGCCACCGCTGCCCGCTGCGGCCCCGGCCGTCGCTGTCGGACCGGCCCGGGCCGCGGCGGTCGGTGCGGCGATCGAAACACGACTGGAGGCGGGCCGGGTGCCGGCCGCCGCGTACGCCGTGGTCATCGACGCAACGGTCATCGTCGGCGCCCACGGCGACGGGGTGACCGCATCGACGCCGTTCCTGCTCGGCTCGGTCAGCAAATCGTTCACGGCGTTGTCGGTGCTGCAGCTCGCCGAGCGCGGGCAGGTTCGCCTCGACGACCCGGTCACCCGCTACCTGCCGTGGTTCCGTACGGCGGATCCGGTGAGCGTGCCGACGGTTCGTCAGCTGCTCGACCAGACCAGCGGCCTTCCCACCGCGGCGGGTGTCGCCGGGCTGCGGGACACCGACCGGACGCTGGAGCAGCGGGTCCGCGCAATCGCCGGGGTCACGCCGACCGCGGCGCCGGGCGAGACCTTCCAGTACTGCAATCTCAACTACGCCACGCTGGGCCTGCTGGTGCAGGAGGTGTCCGGGATGTCGTACGCGGACTATCTGCGGGTCAACGTGCTGGAACCACTCGACATGACCGGCACGTACACCTCGGTCGGCCAGGCCCGGGCGGCCGGTCTGGAACGGGCCACCGTGCCGTGGTTCGGCGTTCAGGTCCGCCGGGAGGCCACCGCTTTCGCGGGTGCACTGCCGGACGGCTACCTGGTCTCCACCGCCGAGGACATGGGCCACTACCTGCAGATGCAGATCGACGGCGGCACCTACCGCGGCCGGTCGATCCTCTCCGCGGACCTGGTGGCCCTGATGCGGCAGACCGCGACCGCCACCCCGCAGGACGCGGCCGCCCCGGGCACCGACGGGTACGCGCTGGGCCTGGCCACCGGCACGGTCGGCGGCACCGCCCTGGTCGCCCATCAGGGTGACGTCACCGGTTTCCACAGTGACCTCGCCCTGCTGCCCGACCGCGACCAGGGTCTGGTCGTGCTGACCGCCCAGAACGCCTTCCTGCTGGAGAACGACGCCGCCTACCGGGCCGGACTCGGCGTCCTCGCCGGTGCGGAGACGCCGGAGTTCGGGTTCTGGGATGGCTACCTGGGCCGCTACCTGATCGCCGACGGGGCCGCCGCGGTGGTGGCGCTGCTGATGGCGCTGCGCGGCGTACGCCTGGCCCGGGGTGCCGCCCGCGGCTGCCGCAACCGGTCGGTGACCAGGGCGGTGGCCGGCCTGGCCGCGGCGATCGCGGGCTCGGCCGGCCTGTACGCCGGCATCGCCGTCGGTGGCGGCGCCCTGGTCCAGGGCTACCCCCTGGATCCCGGGCTGGTGCTGTCCAGCGCCCCGGAACTGGCGTTGATCGCCGGTGCGGTGGTCGCCTACCCGGTGCTCTCCAGCGTGCTGACCTCCATCGGTGCGTTGCGGCGGGGCCGGCGTACCTCCCCGCCCCGCTGCCCCGCTCACACCGCGGTCCGCGGGGCGGCCGGCAGCGTCCCGGCGTACTCCGCCGCCACGTCGGCCCTCATCAGGTCGTCGTGACCGGCGGCGACGGCCTGCACCTCGAGGCGATCCGGGCTCGTACGCTGGCAGCGTGAACACGGGGGCTTCTCTGCGCGTGCTGCTGGCCGACGACCTGTTCCTGCTCCGCGACGGGCTGGCTCGGTTGCTGGCGGCGTACGGATGTGAGGTCGTCGGCGCGGTCGGTCACCCGGACGAACTGCTCGCGTATCTGGACGAGGCCGAGCCGGACGTGGCGGTCGTCGACGTCCGCATGCCGCCGACCTTCACCGATGAGGGCCTGCGCGCCGCGGTCGAGGCGCGCCGCCGTCGGCCCGGCCTGCCGGTGGTGATCCTGTCCCAGTACGTCGAGCCGCTGTACGCCGTCGAACTGCTCGCCGACCGGGCTGGTGGCGTCGGTTACCTGTTGAAGGACCGGGTGATGGACGCCGATCAGTTCGTCATGGCGCTGCGCCAGGTCAGTGCCGGGGGCACCGTGATGGATCCCGAGGTGGTCGCCCGGATCATGAACGCCGCTCCGGCCAGCTCGCCGCTCGACGCGCTCTCGCCCCGGGAACGCGAGGTGCTGGGGCTGGTCGCTGAGGGCCGGTCCAACTCCGCCGTGGCAACCGCCCTGCACCTCGCTGAGAAGACCGTCGACAAGAACGTGAGCAGCATTTTCACCAAATTGGGCCTGCCTCCGTCCAGCGACGACCATCGTCGGGTGCTGGCGGTGCTCGCTTTTCTCAACAACGGTGGATGAGCGGCTGGACACGGAGACTCCTCCCGCGGACGATCTTTCGGGCAGCGTGGATGGCGGCCTGTCCCGTTCGGGACAGCTGCGAGAAGACATGCGGGATCACACCGGCGAGGGTCCTACCCCGTGCAGGTGAGTGTGTGGAGAGAATCCATGACCGTGATGTACGCGAAAATGGTTTCGCACACGACGTGACCCCCGTTACCTCACCTTTGACGAACACGTCACACACCCAAGGCGCGTCATTGGCCCGGAATGTTTCCACAGTGGTCGTCCGGCGATCCGCGTTCGGGGCGAAGCTTAAGCGCAGCCTTTGGTGAATGACAAACCGTGACGGTCGTTCCGAGGCCTCCGATGGCTGTTCGGAGTGCACAGAAGGCGCTTCGACCTGCAATGAACTCCCCGTGGCCGGCTCATGTATGACACTTATCGGAGCCTTGGGCGCGAACCGGTTTCGATGCGATGCGTGATTGTTGGTCATTTCATCGCCCGGCGTGGCCGTGTGGACGATTACATGCCGATCGGCTGTTCCGTCCGAAATCGGAATTCAGGAATCGGTGTGCGACGTCTCCCGGCCGGCCCATCTGCCGGACTTCTCGGTCAGGTGGGGCCGGCGCCGCGGTCCCGTTCGCTCTGCTGCCGGACCCGGTCGGTGGTGGTCATCACCGCGTCGACCTGGTCGGCGAGTCCGGGGTGGTGGCCCAGATGCCGGTGGGTGCCGGCGAGCAGACCGGGCAGCCGGGTGGCGTCGTGGTCGCCGAGGGCGTCGCGGAGCCGGCCGACGTCGTCGGTGGCGGCCGGGTCGAGGTCGTCGAGCGCGGCGACCTGGCCGGCGAGTTGCCGCAGGCCCGCGGTGTTGGCGTTGGCCCACCGGGTGACGGCACGGGTTCCGGCGCGCCGGTCGCGTTCGGCCTGGACTCGGCCGTCGCGGGTGCTGCCCTGCTGGTCGGCGGTGGCGGGGATCAGGCGCAGGTATCGGCGTTCGGCGGCTTGCCGGCTGGCCACGCCGAGGGCGGGGGCCAGTTCCTGCCAGGACACGTCCGCTGCCCGTGCGGCGGCGATCAGGACGGGTTCGATCGCGGCGAGTTCGGTGCGTGCCCAGCGCAGCAGCACCAGTGCGTCGAGGGTGTCGGTGGGGTCGCTCTCCTCGTCGGCGTCGGCGTCGGCGGTGGCGGCGGTGGCGGTGGCGGCGACGGTCGCGGCGACGGCCGGCAGCCGGGGCTCGGAGTCGTCTCCCGCCAGTCGCCGCCATGCCGCTCTGACCTCGTCCGGGATCGGTTGCACGGTGTCACCACCCTCTCGTCATCTTTTCGTTGACGTCTGGCTTGTCATCAGAACGACGACGTGTTAGAAAAAACCTATCGCGCATTGACCCCGTAAGTCGAGACGCAGGAGGTGGGAAGATGTTGATGCGCAGCGAACCCTTCACCGAGGTCAACCGGCTCGCCCAGCAGCTGTTCGGAGTCCCGTCGGCGGGCACCTGGTCCCGGCCGGCCACGATGCCCGTCGACGCGTTCCGCAACGGCGACGAGTTCGTGATCGCGTTCGACCTGCCCGGGGTCGACGCCGACGCGATCGACATCGACGTGGAACGCAACGTGCTGACAGTCCGCGCCGAGCGCCGCCCCATCGACCTGGGTGAACAGGCCACGGCGCAGCTCAGCGAGCGCCCGCTCGGGATCTTCTCCCGGCAGATGTTCCTCGGCGACGCGCTGGACACCGACCGCATCGACGCCGCCTACGACAACGGCGTGCTGCTCCTGCGGATCCCGATCGCGGAGAAGGCCAAGCCCCGCAAGATCGCTGTGGCCGCCCGTGAGCACACCAGCCAGAAGGTGATCACGAGCTGACCCCGGGGCCTCACCGAGGCATCGCGGGAGGTGATGGGGCCCGGCCCGCCCCACCGCCGCCATCACCTCCCGCGTCACCCGGCCCCTCGGGTCCTGCCGGTGCGCCGCCTTCCCCGACGGCGGGGACCGTTGCGGGTGACGGGGCAGCGGCGGGCGCCGCATCACCCCAGCCGGCCAGGTCGCCGCCGGGCTGGCAGACGATCAGGAAACCGGGCGGGCCCATCACCGCCCACGACTCGTACTCCTCGTCGGCGCCGGCGACGAGCACCGACCCGCCGCCGAACGTGATCCGCAGTTCGCCGCCCGGAGCGACGACGGCCTCACTCACCAGCAGGCCGAGCACCGCGGTCAGCTCGTCGCCCCGCCCCACCGGGAGCGTCTCGTCGCCCCGGTGCAGATAGGCGGTCGTCTCGATCACCACCTGCCGGTCCCCGCTGAATCCGAGGATGACGGACTGGCCGAGCCGCGCGTGCTCCAGCCTCTGCCCCACGAGCAGCCCGAGAATTCGGGTCATGTCCACCCCGATCGGCGTTCCGGCCATCGACGCGGGGACCGTATCCCGACTTTCCCTAACAGGGCCTTAAATGTTGCCCGGCGCAGGTCACAGATTGTCGATGCGGGCCGGCAGTTCCGCCGCGGCCAGGGTCTCCAGGACCGCCTCCTGGTCACGGCGGCGCGTGAGGAAAGCCTTCTCCGCCGGGTTGCCCGCGAGACCGATGGCCCGGTCGTAGGCGGCCCGCGCCTCGTCGACCCGCCCGGCTCGGCGCAGCAGGTCGGCGCGTGCGGCGTGGAAGGCGTGGTAGCCGTCGAGGGCCCCGGCGAGCGGAGCGATCGCGGTGAGCCCGGCCGCGGGCCCGTCGACCTCGGCGACGGCGACGGCCCGGTTGAGCCGCACGATCGGGGACGGGTCGACGAGCGCCAGGCTGCCGTAGAGGGCGGCGACCACGGCCCAGTCGGTGTCCTGTGCGCGGGGCGCCACCGCGTGAACCGCGTTGATCGCGGCCAGCAGTTGGAAACGTCCCGGCGGGCCGGCCGCGACCGCTCTGCTCCGCTCCCGGATCAGGGCGATGCCCTCGGCGATGAGGGCACGATCCCAGACGGTGCGGTCCTGTTCCCCGAGGGTCACCAATTCTCCGGTACGCGACACGCGCGCCGCCCGCCGTGCGTCGGTGAGCAGCATCAGGGCCAGCAGGCCGGTGACCTCGCCGTCGTCGGGCAGCAGCGTGTGCAGCAGACGACCGAGCCGGATCGCCTCGCCGGTGAGGTCCGCGCGTACCGGATCATCGCCCGCACCCGCGAGATAGCCCTCGTTGAAGATCAGATAGACCACGACGAGTACGCCGGGAAGCCGTTCGCGGATGTCGGTGACCGACGGCACCCGGTAGGGGACGCCGGCCGCCCTGATCTTGTCTTTCGCCCGGGTGATCCGGCGCGCCATCGTGGTCTCCTGGACCAGGAAGGCCCGCGCGATCGCGCCGACCGTGAGCCCACCGAGCAGACGCAACGTCAACGCCACCCGCGCCTCGACCGCAAGCGCGGGATGACAACACGTGAAGATCAGCCGGAGCCGGTCGTCCTCGACCGCACCGGCGGGTTCCGGCGGACCGTCGTCGTGGACCATCAGCGACTCCCGCTGCTTGGCGTCACGCTGCGACTCGCGGCGCAGCCGGTCGATCGCCTTACGGGTGGCGGTGGTGGTCAGCCAGCCGGCAGGGTTGGGCGGGACACCGTCGCGCGGCCATCGTTCCGCGGCCGCCGCGAACGCCTCGGCGGCGGCCTCCTCGGCGACGTCCAGATCACCGAAACGGCGCACGAGGCCGGCGATCACCGGCGCCCACACCTCACGGTGGGCGCCGGTGATCGCCTCCTCGACATCAGGTCCGGTCACCGCTGTGCCGGAGTCAGCGCGCTACCGGTTCTCCCCGGCGCCCGGGAACCGGTGCACCTCCTGCGGCCAGTCGAGCGCCGTCGCGAGCCTGCCGGCCCAGTACCGGGCCGCGTCATCGTCGGCGACGTCGACGACGGCGAACCCGCCGAGGTGCTCCTTGGTCTCGGCGTACGGTCCGTCGCTGAACACCGGCTCACCGTCACGGGCCTCGACGCTGCAGACCAGCGTGGACTCGTCCAGCCCGCCGTTGCTGGAGACCAGCACACCCAGGGCCCGCATCTCGTCGACCACGGCACGGGCGGCGACCCCCTTCGCGCTCATCTCCGCCGCCGTGTGCGGGGGCACCCACTCATCGTTGAAGGCGATCAGGTACTCCGTCAAGGTCGTCTCCTCACTGCTCTCCCCGCCGGCACAAGATCCGGCCGGCCGTTCCGTAGTCTCTACGAACGGATCCACCGCGATACGACACCAGCGACGAAACAGTCTTCCGGCATCGACGCCGGGCACCGCCCGCCGCCCGGGCCGTCTACGATCGGCGGCGTGCCGAGAGCGGGCTGGTCACCGGCCGAGGATCAGAACAGGCGGTTGCTGCGTGCCCGCGACGCGATGGACCGTGACTTCGCCGAGCGCCTCGACCTTCCCACGCTCGCCAGGCTGGCGCACATGTCCGAGGGGCATTTCAGCCGCAGCTTCCGGACCACCTTCGGGGAGACCCCGCACCGCTATCTGCAACGCCGGCGCATCGAACGGGCCATGTCGCTGCTTCGTGACCCGGCCAGCTCGGTGACCGAGGTCGGGCTGCGGGTCGGCTTCGACAGCCTGGGCGCGTTCAGCCGCGCGTTCCGGGCCGTGGTCGGGGTGTCGCCGTCGCAGTACCGCGATCGCCGGCTGGCCGCCCGAGCACCGGTCTGCTTCGTCAAGTCCTGGCTGCGACCGGTCAGTTTTGGCGAAGCGTCCCGCCCCGGCGCGCCCGTACCGTGAAGTCATGTTCAACGCGATCACGATTACCTCTGTCCATGTCCTCGACCAGGACGAGGCTCTGGATTTCTATGTCGGCAAGCTGGGGTTCGTCGTCGGTGACGACGTCGACCTGGGCCACATGCGGTGGCTGACCATCGTCCTGCCGTCCGACCCGAACCGTCACCTGCTGCTGGAGGTTCCCGGGCCGCCGTCGATGAGCGAGGAGAGCGGCGCTCAGCTTCGTGACCTGCTCACCAAGGGCGCCCTCGGCGCGGCGGCGATCCTCACCACCGACGATTGCCAGAAGGTCTACGACACGCTCAAGGCCCAGGGGGTGGAGTTCACCCAGGGCGTCGAGAAGCAGCCGTACGGTATCGACTGCGCCTTCCGTGACCCGTTCGGCAACCACATCCGGGTCACCCAGCCGACCGGCGAGCCGGTGACCATCACCGCCGAGGACAAGGCCCGCTGGAGCGGCCGACCCGTGTCCTGAACCCGGCTGCCGGCCGCTCTGCGTCCGAAGCGACCGATACCAGCGCGATTGGACGGCACAGCGGAGCACGGCGACGATGGGATCAGCGGACGCCGTACGCCGTGCGCGTCTGGCCGACTACGACGACGCGCTCTTCGTGAGTCCGAACGACCTGCTTCTCCGGTGTTGTCCAGGAACACAGCAGCGGGTGGAAGCCGAAGGTCTTCTTCCAGGTGCGGGTCGCTGATTCCTTCTCGCAAGTGGCAGATCACGATGGTCGCGTCGATGTCCAGGACCAGGCCCTCGACCTTGCAGCCGGCGACGCTGACCTGCGGTAGGTCACCGCGGGTGTCGGCGTGCTGAGCCCAGGCCACCGCCCGGGCCGCAGCGCGCGCGGTCCGTAACGCGGCCGGCATCGACTCGTCCAGCTGCGACAGCAGTCGCCAGGCCGTGGGATCGGAGGTTACCGGCCCGAACGAGCCGGCCTGGTCACGCAGAACCGCGAGATCGGCGATGGCCTCGCCGCCGTCGGCGAGCATCACCGCCAGATCAACCGCGATCCGGCCAGGGTCATGGCCGCCGCAACGCTGCCGCAGTCCGGCGAACGATTCACTGAACGCGCTGGTCAAACCGGTCGCATCGGCAAGGTCGGCGAGCAGCCGGGCACCGGCGTGACCGACGACGCCGCGTCCGTCCCCGGTCACCGTGATCTTCGGACGTATTGCGGTAGCCTTCACCCAGCAAGTGCCTTCCGTGACCGGGATATGGGACCTTCGACAAGCCTCATTTTCCCTGACCGGAAGGCACTTCTCTATTTCCGGCTCACCCCTTGGACACCTCTTAACGAAGGGCCGAGGGTAGTGCGTGCATGGTAGACTTTGATCGATCATCGTGACAGCGAAGCCTCGACGATTTCATAATCTGTCATGCCCGCCTCGATCTGGCAGCCAATTCCTTGCGGTTATTTATCGGCGATCATTGCAGGACTCGGGCATGCGGCGGAGGCTCGGGGTTGTCGCCCCAGGGTGAGTTCGAAAACTGTTCCTTCCTCGCGTCCTTTGAGGGTCTCGGAATCGGCATCTGGCCATTGGATCTCAAGATAGAGCGGGCCATCGATCCATGTCTTGCCGGCGCAGAAGAAGTCATCGAAGTCGACCTGCCTGTCGGGGTAAGGCAAGGAGTCGGCGCGCGTGATCAGCCAGCCGTCGGCCTTGGCGCTACTGCGATAGAACTCCGCGACCTCTCCGCCCTTCATCCGGGTCTCGTATACTCGTTCGGCAAACGCTAGTCCGCTGATGTCGCAGCTCTCGAAGCTGTCCGTCAGCCTCGTTCCTGAGGGCTGTTTTGAGATGATCGGCAGGGTTGCGATCTCCCGAACCTCGTCGGGCTGCAGGCATGGGCTCTTCGAGCCGGCGTCACGATCTCCGCCTTCAGCGCTGCTCGATGTGCAGGCACTGAGGCCTCCTGCAGCGATACATGCGGCAGTGATCGCTACGAGTAGACGACGCATGGGGCCTCCAGGGCAAATTTTGCAGTATTAGAAAAAGGGAGCGGCTGGCGTGGCTTGATTACCCACGCCAGCCTTCAACCGCGACAGGTAATTATCTCAGAAATCGCTGGAAAGGCTATTCGGCCGGTGATGACGTGTCGAGCCCGCCGTGATTGAGTACATATCTGCACCATTTGCAAATATACTTCCATGCCCTCTTGTCGTTATAGTCTCCGCGATATTCGTTCCATGCCTGTTTTCCGATGTTCCGGCCGGAAATGTTATTGAACATGTCGGCATCGTGGTCAGCCCCCTTGCCGCCGTTCTCATGTGCCTTGGCCCAGGCTTTCGCCGACTTTTCACCCATCCAAAATGTGAGTAGTCCCTGCCAGATGCAGTGTCGGAAGGCGTTCCGCCGACCGTCGGTATCCTTCTTCCCTTTGAATTCCTTGGCTACCTTTTTGAAAACCTTCTTGCCGATGGTGATGTAATTCGCGCATTCAGCCGGATGCTTCTTGCAGCGTTTCCACTCGGCCTTGTTCATCTTTCTGTCGTTGTAAGTGACCTCGCCGGACTTCCCGCTCGTATCCTGGCAGTTGACCGGATCGCCGGAGCAGTAGTCGTAGTCGTTGGCGCTGCCGCCGAGAATCGGGTCACGTTGCAGGAACCGGCCGGTGGCAGGGTTGTAGAGACGAACACCGGTGAGCACGATCGATGCGAGGGTATCGCTGGAGCGTTGCGCGCCGCCGAGCCAGCCGTATGGTTGGGTCGCCATGCCGTCGCGGGCGGCGCCGTACTCGGTGGTCTCGAAGTAGTTCGTGGTCGTTGCGCCGGTCGTGTCGTCGGTGGAGGGAATGTGGTTCGGTACGGTCGCGACAATGTCGCCACGCAGATTGATGATCTGCAGGGCGGTGTCGCCGGTGGAGTTCTGGATGGCCGCGAGTGATCCGTCCAATCCGGCGACGTTACGTTGCCATCCGGAGGTCTTGCCTGCGTCGGTCGAGGTCGTTGTCCATGACGGCGAGTCCGAGCCGCCGGCGTAGTGGTTGAGGGTCCGTTTGGTCTCGCTGCCGCCGATGGTGTCAACGATGCTGCGGTAGCGGCCTGCCGGGTCGAGGGCGAACGTCTTGACGGCCGTCCCCTGGCTCAGGCGGGCCGCGATGTCGGTGTCGTAGTAGGCGATGCCGAGCGGCTCGGTTCCCGAGGCCAGGGAGGCTGCGGGAACGGTGAGGGTTCGGCCCAACTGGTCGTAGGTGTAGCCGGAATTGGTGACGCGGTTAGCTGTGTCAAAGGTGCTGGTGGCGGTGTTGGCAGTGGTGGTTCGCTGGCAGTTGCCGTCGCTGTCGGCGCTGTAGGTCGCCAAAGTGGTGCGGTCCGATTGCTGTGTGAACCCGTATGCCCGGGTGGTGCAAGCACCTGCGACGGTGTCGTTGACGACCGTCAGCCGGTCGTTGTTGTCGTAGGTGTATTCCTGGGCCGACCAGGGCGATTGGGAGAACACCGTAGACCCGTTCGCGTCGGCGGCGGTCGAGAAGGCGAGGGCGGCCGGGGCGCCGCCGGGCAGCGGTGGCAGTTCATAGGTCAGGCTCCTGGCCTGTCCAAGGTTGTCATAGGTGTAGGTCGCGGTCATGCCGTTCGGATAGGTCTGCTTGGCCAGATTCCCGGCAGAGTCGTAGTCACCGGTAAAGGTGGACAGGCTACCCAGCCCTGCATTGATCGCGGTAACCATGCCTCGGTGTTCGGTGGCCGAGCCGTAGGTGTACGTGGTGACTGACTTGCCGTCGCCGAAGGCCGTCACGTTGCCATCGATGTCGTAGCCGAAAGCGGCACGGACACCGTCCGCGTCGGTGTAGGACACCTGTCGGCCGATGGCGTCGTACGCGCTGGTAATCACCGCCGTTCCCTGGGTAGTGGTGAGGAGGTCGCCGGTGGCAGGGTCGTAGCCGAGGCTGGTCGCCTGCACGGCCGTGGAGGTGGCAAGGCCAGTGACGCTCATGCTGACACCCACGCTGCGGCCGACCACGTCGTAGGCCGTTGTGGTTGTTCGCACTACGGCGCCGGACGTCTCCGTGATGGTCACCGGCTGGTCGTACAGGTCGTAGGTGTAGACGCTGGACAGGACCGCGGGACCCGAAGGCGGGCTTCCGCCAGGATCGGTCCGGCAGGCCAAGCCAGCCCAGTACGGCTTTGCGCCGCAAGCGGGATAGGCAGTGTTGGCCTGTGCCGTGTAGTACGTGGTGAGGATGGTGTTAGCACTGTTCGCGGCACCGCCGGGCTTGCGTTCCTCCACCACGCGTCCGGAGCTGTCATAGCGGGTTTTCGTCGTCGGGTCGCTCGTCGAGGCGCTGGTACTCATCCAGACGGCCTCCGTGGTGGGGACCATGTGAGTCCAACCGGAGGTGTCCCCGGTTTTGTCAGCGCCATCGATCGGGTCGAATCCGGTGACCGTCGTCTTGGTCTCCGCTGCCGGCACAGTGCTGCCGTCAAGCGCAATCGGAGTGACGACCATCTTGGTAACCAGATGATAGGCGTCCGCGGTTGGCGCCCCAGCATCGTAGGTGTAACTCGTCTGGACTCGTACGGAGGCGGTCTCACCGTTTGACAGCTGAACGGGATGTGCCGGGCCGACCGCACTCATCAGGTCGACGCCGTCGCTGCTGTAGGTGGTGACAGTGGCGAGCAGGTTTGCCCGAGCCGCGGAGGAGCCTTGTGAGGCTACGTACGGATCCGTGTCGGAGGTCGGGTTCAACGCCTGGGTGCGGCTCCCGGAGTCCAATGTCCAGACCACATTGCCGATGTCGTCGTACCGAGTGGTGCTGATCTGCCAGGCTCCGGTTCCGTAGGCGGCGGTGTTGACCACGCGCCCGTTGACGTCGGTGTAGGTGACATGCGCGAACGGCCAGTCCCCTGCGGCCGGGGCGTACGCCTGCCTTGCGGAGTCCGCCGCAGGCACGTGCGAGGCGGGGAAGGTGGCGGCTCCCGAAAAGGCGAGGTCGGAGACCTGGCCCCAGGCCGCCGCGGTGGAACCAGAGACGTCCAGAGTGGCGGAGAGCCCGGAGACGGGAAGGTCGTAGGCGACCGCGTGGACGGCAACGCCGTTGGCGGGATCCTCCCGTGATGCGTCGGCCAGCCGGCCGACAGTGTCGTAGCGGAGGGCCCACGGGTTTTGCCCCGGGGGAGCGACAGTGGCGATCCGACCGGCCGTGTCATAGGTGTAGCGGGTCTTCAACGGAGTGGTAAGGCGAGGATCCCACTGCGCGCGCAGGTGGCCTGTCGCGTCATACAGGTACGTGGCGACCTGCTTGGTGACCATTGCCGAGGAGGCGGGGTCGTATCCGGTCCACGAGATTCCGGACACCAGACCGGCGTAGTTTCCCCAGCCTGATTCGTCGACGCTGGTGGCGGTTGTCGCTGTGGCGTAGGTCAGCTGCAGGGTCTTACAGCCGGGCGTGGCGAACGACGAGGTGTTGCACGTGACGCCGTCGGGCGTAGGGGCCAGAATAGTGGTCACCCGCCCGTTGCTGTCGCGGGCGAAGGTGGTCTCACCCTCATCGCCGGCCTGGTCTACCCACTTGACCAGCCAGGTGCTGCCGGTCTTGATCCAGGTGGTGATGGCACCGTCGATGTCGGTCAGCTGCCAGCCGGTGTACGTTGCCGTGTCGGTGGAGTCGACGGGGTTCTTGATGGCGGTGGACTTGACCAGCACACTGCCGTCATCGGCGTCACCGACACCGAGGTAGCTGCCCGTCGTCTGCTTGGTGTAGACCATCTCGGTGCCGTCGGAGCCTTGAAGGGTGACCGATCCGACCGCCGAGTTGTCGATGAGGCGGGCATCGCCGAGACCGGCGTCCGAGCCTGGAAGCGATGCTCGCCAGCCAGCCCCGAAGACGCCTTCCGGTCCGGCCGAGGCCTTTGCAGGCGACAATGTGGTCGCGGTACGTCCGACGGTGAGACCGGACAGGGAGACGTCGCCAGCGGCGAACTGGAAGTCACCGGTGGTCAACGACACCGTCCCTGGCCCGAGATCCTCGGTGGCAGCGTTCTGCCCGAAGGTCGTGACAGCCAGAGTGAAGATCTGCTCGGCGGAGTAGGCGACCGTACCGGAGGCGGTGGTGAACTTGGCCCGGATTCGCAGGGCGCCATCCGGTTCCCCGGCTGCCGCTGCGGTTGCCGCGACATTCCAGTTGTAGCCGGTGAAGGTGGTCAGGCTGCCGATGGTCACACCGGTGAGGGGCCAAGCCGCGATGGGGGTCGATGAGCCGTTTGGGGTTACGTCAGCGATGGGAAGGTCGGTCCACGTGGTGCTGGTGGTGCCGGCCGCCCACTGGAAGGCGACTCCGGTCCAGGCCGTCCCTGCCGAAGCTGACAGTGCCACGCCTTTGGCGGTGGTGGCACCCGCTGCGGGGCTGAGTACACCGCCGGCGCCTACTCCGAACGTGTATGTGGTGGTGGTGCTGGACAGGTGCAGTGCGGTGTCACGGCTACGGGCGTACAGCGTGTGCCAGCCCGGCGTACTCGGGGCGGTGGCCGTGA
The DNA here is from genome assembly GCF_030269225.1 of Actinoplanes sp. NBRC 101535. Classification (NCBI taxonomy): domain Bacteria; kingdom Bacillati; phylum Actinomycetota; class Actinomycetes; order Micromonosporales; family Micromonosporaceae; genus Actinoplanes; species Actinoplanes sp. NBRC 101535. Next base: position 26,602 of record NZ_BSSY01000033.1, on the reverse strand, counting down.
CAGCCGCACCTGTGTTGCTGCTGTCGTTGGCCAAGTTCGGGGTGGCCGGGTCGTCCAAGCCCCAGTAGTAGCCGGCGCCGTCCGTGGCGGTCGTATCGATCGTGCAGGAGGTTGTGGCCGCGGCCTGCGTGGTCCACGTACCGGCGGGATACGCGCCGCAGGTGACCGTCGGTGCGGCGGGTGTATCGGTATTCAGCTGCAGCTTCGTCGTCGAGGCGGACGTCAGACTCGTCGGGCTCCACGCGGAGTAGTCGAAACTGCCGGCACCGTTGGTGACCCGGGCGCGCATTTGGTACATCACATGGGCGCCGTTACTCAGCACTCCGGAGGGGATGGTGACCTTCGCTGTCGAGCCGGGGCTGACCGCAGCTGAGGTGTAGGTGCCGATCTCTCCGGTGCCCTCACCGGTGAAGTTCACGTCACGAGACAGTTTTACCTGCAGCGACACCTTACCGCCGTCAGCGTTAGTGACTTTTGCGGAGAAGGCTGGCGTCAGCGACGTGGAGAAGATTTTCGCTGCCTTTGTGTACGTATCGGTTGCCGTGCCCGACACCTTGGGGGTGAATGTCGCTCCGCTGGGCGTGCCCGGGTAGGTGTTATAGACCACCGACAGGGTCGGGTAGCGGGCGCTAGTGGTGCAGGATGTCGCGGCGGTGACGTCCACGTTCATCGCACAGAAGTACTTGGCGTAGGTCGTGTCCGTCTCGCTGCCCGCCTTCAGCAGCATGCCGTAGTCGCTGATGGTGCCGGACACCCATGCTTGCACCATGGGGGTGACCGTCAGCGCTCCCGAGCCATTGGCACAACCCAGATCCTCGTTGCCGTTGGCGAATGAAGCCGAGGCTGCGTAGGAGGTGGTGTACGTCGGCTGGTTGGCCCAGGTGGCGCTCGTCATCGTGTACGAGGCCGTGATCGGGTACGCATACATCGACCGTGCCGCGCACGTGCCCGAGTAGTTGTTCCACAGCTTCAGCGCCGCCGAGGTGACGTGGGCGCCCTTGGGGACGCTGTCCAGAGTATTGAACCGCACCAGTGACCGGCGGATGTTGCCGGAGGACGACACGCCGATCCGCAGTTCACTGTCGGAGACGTGCGAGTCGGCGTCGGCCTCGGTGACGTAGGTGTCGCCGTAGCGCGAGACCGAGGACACCGCCGGGTCGATCCACACCGGGTATACGGTGGCTGGATCGGACAGGAAGTCCATCCCGGCGCTCAGGTCCACGTACTGGGTGCCGTCGTCGTCGGCGGCGAGCGTCACCGGCACACTCTGCACCTGAATACGTTCCTCGTTGACCATCAGCGAGGAGTACATCTTCGGCGTAGGCATGGTGAACAGCGCTGTCGAGGTCTGTTCCCCGGCGCTGTCGGTCTTGACGAAGTCGTAGCCGCCGGTGCCGTTGGCAACCAGCGTCAGACCAGTGGCGTCGAAGCCTAGGCGCAGCTTTGGCGCGCTTGCCGGTGCGGACAATAGCTTGAGCGACTGCTCGAAGCCGTCCGAGGTTGCCGTCAGCACCAACTGTTCGTTATCGGTCAGTTGGTAGATCGCGTTCGGGCCGTCGATTGTTGGCGCCGGCAGCGAGTGGGCCCACGTCATGTCCACACCGCGTGAGCCGTCATCCATGCTCACCACTGGGCCGGTGCCGCCGGGCGAGAACACCACATCGGCCGGAGAGGCTTTCGGCGCGTATCCGCCGTCGACTCGTTTCAGGTCATAGTTGACATTGGCCCACGAGCCGTCGGTCTGCCTGATCCGTACCGCAACCGTCGACATCTCGGTCAGCGTCGTTCCGTCGGGTCGGGCGTACGTCAGCGATGTCTCTGTCGTCGCGCTTGTGATCAGGATGTCGTGGTTCGTCACTACTGCGGCCAAGCGGGCCGACACCTCGTCGGAGCGTTCGTACGTCTCCGTCGTCGTGGTTGCCAGGCTTGTCGGATCGGGTTCCGCAGCAGCGACCGGTTGTGGCGCCACTACCGCTACCACAGCGACCATAGACAACGCGGCACATGATGCGGCCAACCGGGCTATGCGTCCGGGAGTCCGATACGGCGGCACGGTGAATTCCGGGTCCGGCGACAATCCGGACCCGGTCGAACGTTTATACAAAGTTGCCTCGCGTAAGAGAGAGCGAAGAATTCGTTCGGCATCGCCGAATGTCTTTCAGGTGAAGTGATCGTGACGCCTTGGTCAGCAAAATATCAAGATCATTTAGTCATCGACTTGTCCACCTTGACCGCCCCGGCAGGACTTCGAGCAGCCCAGGGCACCTAAGCGCGCGATGTGCGTTACGTCACCGTCTGGCTCCGCTCTGCGTTGGGTTTGTAAGGCGGATGTCTGAGCTGCATGAGGAGAGTTCCTTGAGCCTTTTTCATCCTGCGTAGCGGTTGGCGCTTCGACGTGGTGCAGAACGAGGATGCCTGCACGATCACGGTCGCTCGGCGGGGGCAACATCGCAGCTTGGTCAGTAGCTTCCAGGTCTTCAAGGTGGCGATGGCTCGTTCGCCGCGGGCGCGGATCCGGGCGTGCTGGCGGTTGTAGCGTTTTTGCCAGCGCTGGAGTTTTGGCCGGGATCGGTGGCGTTTGGACGGAACCCGGATGGTGCCGCCGGCGCCTTGGTAACCCTTGTCCGCGCAGGTCATGACGTCTGCGCTGGTCAGCGCGTCGATGATGCCGAGTTGGCGGGCTGCGCTCAGATCGTGAGTCCGGCCCGGCAACGCAGCCGAGGCCCAGATCAGCCGACCGGCCGCGTCGGCTTATGACCTGCATATTCACGCCGTGCCGCTTGTGCTTTCCGGAGTAGTAGGGCCGCTGGTCGGCGACCCGGTCGATCGCGATCAGTGCCGTCGAGGATGGCGAAGGCCAGCGCGCGGATGCGGTTCATGGCGGTGATCAGGTTATCCGCGGCGGTGGCGAGCAGGTCGACGGCTTCGCGGACGTAGCGCCAGGCGGTGGCCACGCCGATGCCGAAGCCGGCGGCGAGACGGGTGTAGGTGTCGCCGTTGCGCAGGTGGGCAAGGGCTAGTAACGCCTGGTCGCCGGCGTTCAATCGCCGCCAGCGGGAGCGGCGCTGTCGGCGGTGGATGCGGATGCGTTCGGCCAAGTCGTTGAGGGTCCGACTGGACAGCGGGATCTTGGCGGGGTAAGACAGCGCAGCGAGACTCCCGGTTGGGGCATCTGATCTTGGTCGATTGCTGTCTTACCGGGAGCCTCGTTCTATGTCGACACCGGCCGCCCAAACCTGCCGTGGCCAGCACCGTCAGGTTGGAAAAGGCTCACTGAATGACGCGAGGAATCTACCGGCTTCAGGGTGAGAAGCCTTACTCACATGACTGCCCTCTCGCAGGAGGCACACCCTGGCATTCAAGCTCGTTCTGCAACGTCAGTGACGTTGCTTTGTGCCATCGTCTCGTGAAGTTTGCTTTGGAATAGCTCGAGTTACCATTGGTCAATGGTGCCTGTCGAGCGCCCAATCCAGACAGCCTGCCTGTGGTGTGGGGAGGTTGTGCGTCAAAGGCCGACAGGGAGGTTACGACGCTACTGCAGCTGCTCGTGCCGACAGCGAGCGTACGAGGCGCGTAGCGCCAGCCGTCGGTTAGGTGAGGACATCGAAGCCGGGGCGATACGCGTTCAACCTGCTGAGAGAGTCGTCGAACGGATAGTACGAGACCGGCACCCGCGTACGGTAGCTGGTTGGGAGGCGGCACTCGCTGAGCTGGGAATGCAACTCGCAGACGGGCGGCTGCCCGATTGGCACGCCGACCGTATCCAGACAGCGCTTCTCGGCGTCGTCGAACAGGCGCGGCAGTCTCAGTCGCGACTGTTGCAAGCTTCAGCTGTGCCCGTGGATGGGAGCGAAAGGACTGCTGCTCTGTCGCTTCTCCGCGTTGCAGGCGATGAATTGGTTACTCTGGAACGGCTTGCCGACACGTTTGGTCTCGGCGTCGACGACCTACGACAGCTGATGCTGCGGTTGGAAAATGCTGGCTTGCTCCTTGCCCGGCGAGCAGGCTCGGCGGTGTCCGTCGATGAACTCCGCATTCACTCTCGATTTGTGCTGACTGGCTGATTGCCGGCCTCATGGTCAGGCAATGCTGTCGATACGCCTGGCACTGCGAATATGAGGATCGTGCTTCGTTCGATGTTGTTCGGCGCGGACGGCCGACGGCCGACGGGCGGAGGGAGGGCTGCAACGGCTGCACCGCTACTCCGTGATGTCCTTGGTGGCGGAGTGCGCGAGACCTGCAGCGGCCAGCAGGAAGTTGATGACGTCTTGGGCCGTGTAGGTGCCGGTAGCCCCGAGGTGCGGCAGGAACGACAGGTCCTGGCCGAGGGTGATCAGTGGTTCCTCGCGGTAGGTGCCGCGCAGCTGTCCGAGGCCGATCGTCGCCATCAGGCCGTTGCACAGGCAGCGGCTGTCCACCGTGTCTTCGAGGGTGCCGCCCTTGCGGACGTACTCGTCGGCCGGTTCAGCGGGGCAGCGGAACCCGACCCGCCCGTCCGCCTGGGTGTACGGGGTGCGCAGGTAGCCGAGGTCGCACTGGCGTGGCCGGCCCGCATGAAGCGCTTCCTCGGCGGTGGTGCCGGGCAGGTTGACCACTTTGAACGGGAAGCCGGTCGGTGACACGCCGGGCTGGTTGCGGACGACGAGGGTGCCCTGAGCGGCATCGTCCAGTAACCGCTGCCGCCATGCAGGGTCCAGTCCGGACTCCTCGCACAGCGCGAACGCCGTCCCGACCTGCACCCCGGCGGCACCCGCGGCCCGGGAGGCAGCGACGTGGGCGGGGGAGCACTGGCCGCCGGCCACCCAGAACGGCAGGCCCAGGGCGGCCATCTTGGGCAGGTCGATGCGATCCCGCGGACCGTACACCGGGTCGCCGTCGGCGTTTAAAACCATGGTGCCGCGGGGACGGGCGCTGTGCCCGCCGGCGATCGGCGACTCCACGACGAAGCCGTCCGGCCGGGTCGCCGAGTCGCGGGCCAGGTAGAGGGCGAGCGTCGCCGACGACACGATGGCCAGGAAGCGGGGCCGCGGCACCGGCGGCAGAGCGACACCGAGCAGGTCCGCCGGGTCGAACCGCACCGCATGGGGTTCGGTGGCGCCGTGGACGGTGACCGGGAGGGCGACCGGGCGGTGTTCGGCCAGGTCGTCGAGGAGTCGGGGGATGTCGGTGGGTAGGCCGGCGCCCATCAGGACGTAGTCGGCGCCTGCCAGCATCGCGCCGTACACGGCGGGCGGGGTGGCCAACTGGATCTTCTCCAGGTAGTTGACGCCGACCGGGCCGTCGTGTCCTTCTTTGGCGAGGACGACTTCGGCGAAGTTGCCGAGGACGGTGAGTTCCAGGCCGGGGCGGCGGGGGCGCAGCCCCATCAACGCGATCGGCCGGTACGGTTTGCCGGCCGGGATGCCGCCGGGCACGTAGAAGCGGTCGAGGACCCGCTGTGCCATCGCCGGGTCCGGGAAGTGGGCGAGGGCGTGCCGCATCCGTCCGTCCGGGTCGCCGTCCTGGAGGCGGCGGGCCAGGACCGCGTCGAGGGCTACGCCGGAGACGACGCCGAGCTGGCCGGTCCGGGCGACCGCCTGGGCGAGACGCCATCCGGAGACGCCGACGCCCATGCCGCCCTGGATGATGACGGGGTTGGCCATGTTTCGTCTCCCGGGAAGGTGATCAGTGGGTCCTTCGGGCAAGCCTGGGTCACCCAGGGCCGGGCCGGACAGTGCCGAAGGACCCGGTCAGACCGAGGCTCTCGTCCAGGGCGTGCCGATCGGTCCACCGAGGATGTAGGTGGGTGGCGCGGGGCGGACCGCCGCCAGGATGAGGAGGATCCACATCAGGCGGGCGTCGAAGTAGTCGCCGGAGAACAGGCTGGTCGCGCCGACGAAGATGCCGCAGTAGGCGGCGGCCTGCGCCTCGACGCTGCGGGAAGCGGCCGGTGTGTGCCGGTACGCGCGCCACAACGAGTACCAGGCCAGGCCGAGCAGGACCAGCCCGGCGAATCCGCCTTCGGCGGCGACCGACAGCGGCAGGTTGTGTACGTACCGTTCGCCTTCGCCGAGGTCGGAGATGGCGTGGAAGCCGTTGAGGCCGGTGCCGAGCAGGGGGCGTTGCCAGAACAGTCTGATCGCGTACTCGAACAGGACGTCGCGGTCGGAGGTGTAGCCCTGGCCGAGGGTGGAGTCGATGAACCGGGTCTGGACGAAGTCGGCGATCGTCGGCCCGGCCGTCACGGCGACGATCGTGCCGAGGATGGCGAGCACGCCGAGCGGGCGGGCCAGGACCGTGAACGACGGCCGGATCGCCACGGCCGCGATGGCCGCGGTGATGGCCAGCGAGACGATGCCGCCGCGGGATCCGGAGGCGAGCGCGCCGAACAGGAACGCCGGGATCGGGATCAGCCAGTGGATGCGGCGGCCGCTGCGGACGTGCAGGTACAGCGCGGTGATCACGCCGAGGATCATGACGCGGACGAAGACGTTGGGGCCGCCGCCGAGGGCCGCCCACCGGCCGTTGGAGGCGTGGCCGCGGCCGGATGCGGCGGCCAGGAAGTACACCCATGCGGCGGCCTGGAAGCAGCACAGGGTCACCCGGGTGACGTGGTCGCGGGCCCATTTCGCCAGGTTGTAGTAGGCGAAGACCAGGAAACCGACGGCGCACAGGTCGCCGATCATCGGGCCGGTGACGGCGTTCGCCGGGGCCCACGACGCGGACAGGATCTGGTAGCCGAGCAGGGCCAGGACGAACAGCAGGCAGTACCCGCCGGCCGCGGCATGTGACCCGATCCGGTGTGCTTCGAGCAGCAGCGCCAGGATGACGACCAGGTAGAGCAGCACCCGCACGTCGTTGAGGACCGGCACGTTCAGGCCGAGGCGGGTCAGCGTGAAGCGTCCGGCCAGCGCGGTGAGGAACAGCAGGATCACCACGAGGCCGGGGCGGGCCGGGGCGTCAGTCATCGGCGGGCCGCAGCGCGCGGACGACCAGACGTTCGGCACGCCACCCGAGGACCGTCGCCGCGCCGCACATGGCGGCGACCGCCGCGTACGGCGCGGGCAGCACCGCCATCGCGGCATACGTCAGCACGACCTGCAGCACCAGGCAGACGCACAGCAGCCGGCTGATCACCGGCGTGTCGGTGAGCGCATCCAGGGTGGGCCGGGCCGCGTAGAACATCGCCAAGGGGATCGCGGCGAGCACCCCGACCCGCAGCACCCCGATCGCCGCGGTGAACTCCGGCCCGAGGAAGCCGTGGACCAGGGCGGGCGCGAACAGGCCGAACACCGCGGCGGCGCCGGTGGCCAGGGCGGCGGCGACCACCGGCAGCAGGGTGAGCATCCGGTGGGTACTCGCGTCGTCGCCGGGGGAGTGGAACAGGCCGCTGAGCCGCGGCAGCAGCACCGGGGTCAGGGTGCCGAACAGTGAGCAGATCAACGTCACCGCCGAGGTGGCGAACCCGACATAACCGGCCTCCGGGGCGCCTGGACGGGCCGTCGCCACCGCGAACGTCGGTAGCGTGAAGAGCGCAGGCAGGGCCAGGTCACCCGGGAGCCTTCTCACCCCGTACCCCATCAGAAGCCGCAGGGTGGGCTCGGGGCCGGGGATGCGCGGCGCCGGGGACCGGCGACGGACCGTGAGAATCCCGATGACCGCAACCGATCCCATCCCCAGCCCCTGCAGGATGAGAAAATCATCGATGCGCGCCGCGAACGGGAAGGCGAGCAGCGGGACCGCGCCCAGGCCGATGCCGGCGACGATGTTGGAGCGGGTCACCTGGTGGGTGCCGCGCAGCGCGGCCGTCGTGAGGGTGCAGAGGCAGTTGCCGGCCAGCAGGATCAGGATGGCGACGACCTCCGGGCGGCCGCCGTCGAGGCCGAGGAGATCGGCGAGTGAGGCGGCCACCGCTGTTCCGGCAAGACCGATGGCCAGTGCCGTCCCGGCCTGGGTGAGGAAGGCCTGCCGGGCGAGGGTCTCGGTCCTTTGATGGGTACGCGGTAAGTACCGGTGCAGTCCCTGTCCGAGACCGAGCATCACCACCGGCTGGCAGCTGCTGACCACACCGCGGGCGATCTGGTAGTAGGCGAAGCCGTCGACGCCGCCCCGGCCGGCGACCAGGTGGAACAGGAACAGTCCGCCGGCCAGCGTGCCCCACTGCACGGCGAGGGTGGCGGCGTAGTCGCGACGGACGCTCGCCGGGATGCGGCGCAGCAGCCCTCGGAGGCGTTCACTGCCGGACATTCGCCAGGTCGAGCGGGACCACCCGCTGCAGCAGTTCCTTGGTGCGCCGGTATCCGAGCAGGGTGAGCGCGGTCAGCCCGATGATCTCCAGGTCGGTGCGCAGGCCGCGTTTCTCCACGTACGCGAGTCCCAGGGCGATCTTGCCGGGCCGGATCAGTTCGTCGTAGGCGCGGTCGACGTCGTCGTGCCCGGCGAGGATCGCGCCCTCGTCGTGGAAGACGATCGACGCCCAGTCGGTGACGCCGGGCCGCACGTCGAGCAGCCGCATCTCGTCGGAGGTGTAGCGCCGCACGTCGCAGGAGACCTGCGGGCGCGGGCCGACCAGGCTCATGTCGCCGATCAGCACGTTGACCATCTGCGGCAGTTCGTCGATCTTGAAGCGGCGCAGCAGTTTGCCGGTGCGGGTCAGCCGCGGATCGTCGTCGGCGGTGGACGGGCCGCCGAGCCGGGACGCGTCCATCACCATGCTGCGGAACTTGAGCATCGCGAACGGTCTGCCGTAGCGGCCGACCCGGGCGCCCCGGTAGAGCACCGGCCCGCCGTCCTCGCGTTTGATCGCCCAGGCGGCGGCGGCCGCGGCGGGCGCCCCGGCGACCAGGACGACCGCGGCGACCGCGATGTCCAGGGCACGTTTGATCTTCTCGTCCCGTGCGGTCATGACTCCCCCTCGGTGCGGAGTGTGGCCACGCCGGCGCGGCGTGGTGGCGGGATCGGGCACACGTAGATGCGGGACTGCGCGCCGCGGTGCACGGCGGTCCGGCCGCGCGGTTCGGCGCCGGACTTCTCGTAGAAGCCGTGGGCGCGGCGCTGGCGTTCGCCGGTGACGACCTTGACGGCGGGTTCGCCGTGGTCGCCGAACCAGCGGATCAGGTGGTCGAAGAGGCGGTCGGCGACGCCGCGGCCGCGTAGCGACGGGACCACCACGAAGTTCATGATCTCGGCGCGGGGCAGGGCCGGGTCGGCGGCGCCCGGGTAGGTGAGTGTCTCGAGCATCCGGTACAGGCGTCTCGGGTGCAGCAGCCGGGGCGCCAACTGCGGGACCGCGATCGGCCAGCGGCGGACGGCGAACTCGCGCAGCAGCGCCGAGGTGTCCAGGGCGCCGCAGATGTAACCGAGGGGCTCGCCGGCGGGCAGCGACTCGGCCACGAACAGCACGCCGAGCTCGCTGGAGCCGACGTGCCGGTAGAGCGTACGCAGCACGGGTTCGCCGAGCGAGGAGAGGAAACCCTCCGGCACCTCGGCGGCGTGCAGGCGGGCGACCGCGGCGATCTCCGCCGCGCTGAACGGCCGGCCGACCACCCGGAACTGATCAGACGGCGACACGGGTCTTCTCCAGGTGGGCGAGCAGGTGCACCGTGCGGCTGATCTCGGCGGGGCTGGTGGCGGCGCGGACCGGCAGGGTGACCACGTGCGCGGCGGCCCACTCGGCGTGCGGGCAGGAACCCGCGCGGTATCCGGTGGCGGCCAGGGCGGGGCCGTCCAGCGGGTGGACCGCGGTGGCGAACCAGTCGCCCAGTTCGACACCGGCGGCGGCGCCCTCGCGCAGCACCCGGTCCTTGTCGGCGACCACCACCGGGATGCGCAGCGGCAGGCTTGCGGTGGCGTGCCGCAGCCCGGCCCGGGTCAGCGCCAGGTGGTAGGCGGCGGCCACCCGTCGCCGGCGGTCCAGGGACGCGCGCCCGCCGACGACGCGGGACGGCAGGCGCCGGCGGACCGCCCGGCTCATCCGCCAGCCGTACTCCGGGCTCAGGAACGGGTCGGGCACGTACGAGCCGACCACCACGCCCCGCCCGGCGAGCCTGCGGTGCAGGCCGCGCAGCCGCCACAGCGTGCCGGTGCGGGCGGCCATCCGGTAGGCGAGGTACTCCGCGCCGGTCATCAGTTCCCGTTTCCACGGCGGGGCGGTGGTCCAGTCGTACTGGGTGCCCATCCGTGCGGCGAGCACCTGGTCGTGCACCACCGCGGTCCCGCCGACCCCGGCGACCACGGGCTTGCCCCACTCGTACGAGTAGAACGCCGCCACACTGCCGGTGGTGTCCAGCGTGCCCGGCACCACGTGCGCGCAGTCCTCGACGACCGGCACGCCCGCGCCGATCAGGTGGACCGGCGCCGGGATGCCGAAGGTGTGCTGCACGACGACGGCCTTGGTGCGTTTGGTGACCGCGGACCGGATCAGTTGCGGGTCGGGCCCGAACGTGTACGGGTCGATGTCGGTGAAGACCGGCTTGGCGCCCAGCCGCAGCAGCGGTTCCACCACGGCCGCGCAGGTGTACGCCTGCACGACCACCTCGTCGCCGGGTGTCACGCCGAGACCGTGCAGGATGGCGTGCAGCGCGACCCGCCCGCGGTAGTAGTGCAGCAGGTCGCTCATCGGTTGCCCGGCCGTGGGTCGAGGATGGCGCGCAGCGAGCCCAGGCCGTACACGACATGGGTGGTCAGAAAGATCACCGGGAGGGCCAGGACCAGGCCGGGGTCCTCGCGTTGCCGGGCGAGGCGGGCGGCGAACACGACCGCGGCTCCGGTGTACGTGACCGCCAGCGCCCCGGTCATCCGGCGGGCGACCCGGCTGCCGGGGGACAGGGCCGCGCCGGCCAGCAGGGCCGTCACGAAACCGACCGGCACCACGTTGCGCCACGATCCGATCCAGCGGCCCACCGACCGGCTGGCCCTGAACGGCCAGTAGCCCGCCTCGAACGTCCAGGACACGAACTCGCGCAGGTCGCTGCGGGCGTAGTAGGTGCAGGTGATGTCGGGCAGCAGCAGGATCTTGCCGCCGGAGCGGCGCAGCCGCTGGTTGAACTCGCGGTCCTGGGCCCGGGTGAGTTTCTCGTCGAACATCCCGATCCGCGCGAAGACCGCCTTGCGGTAGCAGCCGCCGAACACGGTGTCGACCCACTGGGGTTCCGGTACGCCGATCCGGTACTTGGTGTTGCCGGCCCCGAACGCGCTGGCCATGCTGACCGCGATGGCCCGCCCGACCAGGGTGTCGTCGCGGGGCCGGGACAGCCGGACCCCGCCGACGTTGTCCGCCTCCGGGTTCTCCATCAGCCCCTCGACACAGCGGCGCAGGTAGTCCGACGGGTATTCGGCGTGCACGTCGAGCCGGATGATCACATCACCGCGGGCCTGCTCGATGCCCCGGTTGAGGCCCACCGGCTTGCTGTGCCCGGGGTTGTCGACCAGCCGCAGCCGCACGTCACGCACCGCGTGATGGCGGGCGATGTCGCGGGTGCCGTCGTCGCTCATCCCGTCGACGAGCAGCACCTCCATCCGCTCCGCCGGGTAGTCGTTGCCGAGCACCGAGGTGAGGAAGGTGTCGACGAACCGGGCCTCGTTCCAGCACGGGATGACCACGCTGAGGAACGGCATCTGCATCGTCGTCACGGCCGTCACCGGGCCCCGAAGAAGCGCTGGATGCTCGCCGCCACGTGCTCGATCTGCCACTCCTCGAGCTCGGGGTGCATCGGCAGGGAGAGCACCCGCCGGCACAGTTCCTCGGTACGCGGCAGCTGCCAGTGCTCCAGGCCGAGGCCTTTCTGGTGGTGCAGCGGGATCGGCCAGGAGATCAGTGTCTCCACCCCGTCGGCGCGCAGATGTTCGACGAGCTTGTCGCGTTCCAGGGTGGTGACCGGGTAGTTCTGGAACACGTCGTAGCGGCGTTCGTCGGCGTCGGGTCCGGTCGGGATCCGCAGGCCGGGCACCGGCGCGAGCAGCGCGTCGTAGCGGCGGGCCAGTTCCCGGCGGCGTTCGATCCACCGGGGCAGCTGGGCCAGCCGCCAGTCGAGGATCGCCGCCTGCAGGTTGTCCAGCCGGCAGTTGTATCCCCAGCCGTCGAGTTCGGCCTTGGCGACCCGGCCGTGGTCGCGCAGCTTGAGCAGCCGGTCGGCCAGGCTCGGGTCGTCGGTGAGGACCGCGCCCGCGTCGCCGAGCGCGCCGAGCAGCTTCGCCGGGTAGAACGAGTAGGTGCTGGCCAGCCCGAACGTGCCGGACCGGCGGCCGCCGAAGGTGGCGCCGAGCGCCTGGGCGGCGTCCTCGACGACCACCGCGCCGACCGAGTCGGCGATCCGCAGCACCTCGTCCATGTCCACGGTCCGGCCGTTGAGGTGCACCGGGATGATCACCCGAGTGCGTTCGGTGACCTTCTCGGCGAGCTGCGCGGTGTCCATCAGGTGATCCGGGCCGATGTCGACGAGCACCGGGGTCGCACCGCGCAGTACGAACGGGGAGATCGTCGCGACGAAGGTGTGCGCGACCGTCACCACCTCGTCGCCGGGGCCGATGTCCAGGGCGTGCGCGAGCAGCCGCAGACCGTCGGTGCAGTTGCTGACCCCGACGGCCCGGGCCGAGCCGTTGAAGGCGGCCAGATGCTCCTCGAAGTCGTGCAGCTGGTGGCGCAGCATGAGGTCACCGCGGGCGATGGTGTCCTCGATGATCGGGAGCAGTTCGTCGCGCTGGCGGCGCCACTGCTCGGGGTAGTCAACGAACCTGACTCGCCAGTCCACGCATGGCCTCCCATCGCTCACGGATTCGACGGCTGATCGACGCGGTGTCCAGGCCGTGGTGGGCCCGGAGGAATTCCTGGTCACCGACGACGGACGTGGGGGTGGGCGGCAGGGCGATCCGCAGCAGCGGGACCCCGGCGGCGGATTCGGCGAGGACCTCGGCGACGGCGCTGCCCAGGCCGCCGATGATGGAGTGCTCCTCGACGGTGACGATCAGCCGGTAGCGGCCGGCGGCGTCGTGGATGGCGGCGGTGTCGAAGGGCGACAGCCAGGGGAACGACCGCACATCCGCCGATAAATCGGACAATGTGTCGGCGGCGGCGCAGACGTTACCGAGAATTCCACCTGTGCTACAAATCAGGATATTTCCGCCGGATCCGAGCAGCGCCGAACCACCGCGGGTCAACTCCAGCGACGTGCTGTGGACCGTACCCTCGCCGGTCTTGCCCAGACGCAGATAGGCCGGGCCGCCCGCCGCGAGCAGGTCGGACAGGACCGCGCCGACCTCGACCGGATCGCCCGGCGCGGCCACCGCCATCCCCGGCATCGCCCGCATGATCGCCAGGTCCTCGGTGGCGTGGTGCGACATGCCGAGCGCGCCGTACGCGAGCCCACCGCCGACCGCGACCACCGTCACGTCGGCACCGTGGTAGCAGACGTCGTTGCGGATCTGCTCCAGGCAGCGCAGCGTCGGGAAGTTCGCGATCGAGTAGGTGAAGACCCGCGCCCCGCCCAGCGCGATCCCGGCCGCCAGACCGGTCATGTTCTGCTCGGCCACCCCGGCGTTGACGAACTGTCCGGGCCGGGCCTCGGCGAACGCGTCCACCGCGCCGTACCCCAGATCGGCGGTGATCAGGACGATGTCCTCGTCGAGCAGGGCGGCGGCGAGCAGGCCGGAGAAGAAACGGTTCCTCATCGCGCGCCCACCTCGGCCAGTGCCCGCTCCAGCTCGTCGGTCGACGGCGGCCGGTAGTGCCAGAGCACCTGGTTCTCCATGAACGAGACACCCTTGCCCTTGGTGGTCCGGGCCAGCACCACCCGTGGACGGCCGTGGGTGGCGTCGCGGGGAACCCGCAGCACCCGGTCCAGGACGGTGTGGTCGTGCCCGTCGACCTCGACGGCATCCCAGCCGAAGGCCCGCCACTTGTCCGCGAACGGCTGCAGCCGCAGCGTCTCCTCGGTGGTGCCCAGCGACTGCATGCCGTTCCAGTCGACCACCGCGATCAGGTTGACCAGGCCGTGATGACCGGCGAAGTGTGCGGCCTCCCAGACGCTGCCCTCGTCGCACTCACCGTCGCCGAGCAGCACGTAGGTGTGCCACGGCCGGTGCCGCTGCCGGGCCCGCCAGGCCAGGCCGGCGCCGACCGACAGGCCGTGACCCAGCGAACCGGTGGACACCTCCACACCGGGGATGCCGACGTGACTGACGTGCCCGGACAGGTGCGAGCCGTTCTGGTAGTGCTGCCGCAGCAGGTCGGTGGCGAAGAAACCGCGTTCGGCGAGCACCGCGTACAGGGCGGCGCCGGCGTGCCCCTTACTCATGATCATGCGATCCCGGTCCGGCCAGTCCGGGCGGTCCGGGTCGACCCGCAGCACGCTGGTGTAGAGCACCGCCAGCAGGTCGGTGCAGGACAGCGCCGACCCGACGTGGGAACTGCGCCCGTTGCTGGTCATCCGCAACACGTGCGCGCGGACCGCCCGCGCCACCGTCTCCGCCGCGTTCATGACAACACCGCCCATCCGATGTACGGGTCGAAGTCGAAGCGCCGCAGCTCGAGGCGGTTCAACCCGACCTCGTCGAGCACCGCGGCCGTCTCCCCGGGCCAGAGCGGGTTGTCCAGCTCGTCGAAGGCGATGACCGCCCCCCGGGGCATCCTCGGCAGGAGGTGGCGCAGCGCGACCTTCGTCGGCTCGTACAGGTCCAGGTCGAGGAAGAGCAGACTGATCACCAGGTGCGGGTTCTCCGCCACGAACGCCGGGATCGTCGCGGTCACGTCCCCGCGGATCAGCCGGGCCTTCGGCAGGTGCCCGAGGAACCGGTCGGTGTCGTAGATCTCCAGCAGCCGGCACAACTCGTCGTAACTGTTCGCCGACAGGTCACCGGCCCGTGCCCCGGTCGCCTCCGGCCGGTCCTTCCCGGACACCTGCGGGAAGCCGCCGAACGAGTCGAACCCGTAGATCCGCCGGGTCAGGTTGGTCGGCTCCAGAGCCGCGCTGAGCTGCGCGAACGTCATGAAACTCGCGCCCCGGAACACGCCGCACTCGACGATCGAACCCTTCACCGGAAGACAGAGCTTGAACAGCTCGTACAGGGCGGCGAACCGGGTCACCTGGGCGCGGCGGGCGTACCGGGCCATCGACGCCAGCCGGGTCGGCAGGTCGTCCGGGCTGGCCGCGAAGACGTCGGCGAGCGCGGCGGGCACCCCGCGTTCGGCCTCGGTCTGCAGCGTTCCGGGCGCCTCGGTCGGACGGGTCACGCGGCCACCTCCTGCGGCATCCACCAGCGTTTCTTCAGATCCGGGTGCCGCGGCGGCGGGGGTGCCGCGGTGTACTCGTCGAAGAACGGCGACGCGTCGGCGCGCGGCACCATGTTGAGCACACAGCCGAGCAGCGAGGCGTTCACCGCGTTCAGCGCCCGGACCGCGGCGGTGACCTGCGCGGCGGTGGTCCGGCGGGACCGGACCACGAGCAGGGTCGCGTCGGCGCGGGCGGCGACGACCTCACCGTCGGTCACCGGCAGCAGCGGCGGGCAGTCGAAGATCACCACGTCGTAGCGGCGGCGGGCCTCCTCGACCACCTCGGTCATCCGCGGCGAACTGAGCAACTCGCTGGGATTGCGCGGTGGCGGGCCCCCGGCCAGCAGGAACAGCCCGGCACCCCACGGCTGGACCGCCTGCTCCAGGCTGATCGTGCCGGCCAGCACACTGCTCAGACCGTCGGCGGCGGCATCCCGGCCGAGGAACGCGGCCAGGCGCGGGCGCCGCAACTCGGTGTCGACCACCAGCACCCGCTGGCCGGCCTCGGTGAACAGCAGCGCCAGGCTGCAGGCGGTCGCCGACCGGCCCTCGCCGGGGACCGCGCTGGTCACGGCCAGGGTCTTCAGGGACCGTTCGGCGGCGGCGCTCTGCAGCAGGGTCCGCACCTGGCGCAGCGCCTCGGTCCGGGGCGAGACGTTGTCCGAGACGAACGGTCCGCCCCGCGGTGCGCGGGCGTCCACCGGAACGCGGGCCAGCACCGGCACGCACGCCAGCGACTGCAGCGACTCGGCGGTGCGGACCGAATGGTCGGCGACCTCGCGGACCACCGACGAACCGGCGCCGACGATCAGCCCGGCCATCACCGCCAGCGCGTAGTTGTTGAGCTGCCGCGGACTGACCGGATCCGGATCCAGCTCCGGGCCGTCGACGACCTCGACGCGGACCGCCGGCCGATCGCCCTCGTTCGGGCGTTCCAGCTTGGCGACGGTGGCGGTGAACCGGTCCCGCAGCAGGCCGACGATGAGCATCGCGTGCTCCCGGGACGGATCCTCCACGCTGACCTCCAGCAGGACCGTGTCGGCGACCGGCTCCGCGGTGATCCGGTCCCGCAGGTCCTCGGTGCTCAGGCCCACCTCGGGACGGGCCGCGAGCGGGGCGGCGATCTCGTCGCTGACCAGCAGGGCGGCGTACGTGCTCAGCCGGTTGGCGGAGAACATGCTGCCCGGGTACAGGTCGGAGGCGGCGTCGGTCGGGGTGCTGAAGAAGAACGTGACGCGGGCGGCGTACACCGGCGTGGTCCGGATGTTCACCACGAACGCCGCGCCGAGTGCGAGCAGCACCGAACTCACCACCAGCCGCCAGTGTCGCTGGGCGACACGGAGGTAGTCGCGCAGGCCCACCCCGTCACCCTAGGTTCACTCGTCGTGACGACGGGCCGGTATCAGGAAAGACCGCTTTCGGCTGATTCTCCACCATTGATCAGGAAAAATCGCGGCATGATCAGGTTTGGGGTGGACGCGGCGGCCTGGGCCGTCGGGATCCTCGCCGCCGTCCTGACCCGGTACGGCCCCGCCCTGCAAACCCGCGAACTGACCGGCGCCCTGATCGCGGTGATCCTCGCCGTCGCGCTGCAGGCCGCGATCGGGCAGGCGCGACAGCTCTACCGCGGCCGGCACCGCTATGCCAGCTTCGAGGAGGTACGCGCGACCGCCGGCACCGTGGCCACCACCGGCGTCACCCTGCTCGTGGTGGACCTGATGCTCGCCCGGCGGCCCGTCCCGGCCGCCGTCCCGCTGGTCGGCGCCGCCGTCGCCCTGGTCATCATGCTCGGCGCCCGTGGTGTCACCCGGGTCCGCCGGCAACGCTCGTCGCGGCCGCGGACCGCCGACCCGGTGCTGCTGTTCGGGGCGGGCGACGCCGCCACCCTGCTGGTGCGCTCGATGCTGCACGACCGGACCGGACGCTACCTGCCGGTCGGGCTGATCGACGACGACCCCGGCAAACGGCGCCTGCGCGTCCACGGGGTGCCGGTCCTCGGCGGCCGCGATGACATCGCCGGTGCTTTGACGCGTACCGGAGCAGGGATCTTGATCTTCGCGGTGGCCAACGCCGAAGCGGAACTGGTCCGCGACATCCGCGACCGCACGGTGACCGCCGGGGCGGTCTTCAAGGTCGTGCCGTCCGTCCCGGAACTGATGGACCACGCGCTCGCCGTCGACGACGTCCGCGACGTGCAGGTCACCGACCTCCTGGGCCGGCACCAGATCGACACCGACCTGGACGCCATCGCCGGGTACCTGACCGGCATGCGGGTGCTGGTCACCGGCGCCGGCGGCTCGATCGGCTCGGAACTGTGCCGGCAGATCCACCACTTCCGGCCGGCGGAACTGATGATGCTGGACCGCGACGAGACCGCGCTGCTGGCCGTACAGCTGAGTCTCGATCCGGCCGCCAAGCTGGACGATCCGGCGGTGATCCTCGCCGACCTGCGCGACGCGCGGCGGATCCGGGAGATCTTCCGGACGCGGCGCCCGCAGGTGGTCTTCCACGCCGCGGCCCTGAAACATCTCGCCCTGCTGCAGCGGCACCCGGGCGAGGCGGCCAAGACCAATGTCGCGGGTACGCTCGCGGTCCTCGACGCGGCCGTCGACGTGGAACGGTTCGTGAACATCTCCACCGACAAGGCCGCCGACCCGAGCAGTGTCCTCGGCTACTCGAAGCGGATCACCGAACGGTTGACGGCGTGGACCGCGCGTTCACGGTCCGGCACGTTCCTGAGCGTGCGGTTCGGCAACGTGCTGGGCAGCCGGGGGTCGGTGTTCACCACCTTCAGTGCGCAGATCGCGGCCGGCGGGCCGATCACCGTGACCCACCCTGATGTGACCCGGTATTTCATGACAACTCAGGAAGCGGTGCATCTGGTGATCCAGGCGGCCGCCCTCGGCCGCGACGGTGAGGCCCTGGTCCTGGAGATGGGCGCGCCGGTGCGGATCGCCGAGGTCGCCCAGCAGATGGCGTCGCTTGCCCCGCACCCGGTGGAGATCCGCTACACGGGCCTGCGCGAGGGCGAGAAGCTGGCCGAAACCCTGTTCGGGGAGGGCGAACACGACGACCGCCCGCTGCACCCGCTGATCTCCCACGTCGCGGTGCCGCCGCTGGACCCGGCGGCGCTGGACTCCCTGGACCCGCAGGCCCCACCTGACGACGTCGCGGCGGTTCTGGAAGCACTCTGCACCCATCCCGCCGAGTCGTCCTCCATCCGCGGATCAGAAGGCTAGGAGACTTCTACTCCCACCCCGGCAAGAGCTACCCCTGGAGAAAATACTTGCCGCAGCGGAAAGGAGACGGTAGCTTTCTCCTCAGGCAAGTACTTTCACTTACGGGGACGAGGAGGACGGATCGTGTCTGCGACACCTACGCCCGAAGAAGCCCGCCAGACGCTGGAGGGATACGACCAGCAGCGTAAGGACAGTGCGACCGCAAGCGGCTACTCCACCGGATACTGGATCGGTGCCGGCGTCGTCGTCGCCGCCTTCGGTGTCTTCACCGACTTCTATCCCACCTGGGCCGGCGCCGGGAGCACCTGGTTCAGCCTGGTCCTGCTGGCCGTCGTGGTCCTGGCGAGCACCCGTTGGGGCAGCGCCCTCGTCGGCCGCCGCGTGCAGGTCCGGCGGCCGCCGACCGGGCGGCGCTGGCTGCTCGCGCTCCTCGGGGCGGCGCTGGGACTGGTCGCCATGCTCGCCCTGGCCGGCCTGGACCTGCCGCACAGCTCCGCCGTCGTCGGCATCGTCTTCGGCCTGCTGCTGGCCGTCGGTGGCCCGTGGTGGCAGCGCCGCACTCTGGCCCGCGAGGCAACCCGGCTGTGACCGACGAGGATCCGGCCGCCGCCCGCGGCCCGCGGTTGGAGCCTCTACTGCTCGACCCCACCCGGCTGTCCATCATGGCGACCCTGGCCGCAGCCGAGTGGGCGGAGTTCGGCTTCGTCCGCGACACGGCCGGCCTCAGCGACTCGACCCTGTCGAAACGGATCGCCCAGCTCGGCGACGCCGGATTCGTCGAGGTCCGCAAGGGCTACGTCGGCAAGCGCCCGCGCACCTGGCTCAACCTCTCCAAGGCCGGGCGCGCGGCGCTGCGCTCCCACATCGCGATGCTGCAAAAAATCGCCGAACAGACCGCCTGACGCGAACCGGCATCCCACCCCGCCCGGTCCTGATGTCGATACCACTCGTACGGCGGCGGGTCGCACTGCATGCAGCCGAACAGCCAGTCACCGACCGTCTCACCCAACGACGCGGCGTCCTCGTTCGCCATCTACACCGACGATTTCGCCTGCTGAGTCGCATTGTCGACGGGAGTCGCCGGTTGCCCGGCGACTCCCGTCCGCTCATTGTGGTCCCGACCGTACCGCTGATCGGGATCGAACCCGCTGATCTCCCACGTCGCGGTGCCGCCGCTGGACCCGGCGGCGCTGGGCTCCTTGGACCCGCAGGACCCACCCGACGACCTGGCGGCCGCCCCGGAATCCCTCTGCACCCACCCTGCCGAGTCGTCTTCCGTCCACGGCTCAGCGGTCCCGGTGCCGGCGCAACCAGGGCCAGATGGCGGCTCAGTGTCTGTCTCTCAACCTGTTTCCGCAGGTAGCGCGAAATCGAACCGGCTCAGCTGTGTCTCTGCCGTTCGTATCGCCGTCACGGTGACGCTGACTCGAACGCTGCTCCGCGGAGGGAGGGAGACCTCAGCTTGATCCGGTGTGTGGCTCTGCCGGGCCCGACCGCGTTGTCGTATTCACGTCGACGTCCACAAGCGCAAGGGATACCGTCACGCGGTGATGCACGCCAGGCGGTTCAACTACGTCGGTCCGGCCGAGATCCGCGATGAGGCTGTGACTCTAGAGGCTTTCGCTGTCCGTTCTGCAACCCTGCTGGGTGACTGGCTCGCTGGACGCGGAAGCGCTGACCTCGAAGAGCCGCTTACGTTCGTAGTGACGCTTAATGGTGATCTCAAGCTCGCTCCGCGCCGCAGTGAACACGTTGCGCTCGCAGCCGGCCAAGACCTCCTTGCCGCAGGCGAGATGAGGTTCGGCCGGGATGCTTCCGGCTGGCGCGTACTCGAGGTAACCAACCAATCGACCGGTTATTGCCCGGATCCCGACTGCTGGCCCGCTGTACGGGAATCGCTCGATCGGCTCGGCATGGCGCACCCCGGTGACTTCACCGACAAGGTCGTCTTCCGCCGGTGTCCATCTTGCGGGGAGCGGAACATCGTGCGTGACGACGACTTCACCTGCGCTTTGTGTGACAGCGAGCTACCCGCCCGGTGGAACTTCCCACCGGCCTGACTCCGGTGCTGCTTTGCTTTGTCCGGATCTGCGTGTCTACGGATGCCGAGCTGATCAAGCAACGATGAGCTTGGGTATTGCGGCTCGTCGACCATTCGCGCGAGCGATGCGGCGGGTCATCAAGGTGATGTTTGCCCATGTGATGTGGGCTTCGGAGTGTTCGGGAAGGCGTTCGTAGTCGCGGGCGTTGCGGCGTGCGCGCATCAGCCAGGATAGGGACCGTTCCACGATCCAGCGCCGTGGTAGCACCCGGGTCAGCTCGATGCGCACGCAGGCCCGCTCGTAGGCGATCCAGTCGGCGGGGTCGGTCGACAGCTGGTAGCCGTCGCGGCGGGTCCAGGTCAGCGGGGTCAGGTTCTGCGCGGCCAGGACCTCGCGCAGGAATCGGAGCCCGGACTGGACCTGGTAGGCGCTGAGCTCGGTCGCGGTGACCAGCTGCCGGGTGGTCAGCCCGGCTGGGCGGGCCTCCATCAGCGCGACCCGGACCAGGTCACCGGAGACGTTCGCGGGCACCCGTCCCATGGCCGGGCTACTCACCGGCCAGGAGGCGGGCCAGGCCCTCCTCCTGGGTGACCTGGCCGGTGGCGACCGCACCCTCGATCCAGTCCGCGGCCGCCCGTACCCGGGCCAGGTTGCGCTGCACCGTCGCCTTCTCGTCCTCGGTGTAGTTCTGCCCCCGCAGCCCCGGAACGATCCGGCCGGCCGAGGCGACGAACTGCGCGCACGCCCCGACCAGGTCGAGGAACTCGCTGGTGTGCTCGATGTGCTGCAGCGCGGGGGTGCGCTGCCGGACCAGCTCGCCACCCTGGCGGGCCTGATCAGCCTGAGCACGGTTGACCGAGTGCCGGGCCGTGGTGTCGGTCATCGCCCGCGCGGCGACTTCCGATCTGCGAGCCGAGTACAGCTACGACAAGGCCGTCGGCGGTATCGGCCTGCCGACCACCGTGACCCGGTACACCGACGGGCAGCCCTACACCCAGACGATCACCGGCTACACCAGCGACTACCAGCCGACGACGACCACCATGACGCTCCCCAAGCCGATCACCGATCGCTGGGGCCTGAAGAGCACCTACACCTACGCCTACAGCTACACCGACACCGGCCTACCGGATTCGGTCACCCTGCCCGGCATCGGTGCCTTCCCGAGCGAGAAGGTGATCGCCCGCTACAACAGCGAGGGACTGCCCCTCACCGTCTCCGGCCAGAACTGGTACGGCGCCGAGACCGTCTACTCGGTCTACGGACAGCTGCGCCGCTCCACCCTGGGAGCCCAGCCCTACCGCGTGTGGGCACTGAACAACTTCGACGACGCCAGCGGCGCCCTGCTCGACCAGCAGGTCTACCGGGAGAACACCGGCGACAAGAAACTCGTCGGCGGGGTGCTCGCCTCGAACCGCTCCTACGCGTACGACAACGCCGGCAACGTCACCACGATCCGCGAGAAGTCGGTCGGCATCGAGGAACGGCAGTGCTTCACGTACGACCCGATCGGCCAGCTGACCAAGGCCTGGACGGCGAAGGACCAGGAATCCTGCTCGGCCGGCCCGGTCGGCGCCGACGGCACTGTCAACGTCGCCGCCGGTAAGGACAACGCCGGATACTGGCAGGAGTACGAGTACGACCTGCTCGGCAACCGCACCAAACTCGTCGACAAGGACCTCACCGGCGCCACCGCCAAGGACGCCACCAGCACGTACACGTACGGAAAGGCCGACGGCAGCCAGCCCGGCACCCTCACCAAGGTCACCAAGAACTACACGACCCCGACGGGCGCGCAGGTCACCGCCGAAGCGGAGCGCCTCTACACGCTCACCGGCAGCACCGCGCAGGTGGCGTCACTGCAGAACGGCGACACCCAGAGCCTGGCCTGGACCTACGACGGCCAGATCGAACGCATCGCCGGAGCCGGCAGCAACGGCAAGACCTCCTACGTGGGCCTGAACAACGCCTGCCTCGACGTCGCCGACGGTGCCGCCGTGGCCGGCACGAAGATCCAGCTGTGGGGCTGCAACAACGGCCCCGCCCAGAAATGGACCTTCACCCCGGCCGCCGAGGGCTGGGACCGCAACCTCGGCGCGCTCACCCAGCACAACGGCACCTGGTGCGCCCAGCCGGCCGGCTCCACTCTCCAGCTCCAGAAGTGCGACGGCTCGCCGGCCCAGCAGTTCCGCCGCGACACCACCGGCGCGCTTGTCCACCCGGCCTCGAACCTGTGCCTCACGGCTACCGCCGACGCGGCGGCCATCACCCTCACCGCGTGCACCGGCGCGGCCGGTCAGCTGTGGACGCCGCAGGACGAAACCACCTACATCTACGGCGCCGACGGCTCCCGCCTGCTCAGCATCCAGGGCAAACAGGCCACACTCAACCTCGGCGAGGCCCAGCTGACCGTCCAGGAGGGCGGCCGGCCGGTCAACACCCAGCGCTCGTACGCGGTGCCGGGCGGCTCGATCCTGCGGGTCGCCACCGGCGGCGGCTCGGCCCGTCTGGTCGCCATCACCGGCGACCACCAGGGCAGCCCGTACGCCGAGGTCAACCTCAGCGACGGCATGGCCGTACGCATTCGTAAGCAGGACCCGTTCGGCAACGAGCGGGGCACCGCCCACCTGCAGCAGAACATGGCCACCAACACCGGTTTCCTCGGCGCCATGCGCGACGATTCCTCCGGCTACACGCCGCTGGGTGCCCGCATGTACGACCCAGTGGTCGGCCGGTTCCTGTCCGCGGACCCGGTGGTCGACCTGGCGGACCCGGTGCAGCAGAACGGGTACGCCTACGCCCACAACAACCCGGTCACCCACTCCGACCCGTCCGGCCTGTCCATCACCCTGACGGCCTCGGAGATCGGCGCGGCTCTCATTGGTGCCGGTTTGACGGCGGCGCAGGTGGCCGAGGCCCAGAACAATGCCAACCGGTCGCTGACCTCGGTCATCCTCTCCGCGGCCTGGGGCATGCTCTCCGAGATCATCGGCCTCAACGACGCCATCGGCTGCTTCGGCGGCGACCTGTGGGCCTGCGGCAGCCTGCTGATGAGCGCCATCCCGGTGGCCAAAATCCTGAAAACCCGACAGATCATCGCGGCGATCAAGGCGACGATGGCGGCCATCGATGCCTGGAAGACCGCGAAGAAGGTAGCCGAGCAGGTCCTGGCGGTCGCGCGGGCGGCGCAGGCAGCGGCGCTGCAAGCCAAGAAGTTGGCGATCGAGCGAGCGAAGAAGGCCGCCCAGCTGGCCAAGAAGAAGGCCGACGAGGCCATCAAGACGACCAGCACCAAGGCCGTCAACGTGGCGAAGAAGGTCGGCAACGCCGTTCAACGCCAGGCCAAGAGCAAAGCCAACCCGGCTGCTTCCGGCGGGAAGAAGGGCGGACCGTCCGGCGGCAAGGACCGGAGTAGCGGCGGTTCAAGCGCTGCGAAGGACAGTTGTGAGAGCAACAGCTTTGTCCCCGGTACCAGAGTGCTTATGGCCGATGGCACCACCAAGCCGATCGAAGAGGTGAAGACCGGAGATCGGGTCCTTGCCACGGATCCAGAGTCCGGCGAGACCACCGTCGAGACGGTGACCGCCGAGATCAAGGGCGAAGGTCTCAAGCGCCTGGTCAAGGTCACAATCGACATCGACGGAGAACAGGGTTCTGAAACCGCCCAGGTCATCGCGACAGGCGGTCACCCGTTCTGGGTCCCGGAGCTCAGTGAGTGGGTCGACGCCACCGATCTACAGGCTGGCCAGTGGCTGCAGACCGGTAACGGCACCTACGTCCAGATCACCGCAGTCAAGCGCTGGACAGCCACCCAAGCCATCGTCCACAACCTAACCGTCACTAACATCCACACGTACTATGTGCATGCTGGCAATGCCGCCGTTCTTGTGCATAACTGTGCCAGCGGTGAGTTCATCGAGACCTATGAAGGTGGGGGTGGCGTTTTGGCTACGCTGAAGAACGGCACTCTCACGATGGCGATCGAGAAGGGTGCGGGAACCCCTCCGGGTGGCCAGATGTTCGAGGCGGTCATGAATCACTTCGGCCCTGAGAACGTCAATGCTTTCGAGGCTAAGTGGGTCACCTCGATGCCTTCCAATCTCAACGCATTCAACAAGAACTTGAGAGCTGGAATGTCTCACGAGGATGCGGCAAGAGGTACCTTTACCGGGCATATGCTTTCAAAATATGGACTGACCGAGGTTTCTGTGGACAGGAGTCGGCTCGCCGGTGATCCTGGTAGCTACACCAATGCGGAGCCGGTCTTCAGGCGACCTGGAAGCTGATTTTATGACGAAGTATTCAGGCGAGCTGAGCGATTTTGTAATCGGAGGCGCGACCCTCCTGGAGGTTCTTGATTTTTTGCTCGCTCGAGAGTCTCCGGGTGCGCTCACGCCGTTTGGATTTTTGCGGATATTCCAGGAGGAGCTCGGCATCCCTTTTGTCGAGACGAGAGAGGTTCTGGAGTACTTCGATCCTCGGATGAGGCCGATTGCCGACCATGCTCTAATCAATGACCGGGGTGCGTTGATACTGCGACGATACTACCCGTAATGCGGACCTGGGTGTCCGCAGTAAATGCATCGGCCGGTATCACTGAATCAGTTTTTTGCGAAGAATTTGATCGAGGGTTGATCCTGGAGTCAAATTTCATCGTGATGATGCAGGTCGTGGCCGGGGCGGGGCGCCGGGATCGACATAGGACGAGGCTCCCGGTAAGACAGCAGTCGACCAAGATCCGATGCCTCAATCGGGAGCCTCGCTGTGCTGTCTTACCCTGCCGCGATTCCGTTGTCCACTTGTAGCCTGAACCGTCTTGCCGGCCTCATCCGTGCCCGCCGTGACCAGCGCAGGTCCCGGTCCCGGCGCCTCGACCCCCAGGGCGATTGCGTTGTCTGACGACGAGGCCGTGAGCTGGGGATTTACGAGGAGAGTGGCCTCTGTGGAGGCGAAGGCGGCGGGTGAGATCACATCGGTGAAGATAGAGTTCTCTACGCTTCACAACCCCGAGGACCTCACTCGCCGATGGCATCATCTCTCATCACTGCATTGACCGTTACGGCACCCCACGCCGCCACCACATCAACTATGGTCACCGAGGGTGACTGCATTATTCTGCTGGACGTGCTGGCGAAGATCCCCGGCCCGCGGGGACCGACGCGGGATCCGTTACCCGCTGTCAGCGGTACTCGGCGTCGCGGTCTGCGCGGTCATGACTGGGGCATCGTCGTTCGCAGCGATCACCGACTGGCTTCATGACCTCGATGAACACGCCCGCACCGGTTCGGGTTCGGTGACGTCGTCCCCGCCGGGACCACGATGTGGCGATCACTGATCCGTCTCGACCCAGCCCTGCTGTCCACCGTTCTCGCCGGATGGCTGCACACCCGTATCCGCCCGCCGGGCCCACCACTGGCGGCGGGTCTACTATGCGGCGACGTGTGCCGGTGTCTGTCCGTGTTGCCATCGAACGGGTCCTTGGTCGTCCGCCGACGCGGTTCCAGGCGACGAAAGTCCAGGTCAACGGCATGTCACCGCAGGTCACTCTGCGTGCTGGCCGTGAAATATTTCACACGTACTATGTGCTCGCTGGCAACGAGCCGGTCCTTGTTCACAATTGCGGTGTCGGCAATGTTGTTGACGAGCTTCCGGAACGCGGTGAAGGTTATCCCACGGTCGGGTAGATCGCGAATATTGATGATTCGGGTGATGTAACCCGAGTTGGCAATCCTTTCAAGGGCGGAAATTCGGCCTCTTCGGAATCGATCAACAATTTTCTTATGGAGTTGCCGGACATTGAAAATCCGTCGAGTGGCTTCTATCCGTAAAGCACGCATGTGGAGACCAAGCTTGCCTGGCGTATGCGGCAGACTGGCATGAAGTCTGTTGATATCGTGATCAATCGCCTTCGTGACTCTTGCAAAGGGCCGTTGGCTTGCATGGAAGCGGTTAGGTCGTGTGTTGTTGATCTTTGGTTAGGTCGCGGAGCCAGATTTTGATGGTGGCGACGTCGACGGTGGCCAGGTACATGAACGCCCGCTTGTCGTAACGGGTCGCGACGGCCCGGAACTGTTTGA
>NZ_BSSY01000032.1:0-58061 GCF_030269225.1 Actinoplanes sp. NBRC 101535 | reverse complement strand
GGAGCCGGGAGCCGGGAGCCGGGAGCCGGGAGCCGGGAGCCGGGAGCCGGGAGCCGGGAGCCGGGAGCCGGGAGCCGGGAGCCGGGAGCCGGGAGCCGGGAGCCGGGAGCCGGGAGCCGGGAGCCGGGAGCCGGCGGACGAGTCGGGGATCTGTGTCTCTCGGGTTGAGGGCTTCGGGCCGGCGAGCCACGAGAACTGGCCTGAGGTCGACCGCCGTCGGCAGGTGGAACTCATGCGTGGGTGCCACTATCCACACCCTGTGTATTGGGGCTGTTGAAATCTAAGCGGGCCCGGTTTCACGTGAAACGTCGCCGATGGAGTTTGGGTTGTCCACCCCACTATCCACAGGGCACTCAACGCTCCGACGTCGTGTTTCACGTGAAACGGGGGTGCCTGTGGATAACTTCTGTGGATAACTTTTGGAGGGGCCGGTGAGGGCGGTGGGGCTCACCGGTGTCGCTGTAAGGGCCAGTCGGGTGGCATCCCTCGGTCGTGCGAAGCCCTGCGAAATTGACCCGGGACAGGGGGTCATGACCTGGGCTAGGGTCACGTCGTGTCTGAGAACACCGCCCCCCTGCCCGACTTCACGCGATGGCCATCCTTTCCCTTCGAGGGCGACATGCGAGTCAGGCGGCTCGCACCACCGGTTGAAGTCGAGCCTCCGCGCAGCGGCGAGGACGCCTCCGACTGTGTGGCCTGTGGGACGCCTGACGACGCCTACATCTGGGTCAGTGAGCGCTGGCGGGTGCGGGCCATGGACCGCCCGACCGGGCTGCCGATGGTCCTCATCCTCGAGTGCCGTTCACACCTAGATCTGGGCGACCTGCCCAACCTTCTGGCCGCCGAGCTCGGTGTGATGACCGTCCGGCTGGAACGCGCGATCCGTTCCCTGGACGGAGTGGCCCGAGTTCACGTCAACCGTTGGGGTGACGGCTCGGCGCACCTGCACATGTGGTTCCTCGCCCGGCCGTACGGACGGCTGCAACTGCGCGGCACGTTCCTCTCGCTCTGGGACGACATCCTTCCGGTCATCCCGGAACACCAGTGGCGGGAAAACCTGGCCCTGGTCGCCGCGTGGCTCGCGGACTTCGGCGGCAAGGCCAACGCGGAGCCCGCCCACATCCAGTGGGAGTCGCCGGCCACGATCAACGTGCCGATCCCGCGGGAAGACCCGGACGACGGCGCACGCCCGGCGACGCTCGGCGACGTCGAGGCGGCCGCGGCAACGCCGGGCGATTTTGGGGTACGCGACAACGACACTCCCGCCTCGGCCGGCCCCTTGGCGGCGGAGGCCTATCCGAACGATCCGCTGCCGTAACGCAGATTCGGCCTCGGGGCGCGATTGCTCCGGGGCCAGTCGCGCCTTCGACGGGCGCCCTTCGACGGGCGCCCTTCGACGGGCAGCCTCTCGCCGATCGGCCCGGAACGCCTCCGCCCTCTTGCTGGTCGCACTCTCGCCGACTCGGCCTTGAACGCCTTCGCTCTCTCGCCGGTCACCTCAAGCGCCCTCGCAGTCCGCTCGGCGGGCCGTCCTTGAACTCGACCGTTGTTCCAAGGCTGCTTCCTCCGCCGGCCATTAGTGGCGGAGTCATCGAGTCGGTGTTGTCGGGACCGTCATTTCCCTGGCCGTCACGTACCTCGGGCCGTCGCGTTTCGGGGCGCTGTTTCCCCGAACGCGACGGCCGTGACCGACGCGATGCCACTCAGCTTGAGTTGATCATTGGTATGCCCATCGACTTCGCTGCGGCTGCGATCACGTCTGCTGGGCGTCGTCGACGGTCGCCCCGCGCGTCGGCGCCGTTCTGCCACTCACGACCTCACCAGGGCCGTAGCCGAGATCGGAATGAGTTCGGTGGCGTTCCGACCAGCCCGGCCGTCGACTGCGGTCCACCCATGAGCCGAAAACGACCGTGGGCGACGGCTGGGCGACCCCGAGCCGTCGCCCACGGCTGACTCCCACCCTGCCGAACAGCCGCGGTCGACGGCTCGAGCGGCCCGGCCGTCGACTGTGGTCCACCCATGAGCCGAAAGCGACCGTGGGCGACGGCTGGGCGACCCCGAGCCGTCGCCCACGGCTGACTCCCACCTTCCCGAACAGCCGCGGCCGACGGCTCGACCGGCCCGGCCGTCGACTGCGGTCCGTCCCCGAACCGAAAACGACCGTGAGCGACGGCAAGCGGTCGCGCCATGCCACCCAGCTTGGTTGATCATGGACATGACCCCGCGCTGCGACAAACGGCTGAGCCGCGCTGACGCGACCGCCGCGGCCACGACCATGACCACGACCGCGGCCACGACCACGACCGCGGCCACCACCAACGGCCGACGAATCGCCGCGGCGAAGGGAATCGCATGGTTACCGGCCACGGCCGACCGACGACCGACGACCGACGGCCGACCGACGGCCGTGACCGACGGCCGTCCGGGTTGCGCTGTCCCGGGGAGCTGATGACGCGTCGAAGCAAGCACCTCGCATGCTCCTGACCGAGCATGCCGGGCACGATGAGGTGTGGGGCGCCGTCGGTCAGGTTCCCGGTATCCGGGTCGGTGTAGGAGGGTGGTGCCGTGATCGACAGCGGGGGCGCGGTTCCCGGAGTCGGCTGTGCCCGGCGAGGGGGACGCCCGTGCCGTGCCCTGCAGGGGACGCTGTCATCGGGGGCGACTCGGCTTGAGGACTTCGGCGGCTGGGTGACGGCCGAGTGGGGGCGACTCGGCTTGGGGACTCTGGCGGCTGGGTGACGGCCGAGTGGGGGCGACTCGGCTTGGGGACTCTGGCGGCTGGGTGACGGCCGAGTGGGGACGCCGCGATTTGAGGAGCCTGTCGTCTGAAGCGGCCGCGGTGTTGGGCGCAGGCTGTTCGGAGTCTCGGCGGTCAAGAGTCCGAGCCCGACTTCGCCACATGACTGGGGCAGGGCTTCACATGCGGGCGTACAACCGTCGTGTTCCGGATCCGCGACGGCTACCGATCGGAGACGGGTAACGGCGGCCGCGGCGAAGCTGTCTGTCGTTCGACCACCTCGCCGGCTGTCCCGGTCTACCTCTTCATGCCGGGCGGATCCGGTCGCTCGTCAGGCTCGGTCTTCTCCCGAAGGACGGTTGGTCGTCGGTCGGTTCCACGGTCTCCGCCCTACACCTCTGGGGGACGGTGCCCGGCGGCGGACGGGTGGCTCAGGGGGAGAACGGCCGAACCGCCGAGGGCCACCCGGGGACGCGTAGCGGCTTTTGAATGAGGTGTGGCTCGTACAAGAAGAAGGGAGGGACCGGCATCGGCGCCGGGCCCTCCCTCAGAGCTTGTGGGCCAGCGAGATCAGGGTGCCTTGCGGGCGACCGCCCGTTCCACCAGAGCGCTCATCACCGCGCCCAGGTCGACCCCCGCGGCTTGGACGGCGAGCGGCAGCAGCGACGTCTCGGTGAGGCCGGGTGAGACGCTGCAGTCGATCACGTGGGGTTCGCCGTTCTCGTCGACGATCACGTCGATGCGGGAGAAGTCCCGCATGCCGAGGGTCTTGTAGGCCGCCAGTGCGGTCTCCGCCACCTTCGCCGTCATCGCCGTGTCGAGGCGGGCCGGCACGTGCCAGGTGGTGCGGCCCGCCGTGTAGCGGGCCGCGTAGTCGTAGACCCCGTCGTGCGGAACGATCTCCACGATCGGCAGGGTTTCCGGGCCGGTGCCCAGGTCGATGATCGAGACGGCGACGTTGGCGCCGGTCACGAACTGCTCGACCAGGGCGGTCGAGTCGTAGGCGAAACAGCTCATCAGTGCGGCCGGCAACTCGGCCGCTTCCCGGACCACCGCGGCGCCGAAACCGGAACCGCCGCGCGCCGGCTTGATCATCAGGGGGAGGCCGAGGCGGTCGACGAGACGGTCGAGGACGGCTGCCGCACCCAGTTCGGAGAGGCGGTCGTGGGGCAGCGCCATCCAGTCGGGGGTGCGGATGCCGGCTTCGCGCAGCAGCGACTTGGCCGACGGCTTGTCCCAGATGCGGCGGGCGGTCTGTGCGTCGGCGCCCACGTAGGGAATGTCGTAGAGGTCGAGCACCCCGCGCAGGGTGCCGTCCTCGCCGTTGGCGCCGTGCAACGCGATCACCACCGCGTCGGGCGGGTCGGCCTGCAACGTCGGCAGCAGCGAGATGTCCGCCTCGTGCAGGTCGGCGCTGAGGCCGGTGGCGCGCAGGGCGTCGAGCACCCTGCGCCCGGACTTCAGTGACACCTCACGTTCGTAGGAGAGACCGCCGGCCAGAACCAGAACGCGTACATCGTCACGCAGACCCATGGCAGTGATCATGCCAAGTCGGGGCCGGGCACGTCGGCGGCGGCCGGGCCGCGACGACGGTGCGGCTGCAGGGCGGCGGCCCCGCCGAAGATGGCCCGCATCGCCAGCTCCTGCTCCATCACACCGGACAGCCGGCGTACGCCCTCGCGCAGCCGTTCGGGTGCGGAGAAGCTGAAGTTGAGGCGCATGTTGGCGTGGCCGGTGCCGTCGGCGTAGAAACCGGTGCCCGGCACGTACGCCACCCGGGCGGCGATGGCCCGGGGCATCATCGCCTTGGAGTCGAGCCCGTCGGGCAGGGTGACCCAGACGAACAGGCCGCCGTCGGGCCGGGTCCACGTGGAACCGTCCGGCATCAGGTCGTCGAGGGCGTCCAGCAGGGCGTCACGGCGCTCCCGGTAGATCTCCCGGTAGACCTTGATCTGTTGACGCCACGGCATGGTCGTCAAATATTGCGTGACGGCGGCCTGCCCGAACGGGTTCGGGCAGAGGACGTTGGCCTCGCTCATCATGACCAGCTTCTCCCGGACCGCGTGCGGCGCGAGGATCCATCCGATCCGCAGGCCCGGTGCGAAGGTCTTGGAGAACGTGCTGAGGTAGAACACGCCGTCGCGGCGGCGGGCCCGCAACGGGCGCGGGGCGTCGCCCTCGAAGGACAGCATCCCGTACGGGTCGTCCTCGATCACCAGGAGACCGGCCTGCTCGCAGATGTCGAGGATCCGCTCCCGGCGTTCCTCCGAGAGGGTGACACCGGCCGGGTTCTGGAAGGTCGGGATCGTGTAGAGGAACTTCGCCGGTCGGCCGGTTCTGGCCGCGTCGGCGATCGCCTCCTCGAGTGCCTCCGGGATCAGGCCGTCGGCATCCATCGCGACGTGCCGCACCTGTGCCTGGGCAGCCTGGAGGACGCCGAGTGCGCCGACGTAGGTCGGCCCCTCGGCGAGCACCACGTCACCCGGGTCCAGGAACAGTCGTGCGATGAGGTCGAGGGCCTGCTGTCCGCCGACGGTGACGACCACGTCGTCCGGGGAGGCGTTGGTGATGCCAGACAGGGCCATCACCTCACAGATGCGTTCCCGCAGCTCGACGTTGCCCTGACCGGTGCCGTACTGCAGCGCGGTCGCACCGTGCACCGCACCCAGGTTGTTGAGCATCTCGCCGACCGCGTCGAGGGGGAGGGCGGCGATGTAGGGGGAACCGCCGGCCAGCGAGACCACCTCGGGGCGGCTGGCGACGGAGAAGAGGGCGCGGATCTCGGACGTGGTCATCCCTCGGACGCGTCGCGCGTACCGATCGGTGTAGTCGTCCTGTGTGGTGCCGGTCATGCGGCTCTCACCTCGGTGAAATCGGTGGTTGAGACGCTCCCGATAGTAAACGCCGACACCGGGTTTCGACCCCGGCGTCTCACGGCCAGGGTTGCCCGACCTGCTCCCGTTCATGGCGATTCCGGCGTAGGATTCGCCCGGAGCGCGGCTGATCGTGCTTCATGAACTGATCCTCATGGGGGCCGCCGATGTCGCGACGCCTGGTCAACCTGACCCTCGACACACTCGAAGATCTTCCCCGGCCGTGCCGTCAGTGCGTGCACTGGGAGCTCGATCCGGTCTCCGCCGAGCGGGCCTGCGCGACGGGTGACCCCGGTCTGGAGAAAGAGGCCTGGGTTTCGCAGACCCTGCTGGAGTGGGGGTCCTGCGGCAAGCTGGCCTACGTCGACGGCATGCCGGCGGGTTACGTGATGTTCGCGCCACCCGCCTACGTCCCCCGGTCGATGGCTTTCCCGACCTCACCGGTCAGCGCCGACGCGGCCCTGCTGACCACCGCCAAGATCGTGCCCGAGTTCGCCGGTGGTGGGCTGGGCCGGATGCTGGTGCAGGGTGTCGCCCGTGACCTGACCAAGCGGGGCGTCAAGGCGATCGAGGCGTTCGGCGACGCGAAGGCCGGCGAGATCGACGAGGAGGACGAGCGGCAGGGCGCCTGCCTGGTGCCGGTCGACTTCTTCCTGTCGGTCGGGTTCAAGACCATCCGGCCGCACCCGCGTTACCCGCGGCTGCGACTCGAGCTGCGGACCGCGCTGTCCTGGAAGTCGGACGTGGAGTACGCGCTGGAGAAGCTCCTCGGTTCGATGAGCCCGGAGAAGCTCCTCCGCCCGATTCCCGCTACGAGCTCGGCCGAGAACTGAGCGCCATCCGCAGCTGGCGCACGTCGATCGAACCGGTGGGGACGTCCCGCTCCACCGGGAAATACATCCGCTGGACCGCGGCCAGGATCGCCTCGACGATCTGTTCCCGGCACAGCGGGTCGATCAGCCGTTCCCGGTCGACCGGCGAGGTGAGGTAGCCCAGGTCGACGCGGACCGTGGGCATCCGGGTGAGACGCAGCAGGTCCCAGCTCTTCGCGTGGGTGCGGCAGTCGTGCATGCCGGTGCGCACCACGATCTCGCGCTGCACCAGGTTGGCCAGGCGCTCGCCGACCGTGGAACTCAGGCCGGTGCCGGTGCCGTAGTGGTAGGTGGCCACACCCTCGGCGGCCTCGGCGGCGTGCCCGTCCAGGTGCAGCGAGATCAGCAGGTCGGCACCGAGGCTGTTGGCCAGCGCGGCCCGCTCGACACCGGTCATCGGCTTGGCGGGCGACGGCCCGCGGGTCAGGTGCACCCGCATGCCGGCCGCGGAGAGCCGGCCCTCCAGCCGGGAGGCCAGGTCGAACACCAGGTCCGCCTCGGTCCAGCGCAGCGGGCCGTCAGGCACCACGACGCCGGTGTCCGTGCCGCCGCCGTGTCCGGGATCGATCACGATGGTCTTGCCCACCAGGTTGGGGCCGGACTGGCGGAACGCCTCGGCCTCGCGCAGCCACTGCGGGCGCCCGCCGACGACCTTGCGACCGAGGCGGCGCAACGCCTTCATCGTCTGCGGACCGCAGGAACCGTCGGTGGACAGGCCCACCTCGCGCTGGAACTGCGCCACGGCCCGGGCGGTGCGGGTGCCGTAGACGGCGTCCGGGCGACCGGTGTCGTAGCCCATCTCCAGCATGCGTTCCTGCAGGGCGCGGACGTCCTCGCCGACCAGCGGGTCGGGCACCGAGTGGAACAGCGTGCGGGAACCGAGCCGCCACCGGGCCGCGTCCAGCGCGCGCCACGTCTCGTCGCCGACCATGCCGTCGATGCCGAGTCCCCGGTCCTGCTGGAAGGCGCGGACCGCGGACTCCAGCGCCTCGTCGAAGACGTCCGGCTCGGCCGAACCGAGCAATTCCAGACCGACCAGGATCGATCGGATCTCGGAAACGGCGGGGCCGGTTTCGCCGCGTCGGATGGACCGCACTCAGGACTCCCTAGGGGGCGAGAAAGGACGACCTTGGGAAGCGTACGCCCCGCGTCCGAGAACGGACGCGGGGCGTGCAAAGGGACGTCAGAGCGCGGACTCGATGAAGTTGACCAGGAAGCTCTTCGGCTTGGCGCCGGTGATCGAGTTGACCCGCTCGCCGCCCTTGAAGATCGTCAGGGTGGGGACCGACATGACCTGGTAGGCCAGGGTGGTCTGCGGGTTCTCGTCGATGTTGACCTTGACGATCTCCACCTTGTCGCCCAGCTCGGCGGCGATCTCGGCGAGCAGCGGGTCGACCTTCTTGCAAGGCACGCACCACTCGGCCCAGAAATCCACCAGCACCGTCTTGTCGGACTCCAGCACGTCGCTGGCGAAAGTGGCGTCGGTGACCACCTTGGTTGCTCCCACGAGGACCCTCCAGGTCTTTCTTTACAGCTCGACGAATGAAGCGATGAAGCGCTCGGCGTCCAGTGCCGCGGCGCAGCCGGTGCCGGACGCGGTGATGGCCTGCCGGTAGGTGTGGTCGACCAGGTCACCGGCGGCGAAGACA
Organism: Actinoplanes sp. NBRC 101535; assembly: GCF_030269225.1. Classification (NCBI taxonomy): domain Bacteria; kingdom Bacillati; phylum Actinomycetota; class Actinomycetes; order Micromonosporales; family Micromonosporaceae; genus Actinoplanes; species Actinoplanes sp. NBRC 101535. The sequence continues at coordinate 49,930 of NZ_BSSY01000032.1, read as the reverse complement.
CCGGAGACGTTGGTGCGGGTGCTGGGCGAGTCCACCTTCACGTAGCCCTCGTCGTCCAGTTCGACCTGGCCCTTGAAGAGCTCGCTGCGCGGGTCGTGGCCGATCGCCACGAAGACGCCGGTGACGTCCAGGACCTTGGTCTCACCGGTCAGCACGTTCTTCAGCCGGGCGCCGCCGACCTTGCCGTCCTCGCCGAGGATCTCCTCGACCGTGGAGTTCCACTCGACCTTGATCTTGTCGTTGTCCAGGGCGCGCTTCTGCATGACCTTGCTGGCCCGGAAGCTGTCCCGGCGGTGCACGATGGTCACCGTCTCGGCGAAGCGGGTCAGGAAGGTGGCCTCCTCCATCGCCGAGTCACCGCCGCCGACCACGACGATGTGCTGGTTCTTGAAGAAGAAACCGTCACAGGTCGCGCAGGACGAGACACCGCGGCCGAGTAGTTCCTGCTCGCCGGGCACGCCGATCGGACGCCACGCGGAACCGGTCGCCAGGATCACCGCGCGGGCGAAGAACTGCTGCTCGCCCACCCAGACCGTCTTGAGGCCCTCGGTGCCGGCCTCGGTCGGCTTGTCGGTCAGCTCGACCCGGGTGACGTCGTCGGTCAGGAACTCCGCCCCGAACTTCTCCGCCTGGGCGCGCATGTTGTCCATCAGCTCGGGACCCATGATCCCGTCGCGGTGACCGGGGAAGTTCTCCACCTCGGTGGTGGTCATCAGCGCACCACCGGACTGCACACCCTCGATCACGAGAGGCTTGAGGTTGGCCCGGGCCGCATACAGCGCAGCGGTGTAGCCGGACGGCCCCGAACCGATGATGATCAGATTGCGGACCTCGTCCACTGCCGACTCCTCAGTCTGTTTTCGCCGCCCCGAAACGTGGACGACACTGCACGCTAGAACGTCATGCTAGGCATTCACCATTCCCCCGGGTCCGGTTCGTGTCCGGCCTCACGTGGGGGTGCTGGTCAGCGTACCGGGAGTTGCTCCAGGGCGTCGGCGCCGCCATCGGGCGTGCCGCACCGGGGACCGACCGCCCACACCCAGGTGCCGTTCGCCGCGCTGAACCGGACGATCGTGGCGGGGGCGCCCTGGTAGCGCGCGTAGTCGACGGATTGCACGTCGAGCGGCGCACCGCCGTTCTCCCGCGCGATCGCGGCCAGGCAGTCGAGCAGCAGGGCCAGGTCGGTCGACGGCTCGTTCTGCGCACTGATGCGTGGTTGGTCGCTGGCGGTGGCGGCCGGGGCACCGAGCGCCGGGCTCTGGGTGAGGGTCTCGGCGGTGTAGTCGGTGCCGCTGCGCGCGATCCGCTCGGCCGGCGGTGCCGCGGCGAGTGCCGGGCCGGACTGGGCGTAGACCTCACCGGCGGCGCCGGCAGCCTCGGAATCAGCCGACCCGGAATCGGATGCGTCGTCCAGAGACACCCCGGGCAGCCAGCTCATCGCGGCACCGGCCAGGGCCAGCACACCGGCGGCCACCCCGAGGGGCGCGAGCCGGCGCGGACGGCGACGGCGCCGGTGTTCCTCAAGATCTAGAACCTTGGTGGGTACGCGGGAAGCCCCGTCCCCCAGGTCCTCCACGGGGGGTGCGGCGGGCGTGGCGAAGAGCGCGTCCAGCCGGGCGGCGACATCGCCGGGCATCGGCTCCGGATCCAGCCCACCCAGGGCGGCGCCGACCGCGGCCATCCCGGGCGCCAGCAGCTCGTGCGCCTCCCGCCACGCCGGGTCGCCGGCGACCAGCGCGGCCACCCGGTCCTCGTCCGGGGTGCCGTCCAGGGCGCCACCGACGTAGTCGGCGAGCAGGTCGAAGTCGACCCCCTCGAACTCGGCGCCGGTCACTGGTCCCTCCGATCACGTCCGGTCGGCAGCGGTGTCACCGACGCCGACCTGGATGGGACGGTCCCGCCGCCCGTACGGTTCCCCCGCGCCGGCGTGTCCTCGGCCACCCCGCCGTCCCGGGGCTTCCCGCGCAGGTAGCCCAGCGACTGCGCCATCCGGGCCCGGCCCCGCGCACACCGGCTCTTCACGGTGCCCTCGGCGACCTCGAGGATCACGGCAGCCTCGGCGACCGAGTAGCCCTGCACGTCCACCAGCACGATCGCGGCCCGCTGGTCGGACGGCAGCGCGGCCAGGGCCTCCCGCACCACCAGGACGGTGTCCTGGTCGGGCGCGGGCGCCACCGGCTCGCGGCCGGACGGCCGGTCGTCGTCACGATGCTCCCCGGGCAGCGGGACGGTCGGGTGCGCCTGCCGTTTGCGGACCCGGTCCAGGCAGGCGTTGACCACGATCCGGTGCAGCCAGGTCGTCACGGCCGCATCGCCGCGGAACCTGCCGGCGTTGCGATGTGCGTTCAGCAGGGCGTCCTGGACCGCGTCGGCGGCCTCCTCACGGTCGCCGAGCGTCCGGACGGCGACGGCCCACAGCCGGTCGCGGTGCCGGCGGACCAGCTCGCCGAACGCCTGCGGATCACCCGCCACGTGGGCGTGCATCAGCGCGGCGTCGCTCGGCGCGGACCCGTCCGCGCCGGGAGGCCCGGCTGACCCGTCCCGGGAATTCACCCCAGCAATGTATGCCACGAACCGGCTCCCGTCGTCACCACGGTCGTGCACACCGTGACCGATGAACCAGGCGGGGGAAGGTGCCACCGACGAGGTCCGAACCCCGGGCATGTCGAAGGGCCGGCCTCCCCTGGAGGAGACCGGCCCTTCGACGTGGACCGTGGATCAGTAGCCGTAGAGCTCGATCTCGGTGACCGTGGTGCGGTAGCCCTGGCCGGTGTCGTTCTTCGGCAGCTCGGTCAGGAAGACCAGAACGTACTGGTATTTCTGGTCCGGTTCGAAGCCGGAGAACGCCCAGTTGTTGCCGGTGCGCTCGGCGTCGCCGTCACCCAGCTTCTTGTAGTCCTTGACGACCTTGTCGTCGCCGCTGGACGTGTCGCCCGGGTCGGTGGTGCCGGTGCGGACGTCCATGACGGCACCCGGGTTGGAGGTCGAGACACGGACCTCGGAGAGGGCACGGGCCTCACCCAGGTTGATCAGGACACCCATGCCCGGCTTCAGGTTGCCGAACTTGGGGCTGTTGTACCAGGAGAGTTCCCACGCGGTGTTCTTGTCACCGTCGACGACGTATTTCGCCTTGCCGGTGTCGTCCCGCGTGCCGTCGGGCGGGTCGACGATGCGGACCATGTCGGCGGTGAGCTTGAGCTTGGTCGGCTCGGCCACCGGGGCGGGGGCGCCGGACGGATCGGCGCCTTCGCCGGCGCCGGCCTCGACCGGGGCGGTGGCCTGGGTGTCGGGGGAACTCGTCGAGTTGCTGATCGCCCGGATGCCGAAGACCAGGCCGATGATCGCGATGATCACCAGGGCGCCGACGCCGAGCAGGATCTTCGGAGCGCTCTTCGCCGAGTCGCCGGAGCCGCCGCCACCCTGCACGAAGCGCAGCGGGCCGACGTCCTCGAACTCCTCGTCCTCCGACGCGGCGTCCAGACGGCCCAGCTCGGCGGTGAGAGCGTCGGCGGCCGGGGCGGCCACCCGCGGGTCCAGCAGGTCCATCGTCAGATCGTCGAGGTACGCCGGGATGCCGGCCCGGATCTGCCGCGGGGCGGCCGGGTTGCCGGCGCTGTCCCGGTTGGCGTCCTGCAGCGCCTTGTTGCCGATCTCGGCGTGCGGCCAGTGGCCGGTGAGCGCGAAGTAGAGGATGCCGCCGACGGAACGGATGTCCGACTCGGTGGTGTCCGTGCCGTCGGAGCGGGCGTCCGCCAGGACCACCCGGCCGTCGTCGGCGATCAGCACGCTGCCGGGGTGCACGTTGCCGTGCACCATGCCGGTGGCGTGCACCGAGGTCAGCGCGTCGGCGACGGCGTGCGCGATGGCGACGGCGCGGGACGGGTCCAACGGGCCCTGGGCGCCGACCATGTCACGCAGCGACTCGCCGTCGACCCACTCACGGACCACGTAGGCCCGGGAGTCCTCGTCGATCGCGTCGTAGACACCGACCAGATTGGGGTGGATCACACGGCTCGCGGCGACCGCTGCCTGCAACATCTCGGCTGCGGACGAACCGCCCGGGTATCGCAGCACGACGGCGACCGCCCGCCGGAGGACCACATCGACACCGCGCCAGACCTGACGGCCCGCACTGTCGTCGTTGACGTGGTCTTCCAGCTGGTAACGCTCGGCCAGAATCTCACCGACGGTGGGCGCACCGAAGGTCAAGACCGGTCCGCCCTCGTCGGCCGCGGTCTCGTGGCCTTCGCCGACCTGGGTCACCAGTCCTCCCTCAGGGGTGCATGCTGGCTTGTCGAATAATGGGGGTGCTCAGGACGACGTGCTCCCGCGCACATGCCGACACCGACCATACCCGTACCAGGCCATGGTCCGGCAGGTCGTCCCCCCGGCGCGGCACCGGGGAAAAGGCGTGCGAAGCGGGCAGATCGCGCCCGAGTTGCCAGGGAAACGCCTGATCAGGGGCGCCCTGAAGTGGATCAGCGCCCGAGTTTGCGGCGCACCGTTCCGATCACTTGACTAATCTCCCGGACGCGCAGGATCAGGGCCGCCACGAGATAGGCGATCAGGATCACGGCGCCGCCGGCGAACAGCTGGATCAACGCCTCGATCCGGCCGTCCGGAGCCCCGGAACCGGGCAGGAACCGGACCACCAGCAGACCCAGAGCCGCCGCGATGCCGGCCGCGACCGCCACCTTGATCAGCGACACGGCGACCGCGCCCAGATCGAGACGTCCGATCCGGCGGCGCAGCACGGCGAGCGAGATCACCGCGGAGACGAGGTAGGACAGCGCGTTGGCCGCGGTCATGCCGGCCGCCAGGAGCGCGTCACCGACCAGTTCGGCGACCACGAAGTAGGCGACGATCCGGGCGATCACCACCGGAATGTTGATCAGCGCGACGGTCTTGTTGCCCTGCAGCGCGTAGAACGCATAGGTACAGAGGTAACTGATGGACAGCGGCAGCACGGCGAACGCGGCCAGGCTCAGCACGGTGCCGGTGGCCAGCGCCGCCTCGTGCGAGTAGTTGCCACCCTCGAACAGGGTGACCGCGATCGGCTTGCCGAGCACGCCGTAGACGACGGCGACCGGGGCCAGCGCGGCGGACACCAGGGTGATGCCGCGGGTCAGGTCGGCGCTGACGTCGGCGTACCGGCCCTCGGCGGCGGCGGCGCTCATCTGCGGCAGCAGCGCGGTCATCACCGAGACCCCCACGATGCCGTGCGCCATCATGGTGAGCAGGAAGACGTTGTTGTAGGCGAGGACGCTGGCGCTGTCCTTGCCGGCCACCTCGCTGAGCACCCGGACCACGGCGAAGACCGAGACCTGGTTGGCCGCGACGTACAGCAGCATCCAGCCGGCCAGGCTGCCGATCTCGCGCAGGCCGAGCGAGCGCGGCGCCCAGCGGAACCCCCACCGGAAGCCGACCTTGCGCAGCGCCGGGAGCAGGCCCAGGGTCTGCACCACGATGCCGAGGAAGGTGGCGCCGCCGATCAGCGCGATCTGGCCACCGGTGACGTTCTCCGCGGTGAGTTTCGTGTCGGTGCCGAAGACCACCAGGAAGACGCCGCAGGCGGCGATCAGCACGATGTTGTTGAGGATGGGCGCCCACATCGGCGCGGCGAAGTGCCCGTGCACGTTGAGCACCGCGCCGATCAGCGCGGACAGGCCGGTGAAGAAGATGATCGGCAGGATCAGGTAGGCGAACTGGGTGACCAGGTCGCGGTAGGCCTCGGGAGCCGTGCCGGCCGTCTGGATCGCGGTGACCAGCGGAGCGGCCGCCACCACCAGCGCGGTCGCCACGCCCAGCGCCACCATGGCGAAGGTGAGCAGCGTCTGGATGAACGCCTGCCCGCCGTCCGCGTCGGCCTTGCGCCGGCGCACCAGCAGCGGGATCAGGACGCTGGACAGGATGCCGCCGAGCAGCAGCTCGTAGATCTGGCCGGGCAGGAACTGCGCACTGGTGTACGCGTCACCGACCGCCGAGCCGAGCGCCATGCCGATCATCGCGTTCCGGACGAAGCCGATGACCCGGCTGACCATGCTGCCGATCGCCATGATGATGCTCTGGCCGGCGGTGCTCTTGCTGGGCTCCTCGGCCGGGATCTCCTCCGGCGGCAGGGCCTGGTCGCCACCCGCGGGCAGGTCGGCGTCGACCGAGATGATCGTGACGCCGGTCTGGTCCGGCGGTGTGTCGTCCGGTGTCGCATGCGTGCTGCGGTATAGACCGCTGTTCACCCGAGCCTCCCGAGCGGTGCCGATGTAGGAGTCACCATAAGGGCCTCTCGTTACACGTGGTGACGCAGGAGGGTTCCGGGCTCGGCCCCGGCCAGGGTCTCCACCATCCAGCATGCCTCCAGTGGAACAAGGGGCTCGCTGAGAGCGTCCAGCACCGTCGGGTGATCGCACCCCGCCTCGGTGAGCGCCCCGAGCAGGTCCGGTACCGCATCCAGGTGACCCGATTCCGCCATTCGACGGGCCAGGGGCCGCGTCTGCGCGTACCACTCCTGATGGGGGATGTGAAGCAGGCGCCGATGCGCTCGCCGGACCAGGTCGGAGAGGTCCTCCAGCGGGAAGCGCTTGTCGGCCCGGACCTGACCACCCACCGTGACCGGAGCGCTCAGCTCCGCGATGGTCGCCTCGTCGAGCACCTGCGGGGAGGGCGCGTCCGGTGCCGGCCACCAGTGGTCGGCGGTGAAGATCGGCAGGGGGTCCTGCTCGGGGCCGCTCGGCGCGGGCGGGGGCACCGGGCGGCGCAGCGAGCGGTACGCCGCCTCCCGCATCGCCGAGACGGTGGCGACGTCGTCCTCGGCGGCGGCCGCGGCGAACGGCGACAGCAGCGCCACCACCAGCCCCGGGTGCGGCAGCGTCGGATCGTCCAGGGCGATCACCCGCGCGCAGGTCTCGAGCTCCCACCAGTGCAGCGACGCCGGGTACGGCCCGCCGGGCGGCGCCCAGCCCAGCTGCACCGGCTCGCTGGAAGCCGGCCGGCGCAGTCCGAGCGCCTGCTCGCCGGTCGCAAGGTCCACGTCCAGGGCCAGGCTGTAGCCGTCCAGGACGGGGAACGAGACGCGAAGGTCGCGGGGGAGGTCGTCGGTGTCACTGGCGCCGAGCCCACCCGTCCAGAAGGCGGGGTTCAGGCTCAGGCGTCGCAGCGCCTCGGAAACGGGCACAGGCTCATCCTGCCCGGTAAGGGTGGAGAACGCCCACCCGCCACCCGCGGACCGAGCCCGCGCCCGATAACCTGGTAGTCCCATGTCTGTCTTGAATGCGGTTCAGCAGAAAGCGGTAGCCGAGTTGCTCCGCGTGTCCCCCCTCGCCGACGAGCTGGGGCAGCGGTTCGCCGCGGCCGGCCACGAACTGCACCTGGTCGGTGGCTCGGTGCGTGACGCCCTGCTCGGCAGACTCGGCGACGACCTGGACTTCTGCACCGACGCCCGGCCGGAGCAGACTCTCGACGCGGTCCGGGGCTGGGCCGACGCGATCTGGGAGACCGGCCGCGAGTTCGGCACGATCGGCATCCAGAAGAACGGTCTGCGGATCGAGATCACCACCTTCCGGGCGGAGGCCTACGACGGGGTGACCCGCAACCCGGTGGTCTCCTACGGGACGTCGCTGCTGGACGACCTCGAACGCCGGGACTTCACCATCAACGCGATGGCCGTGTCGGTGCCGGGCCACGAGTTCACCGACCCGTTCGGCGGCGTACAGGACCTGACCGCCCGGCTGATCCGGACGCCGGCCGCCCCGGAGATCTCCTTCGGCGATGATCCACTCCGGATGCTGCGGGCCGCCCGGTTCGCCGCGAAACTCGGGTTCACCGTGGCCGAGCCGGTCGTCACCGCGATGCGGGAGATGTGCGCCGACCTGGACCGGATCACCGCGGAGCGGATCCGGGACGAGTTCACCAAGCTGATGTCCGGCGCCGACCCCATTGCCGGCCTGCGCCTGCTCGTCGACACCGGCCTCGCCGACCGCTTCCTGCCGGAGATCTCCGGGCTCAAGCTGGAGATCGACGAGCACGCGCAGCACAAGGACGTCTACGAGCACACCCTGATCGTGGTGCAGAACGCGATGCGCCTGGAGGGTGACGGCGGCCCCGACTTCATCCTGCGGATGGCCTCGCTGATGCACGACATCGGCAAACCGGCCACCAAGGCCGTCGGCCGCGACGGGCGGGTCAGCTTCCACCACCACGAGGTGGTCGGCGCGCGGCTCACCAAGCAGCGGATGAAGGCCCTCAAGTACCCCAAGGACGTGATCTCCGAGGTGGTCGGGCTGGTCGCCCTCCACCTGCGTTTCTACGGGTACGGGCGCGGCGAGTGGACCGACTCCGCGGTGCGGCGGTACGTGACCGACGCCGGCCCGCTGCTCGCCCGCCTGCACAAGCTGACCCGTTCCGACGTCACCACGCGCAACCGCCGCAAGGCCGCGCAGCTGGCCGCGGACTACGACGCGCTGGAGGACCGGATCGCCCGGATCGAGGCCGAGGAGGACCTGGCCAAGGTCCGCCCCGACCTGGACGGCAACGCGATCATGGAACTGCTCGGTGTCCCGCCGGGCCCGGTCGTCGGCCAGGCGTGGCGTTTCCTCAAGGAGCTCCGTCTCGACCGGGGCCCGCTGGACCGGGACGAGGCCGAGGCGGAGCTCTTCAAGTGGGCCCGCGAGCAGGGCCACATCTCCTAGGACGGGGCCACGGTCAGTTCGGTCCCGTCGAATTCGCGCGGCATCGACGCCTCCTCCAGCAGGTTCCCGGAGGCGTCGTAGAGGCCGGCCACCGTGTCGTCGAAGGTCAGGATCCGGCCGTCCGGCAGGAAGACGCCCTCCGCGCCGACCAGCAGCGGGGACCCGGTCCGCCCGGTGGCGACGTCGACCACGACCAGGGACCGCCGCCGATGGTCGCCCCGGTCCAATGTGATCACCGACTTCCCGTCCGGCGACCACGCGCCCGGCCCGGCGGGCACGCCCGTCATCGGGATGGCCCGCAGCCGCTTGCCGGTGTCGGCGGAGTACACCACCGCCGACTCGATGGGGTCGAGTTTCGCCTCGTCGTGCGGCACGTCGGAGTCCTTGCGCGGCACCGCCACCTCCCGGCCGTTCGGCAGCCAGGTGAAGAAGCAGACGTCCGGGCAGCCCGGAACGATGTCGGCATCGGCGAACTCGCGGACCTCATCCGTCGCCACGGTGTAGACCGCGAAACCCTCCGCGGTGGGCACCAGGAGCCGGGACCCGTCCGGCGACCACTGCGGGCCGGAGTAGGCCGTGAAGGAGCCACGCGTGTCGATGCGGGCCTTGCGGTTACCGGACGCGTCCACGACGTCGACCCGGCCGCTGAGCCCCATCACCGCGAACGTCCGGCCGTCCGGTGCGGGCACCAGGTCCGGGTCGGTGACGTCCAGCTGGCGGTACGTTCCGGTGGTCCGGTCCAGTGCCACGTATCCGGGGTCCCCCGGCGCGATGGTGCCGTCGGCCTCCTGTACCTCCACCTGTTTGGTCAGCATGGTGACCACCGCGCCGCCGGGCAGCTGATAAGGGGTGTCACCGCTGAAGTCGGGCAGCGCCCCCGCACTCGCCGACGGGACCGGGGACACCGCGGGGGCCGGATCCACCACCGGGGCGGGCGGGTCCCGGCGCAGCAGGGCGTACGGCATGGCGGTGGCGGCCACCAGGACCACGGCGAGCGCGCCCAGGGCCGCGTGGCGGTGACGCCGGATCCGGCGACCCCGCGTGCGGGCCACCGCGGCCAGGTCGTGGGCCGGTGGAGCCTCGTCGGCGAGATCCCGGACCGTGGTGCGCACGGCGTTCTCCAGCTCGCTCATCGGGCTCCTCCCAGCTCGGTGATCCGGTCACCGGCCGACACACGCAACTTGGCCAGGGCCCGGGACGCCTGGCTCGCCACCGTTCCGGGACGGCAGCCGAGCGCCTCGGCGGTCTCCTCCACCGAGCGGTCCTCCAGGTACCGCATCACCAGCACCGCCCGCTGCCGGGCGGGCAGGGCGAGCAGTGCCTCCCGCAGGGCCAGCCGTTCGGTGACGTCCTCGTCGTGGGCGCCCGGCCCGGCCCGGTCCGGCACCTCGGCCACCGACACCTCCCGTCGCCGGCCGGGACGCCGCCAGAGCGAGGCGCGATCGTTGTAGAGGATCCGTCGTACGTACGCCTCCGCATCGCTGTGGATGCGGGGCCATCGGGCGTACGCCTTGGCCAGTGCGCCCTGCACCAGATCCTCGGCCGCGCCACGGTCCCCCGTCAGCGCGTACGCGATCCGGAGCAGCGCCTGCCCCCGGTCCGCGACGAACACGGTGAACTCGTCCTCGAGTGACTGCTTCACGGTCACCTCCACCGGGCCAGACGCCGCATCCATCGGAAAGCTTGCATCCGGGGGAGAATCGTTGTGTGACAACCTTCGTGGTCGCCTCACCGATCGGGCCGCTGGGGGTCGCCGTGCAGGGCGACGTCGTGGTGGGCGTGCGGTTCGGGGCGAAATCGGGACCGGTGGCCGAGCATGCGGCGGCCGCGCAGCTGGAGTCCTACTTCGCCGGTGAGCTCACCGAGTTCAGCGTGCCGTGGAAGCTGCTGGGCGGGTCGGAGTTCGAACGGGCGGTCTGGGAACAGATCGCCGGTATTCCGTACGGGGAGATGGTCACGTACGGGGCGATCGCGACGGCACTGGGCGACCCGGGGGCGGCGCGGGCCGTGGGGACGGCGTGCAACCGCAATCCGATCCCGGTGATCGTGCCGTGCCACCGGGTGGTGGGCGCCGGCAACAAGATGGTCGGGTTCGGTGGCGGGCTCGACCGCAAGCGGCGGCTGCTCGAACTGGAGGCGCGGGTCGCCCTGACCCGGCTCTGGGGCTGATGCGACGTTCGCCGATGAACCGGGGACGGTGCTCCGGCCGTACCCCCGCAGGGTTGTGTCGGTGAGGTGAGGCCGGCCCACAACCGTGGGCCGGCCTCACCGCGTGGCTGGCGCCGCGCTCAGATCACGCTGGTCAGCGCTCGATGTCGCCGCGGATGAACGCCTCGACGGACTCGTGCGCGTCGTGGTCGTTGTACTGCACCGGCGGGGACTTCATGAAGTACGACGAGGCGGAGAGGATCGGGCCGCCGATGCCGCGGTCCTTGGCGATCTTCGCGGCGCGCAGGGCGTCGATGATCACGCCGGCCGAGTTCGGCGAGTCCCACACCTCGAGCTTGAGCTCGGCGTTGAGCGGGGTGTCACCGAACGAGCGACCCTCGAGACGGATGTAGGCCCACTTGCGGTCGTCGAGCCACGGCACGTGGTCCGACGGGCCGATGTGCACGTCGCTCTTGATCATCTCGTGCGGGATCTGGCTGGTCACGGCCTGGGTCTTCGAGATCTTCTTGGAGACCAGGCGGTTGCGCTCCAGCATGTTCATGAAGTCCATGTTGCCGCCGAAGTTCAGCTGGTACGTGCGCAGCAGCTCGACTCCGCGGTCCTCGAACAGCTTGGCGAGCGCGCGGTGCACGATCGTCGCACCGACCTGGCTCTTGATGTCGTCGCCGACGATCGGCAGCCCGGCGTCGGTGAACTTCTGCGCCCAGACCGGGTCGGAGGCGATGAACACCGGCAGGGCGTTGACGAACGCGCAACCGGCGTCGATCGCGGCCTGCGCGTAGAACTTGTCGGCCTCGTCCGAGCCCACCGGCAGATAGGAGACGACGACGTCGACCTCGGCGTCACGCAGTGCCTGCGCCACGTCGACCGCCTCGACCGGCGACTCCTCGATGATCTCGCGGTAGTAGGTGCCGAGACCGTCGAAGGTCGGGCCGCGCTGCACGGTGACGCCGGTCGGCGGCACGTCGGTCAGCTTGATCGTGTTGTTCTCGCTGGCGACGATCGCCTCGCTGAGGTCCATGCCGACCTTCTTGGCGTCCACATCGAACGCCGCGACGAACGTCACGTCCGAGACGTGGTAGTCGCCGAAGGTCACGTGCATGAGACCGGGGACGCGGTCAGCGGGGTCGGCGTCCCGGTAGTACTCCACACCCTGCACGAGGGACGAGGCGCAGTTACCCACCCCGACGATGGCGACGCGGACGGAGCCCATCGCGTTTGCCTCCTTGTTGTTCATCACGGCCGGTCCTGGTGCGGACGCGGTGTTTCTGGCGGAGCCGTCCCGGCCGGCGGTGTGTCGCCGGTGGGCGCGGGGCTGGGCGCGGCGGTGAGCCCGGCACGATTGCGGAAAGCGGGGGCGCGGCCGGACCGCTCGTTGGTGATCAGCTCTTCCAACCAGCGGACCTCGCGCTCGCAGGCCTCGAGCCCGTGGCGCTGCAGCTCGAGGGTGTAGGCGTCGAGACGGTCGCCGACCCGGGTCAGGATCTCGCGCAGGCTCTCCCGGCGCTCCTCGATCCGGCGGCGGCGGCCCTCCAGGATGCGCAGGCGGGTGGCGCGGTCGGTGCGGGAGAAGAAGGTGAAGTGCACCCCGAAACCGGCGTCGTCGTAGGTCTCCGGGCCGGTCTGAGTGAGGAGCTCGGCGAACCGCTCCTTGCCCTCAGCGGTGATCTTGTAGACGACACGGCCGCGCTTGCTGGTCATCGGGGGGACGGCGTCGTTGCTCGCCGCGGCCTCGCTGATCCAGCCGGCGAGCTTCAACCGCTTCAAAGTCGGGTACAAGGTCCCGTAGCTGATCGCGGCCCGGAGCGTGCCGAGCTTGGTGGCCAGCTCCTTGCGCAGCTCGTAACCGTGCATCGGGGCCTCCTGCAGGAGACCGAGAATCGCCAGATCAAGCATCTCGACCCTCCTTCAGAACGTCACGATGTATCGGCTCGATACATCGTCACGGTAGGCCGGGCCCCGAACCTGCGCAACCCGAACACCGGTTCGCAGTCGCCACGCCACTCTGCGTGATGACAGTCGCCGCTGCTGCGGGGACCGCGTACTCTTCTCGCCATGCGCACGCAGCGGCAGGTCGTCGACTACTCGCTACAGAGGCGAGCAGTCCTGCGTGACGTGCGAAATGGTCGGATCGGCGCGCTCGAAGTCTGCGATGCGTCGCCGTACTTGAGAAACGCGGCCACATACCACGGTGAGCCCACCGACGAACGGTGCCCGATCTGCCGTCGCGACAATCTGACACTGGTGCACTACGTCTATGGAGACGAGCTCAAGCAGTCCGCCGGGCAGGCCCGGAAACTCGCTGAGCTGCCCGTGTTGGCGATGACGCTGCGTGAGTTCCAGGTCTTCGTGGTGGAGGTGTGCCGCTCCTGCGCGTGGAACCAGTTGATCGAGAGATACGTGCTCGGTCGTGACGGGCAGGCCACTGACGAGTTACTCCTCGCGTCGTCGGAGACTTTGTGGACGGCGGCGGCGTCCCATGGCGGAGAGGCTCGCCGATGAACCGGTTCGATCTCGCTAACGTGTACTGGTTCAGGGCCGACCCGGGCACCCCCCGCCGGGTTCGGTCATTGATGACATTCGACAAGCCGGCTGCCGGGGATGCAGCCGAAAACGCCCGCTCGTGGCGCTTCGCCAGGGTGACCCCGCCAGGTCGTCCGGCTGCGCCCCCGCGACCGGTAGGTGTGAAGGAATGAACGCGTACGGCGATCCGCAGAACGCACGAGCCCGGGCCAGAGTGCCCGGGCCGTCCGCTGCTTCCACGCCTGACGACGCGCCCGACCCGAACGAGGGCCGATCCGGTCCGGACGCCTATCGGCGTCCGTCCGGGGCGGCGCAGGTCGGCGGGCAGTCAGGGCGCGCCTCGGTCGGTGGCTCCGCCGCCGTCCCAGGCCGGGCCTCGGTGGGCGGCTCCGCCGCCGTGCCGGGGCGGGCCTCGGTCGGTGGTTCGGCCTCCGTCGGCAGCGCCTCGCCAGGCCGGGCCTCGGTCGGTGGCGCCGCCGCCGTCCCGGGCCGTGCTTCAGTCGGGGCGGCCTCGGTCGGCAGTGCCGCGCCGGGCCGCGCCTCGGTCGGGGCGGCCTCGGTGGGTGCTGTCCGGGGCGGTGCCTCGGTGCCGCCGTCCTCCGGCGTCCCCGACGTGCTGGGCAGTGGTGGCAAGGGCCGCAAGGGCCCCCGGAGCAAGGCTGACAAGAAATACCGCCGGGCGAACATCCTGACTGCCGCGGCAGCGGTGCTCGTCATCATGCTCGGCGTCGGCATCGTCGGTGGCACGTACTTCTTCGATGATGTCGATCTTCCGGCCGCTCAGGCCGAAGACCAGATGAACATCATCTACGACACCAAGGGCAACGTCCTCGCGAAAGAGGGCGAGCCCCGCATCAACGTGCCTTACCAGCAGATCAGCGAGGTAATGCAGCACGCGGTTGCCGCCGCCGAGGACAAGAACTTCTACCAGCACGAGGGCATTGACATGAAAGGCATTGCCCGTGCCGCGTGGAACAACTTCACCAACGGCGACCGGCAGGGCGCCTCGACGATCACCCAGCAGTACGCGCGCCACGTCGCCGTCCTGAAGGACATCAGCTACAGCCGCAAGCTGCGCGAGGCCGTGATCGCCCGCAAGCTGGAGTCCAAGTACGACAAGCCCCAGATCATGGGCATGTACCTGAACTACATCGACCTCGGCGAGGGCCGGTACGGCGTCGAGGCGGCCGCCAACGGCTACTTCGGCAAGTCGGTCGTGACCGGCTCGAAGAACGAGATCAGCGTGTACGAGGCCGCGGTGATCGCTTCGATCATCAAGCAGCCGTATGCCTCCGCGACGCACAAGGGCTACAACCCGCGGGAGAACCCCACCGACGCGTTGTCGCGGTGGGAGTACACGCTGAAGAACATGCTCGAGATGGGTTGGATGACCCAGGAGCAGTACGACAAGCGGGCGTACCCGGAGCTCAAGGCGGTCAGCTCGAAGTGCAAGACCTGCGCCGACGGCAAGCCGGTCGGCATGGTCATGCGCCACGTGCAGTACGAGCTGACTCAGCTCGGCATCTCCGCGGACGACCTGAAAAAGGGTGGTTACTCGATCACCACCACGATCAACAAGAAGGTCCAGGACGCGGCGGTCGCGGCCGGCTCCCGCAAGAGCAAGACCTCGCCGCTGAACGGCCGGCCGAAGACCTACCAGTCCGCGGTGATCGGCATCGACCCGGAGACCGGGCGGGTGCTCGGTTACTACGGCGGTGACGACCCCAACGGCACCGACTACGCCGGTTACATGGCGGGTGACGGCAGCGGAGTCGTCGACTACGGCGGCCAGTCGCCGGGCTCGACCTTCAAGCTCTACACGCTGGCCGCGGGTCTGAAGGAGGACATCTCCTTCAAGACGACCTGGGACGGCACGCAGAAGCGCGCCAACGGCACCAAGATCAGCAACGCCGGCGCCGAGGACTCCGCGCTCTGTGACGGCAAGATCGAGTATTGCGACCTCGAGACCGCGACGATCCGTTCGTACAACTTCCCGTTCTACTGGATCGCCAACAACATCGGCCGCGACAAGGTCATCGCCGCGGCCCGTGACGCCGGCATCCGCTACATGTGGACCGACAAGGGCGAGCAGGTCGACCTGACCAAGACCAACGCCTCCAAGTGGAAGAGCTCCGGCTACTTCGACAACGAGGTCGCCTTCGGTCAGTACCGCGTGGTTCCGCTGGAGCACGCGCAGGGCGTCGCCACCATCATGAACAGCGGTGTCCGGCACGACGCGCACTTCATCCGCAAGATCGAGCGGCGCGACCCGGAGACCGGCGAGATGAAGATCATCCCCAGCGAGAACCTCAAGGGGAAGCAGGTCTTCGACGCGAGCCAGATGTCCAACCTGCTGGGCGTCATGCAGAAGATCCCCGGCAAGTCGGACCACACCCTCAGCAACGGACGGGAGTCGGCCGCCAAGTCCGGCACCTGGGAGTTCAAGAAGGGCAACGGCGACACCTGGTACGTCGGCGGCATCCCGCAGCTCGCGGTGACCGTCTGGGTCGGCGGCGCCGGCAACAAGGTGGAACTCACCGCGGCCAACGGCAGCTCCAAGAAGATGTTCGGCTCCGGAACACCCGCCGACATCTGGGAGGAGTTCATCAAGACCGTGACCGAGGAGCTCAAGTGGGACAAGGAGTCCTTCCCTGAGCGCATCGAGACCGGCAACGACAACAGCGAGTACGCGAACGGCCAGGAGCCGCCGCCGGTTCAGCAGGAACCGGTCCAGGACCCGAACCAGAACGCCATCTGCCAGAAGTTCCCGACGCTCTGCCAGGACAACACCGGCAACAACGGCGGGAACACCGACAACGGTGGCAACACCGACAACGGTGGCAACAACGACGACAGCGATGACGATGACGACGGAGGCCCCGGCGGCCGTTGACGAACCGCACCGCTGAGAACGGCGCCCACCATCCGGTGGGCGCCGTTCCGTTTTTCATCCCCGGTGTGGCACGCCGCGACCCGGCAACGCCACAGGCGTCCCATGCGGCATGATGCCAAGACATGAGCGAGCAACCGTCCAGTGAGCGGCCTGACGTCTCGAGCGCTACCTCGGACGGTTTCGTGCGGGGACTCTCCCAGTTCATCGGCGGTCCACTCGGCTCACACGCGGTGCATCCCGACACCCGGCCCGGCCGGTTCTGGACCGCCCCGCGGATCGTGATGGCACTGGCCTGCCTGATCCTCGCGTTCTCCTGGGTCCAGAAGTCGCCCTGCATGGACGGCAACTGGCAGAAGAACGTGCAGTACACCCGCTACTGCTACACCGACGTGCTGGCGCTCTACTACGCCGAGGGCATCAACGAGGGCAAGGTCCCCTACGTCGACCACCCGGTGGAATACCCGGTCGTCACCGGCTACTTCATGGGCGCGCTCGGCCTGCCCGTCCACTGGTACGGCGAACAGCACCCGGAGATCAACCAGGGCAGCTGGTTCTACAACATCAACGCGCTGATCCTGTCGATCCTCGCCGTCGCCACCGTCGCGATCGTCCTGGCACTGCGCCGGCGACGGCCCTGGGACGCGGCGATCCTGGCGCTCTCCCCGATCGTCCTGGTCACCGCCACCATCAACTGGGACTACCTGGCGATCGGGCTGGCCGCCATCGGGCTGGCACTCTGGGTCAAGAAGAAGCCGGTCTGGGCGGGCGTCCTCCTCGGACTGGGCGCGGCGGCGAAACTCTGGCCGTTGTTCCTGCTCGGACCGATCCTGATCCTCGCGTTCCGCACCGGACGCCTGCGACCGTTCTGGAGTTCGTTCATCGCCACCGCCGTCACCTGGGCGGCGGTCAACTTCCCGGTCTGGTTCTGGTACCACGAGAGCTGGCTGCGGTTCTTCCGGCTCAACTCGGAACGACCCGTCGACTGGGGCACCTTCTGGTACATCGGCCGGTACCTCGACGGCAAGTGGAAGAGCGGCGTCGAGGGCGACATGGGGCCGTTCCAGTGGCTCAGCAACCACATCCCGACGCTCAACATCCTGTCGTACGCGCTCTTCGGCCTCTGCTGCCTCGCGATCCTGCTGCTCGGGCTGCTCGCCCCGCGCCGCCCGCGACTGTCCCAGCTGGCGTTCCTGGTGGTGGCGGCGTTCCTGCTGTTCAGCAAGGTCTGGTCCCAGCAGTACGTGCTCTGGCTCATCCCGCTGATCGCGCTGGCCCGCCCCAAGTGGGGTGCGGTGATCGCCTGGTCGATCGCGGAGGTGGGCTACCTCGCCGCGTTCTACGCCGAACTGATCGGGGCCGGCGGCAAGTCGGTCATCCCGGAGGGCACCTTCGTGCTCGCCTCCACCCTGCGGTGGATCACGGTGGCGGTGCTGGTCGGCGCGGTGGTCCGGGAGATCTGGCGGCCGGAACTGGACGTGGTCCGGCAGAGCTACGACGGGGTGGACCCGGAGGCGGGGCCGCTGGACGGGCCGGAAGCGCCGTGGATCACCACCTTGCGCAAGCGGTTCGGGATGGGGCCGTCGGAGGAGGCGCCGATCGACGCGTTCCGGCCGCCGGCGCCACCGTCTCAGCCGGCCGTGCTGACGAGCTGACCGCTTTCACGGCAGACGACAGCAGGCGCGGCCCGTCGTGGCCGCGCCTGCTGTCGTCGGTGAGGACCCGCTCAGGATCAACCGAGGCGGAAGACCACGGTGTTCTCGTCGAGGTCCTCACGACTGATGCCCAGGGCGTCCACCGGCACGATGCCGGACCGCTCCCACGACGTGCCCACGCTCTCCGCCCGCAGCAGGACCACCACCGTGACGTGGACCGACCGCAGGTACTCGACGCTCGCCGCATCCGGGAACGACGCCACCCGGCTCCGCAGCTCACTCTGCCGGGCCGCGGCGAACGCGCCACCCCCGTTGGCCAGCGACTGGAAACGGGTCGTCGACCAGAGCTGCACGGTCTGATCGGTCAGGTCACCGGTCGGTAGCACCAGCAGCTGGCCGGTGACCGTGCGCATCGCCTGCGGCTGCTCCGGGACGACCGGATGCGCCGTGGCGTTCCAGCCCTCCAACGTCACCAGCAACAGCGGCGTCACCATGGCCAGCCGCAACCACGGGCCGGGCCACGGGGGGAACCGCTGCGCGGCGAGATGCCGGGCCCGGCGGACGAACTCGTCGACGGCTCCGGCGGCCAGGATCGCCAGCAGCAGCGTCACCCACAGCATCAACCGGCCCGGGATCCGCAGGTCGAACGAGGCCGGGTAGTGCCCGAACAACGGCAGGTACGTCCAGCGGCCCCCGAAGAACGTGGTGCCCAGGGTGAGCACGGTCGCCCCGGCCAGTGCCACGAGCAGCAGCAGCCGGTGCCGGAACCGCCAGATCGACAGGAACAGGCCGGCGATGGCGAGCGCGTACAGGACGAAGCCGGGGAGCAGGGACATCTCGGCGGCCCAGCCGAGCGAGGCGCGGGGAGTCTCGTGCGCGGCTCCCCAGACCCGCGACTCGGCCGGCCCGATCAGCAGGCTCCGCAGCGGCGGTGAGAAGAACCCGATCTCCTGGGTCTTGGTGTCGCTGTCCGGCACCAGTACGTACGGCACGGCCAGCACCAGGCCGACACCGGCGAAGATCGAGGCGCCGAGGAAGTCGGTGGTCAGCAGGTGGAAGCCGATCCACGGTTTCGGCTTACGCCGGCGCAGCCGCTGGATCAGGTAGAACACGCCGGTGAGGGGCAGCACCAGCACGAACAGGCCCAGGACGTAGCCGAACGGGACGCCGAGCGAGAAGCCCATGCCCAACTGCCAGGTCGCCACGGCCCAGCCGGCCACCGTCCAGTTGTTGCTGCGGCGGGCCGGACGGTAGCCGTACCGCAGGGACCAGCCGTGACCGCGGGCCAGCATCGCCAGGGCGAGCGGGATGCCGCCGGCCGAGACGATGTCGAGGTGCCCCTCCTGGGCCAGCCGCCATGGCGCGTACGCGAAGGCGACGGCCGCCACCGAGGCGCCGATCGGCCGGGCGCCGAGCTGGCGGACCAGGGCGTAGGCGCCGATGACCAGCAGGGCGTGCGCGGCGACGAAGAGCAGGTTGTAGCGCACGACGGCGGCGGTCGGCCCGCTGCCGATCATGGCGAACAGGGCGTACCCGAGAAGGCTGTCACCGGACGCGAAGCTGTGTGACAGCGGGAAGTAGGCGTTCGAATGCCAGAGGCGGACCGGGTCGGTGGCCAGGATGTGGCCGGCCCAGGAGAGCAGCCACGCCTGGCGGGACGGGTCGCCGAGGTCCTGCGGGAGGGTATAGGCCGGGTAGCGCAGGGTCGGCCAGGTCATCGCGACGGCCAGCAGAACGGCGGCGTAGGTGACCAGGGCGTACTCGTGGACCGCTCGGCGCCGGGCGAACCTCAGGCCGCGGCGGATGAGGCCGGGGGGTTTCTCCGGGATGGCGGTGAACGCGCTCCACGGGTCCGGTGGGGCGCCGGGGGGCCGTTCGTCGGGTGACGCCTTGCGCTGTTGCGGGATGCCCTTCTTGCCCGGCGAATCCGACCTGTCGGAAATCTCGCCACCGGGCGTGTCTTTTGAAACGTTCGTGCCCTTTGAAGCGGGCGTGCCTTTTGCCTCGGGCTCGGCTGGCGTGTCCTTGGAAGGCGCGTCTTTGGAAGGCGTGTCCTTGGAGGGCGCGTCTTCGGAAGGCGCGTCTTCGGAAGGCGCGGTTTCGGAGGGTGTGGCTTGGGGAGGCGCGGCACGACGGGACAGCAGGCCGGTCAGCAGACCGAACCGCCGCCGTGCCGGCCGGGCGGACTCCGCGGCGACCACCACGGGTGCGGTTTTCTGCGGCTCCTCGGACATGACCCTCCCGTGCCGGTGCGTCAGCTGCCCGCCCGCTCCCGCAGAAGGGCGATGTCGGCGGCCTGCGCCTCGGCGCCGCCCGGGGTCTCCACAATGGCCGGTGCCCCGGAGGCGCGAATCACCGCAACCACCAAATCGGGGTCGATCTTCCCATTTCCGAGGTTGTCGTGTCGGTCCTGGCCCGAGTCGAAGGCGCCCTTGGAGTCGTTGGCGTGGATCAGGTCGATCCGGCCGGTGATCGCCTTCACCCGGTCGACGATGCCGGTCAGATCCTCGCCACCGGCGAACGCATGGCAGGTGTCCAGGCAGAATCCGGCCCCGAACTCACCGACGGCCTCCCAGAGCCGGGCCAGGTCGTCGAAGCGCCGTGCGCAGGCGTTGTCGCCCCCGGCAGTGTTCTCGATCAGAACGGGAAGAGGCAGGCCACCGTCCTTCTCCGCATACTCGAAAGCCTTCTTCCAATTGGCGAAGCCGGAGGCGAGCTCGGCGCCGGAACCGACGTGGCCGCCGTGCACGATCAGACCTTTCGCACCGATCTCGGCGGCCGCCCGGGCGTGTTGCATCAACAGTTTGCGACTGGGGATGCGAACCCGGTTGTTCGGCGAGGCGACGTTGATGATGTAGGGCGCGTGAACGTAGATGTCCACCTCGGAGACGCGCAGCGCCTCGGCGTCCTCGCGTGGTTTGGGCGCGTTGTATTTCTGCGGGTCGGTGAGGAAGAACTGCACGGCGTCGGCGCCGCGTGCGGCGGCCTCGGCCAGCGGTTCGGCGGGATCGACATGGGCTCCGATGCGCATGGGACGAGCCTACGACGAGGGTGTGACGCTCCGCCCGCGCGTCACCGGCCTCCGCCGCCCCTCGTTAGCTGCATTGATCACTTTTGACGGATGCCGGCCCGCCGGCGGTCGAATAGGGGATGGTGCATGTCACGGCAGGCTCGATACCGAGTGGCGGCGCTGGCGCTGAGTGGGTTGATCTTCGGCGCCCCGCTGCTCACCAACGGGACGGCGAGCGCCGAGCAGCTCGATCCCAGCGAGCGGCGGGTGAACTTCGCCGGCTCCGGCGTGCTCGGCCTGTCGTGCGCCTCCAAGCCCGACGTCGAGTCGATCACCGTGCCGGCGCGGTCCGTGGTGCATCTGGTCAACCGGACCGGCCACGACGCCGAGCTCAAGATCGGCGGGGTGCCGCACGGCACCGTTCCGGACGACGGCGCGGCCGAGGTGCTCTTCCGGCGCGGCACCACCTCGGTGTTGCTGACCCCGGACTGCGGTACCGGCGACACCGCGGTTCCGGTGATGGTCAAGACCGAGCCGTCCGCCGCGGCCGCCGATCCGGCCCCGGCGCCGACCGGTGGTGCGGCTCCGGGAGCGGCCAAGACGTCCGGTTCGGGGACCGCCGCCGGAGCCGCGAACGCGCATCGGACCGCCGCGCCCGTCTCCAAGCTCGCCGCGCGTGATCAGGCACGACAGCATGCCGAGGCGCGTCCGGCCACCACGGTGGGCGACGCGGCCTCGGCGTCCCGGTCACTGCCGCAGGGCGTCACCGGCACCGTCTCCCCCGACAGGATCCTCGGGGGTACGACCGGAGTCGGCGTCCCCGTGACCGCCGGTGCGCTGCCGAGTGACGTGGCTCCGACGGCCTCCGAGGCGGCGGGGATGCTGCCGGTGCCGCCGGCCGCGGACGGTTCGCCGCTGCTGCCGGGTACGACGGCGTCCGCTCCGGCCGAGGTCACCGAGCCGATGGCGGCGGTCGGGCCGATCCGGGAGGGCCGGTCGTTCGGGCTGCTCGGACTGACCGCGCTGGTCTGCGTCCTCGGCGTCGCAACTGCCGCGATTCGGGCAATCGTGTCGCAACGTGCATCTCACGCAAATATGTCGTAAGCTCTTACTCGAAGCTCCGCGGGGCGGACGCGTCCAACCTCATCGGTGTGGTCGTTCCTCCCCAGGTCCCACCCAACGAATCGGACCGGACGCCCCGCGGCTCTCCCAGGCGATGACCCCGTCCACCGGACGGGGTCATCGTTTTTCCCTGCTTTTGGGCCGGACGGCTCGGGTGGGTATGCTGGCTCGGTTCGCAGTGCGTTCGCCGTGGGCGAGTTGTCTCCCCGCGGCTTCTTCTGCGTTCGACACAAGACCTCCTGCCACGGAAATCCCGTGGCCGTTCAAGCCCACAGGAGGTGAGTAAGTCTTGCGTCATTACGAACTGATGGTGATCCTCGACCCCTCGCTCGAGGAGCGCACCGTCGCCCCGTCGCTCGACCAGTACCTGAACGTCATCCGCACTGCGGGTGGCTCGGTCGAGAAGCTCGATGTGTGGGGCCGTCGCCGGCTCTCGTTCGAGATCAACAAGAAGGCCGAGGGTATCTACGCCGTCGTCGACCTTCAGGCGACCCCGGAGGCCGTGGCCGAGCTGGACCGTCAGCTGCGGCTCAACGAGTCCATCCTGCGTACCAAGGTCATCCGTCCCGAGACCCGCTGAGGCGTTTTTGTCAGAGGGTCCTGAGACCCTTTGCGTCAACGTTTGATGCGGCGAGGAGAAGTTCATGGCAGGAGAAACCACCATCACGGTCGTCGGCAACCTCACCGACGACCCTGAGCTGCGCTTCACCCCTTCGGGTGCGGCGGTCGCCAAGTTCCGGATCGCGTCGACGCCGCGGACCTTGGACCGGCAATCGGGCGAGTGGAAAGACGGCGAGCCACTCTTCCTCGCGTGCAACATCTGGCGTGAGGCCGCCGAGCACGTCGCCGAGTCGCTGCAGCGTGGCGCTCGGGTGATCGTGCAGGGCCGGCTGCGCCAGCGGTCTTACGAGACCCGCGAGGGCGAGAAGCGCACCGTCTACGAACTCGAGGTCGATGAGATCGGCCCCTCCCTGCGCTACGCCACGGCCAAGGTGCAGAAGGCGAGCCGTTCCGGTGGCGGTGGGGGAGGCTTCGGCTCCTCCGGTGGTGGCAACCGGCAGTCCGGTGGCGGCGGCAATCGTGGCGGCAGCAGCGGCAACAGCGGCGGCGGCAGCAACGACTTCGACGACCCCTGGGCCTCGGCTGCGCCGGCCTCCAGCAGCAACCGCTCCGGCGGTGGCGGCGGCAACTCCTCGTTCGACGACGAGCCTCCCTTCTAAGCCTTCGGGCTTTCTCGAATATCAGGAGTAAGAGCAATGGCTAAGGCTGCGGCGCTTCGCAAGCCGAAGAAGAAGGTGAACCCGCTCGACAAGGACGGGATCACCTACATCGACTACAAGGACACCGCTCTCCTGCGGAAGTTCATCTCCGACCGCGGCAAGATCCGTGCCCGCCGCGTCACCGGTGTGACCTCCCAGCAGCAGCGGCAGATCGCCCGCGCGGTCAAGAACGCCCGCGAGATGGCGCTCCTGCCGTACACGGCCACGGCACGCTGAGAGGGGACATCCAGATGAAGATCATCCTCACTCACGAGGTGTCCGGCCTCGGCACGCCCGGCGACATCGTCGAGGTGAAGAACGGCTACGGCCGCAACTACCTCCTGCCGCAGGGCTTCGCGATCCAGTGGACCAAGGGCGCCGAGAAGCAGGTCGTCGTGATCAAGCGGGCCCGCGAGGCCCGCGAGATCCGTGACCTGGGCCAGGCCAACGAGGTCAAGGGCCAGCTGTCCGGCCTCAAGGTCACGCTGAAGGCGCGCTCCGGCAACGGTGGCCGTCTCTTCGGCTCGATCACCCCGGCCGAGATCGTCGACGCGGTCAAGGCCGCCGGCGGCCCCTCGCTGGACCGTCGCCGCCTCGAGCTCCCCGGTCACATCAAGACCACGGGCGCTTACACCGTGCAGGTCAAGCTGCACCCCGAGGTGACCGCCACGTTCCCGGTGAACGTGGTCGCCGCCAAGTGAGTCTCTGACTCACGCGCGAAACGGCGCGCCGGGCTTCGGCCTGGCGCGCCTTTCTGCTTTCCGGGGGTGTCGAGGCTTTCCGGGGGGTGTCGAGGCCGGATCAGCTCAGGCTGTTGCCGGTGATGGCCGAGCTCAGAACCGTTGCCAGGCCGCCGCCGACGACCGCGGCGGCGAGCCCGACACTGGCGGCCTTCCACGCGGTCGTGGCGCGGCGCAGGCCGAGGGCGATCAGCATGCTCAAGGCGAGCGAGACACCGAACTCGGGGATGGCGTTGACCAGCGTGGTCAGAGCGTTGGTCCGCTGACCGCTGTTGATCAGGAACATGCCGACGACGAAGAGGGCCACGGGAACGCCGTACCACGCCACGGTGTAACCGACGGCGGCCAGCGGTCCGCCGGTGTCCTCCTCGTTCTCCTCGTCGTCCGGGTCGAGAAGGTCGGTACCGGTGTTGCCGGCGAGCAGCCCGCCGGACATCGGACGTCGCTCGTAGGAGCCGGTGCCCTGGAACGCGCCGGTCGACCGGCGCCACGAGGTGTCGTCCGCCTGGGCGGCCCGCGGCGGCCACGAGGTGTCCTCGGCGAAACCGGTGGGGGCGGCGGTGGAGAACCGGCGCGGCGGCCAGGAGGTGTCCTCCTCGCCCGGCGCGGCGACCGGTGCGGCAGCCGCGGCAGCGGGCGTCGTGCCGGCGGCCATCGCAGCTCGCCAGTCGGCGCCGACCTCGGCCGGTGCCGCAGGAGGGGCGGTGCCTCCCGCCATGGCGGCCCGCCAGTCGGCGCCGACCTCGGCCGGTGCTGCCGGGGTGGTGCCGGTGGCCATGGCCGCGCGCCAGTCGGCGCCTACCTCGGCCGATGCTGCCGGAGCGGTGCCGGTGGCCATGGCCGCGCGCCAGTCCGCGCCGACGTCGGTGGCGGCGGTGCCCGCACGCCGCGGCGGCCAGGTCCTGTCCTCCTCATCGGCCGACGGGGCGGCGGGGACGGACGAGACAGCTGAAGCGGCGGGGACGGAGGAGACCGCTGCGGCGGCGGATACGGACGACGCCGGAGTGAAGGTACCGGTGGCCCGTGGCGGCCAGGTCCGGTCCTCCTCCGGTTCCGTCGCCGGGGCCTGTTCCGTCGACGGGGTGCGCGGAACCGTCGCGGTGGCGGAGGCGGTGGCCGTACCGGTGTTCGGCACGGCGGAGATGACTGAGGTGGAACCTAGGGCCAGGTTCGACGGCCCTGCGACGGCGGCTGATCCACTGGGCCGAAAGGGAGGAAAGTCCGACGTACCGTATCGGCGTGATTCACCCTCCGCGAGGTTGCTCGAGGACAACCCGCTGCGCCAGTCGGTCTCACCACCCTCCCCGGCGCCCTGGGAATACTGGGGGCCACCCCGGGGCGCCCGCTCAGCGGCGAGCCAGTCCCCTCCGGCGGCGGACGGCCCGCCCGGGCCCCCGCCCTGCGGACCGTTGCGATCGTCGTAGCCGCGCGTGCTCCACGAACCGGTGCTAGCGGCGCCGGAAGGGCCGTAGCCGGGTGCGGCGGGTCGCTGCGACTGCTGGAGTGGATCAGGCCAGGACGACGGCCCAGCGGGCAGCTCACGGGCCGGAGCGGCACCATAGGCCGAACGGGGTGCGTCCGGGCGCGGGGCGTCACCCCAGGAACCGTTGCCGGCCGGTAACTCCCGAGGCGGGCGCGGACCGGCCGGAGGCTGGCGGCGCGGATCCGGGCGACCGTTGCCGGGACCGTAGGGATCCGCACGGTCGTCACCCGGCATGTCCCGGTCGGAAGGGCCGTAGCCGCCGTCCCGGTCGGCGGGGCCGTAGCCGCCGTCCCGAGGGTCCTGCGCATCGGCCCAGGAGGGGCCGCCCGCCGGAAGCTCACGCGGCGGGTAGCTCGGCCGGCCGCCCTGATCAGCCCAGGACGGTCCACCCGCCGGCAGCTCACGGGAGGGCGCGTCGTCACGGGGGCCGGAACGGCGCGGCTCCTGCCAGGAGGGCCCACCGGCGGGAAGTTCACGAGAAGGCTGCGGCCCACCGTACGCGGACGGACGACGCTGATCGCCGGACGCGTCGGCCCACGAGCCGCCCGCCGGTAACTCCCGCTGCGGGGACTGCCGGGACGGCGGGCCCTGCTGCCAGCCACCGGTGTCGTAGCCGTCCGGATCGCCGCCGGGACGCCGGGACGGACGGCCCTGCCGCGGCTCGTCGGGGGCCGGCCAGGACGGTTCGTCACCGCGGCGCGGACCGGCGTCGGTCGCGCGGCGGCGTCCGGTGCCCGGGTCGAGCTGCGGGACGGCGAATCCGCCGGTCGGTTCCTGGTCGTCGCGGTTCCGCCGACCGGACTGCTCACCACCGCGGTAGCGGTCGATGCCGTACCTCGGCTGGTCGTCCACCGGACCGGAACCGAACTGGCCCTGCTGATATCCGTCCGAGGCCGGGATGGCCGAGCCGGGGGCGACCGCGCCGTTCCACGACGGATTGACCGGCGCGCTGTTCGGCCGGATGGCCTCGGGCATCGGCGCGCTGCGCGGACGGTTGCCGGGCGGGGTGCCGCGCGGCGCCGGCATGGGCATCGCGGCGCTGCTGCGGGCGGCCGCGGACGGGCCGTCGGCCGGGATTCCGCTGGTCTGCCAGCTGGGTCCGGGGATGCTGCTGCTCGGGGCGATGCCACCGGGTATGCCACTGCTGGGCAGCGGTCCGCCGGGGCCGTCGCCACGGTCCTCGGCACGGCGGCTGCGGCGGGACCGCCGGGCGCCCTGCGGGTCGGACGGGATGACCGGGCCGGACGGGGCGGCGGGCGCACCACCGGGGCCGTCCGCGTCACCGCCCTCCTGCTCCTTGAGCGCCTCCCGGCGGGCTGCCTCGGCACGCCAGGCCAGCACCCGGGGGTCGTCGCCGGACCGGCTCCACTGGCCGGTGTCCGGGTCGCGGGCCCAGTTGCTGTCGTCCGGCTCCATCTCCCACTGGGAGGTGCTCTCACGCCAGTCCGCGGCGTTCGTGTTCGAGTTGTAGCGGGAACCGCCCCGGCCCGCGGCGCGACGACCGCGCGGCGCACCACCGGTCGGCGCGGTCCCGGCCGGCATGGCGCCGGTCGAGGACGGGTCCGGACCACGGCGGACCTGGCCGGTGGACGAGGGGTCGGGCCCACGACGGGCCGGTCCGGCGGAGGACGGATCCTGACCGCGACGGATCTGCCCGGTGGACGACGGATCCGGACCGGGACGGGCGTCCCGCGGCGGACCGTTGAACGAACTCGGGCCGGGACCGTCGCCGGACAGGTCGGCCAGCGCCGCATAGCGGTCGGGGGTGCTGTCGCGCCGCGGTTCGGCGTCGCGCCAGGACGGCTCGGGTTCACGCCACGACGGCTGTTCGGGCTCGCGCCGCGACTGCTCGGGATCCTGCCAGGACTGCTGACCGGCATCGCGCCACGAGGGGTCCGGCTCACGCCGGGAGGGGTCGGGCGGGAACTGGTCGGACTCGCGCCGCGACGGCTGACCGGGTCCGCGCCGGGACTGTTCGGGATCACGCCAGGACGGCTGGCCCGGATCGCGCCGGGACGGCAGCTGCTCGGGTGAGGAGTGCCGGGAGGGCTCCTCGGCGCGGCTCGGGAGGGCGCGGCGGCCGGGTGCCCCGGAGCGGGCGCCCCAGGAGGGCGAATCCGGCATCGGGCCGCCGGACTGCGGGTCGGAGAAGCCCGACACGTTGCCGGTATCGGTGTGCCGGGCCCAGCTGTCCGCGCCGGAGTCGCTCGACCAGCCGGTGCCGCCGGACGGCGGGGCGTCGTCCTCACGGGCGCGGCGACGGCCACGCCTCGGGGACGGGTCGGACTGGTCGGCGTCCCGGCGCCAGGCCGCGCGGTCGTCCTCGCGGACCAGGTGCCGGCCGTCGTCGGCGGACGAGGTCTGCCAGCCCGGTGTGTCGGAACGGCCCCACCGGGGACCGCCGACCGTGTTCTCGTCCGGGCTGGTGCCACCGCGCCACGACGGGGCCGGCGCGCTGCCGTTGGCGGAGGTGTCCGACCAGCTCGAACGGGGGCTCGCACCGGAACCCCAGCTGGAGCCGGCGCCGGACGGCTGCTGCCAGGACGGCGTGTCGGAGGAGCGTCGCGAGCCGGTGTCGGTCGAGGTCCGCCAGGAACCGGTGTCGGCGGGCCCGCCTGCGGACCGGCTGTCACCGGAACGGCCACCGTCACCAGGACGGCCGTTGTCACCAGGACGGCCGTTGTCGGCGGGCCGGCCGTTGTCGACGGGCCTGCCCCAGGAACCGGTGTCCTCGGACGAACGCCAGGAACCGGTGTCCTCCGGCGGCGACTGTCGCCAGGAGGGAGTCTCGGCGGCGTTCGCCGCGGGCGCGTCGGGCGGCGTACGCCAGGAACTGCTGCTCGTGGAATCGCGCCACGACGGCGTGTCGGACGACGGCTGCTGCCAGGACGGGGTGTCGGTGGACTGCTGACGCCACGAGGGTGCCGGGGTGGACGGCTGCTGCCACGACGGGGTCTGTGCGGACGGGTCCTGCCAGGACGGACGGCTCTCGGACGACCAGGTCTGCTCGACCGGGGTGGTCGGCCGGGCCGCGTCGTCGCGCTGCTGCCAGGACGGCGTGTCCGACTGCTGACGCCACGACGGGGTCGACGAGTCGGACTCCGGGGTCGGCCATGCGGTGCCGGCGATAGCGGGTTGCTCCGGTTCGGGCTCGCCGCCCGCGCCGCCGTTCTCCGCCTGCCAGGCCTCGGTGGTCGAACGCCAGACGTGCGAACCGGTGGTGGACCGCCACTCGGTGGTCTGCCGCCAGCGTGCGCCGGTGGCCCGCCACTCGGAGGTCTGTGTCCGCCAGCCGGCGCCGTCGGCGGGGAACGTGGTGCGGCCCGCCGATGTCACATCCGACCAGCGGTTTGCCTGCTCGACCTCGTGGCCGCCACCGCCGGTGTACGGCTCGATCTCGGCCTGCTGAGCCCAGGCGTCAGCCCGGCGTTGCCAGGTCTGCGCCTCGGGACTGGGAACCATGCTGCCGGTGTCGGTGAGCGACGACCATCGGGGCTCCGACTCGTCGATCTCCGGGGCACGGGTGGGCCAAGCCTCCGCAGCGCGCTTGTCGCGCGACATGCGGGCACCGTAGTCCCACTCCCGTTGGTCCACGTGAAAAGGGTGACGTGCATGAGACGGAACCGCAACGCCTCAGCGCGACGGCTTGCTCACGCGACACGATATTTGCCTGATCCGGAACCTTTTCTGCCTTCCACAGGTGGGGATGACAAAAGTCCTGCTCGGGTCGGATGGCGGGTGTCCGCACCGCAGAGTTATCCACATGGTGTGCACAGGGCTACCCACAGGAGCGGCCTAGATGTCCACAGCTTGTCCCAAGACTCGTCCACCGAAGCAGTTGGGCAGGTAGCGGCCAGGTTCGTACAGTGGTCCAGCCCCGCGTTCTGGCTTTGATCAGAGATTTCTTCTGTTCCGGGCCCGGGATCAGCCGAAAGAGTCGTACTAAGGCTGGTCGATCGCGCGGACGGCCATCTTCATGGAGGGGAGTCCTAGGTGTCGATCACCGATGACACACGGCCAGAATCGAGGCCACCCTCCCAGTCGGGTGGCGGAGGCTCGTTCGGCGGCGGTGGTCAGGGTCGCAAGGGCGGTGGCCCCGGCGGGCCGGGCGGCGGCGACCCGGGTGGCAACCAGGGCACCGGGTTCGACAAGGCGCCCCCGCAGGACGTCGCGGCGGAGCAGGGCGTGCTCGGCGGCATGCTGCTGTCCAAGGACGCGATCGCCGACGTCGTCGAGATTCTCAAGGTCAACGACTTCTACCGGCCGGTGCACGCCACGATCTACGACGTCGTCCTCGAGCTCTACGGCCGGGGCGAGCCGGCCGACGCCCTGACCGTGGCGGCGGCGCTCGCCGACTCGGGCGACCTGCAGCGCATCGGCGGGGTGCCCTACCTGCACACCCTCATCGAGAGCGTGCCGACCGCGGCGAACGCGTCGTACTACGCCCGCATCGTGTCGGAACGTGCCATTCTGCGGCGTCTGGTCGAGGCCGGCACCAAGATCGTGCAACTGGGGTACGGCACCGGTGGCAACGGCGGTCGCGATGTGGACGACATCGTCGACCTGGCCCAGCAGGCGATCTACGACGTCACCGAGAAGCGGGTCAGCGAGGACTTCGCCGCCCTGGGCGACATGCTCCAGCCCACCCTCGACGAGATCGAGGCGGTCGGCGCCTCGGGCGGCGTGATGACCGGCGTCCCGACCGGCTTCCAAGACCTGGATCGCCTGCTCAACGGTCTGCACGCGGGTCAGTTGATCATCGTGGCCGGTCGTCCCGGTCTCGGTAAGTCGACGGCGAGCATGGACTTCGCCCGCAACGCGGCGATTCAGCACGGGCACGCCAGTGCCATCTTCTCGCTCGAAATGAGCAAGATCGAGATGGTGATGCGGTTGCTCTCCGCCGAGGCGCGGGTGCCACTGCACACACTTCGATCGGGACAGCTCTCCGACGACGACTGGACGAAGCTCGCCAGGCGGATGGGCGAGATCAGCCAGGCGCCGATCTTCGTGGACGACACCCCGAACATGAACCTGATGGAGATCCGGGCCAAGGCGCGACGGCTCAAACAGCGGCACAACCTTCGGATGCTGGTGATCGACTACCTCCAGCTGATGTCCTCGCCGAAGAAGACCGAGAGTCGTCAGCAGGAGGTCTCCGAGCTGTCCCGTGGTCTGAAACTGCTGGCCAAGGAGATCGAGTGCCCGGTGATCGCGGTGAGTCAGCTGAACCGTGGTCCCGAGCAGCGGACCGACAAGCGACCCCAGCTGTCCGACCTGCGTGAGTCCGGCTCGATCGAGCAGGACGCCGACGTGGTGATCCTGCTACACCGTGACGACTACTACGACAAGGAGTCACCGCGGGCGGGCGAGGCGGACTTCATCGTCGCCAAGCACCGTAACGGCCCGACCGACACCGTGACGGTCGCGGCGCAGCTGCACCTGTCCCGATTCGTCGACATGGCCATCTGAGCCGCCACTGCCGGAGAGGGCGACGCTCGATCCATTCCGGGGCGGTGACGACGCTCAGCCCGATCGGCGGTGGCGTCGCAACATCAGCCGTGACCTCTGAGGCATCGGGAGTTCGGCAGGGCCGCTGGGGCGATGGCGCGTGTCGGCGGCCTCGCCGTCGGTCGGTGTAACGGCGCTGGGCTGGCCGAGCGGCGGTGCCGAGCGGCGGTGCCGGGCGGTCGAGCGGCGGGGCGATCGAGCGGCGGGGCGGGGCGGTCGAGCGGCGGGGCGGGGCGGTCGAGCGGCGGGGCGATCGAGCGGCGGTGCCGGGCGGTCGAGCGGCGAAGAGGCCGGCGTGCGCTGAGAGGTCAGCCTTCGGCGGCGATGGCACTGGATGGCTGGTGCCGAGGTCGTGGCTGGTGGCGGACCGGAGTGGACTCGGCCGGCCAGGAGGGTGATGCGGGGTCTCGGGCGGTGAACAGGCCGATGTCCCGCCGGGTCGCGGTTTGGCCGCGGCCCCCGTCCGGCGGGGACGGGCTGTCTGCTCGAGAGCACGGCTGTCATCTGCTGGAGCCGTGATGGGCCGTTGGGAGAGTGCTGATGTCGAGGCGGACACACTGATCGTCGATTTTGTGCGATCGTGCGAAGGAGCGCTGATCTGTGACGGTCGACCGGGTTTCGGTCGCCTTGCGGGTCTGTGGTGCGTCAGCCTGTGGTGATCCACGCCGGGTTGCCGGTTACCGGTCTCGGTTGTGGTGACCGGCTTCAGCTTCGCCGGGGATACTTCCGGGATCCGTCAGGCGGCCTCTTCGACGGGGCGGTGGGTCACCAGGTGCTCGATCTGGCGGTTCTTGCCTTCGGAGGCGTTCTGGACGGTTTCGACGATGACGCGGGCGAGAGTGTCGACGTTCCACTCGCGGCACGCCTCCTGGTTGAGGCGCAGATCGACCAGGCGTCCGTCGGCGTCGACCGTGGCGTGCACGATGCCGTCGGGAGAGTCGGCGCTCACCTGCATCGTGGCGAGACTGCGCTGCAATTCGTCCACACCGGACCGCAGTTCTTCGTAGCGGCCGTACACGTCTTCGAGGTTGTTTCGCAGGGCTTGGTCCGCCGTGCGATCGTCAGTTTCAGTCACGGGGTTTCCTCCGTTCGCCGCGACAGGGGGCGAGGTGACAATACCCAAGATCGGCGACGTTGCGTATTCCGGTGACTTCGTAACGCACACGAAAAGAGAGCCTTATCGAAATGGCTCGCTCTAAAGTGACGATATGACTCCGTTTCGTGGTCACTCGGAGTGATCTATGGGTGTGGTGGATGTCCGTGTCGGGTGGGGAAACGGCGTACTCGTGCTGGTTGCGAGTCTTCAAAGGAGTGATCGACGGGTGCGGGCCGTGGTTGCGTTCGGTGACCCGCTGTCGGTGCGGAGTGGGTGCAGGGGGCGCCGCGCCGCGTGCGCTCATCCCACTTTTCGGACACCCCTCGCCAGCGGATGGGCGACCGCTTGAAGAGTCGCTGGTGGGCGAGGTGGTCGTGAACGTGCATCAGTGCCCGATGGATGCGGGCGTGTCCGCCTTCTGCCGCGCGGGTGTATCTATATAAGCGCATCCCGATGTCTTGCCTTCCATGAAGGAATGCATCTATTCATTTCTCCGGATAAAGGAGTGAATAGGTAGGCAAGGTGGCTCAAGATTGGCCAAGAGTAGAGATGCGGCTAATCGGCTCAGCCCGGACGCGTATCGACGCAACGGGTCCGGCCCAAAGTATCGACGCGAGTGAGCCACGATCTGCGCCGGTATGCACCGCCCGGTGCAGAACAGCTCGACGAACGCCTCCGCGGTCCGGCATTCACGGGCGGCGCGCCGCGGACGACAGCGGCGATGCACCACGAGCCCGAAGAGGGAGAGCAGCGGCGGGTGGCGCCGGAGCCCAGGGCTCCGGCGCCGATGCAGCTATGGCCTGTCGAGTGAAGGTCAGTCGAAGAGGCCGTGCAGGAAGCTCCGCCGACGGTAGTGCCCGTGGTGGCGGTAGTGGCCGTGGTGCCCGTAGGCCGGGGCCACCGGGTAGGCGTGCGGCACCGGAGCGCCGTAGGCCGGCGGCGGGGGCGGCGGAGCCGCGTAACCACCGTGGCTGTGGGGCTGCTGGTGCGGCGCGGGCTGCGGCGGCGGCGGGACGTGACCACCGGGCGCGGCACGGTTGAAGTTGGCCTCGGCGGCGAACAGCTTCTCCAGCTCGCCACGATCGAGGAAGATGCCGCGGCACTCGCTGCACTGGTCGATCGTGACGCCGCTGCGCTCGTAGACCCGCATCGGGCCGTGACACTTGGGGCAGGTCATATGCATCTCATTGACGGTACAAGGCCGTGTCATGCCGTGGGGCGGAAGAAGCTGTGTGGTTCCTGAGGGCATACGCCCAGACGAGGAACGCGGCAGGGTAGAGCAGGTACCCGAATCGGGTGGTCGGCATCAGCAGGATCGCGGCGAGCAGACCGTATCCGCAGAAGAGAGCGGCCGTCCCGGCGTCGCGGGGCGGACGGCGCAGCAGGAGCAGGCCGATCACGGCGGCGGCGGCCACCAGCAGTCCGGCGGCGAGGTACCGGCCACCGGGCAGGAACTGGGCGATCAGATGACCGGGGAACGGCGACTGCGCGGGGCTGGTGACCAGGCCGTGGCCGAGGGGGAAGCGGAGCACATTTTCGATCAGGGCGTCCGCGTTCACCAGCAGGGGCGGGAGCAGGGCGAGCAGTGGCAGCCCGAGCGCACCGGGAAGGAAACGCCGCCAGTGGCCGGTGGCGACGGCGAGCACGAGCAGCACGGCCACCACCGGGAAGGCGAGGAGTTTGCAGGCGGCGGCCGCGCCGACGGCCAGCCCGGATGCGGTGTGACGGCCGGCGGCGAAGAGAGCCAGGGCGAGCAGGCACAGGGCCAGTACCGGGATGTCGTCGCCGCCGGTTGCGAGGGTCAGCGACGTGACCGGCAGGACGGTGGCCGCCTGCAGCGCCCGCACCAGGGAGAAGTCGGTTCCGCGTACACGAAGGAGGACGGTGACCGCGACGACCAGCGCGCCCACTGTCGCGAGGGCGAACCAGACCCGCGAGTCGGTCCACCAGTGGTCTCCCGCGATCGCGCGGGGAAGACCGAAAAGGGCCATGCCAGGCTGGTACGGCCGGTAGCCCAGCAGCCGCTCGTCGAGCGCGATCCCGGCGATCTCCGGCCGGCTCAGGTAGGGCGTGCCGGTGTGCAGCAGCGACTCGCCCATGTGCTCGACGACAAGCACTTCCTCCTGGGCGCGGTCGGTGCGCCCGGCAGCGCGCTGCACCGCCTGCACGACCAGGGGCAGTAGCGTGACCGCGGCCCACGTCGCCCAGGTCAGGGTGGCCCGCCGGACCGGTTTGCGCAGCACCAGCTGGACGGCGACGACGAGCGCCGCGACGAGGTAGCCGACCGCGGCGATCGCACCCCACGCCCGGTGGGGCAGCAGCGTCGAGGTGAGTGCGGTGACCAGCGCGAAGATCGCCGAGAGGGTGTAGAGGGCCAGGTCGGCCGCGAGTCCGCCCGCGGCTTGGTTGATGCGTGTGAGCAGGCCGGGCGTCGTCGTCACGCGGGCAAGTGTGGCAGAGAGGATCTCCCGGAGCGGCGGACCGGCATGCGGACCACGGATCCGGCGTCGTGCAGGGCGGTGGCCAGTGCGCCGGGCCGGCCGCCCGAGCCGCGCTGGAGGGCGCTGAGGAAGCGCGAGGTGGAGTACGGCCGTGCGAACAGGTGCCCCTGCCCGGCCAGGCAGCCGAGTCGCCACAGGGCCCGGCGCTGGGGTTCGCTCTCCACGCCCTCGGCGACGACCGTCAGGTGCAGGTTGCGGGCCAGGTCGACGGTGGTGCGGATGACCGCGGTGGCCTCGGCGGAGGTCTCGACGGCGGCGACGAACTCGCGGTCGATCTTGAGTTGGTGCACCGGGACGCGGGAGAGCACCGAGAGCGACGAGACGCCGGTGCCGAA
Source organism: Actinoplanes sp. NBRC 101535 (assembly GCF_030269225.1). NCBI lineage: Bacteria > Bacillati > Actinomycetota > Actinomycetes > Micromonosporales > Micromonosporaceae > Actinoplanes > Actinoplanes sp. NBRC 101535. Next base: position 14,955 of record NZ_BSSY01000032.1, on the reverse strand, counting down.
GTCGTCGATGGCCAGGCGTACGCCGGCGTTGCGCAGCTCGGCGAGGGTGCGTTCGACGACGTCGAGCTGACTGATGGTGAGGGTCTCGGCGAGTTCCAGAACCAGCCGGTCGGGTGACACGTCGTGCTTGGCCAGCCGGGTCAGGACGGCCCCGGCGAAGGTGGGGTCGAGCAGGCTGCGCGGTGACACGTTGACGGCGACCGGCAGGTCGAACCCGGCGTCCCGCCAGGTCTGCATGGCGAGCAGCGACTGCTCGAGCACGGCGTCGGCGAAGGCCGGCAGCTGACCGGAGCGTTCCACCGACTCCAGGAACTGTGCCGGGCCGAGTCCGCCCTGGTCGGGGTGGCGCCAGCGGGCGGTCGCCTCGGCCGAGACGACCTCGCCGCTGCCCAGGTCGACGATCGGCTGGAAGTCGACGGTGAACGCCTGTTCGGCGACGACCCGGCGCAGTTCGCCGGTCAGGGCGAGGCGGTCCAGGTCGGCGGTGTCCCGGGCGTGTGCGTAGGTGGCGGTCGGCTCGCCGGTGCGTTTCGCCTGGTACATCGCGATGTCGGCGCGGCGCATCAGCTCCTCGACGTTGCCCGCGCCGGCGGCCAGGGCGATGCCGCCGGCCGCCTCGACGGTGATCTGCATGCCCTCGACGTCGATCACCGGTTCCAGGGCGGCGAGCATCCCGGCGGCGCGGTGCGCGGCCAGTGCCGGGGTGGGCAGGCCGGTGAGCAGCACGGCGAACTCGTCGCCGCCGAGCCGGGCCACCAGGTCACCGGAGGCGGCGGCGGTGCGCAGACGGCCGGCCACCTCGCGCAGCACCTCGTCACCCGCGGCGTGGCCGAGGGTGTCGTTGACCTCCTTGAAATGGTTGAGGTCGATGATGAGCAGGGCGAACAGGCCGCCGTGGAACAACCGGCCGGCGTGTTCGTAGAGCCGTCGCCGGTTGGCCAGGCCGGTGAGGGGGTCGTGGGTGGCGGCGTGCGCGTTCTCGGCGGCGATCCGGGCGAGTTCGGCGTACGCCTGGGCGTTGCGGATGGCCGTGCAGACCGCGGAGGCGAAGGTCCGCAGTTTGTACTGTTCGACCTCGGTGAGCCGGACGGTGCCGCCGAAGCTGAGCCGGAGCACCCCGACGCGCATGCCACCGTCGTGGGCGACCAGGTCGACGACCGTCTCGCCGGGTGGGGACGGCGCGGGGCGCAGCACGAGCGGGCCGTCGTCGAGGACCTCGGCCTCGGTGGCCCGCACGGTCCGGCCGGTCCCGCCGGTGGGCAGGTCGATCGCCGCCTCGGCCGCGGAGAAGATCTGTGCCGCCCGGGTGGTCGCGGAGTGCAGGACCTGGGTGAGGTCGACGGCGTTGAGCTCGTCGGTCGCCTTGGCGAGGCGCTGCCACGACTCGCGTTCCTCGCGGGTCCGGGCGCTGCGGGACTGCCACAGGTGCATACAGGCCACAACGAGCGGGACGACCAGCAGGAGCAGAGTGTTCGCCCCGGTGGCCAGCACGCCGACGATCAGCAGGGTGGCGGCCATCTGCCCGAGGAAGCCGATGACCTTGCTCTGCCAGCTCTGCAGGGCGACCAGTTTGATGCTGGTCCGAGAGTCGGCGGCCATCACGGGGAGGAAGACCAGCTGGTCGACCAGGCTGAAGGCGGTGAGGGCGACGATCACGGCGGTGGCCGGGAAGACCGGGTCGTCGAGGTCGGGCCGCACCCCGAAGGCGAGGAACACCGCCCCGGCGGCGCTGGCGGTCAACGACTCCTTGGCCAGGCCGAACAGGAGTTTGCGGGTGCTGGTCCGGGTGGCCAGCCGCAGCACGGCCAGTCCGGTGACCGCGCAGAGCACGACCCAGTGGGTCGGCATCAGCACCAGGCCGACGAGGACCGGGATCTCGCCCCAGGTGGTGCCGTCGAGACTGGACCGGACCCGGACGTAGACCCGGATCCGGTTGGCGGCCACCACCGCGACCGTCAGCAGCGCGAGCGCGCCGAGCGGCGGGTGCGGGGCCGGGTAACGCAGGCCGTACAGCAACCAGATCACCCCGGCGGTCGACCCCAGAACGACGACGAGACCGATGAGCAGCCGGAGCTGCTGATCGGTCACGTCGTCGTTGGTGCTGGTCGTCGTCATGATGTCCCGTCGCCGAGCGCAATCAGGTGGTCGCTCAAGGCTATTCATGGGTGCGATTCCGCGCACCCCTCGTTTTTCAGCCCCACTCGTTGCTGCCACGCATGGCGTTCTCCTCATCCTGTGCGTTCCCCGGCCGGATCGGTGATCCGTTGTCGGGGATCCGGCATTCGTCCGTCGCGACAGGAATGAAATTAGAGGGCAAGGGCTGTCTGTTTCAAGTAAATCATGCCGTTTTGGGCAGAATGTGAGAACCGATCGCATTATGGCTACTCATAGTCCCTAAATGGCGACTCAAAGCGACGGTTCATAGCTTTATTCTTATGTTGGTAAATGCGTTTCCGCAGTGATCCCCGATGTGCTGACCAGTGCCGAAGCATGACTCCAGGGCGTGGACAAAGTGTGAAGCCCATACGGCCGAGACGCGAACGTGACCACCGCCGGATCTCTATAAGCTCCCGGTATGCCCCACGAATCCCACTCCCTCACCCATGTCGACGAGACCGGTGCCGCGCGCATGGTCGACGTCTCGGCCAAGGAGGTGAGCGCCCGGCGTGCCATCGCCGCCGGTCGTGTCCGGACCACCGCCGAGGTCGTCGCGCTGCTGCGCGGCGACGGCCTGCCGAAAGGTGACGCGATCGCGGTGGCCCGTCTCGCCGGGATCATGGGGGCCAAGCGCACCCCGGACCTGATCCCGCTCTGCCACCCGATCGGCCTGCACGGCGTCACCGTCGACCTGGAACTCACCGACACCACAGTGGAGATCTCGGTCACCACCAAGACCGCGGACCGCACCGGCGTGGAGATGGAGGCCCTCACCGCCGTCGCCACCGCCGGCCTGGCGATGATCGACATGATCAAGGCGGTGGATCCGGCCGCATCGCTGGAGGCGGTCCGGGTGCTGCGGAAGATCGGCGGCAAGACCGGCGATTGGGTACGCCCGGAGCACCGTTCATGAGAGGCCGCGTCATCGTCGCCTCCAACCGTGCGGCAGCCGGCGTCTACGCGGACACCAGCGGCCCCCGTCTCGTCGCCGGGCTCCGTGAACTGGGCTGCGACGTCGACGAGCAGCCGGTGGTCGTACCGGACGGCGACCCGGTGGCGCAAGCGCTGCGGCAGGCCGTGGCGGACGGCGTCGACGTGGTCCTGACCAGCGGCGGAACCGGCGTGACCCCGACCGACCGGACCCCTGAGGCGACCCGGGGACTGCTCGACTTCGAGATCCCGGGCATCGCCGAGGCGATCCGGGCGTACAGCCGGGACCGGGTGCCCGCCGCGGCACTCTCCCGAGGGCTGGCCGGGGTGGCCGGACGGACCCTGATCGTCAACCTGCCCGGATCCACCGGCGGCGCCAAGGACGGTCTGGCAGTCCTCGGCCCGCTGCTGGCGCACACCGTCGATCAGATCCGCGGCGGCGACCACTGACGTGCGGCGATAGGCTTCGTCAGTGACCGAGATGACCCCAGTGGACTGGGAACGGGCGCGCACCCTGGCGTTCGAGGCGGGCCGGGCCGCGGCCGGCGCGGCGGAGGACGTGCCGCTGCACGAGGCGGACGGCCGGACCCTCGCCGAGCCGCTGCGCGCCCTGACCGACCTGCCCGCCTTCGCCACCTCGAGCATCGACGGCTGGGCGGTGCGCGGCCCGGGACCGTGGCGGCCGGCCGGACGGGTGCTGGCCGGCGGGACGCCCCCGCCGCTCACCGAGGACGGCGTCTGCGTCGAGATCGCCACCGGCGCGATGGTGCCGGAGGGAGCGTCCGCCCTGATCCGGGTGGAGGAGTCGGCCACCGGCGACGACGGCCTGGTCACCGGCGAGCCGCGGCGGATGCCCGAGTGGCGTCTCCCCGGCGAGGAGGCCACCCGCGGCGAGGAACTCCTGCCCGTCGGGACGCCCGTCGACCCGGCGGTGATCGGGATGGCCGCCACCTGCGGTCACCAGACGATCCGGGCGACCCGCGTGCCGTCCGCCGCGCTGCTGGTCTTCGGCGACGAACTGCTCACCGAGGGCCCGCCCGGCGCCGGCCGGGTGCGCGACTCGCTCGGCCCGCAGGTGCCCGGCTGGCTGCGGCGCTACGGCGCCCGGATCACCGGCGTCACCGGACCGGTCAAGGACACCCTGGCCGCCCACGTGGACGCGATCCGGGCCGGCCTCGAGACCGCCGACCTGGTCTGCACCACCGGCGGCACCATGCACGGACCGGTCGACCACCTGCATCCGGCGCTCGCCGAACTCGGCGCGGAGTACATCGTCAACACCGTCGCGGTCCGGCCCGGTTTCCCGATGCTGCTCGCCCGGGTGCCCGGCCCGGACGGCCGGCCGCGGTTCCTGGCCGGTCTGCCGGGCAACCCGCAGTCCGCGGTGATCGCCCTGGTCACCCTGGTCGCACCGCTGCTCGCCGGGCTGCGTGGCCGGACCCTGCCGCCGCTGCCCCGGATCGAGGCCGCGGCGGACGTGCCGGGTCGCGGCACCTTCACCCACCTGGCGCTGGCCGCCCTCGACACCGACGGCCGGGTCGCGACACCGGTCGGCCACGTCGGCTCGGCCATGCTGCGAGGACTGGCCAACGCGCACGGGTTCGTGGTGGTCCGTCCCGGCACCAAGGTCGTCGCCGGCAACCGCGTACCCTTCCTGCCCCTTCCGTTGTCCTCCGGGGAGCGACCGTGACCGTCATCGCCGGGCTGGTGGCCCGTGCCGAGGTTCTCGACGAAGCACTCGACCTGGCCGCACACGAGGCCGCGGTGGCCGACCCGCGGGCCGGTGCGGTGGTCTCCTTCCAGGGCGTGGTCCGCGACCACGACCACGGACGCCAGGTGACCCTGCTGGAATACGAAGGACACCCGAGCGCCGCGGACGTTCTGCGGGAGGTGGCCGAGGAGATCGCCGCCGACCCGGACGTCTACGCGGTGGCCGTCTCGCACCGGGTCGGCAGCCTGCGGATCGGTGACGTCGCCCTGGTGGCGTCGGTCAGCACCGCGCACCGGGCGGCCGCCTTCGCCGCGTGCGCGCGACTCGTCGACGAGGCCAAGGCCCGGCTGCCGATCTGGAAACGTCAGGTCTTCCAGGACGGCACCGAGGAATGGGTCAACTGCCCCTGACCACGGTCAGCCGCCGCGGGGACCGGGGATCGCCGGTTCCCGGGCGGGCCGTCGCACCGGCCCGGCCGGCGTGGTCGCGTGCCGCCACGGCAGCGCGTTGAGCAGCAGGATCAGCGTCAGCGCGGGCACGCTCCACCGGGTGATCCAGCCCGGCCCGGCGAGCAGCACGGCATAACCGAGCACGGCGGCCACCAGACATCCGGCCCCGGCGAACCGCACCGCGCGGGGCATCCGGGCACCGGTCCGGCGGCGCCGGCCCGCATCCGCGAGGATCAGCACCGCCGGGACCAGCCAGATCCAGTCGCTCGACGTGGAGGACGGGCCGATCACCGCACCGGTCAGCCCGACCAGGGTGAACGCGGCCGTCTCGTCACCGTCGTGGTGCGCCGACCGGGCCCGGATCAGCCCGACGGCCAGCAGCAGCACGGCGAAGGACAACCAGACCAGCACCGGCGGCGCCGGGAAGTCGTAGAGGCGGGCCAGCACACCGGCCAGCGACTGGTTGTCGCCGTGACTCAGCGGCCCGCTGCGGTCCAGCTCCCAGAGGGTCGCGGAATACCAGGTCAGAGTCTCGTCCGGCCGGACCGCCAGCACGCCGAGAGTGACGGCCAGCGCGGTGACCAGCGCGGTCAGGGCGGCCCGCCGCTGCCGGCTGACGAGCAGGTAGGCGACGAAGAGCAGCGGCGTCACGCAGAGCGCGGACGCCAGCCCGATGCCGATGCCGGCCCACGAGCCGGACGCCCAGACCCGGCGCAGCCAGGCGAGCACGGGACGTTGCAGTGGTCGTTCCGGGGTGGACCGTCCCGGCCACCAGGCGGCGCGACTGCGGATCCAGGCGGCCCGGCGCAGCGCCACCAGATCGGCCACCACCAGGCCGAACAGCAGCAACTCGACGCGTCCCATGCCGAACGCGGCACGAACCGGTTCGGTCAGCAGCGCCAGCCCGAAGAGGGCCGGGACCAGGGTCGCGCTGCGGCGGGCGAGTGGGCCGGCCAGCACCCGGACCGCGAGCAGCAGCGCGACGGCGCCGGCCAGCGCCAGCAGCCACCCGGTGACGGGCAGCGGCAGCAACATCAGGGGCGCGAGCAGGAGGGCCAGGACCGGGGAGAGCGCGGCACCCTCATGACCATCCATGACGTGGTACGCGTAGAGCCCGTCCCCGTTCATCCACGACCGGAGGGCCTCATGTGCGACGGTCAGGGTGCTCAGCTCGTACCGTCGAAGGCAGAGGGTGATCAGCAGGAGCGTGACCAGCACGCCCAGCGTGACCACCACTGACCGGGTGTGCGCAGCACGGCGCACACCCCTCCTGCTTGCCGGCATGGCGCGACCCCCGTCTCGTCCCCGGGCACGGCACGGCCTGTCGCTCGACCCACCCGAGGCAGGGTGGGCAAGGCGGCAGTCGTAACCGGGCGGAAGCGAGCTTAGTAAGGCGCAGACCGACCGCGTGGCCCCTCGTCCGCTTTAACGCAAACGCCGCAACAAGGTTGTTATCCGGGCAAAATGGCTCAGCCTGGAATGCGGCGGGCGGTGGCCGCCGAGACCGCGGCGATCCTGGCCTCGCGGCGGGCCGTCCGCACCGCGCGGCGCACCGAACGCCGGCTGCGATCGGCCGCGTGCCCCGCCCGGTACCGCAGATCGGGCCGCCCCTCGGTGTCCACGGCCGCCAGCAGCAGACCGCCGAGCAGGCCGATGTTCTTGAGGAAGTGGATGCGCTGCTCGGCACGGGCCTCCGGCGGCGCCGACCAGAACGGATGGCCGGCGACCGTGGTCGGCACCAGGCCGGCGGCCAGCACCGCCGCGGCCGGACGGGTGAACCGGCCGGTGGCCAGGGCCAGGCCGGCGACCACGTCGGACGCCGCCTTCACCCGGACGAGGACGGCCGGGTCGCGGGGCAGACGCGGATCGGCCCTCTCCAACAGAGGGCTCACCCGGCGGGCAGCGGTCAGCTGCGAGGCGGTGGGACGGGACAATGCCTTGACGCCCGCGACCACGAAGATCGAAGCGAGCATGGCTCGGGCTGCGGTACGAACCGGCTTCATGGAACTCGTTATACCCGTAACGGCGTGGTCACACCGGCTGCGTTCGCAGGTAGCGGCCGAAGTGCGGGACGGTGAAGGCGACCGTGCCCCGTTCGCCGGAGTAGATCAGACCCTTTTTGATCAGTGCGTCCCGGGCCGGGGAGAGACTGGCCGGCTTGCGACCCAGCGACGCGGCGATGTCCGCGGTCGGCACCGCGGCGTCCATGTCGTTGCCCGGATCGCCGGAGAGCGTCGCCATCGCCCGCATGTACTCCCGCTCGGCCGGGGTGGCCCGCTCGAACCGGGACCCGAAGAAGCCCACCGCCAACTCGCCCTCGGCCTCCGGCGCGGCCACCCGGACGTCATCGGCGGTGATCGGGCTCTGCGGGGCGTGATCCCAGGTGGCCTTGCCGTAGGCCTGCACGAAGTACGGATAACCGCCGGACTTCTCGTAGAGCAGGTCGAGCGCGTCCGCGTCGTAGTCGACATCCTCCCGCTCGGCCGGCACGCCCAGAGCGAGATCGGCGGCCTCCCGGTCCAACCGGTCGATCCGCTGGTAGCGGAACAGCCGTTCGGAGTAGGACTTGGCCGCGGACAGCACGGCCGGCAGGTGCGGCAGGCCCGCGCCGACCACGATCAACGGGGCGCCGAGCTGCGACAACTCGTGGCAGGCGGCGCAGAGCGCGGACACGTCGGTGGCGCTGAGGTCCTGCATCTCGTCGATGAACAGGGCGATCCCGGTGCCGACGTCGGTGGCGAGCGAGGCGACCTCGGTGAAGAGCTCCACCAGATCGATCTCGATGTCGCCGGAGTCGGCCCGGCCACGGGCCGGTGGCACGTCGATGCCGGGCGCCCAGCGATCCCGCAGTTTGGCGTTGCCGTCATTGGCCCGCAGCGCGAACGCCTTCAACACCCCGAGCACCTCGTCCACCCGATCCGGGTCGCGGTGGTGCGGGGCCAGCTCGCGGATCGCCATGTGCAGCGCGCCGGAGACCGGGCGGCGCAGTGACTGATCGGGGCGCGCCTCGATCTTGCCGGTGCCCCAGAGGCGGCCGATCGCCGCCGAGCGCAGCGTGTTGAGCAGCACGGTCTTGCCGACACCGCGCAGTCCGGTCAGGACCAGGCTGCGCTCCGGGCGGCCGCGGGCCACGCGTTCCAGGACGACGTCGAACGCGCCCAGCTCACGGCTGCGGCCGGCCAACTCGGGTGGGCGCTGACCTGCGCCGGGAGCATAGGGGTTCCGGACCGGATCCATGGCGTAGCACAATATCGGGTCGTCTAGCGTTTCCGCTAGAGTCGGCTAGAGCGGTTCAGAGTCGCCTGCGGCCCAGCCTCGCCGGATTCCTCGCGGCCCAGCCTCGCCGGATTCCTCGCGGCCCGGCCCGCTGGATTCCTTGAGGCGCGGCACCTCAGAGTTCCTTGCGGCCCAGCCCGCTGGATTCCTTGAGGCACAGCACCTCAGAATTCCTTGAGGCACAGCACGAAGTCGACGTCGTCGTACTCGGTGTCGTAGTAGTACCACTTCGTGTACCCGGTGACCTTGGCGCACTTACCCATCGCGTCCTTCTCGCCGTTCGCCGATCCGTCGATGCGTTTCAGCACCTCGTACGTGTTCGCGGCACAGACGACGATGCGCAGCTCGGGTTCGTTGTTCGTGCCCTCGTTGCGGACGCACTGACCCTTCTCGGCGAACCGGGCGTCCTCACTGGTCTGCGGCCGGGGACCACCGGCCGCGGCGGTGGTCGGCACGGCCAGGGGCGCCGGAGTCTCGTCGTCGCGGCCCAACAGGAACCACACGGTCGTGGCGATGCCCCCACCGGCCAGCACACTCAGCACGGCGACCAGGGCACCCATCGCGAAACCCCGGCGCGGCGGCGGCTGCGGAGCATTCCAGTCCGGCGGCGGCGGAACCGGGGTGTACGGCTGATGCGGGATCTGATGCGGCTGACCGACCCACGGATCGGCCGGCTCCGCGTAGGGCTCCTCCGGACTCTTACCCGGCCAGGATTGACCGGAGTGCGGCCCGTTCTGCGACATCGGGGATCCCCTTCAGAAGCGCGGCGGCCTTCGCTGCCCTGCCACGGTAGCGTGCGGCCCGGTCGCGGACCGTGCCGGAATCGCCGGGCTTGCTCTGCCCCAGGGGCCGGGTTCTAACGTCCCGGCCATGTCACCTCTCGCCGTCGTCCACCACCTCCGCAGCCTGTTCTCCGGCTGCGCGGTCCGCTGGAGTGCGCTCTGCGGACTCGTCGGCGCGATCCTCGCCGACCGCCCGGTCTACCTGATCGGGGCATTCCTCGGTGTCGTCCTGGCCGCGATCGACCTGCGCTGCCGACGGCTCCCCGACCCGCTGGTCGCCGGACTCGCCGTCACCACCGCGGTGCCGCTCGCGGTGACCCACCCCGACCGGATCGGCACCGCGCTGGCCGCGGGCGCCCTGACCGGAGCCGGCTACCTGGCCATCGCGCTGCTGCCCGGGCAGGGCCTCGGGCTCGGTGACGTGAAGCTCGGCGCGGTGCTCGCGCTGATCCTCGGCTTCTCCGGCTGGCCGGCCGTCGCGACCGGCCTCGGCGCCGCCCACGTGCTCGGCGGCCTGACCGCGGCCTGGCTGCTGCTCACCGGCCGGTCGCGCACCCTGGCGTTCGGCCCCGCCCTGCTCACCGGAGGGCTGATCGGTGTCACAACAGCCTGAGCTGCCGGTCCTTCGGACGGGACGGCGTGGACTCGCCCAGCCGCTCGAACAGACCCGAGTCGATCACGTCGAGGAACGGCGTCGGCGCCTGATCGCGTTCACTGCCGTGCCGGGTCCGGCGGGCCGTATGGCTGATGTACAGGCGGTCCTGTGCCCGGGTCAGGCCGACGAAGAAGAGCCGGCGTTCCTCGGCGATCTCGTCGTCGGTCGGCGCCGACCCCGGCCAGCGCAGCGGCACCAGGCCGTCCTCACAGCCGACCAGGAAGACCACCGGGAACTCGAGGCCCTTCGCCGCGTGCAGGGTCAACAGGTTGACCGCCTCGGCCCGCTCGTCCAGGGCGTCCACCTCGGCCCCGGTCGACAGCTGCTGGAGGAAGAGCGCCAGGTCGTCGCCGGCCCGCTCGGCCAGCGGCCGCAGCAGGTCAGCGGCGGACCAGATGTCCTCCGGAGCGATCTGGCCGCCGTCCAGCGTCGGCGCGGCGAACCGCTGGGCCAGCGACTGCGCGGCCAGCCGGACCCGGGACGCCAGAGAACCGGACTGACCACTCTCGTGGCGCAGCTCCCGGGCGATCACCTGCACGCCGGGACGATCCCGCAGCCGGTTGTGCGAGCGCTTCTGCACCGGCACACCGGCCCGGGACAACGCGTCGAGGATCGGGCCGGACTGCGCGTCGGTGCGATACAGCACGGCGACGTCCGAGAACGACAGGTTGCCGGCGACGGCGGCCCGGGAGTCGATCCGGCCCGAGTCGAGCGAGCGGTGCGACAGCCCGCCGACCAGCTCGTCGATCGTCCGGACCACGAAATCGGCCTCGTCGGAGACGCTCCGCGCCGGATAACGGCCGACCAGCGGTGCCTCCGGGTCCAGCCGGGCCGGGTCCAGACGCCGGCCGGGCACCAGCGTCGACGGGGCGATGGCTTGCACCGCGGCGGCCAGGATCGGCGCCGACGAGCGGTAATTACGGGTCAGCCGGACCAGGCGGGCATCCACGAAATCGGCGTTGAAGCGCAGGAAGTAGCGCACGTCCGCGCCCCGGAACGAGTAGATCGCCTGGTCCGGGTCGCCGATCGCGCACAGGTTGCCGTCCGCGGGGCTGAGCAGGCGCAGCAGTTCGTACTGCAGGTCGTCGACGTCCTGATATTCGTCGACGAAGATCCACTGCCAGCGGCGACGGTACTTCTCGACCAGCGCCGGGTCCTCCCGCAGCAGCGTCACCGGCACGCTGATCAGGTCGTCCAGGTCCACCAGGTCCTGCTGCCGCAGCAGCTTCCGGTATGCCGCGTCGTCCTCACCGGCCTGCTCCCGCGCCTGCGTCTGCTCCGGCTCCTCGGCGATCCGCCAACCCGTGCCGAGACCGGCCGCCTTGGCGTTCTCCTTCAGGATCGTCAGACCCAGCGCGTGGAACGTGCCGACCGTGATGTCCTCGGCGACGTCACCGAGCAGACCCTCCAGGCGCTCCTTCAACTCGGCGGCGGCCCGCCGGGTGAACGTGATCGCCAGGCAGCGCTCCGGGAAGACACCCAGCTCCGCGCAGAGGTAGGCGATCCGGTGCGTCAACGTGCGGGTCTTGCCGGTGCCCGGGCCGGCCACGATGAGCAGCGGCCCACCCGGCGCGGACGCGGCCACCCGCTGCATCGCGTCCAGACGGTCCAGCAGGCCGGTGCCGACCTCCTCCATGCCCGCCAGCATCGGCTCGAACGGCTCGTGCGGGCTCGGCGGCGACGGCAACGGCGGCGGGGCCGGCTTCTCCTTCGCCGGCTTGGCCTTCGGCTTCGCCACGGGCGGCGCCGGCTTCTCCTTCGCCGACTGTGCCGCCGGCATGTCGAACAGCGTCTCCATCTGCGGCGCGCTGTTGCGGTTGCGCAGCTCACCCGGTTCGAACAGGGTGATCACGCCGTATTCGCCGTCGTAACCGGGCACCCGGCGGACGTCACCGCGCCGCAGCCGCGTGATCGCCTCCCGCAGTTCGTCGCCACCGGCCTTGCCGATCTCGTCGACCGGCACCTTCCGGAGGATGTCCAGCTCCGCGCCGAGCGTCGCCACCACGTGGTTGAGCTGTGCCTCGACGGTCTTCGACTTCGGGCCCACACCGTGGATCTCGCCGATGATCTCGTGTAGCTGGATCAGGTGCTCGACGTGCGTGTCCTTCTGGAAACCGAGCGGGCGGTCGGCCAGATCCTCGACCCGGCTCAACACGCCGACGGTCAGCGGGCGCCCACACTCCGGGCAGCGGCCGCCGGCCTGACGGGTGCGCTCCGGCTCCCAGCTCACCCCACAGGCGCGGTGCCCGTCCGCGTGGTACTTCCCCTCCTCGGGGAAGAACTCCAAGGTGCCGGCCTGGCCGACACCGTCGCGGACCGCGAAGTAGTCCGGGACACCGGTGAAGAGGGTCGCCTCCCGGGCCAGCGCGGCCGGCGAATGAGCGTCCGAATTCGACACCAGGCGGTACCGGTCGAGGCTGGAGACGCGCCAGTTCATCTCCGGATCCGACGACAGACCGGTCTCCACCGCCGTGACGTGGTGGGCCAGATCGGCATAACAGTCGGCAATCGCGTCGAAACCGGACTTCGACCCCAGGGCGGAGAACCACGGCGTCCAGATGTGCGCCGGGACCAGGTAACCACCGGCCTCCAGCGTGATCTCCAGCAGATTGCGGGAGTCCAGCCCCAGGATCGGACGGCCGTCAGCGGTCAGGTTGCCGATCCGGGACAGCGCGGTGTTGATCCGGGTGACGGTGTCGAAATCCGGTGCGTACAGCAGGTGGTGGACCTTGCGGGTGCGATCGTCCCGCTTGTAGATCGTGGAGATCTCGACACTCAGCATGAACCGGGCCGGATCGGTCCCCCGCAACGAACCCGGCAGCCGCTTCGTCACCGGCTTCTCGTCATTCAACCGGAACAGACCCGGCTCGGCGGGCTCGAGACTCTCCTTGAGGTGCTCGAACCACGCCGGGTGGGTGAAGTCACCGGTGCCGAGAAGCGCGATGCCCTTGCGCCGCGCCCACCATGCCAGGTTGGGCAGCGTCAGGTCGCGGCTGCAGGCACGCGAATAGCGCGAGTGGATGTGTAGGTCCGCGACGTATGCATCCGCGGTCACCTCCACGCCACGCATCCTGTCACGGCCGTCGGTTTCGCCACGAGTCGCCACGCTCAAACACACTTACCGATCTTGATGAGTTATGCCACGCGCAGTTCGATGACCGTGACCTGCGGGGGCGCGCCCACCCGAACCGGTGGACCCCAGAACCCCGCGCCGTTGGTCACGTAGACCGGCACACCGTCCACACGCCCGAAGCCGGAGACTACCGGTTGTTCCAGGCTCACGAGGTAGTTGAACGGCGCCATCTGACCGCCGTGAGTGTGACCCGAGATCTGCAGATCCACGCCGTAGGGTGCGGCGTCGACCGCGGCCACCGGCTGATGGGCCATCAGAACCACCGGGCGGTTCGTGTCGCGGTCCCCCAGCGCGCGGGCGAAATCGGGCGCGTCGCCCTGCTCGGCGCCGGACAGGTCGTTCACCCCGGCGAGATCCAGGCCGGCGATCTCCAGACGCTCGTTGCGCAGCGGGCGCATCCCCAGGCGGGCGACCTCGTCGACCCACTCCTCGTACCCGGAGTAGTACTCGTGGTTGCCGGTGACGAAGAAAGTGCCGTGCCGCGACTGGATGTCGGCCAGTGGAGCGGCGAACTCACCCAGTTCGGCGACGCTGCCGTCGACCAGATCGCCGACGACGCAGACCAGATCCGCGTTCACCGAGTTGATCACCTGGGTGATGCGGCGGGCGTGGTCGACGCCGGTCAGCGGGCCGATGTGGATGTCCGAGACGACGGCGAGGCGGGTGCCGTCCATCGTCCGGGGCAGCTTCGCCATCGGCATCTGGAAACGGTCGATCTGCGGGCCGCCGGTGGCGGTCTTGACGCCGTACCCGGTGACCGAGGCAGCGGTGAGGCCGGCGAAGATCGCTGCGCCGCGGGCGAGGAGGAGGCGGCGGTTCACGCCTTCCGCATCGCCCGTTTCTGACTTGTCGGTCTTATCGGCTTTACTGTTTTCAATCGTGTTTTTGTTGGTCGGATCGCTCTTGCTGTCTTCGCTGTTCTTGCCGTCGTTGCTGTCCCTGTCATCGTTGCTGTCCCTGTCGTCTTCGCTGTCCCTCTCGGCGGCGAGGATGGGTGACGCGGTGGGGGTGAGCTCGGCTTCGGAGGATTCACCCGTCCGGTCTGCGGGCGCGGCCGGGGTGGGCGCGTCGACTCGGTCGGCCGCCCCGGCGGTGGTCCGGTCGGCCCTCCTCACCCACAGGCGCGACGCGAGCAGGCGCGGAATCTCCAGCGCGACCAGCGTCACCAGCAGATAGAACATCACGGCGATCCACAGATAGCCGGGCCAGGCGAGCCACATGAAGTGCCCGGCACGAACCCCGATCAGGGTCAGCGGCACCAGGATCGCCAGCAGGACGACGACGGCCGTGCCGATGCGGCGCGGCCACCCGGCGGCCAGCGGATCCCGAACCAGCCGCTTCCACAGATAGAAGTGGATCAGACCGATGACCAGCAGGATCATCGCGATGAAGCCCAACGAAACACCCTCCCCCGCGCGGCCACTCCGTAGCCGCGCCATGACAGCTTGCGCGACCCAGTGTCCCCGACAACCCGCGTGTCCCATGCCGCTGAGAGATTCCGCTCTCTCAGCCCCGTCACAGCATCCTTCTCACTGCCGCCCCGTTGCCCCGTCTTTTGCTCTCCCGTCCATCGCTGTCCCGCTCGCTGTTGTCGCGTCCATCGCTGTTCCGCTCGTTGCTGTCCCGCTCGCTGTTGTCGCGTCCATCGCTGTTCCGCTCGTTGCTGTCCCGCTCGTTGCTGTTGCGTCCGGCGCTGTCCCGTATGCCGGCGCCGCCGAAGCAACCGAGAAAATCGGGGCAGCGGGCAGCGGGCAGCGGGCAGCGGGCAGCGGGCAGCGGGCAGCGGGCAGCGGGCAGCGGGCAGCGGGCAGCGGGCAGCGGGCAGCGGGCAGCGGGCAGCGGGCAGCGGGCAGCGGGCAGCG
>NZ_BSSY01000031.1:0-72887 GCF_030269225.1 Actinoplanes sp. NBRC 101535 | reverse complement strand
GCTGTAGGCGGCAGCCACCGCCGATTTCGGGGTCCACACAACCACCGAGACTCAGCGGTGGCTGCTTGCTGTCCACGGACAAACCCGCACCGCCACAGCAGCTCAAAACGGATCTCCTGCTGGAGTATTAGCCTCCGAGCCATGAGCATCCGCACCGGCCTGCTGGCGTCGGCGGGCATCGCTCTGCTGGTTGCGGTGGTCGTGGGTGCGGTGGGGATTCTGCGTACCCAGTCCACCGCTGACGCGACCGAGGCACTGTACGAGGAGTCGCTGCGCCCGCTCGCGGTCGTCAAGGACATGCAGCAGTTGATCTGGCACGCGCGGTGGGCCGGGCTGTCGCAGCTCTCCTCGACCGATGCGGCCAAGGCGAAGGCATACGGTGAGGAGGCGTCCACCAACTATGACCTGGTGACGACCCGGCTGGCGGACTACGACAAGTTGCCGGTGAGTGCGCAGCAGCGCACCGCGATGAGTGACTTCGCCACAATCTGGGCGAACTACATCGAGCTCCGCCAGCAGTCCTCCGCGTTGAAGGCAGCTGGGAAGATCGCCGAGTGGGAGACGTTCCGCAGCGAGAAACTCGCCCCTGCGGTCGGCGAGGCCGTCGAGCGTCTCGACGGCCTCGCCGATCAGGCGGAGTCGCAGGCTGCGGCGAGCGCTGCCGAGGCACAGGACGCCGCCGGCCGAGCCCGGACGACGATCGCCGTGGTCCTGGCTGTGGGTGTGGTGGCCGCCGCCGCGTTCGCTCTGCTCGTGGCCCGGACGATGAACCGGCGGATCACAACGTTGCAGGAGGTCCTCGCGGCAATGGCCAGCGGTGATCTCACGGAGCGGCCCGCGGACCCGGCGGGCAATGAGATCGGCAAGATGTCGCGTTCGGTGCAGCAGGCCGTCGCTCAGGTCCGGGCCACCATGTATGCGTTGTCGGAGATGAGCTCCGGGCTTGCTGACCGGTCCACCGAACTCGGTGAGGCGAGCCGCGGCCTGTCTCGCAGCACGGATCAGACCTCGGACCAGGTCAGTACGATCGATGCGGCCGCGGGCGAGGTCAACGCCGGTGTGCAGGCGGTGGCCAGTGGCGCCGAGCAGATGGGCGCGGCGATCCGGGAGATCGCCATCAGTGCTTCCGAGGCCGCCCTGGTCGCCGCCAAGGCAGTTGACGTGGCGGCTGATGCAAGGAAGACCATGGTGCAGCTGGATGCTTCGTCCGCGGAGATCGACGGTGTCGTGAAGACGATCACCGCCATCGCCGAGCAGACGAATCTCCTCGCGCTCAACGCCACCATCGAGGCCGCCCGTGCCGGCGAGATGGGCAAGGGCTTCGCGGTGGTGGCCGGCGAGGTGAAGGACCTCGCGCAGGAGACCGCCAAAGCCACCGAGGAGATCAGCAAGCGGATGGGCCAGATCCAGGCCGACACCCGGATGGCGGTGACGTCCATCTCCGGGATCGGCGAGATCATCGAGCGGATCAACGACTATCAGAACACCATCGCGTCGGCGGTCGAGGAGCAGAGCGCCACCACCCAGAACATGACCGGTGACCTCAACCGGGCGGCCGGCGGCAGTGCCGAGATCAGCGGCGGCCTGGCGCAGGTGGTCCAGGTGACCAGCGCGACCCGGGACGCCGCCCGGGCCACCGAGACCTCGGCCGCCGAGTTGCAGGAGAACTCCGCGCGTCTGCGGCAGCTGGTCGCCCAGTACCGGCTATGAGGCTCATGCCGGCGCGCGCAGCCGGTGGCCGATGTCGGTGCCCGCCCTGGTGGCGAGGCGCAGGCTCAGGGCGGGATCGCGGCTCGGATCCCCGTCGGTCATGTCCGTCAGTGACCACAGCTCGCGGATGCCCAGATGCCGGCGCTCGTCGGCGGTGAGGGAGCTTCGGCCGGCGACCGCGTACACCGGTTTACCGGCGGCGCGAGCCGCGATGACGGCGGGCAGTTTGCCCCACAGGGTTTGGGCGTCCATACTGCCCTCGCCGATCACCACGGCGTCACACCGGGCCAGTTCATCGTCGAAGCCGAGCAGGTCGAGCAGGTATTCAGCGCCGGACACCCGCCGGGCGCCGAGCATCAGAGCGGCGAATCCGACGCCGCCGGCCGCGCCGGCACCAGGTGTGAGCGACGGTTCCGGCTCTGCGATGGTCACCCATAACCTTGCGAGGGTACGGGCGAAATGCGCGAGCCCGTCCTCCAGCAGCCGGACCTGGTGTTCATCGGCGCCCTTCTGCGGTGCGAACACGGCTGCCGCGCCGTCCGGGCCGAGTAGTGCGTTGGTGACGTCGGTAGCGACGACCAGGTCGACGCCGGTCAAGTCGATCAGTCCGGTCAGGTCCGCCGACGCGATGGCGGCAAGGGTGGCGCCGCTGGGATCGACCGGCGAACCGGTGACGTCGTAGAAGCGGGCGCCGAGCGCGGCGAGCATGCCGCTGCCGCCGTCGGTGGAGGCACTTCCGCCGAGTGCGAGGACGACGGTTGTCGCGCCGGTGGCGACGGCGGCAGCGACGGCCTGGCCAAGGCCATGGCTGGATGCGGCCATCGGGTGCCGGGTCGCTGCGTCGAGGGTGGCGAGCCCGCAGGTACCGGCTATCTCGACGATCGCTGTGGTGCCGTCGGAGGCGAACGTCGTATGCACGGGGCAGCCATCCGCGCCGCGTGCCGTGACCGGGTGTGCGGTGAACCCCGCGTGCAGGGCGGCGGCGACACTGCCGTCTCCGCCGTCGGCGAGGGGCAGCGACCGGCTGTGTACGCCCGTACTTTCAAGGCCCCCTCTGATGGCGGCGGCCACTTCGGCCGCTGTCAGCGAGCCTTTGAACTTGTCGGGGGCGATGAGTACGCGCATGTCAGGCTCCGATGCTGGCCGGGGTACGGCCGGGGTGGTCGCCGTCCGGAGCCTGGTCCGGTTGACCAACTCCCGGGACGATCTCGCCCCGCAGGACGGCGCGGGCACGGGCGGTGTCCAGGGTGCCGTCCCAGCGGGCGATGAAGAGGGTGGCGACGGCGTTTCCGCAGAAGTTGACGAGGGCGCGGCACTCGGACATGAACTTGTCGATGCCGAAGACCAGCATGATGCCGGCGGCCGGGACGGTGCCGACGCTGGCGAGAGTAGCGGTCAGGGCGATGAAGCCACCGCCCGCGACACCGGCCGCACCCTTGGAGGTGAGCAGCATGATGGCGAGCAGCCCGAGTTGTTCGCTGATCGACAGATCGGTGTTGGTGGCCTGGGCGATGTAGAGCGCCGCCAGGGACAGATAGATGGCTGCGCCGTCGAGGTTGAAGGAATAGCCAGTCGGCACGACCAGGCCGACCGTGGACTTCTCCACGCCGGCGAACTCCATCTTGCGCATCAGGGCGGGCAGGGCCGGCTCGGCGGTGGAGGTGCCGACCACGAGCAGCAGTTCCTCACGCAGGTAACGCAGCAGGTGGAATATGTTGAGCCGCAGGTACAGCATCACCGAGCCGAGCCCGACGAACACGAACAGCGCCGAGGTGACGTAGAACAGGGCGATCAGCGAGCCGAGACTGGTCAAGGTCTCGACGCCGTATTTGCCGATGGCGTAAGCCATCGCGCCGAAGGCGCCGAGTGGGGCGAGCTTCATGATGAAGCCGAGCACCTTGAACACGATCGCGGTGAGCCGGTGAACGGCGTCGAGGACCGGTGCACCGACCGAGCCGACCGCGTTGAGGGCGACGCCGAAGATCACCGCGAGGAAGATGATCTGGAGGATCTCGCCTTCGGCGAAGGGACTGATGATGTTGTCCGGCAGCACCCGCAACAGGAAATCCCACCAGTGCGACTCCTCGCCCTTCTCGACCAGGGAGGTGACGTCCTCGGTCGTGGTCAGGGTGGCCGGGTCGGCGTTGACGCCGTCGCCGAGCCGGAACAGGTTGATCGCGACCAGGCCGGTCGCCATCGCCACGATGGTGCCGACCTGAAAATAAGTCAGCGCCTTGATGCCGGTCATGCCGACCTTCTTGAGGTCGGCGACACTGGCGATGCCGCCGACGATGGTCAGGAACACCACCGGGCCGATCAGCATCTTCATCAGGTCGACGAAGGACGTGCCGATCGGCTCCATGGCCACACCGACATCGGGCCAGACGCCACCGACGACGACACCGAGCACGATCGCGACGAGGACGTAGAAGTAGAGCTGGCGGTACCAGGGACGCTTCGCTGCCGGCGTGTCCATGAGACTCCTCGGGTTCCCGCTGTGATGCCTCACACAGTGCGTGAAACGGATCCGAAACGTCTAAGACACGTTGGCTACACCTCCAGTAGGTTCCACCTATCAATGGTGACCGGAGGCCGTGATGGACGCGCGTCAGCTCTCGCATTTCCTGGCCATCGTCGATCATCTGAACTTCAACCGGGCCGCCGAGCAGCTGCACATCGCGCAGCCGTCGCTGTCGCAGTCGATGAGTCAGCTGGAGCGTGAGCTCGGGGTGCCGCTGTTCCACCGGGTCGGCCGCGGCATCGTGCTCAGCGACGCCGGTAAGCAGCTCGTGGAACCGGCCCGGCAGGTGATCCGGGACCTGGATAACGCGAAGGCCGCGGTGCGCTCGGTGCAGGGACTGCAACGCGGCCGGGTGGAGCTGGTGGCCATGCCGAGCCCGGCCATGGAGCCGCTGGGCACCATCACCAGGGTCTTCACCGACACCTACCCGGGAATGAGTCTGCTGGTCGACGCCGCGTTCACCCCGGAGGAGGTGGTGCACGCCGTGAAGTCCGGGCAGTCGGAGGTCGGATTACTGGGCGCCGCCTCGGCACCGCACACCGGTGGGCTCGATGTGCTGCACATCGAGGACCAGCCGCTCGTTCTGATCTCCCCGCCGTCGATGTCGGCGGCATCCGATGTCATCGGCCGCGAAGACCTGGCCGGCATGCGGCTGATCGTGAGCCGCCGCGGCAGCCTGATGCGCCAGCTCGTCGACGACGTGCTGGCCAGCGGGGTCGACGTGGAGCTCGTCGTCGAGCTCGAACACCGAACCTCGATCCTTCCGATGGTGCTCGACGGGGTCGGACACGCGGTCATGCCGTCGTCGTGGGCGCCGCTCGCGCAGCGGACCGGCGCCCGGGTACGCCGGATCGAACCCGTCTCGCTGCTGCGGATCTCCCTCGTCACCCGGCAGGGACGGCTTACCCCGGCCGCGCAGGCCTTCGTGGCGTGCGTCGCGACGTACGCTCGGTCGCCCGTTTGATAGGGAAAGCCTATCGTCGGCATCACTTCTGCGTCTTGGACGCCGTTGCGAAACCAGGCGTTAACTCGGCGTCACGACATCCCTAGAAGACGGAGACTCATCGTGACCGCTCAGCAGAACTTCCGGATCGCCGCCATCCCCGCCGACGGCGTCGGCATCGAGGTCGTCGAAGCCGGCCGCGCCGTTCTCGACGCGCTCGCCACCGCCTCGAACGGCCGGTTCGCCTTCGACTGGCAGGACTTCCCTTGGGGCAGCGACTACTACGCCAAGCACGGCCGGATGATGGACGACGACGGCCTGGAGCAGCTCAAGGCCTTCGACGCGATCTACTTCGGTGCGGTCGGCTGGCCCACCGTGCCGGACCACATCAGCCTCTGGGGCCTGCGCCTCAAGATCTGCCAGAACTTCGACCAGTGGGCCAACGTGCGGCCGGTCGACTTCCTGCCCGGCGTTCAGAGCCCGCTGCGCAAGGCCGACACCACCGAGCTCAACTGGGTCGTCGTCCGGGAGAACTCCGAAGGCGAATACGCCGGCCTGGGCGGGCGCAACCTCGGCGCCCGCGGTAACACCGGCGAAGTCGCCGTGCAGTCGGCGCTGTTCACCGAGTACGGCTGCGAGCGGATCATGCGGTTCGCGTTCGACCTCGCGCGCACCCGTACGGTCAAGAAGGTCTCATCGGTGACCAAGAGCAACGCGCAGCAGTACGGCATGGTCCTGTGGGACGAGGTCTTCGCCCGCGTGGCCGCCGAATATCCGGACGTCACCACCGAGAGTGTGCTGGTCGACGCCATGGCCGCGAAGTTCGTGCTCCGCCCGGAGGACCTGTCCGTGGTGGTCGCCTCCAATCTCAACGCCGACATCCTCTCCGACCTGGGCAGCGCCCTGGCCGGCAGCCTTGGGCTGGCCGCCAGCGCCAACCTCAACCCCGAACGCCGGTTCCCATCGATGTTCGAGCCCGTGCACGGCTCGGCGCCGGACATCGCCGGCCAGGGCGTCTGCAACCCGGTCGGCGCGATCGGCAGCGCCGCGCTCATGCTCGACCATTTCGGCCTGCACGACGAGGCAAAGGCAGTCCGCGCCGCCATCGAGGTCACCACCGGCAGCGGCGTGCGCACCCGCGACGTCGGCGGCACCGCCACCACCCGCGAGGTCACCGCCGCCATCATCGCCAACCTCGCCTGACGCGCGTCACCGGAAGTCCTCCCGGTACGCACTCAGCCGGTAGCTGCTGTGCGGCTCACCAGTCCAGCCGATCCGGCGGCGTCCGGCTACGGCTCCGGTCACCTCGCGGGTGTCGAGCCGCCGGCCCTCGGCGTCGATGACAGCGACCGGTGTCGACGCCGCGGCGACCTCGATGACGACATCGGCGTGCGGTCCGGTGATGATGGTGACCTCGGTGAGGGCGCCGCCGGCCCAGGTGACGGAGACCTGATGCCCGCCCCGGCAGCGGATGCCGCGGACGGTGCCGCTGTGCCACGACGGTGGCAGGGTCTTGAGCAAGCTGATCGCCTGTTCGTGGCTTTGCACGAGTAGTTCGGTCATGCCGGCGACCGCGCCGAGGTTGCCGTCGATCTGGAACAGGTGGCCGCCCGGCCAGGCGGGATGCGGGTGCAGATCGAGCAGCGAGGCCGAACTGAGCTCGCCGAGCAGGATCGCGATCGAGCGTTCGGCGAGGTCCGGGTCACGCAGCCGGGCCGCCAGGCACAGGATCCATGCCTGGCTCCAGCCGGTGTGCCCGCTGCCGTTGTCCAGGCGTGTTCGCAGGGCCCGGCGGGCGGCCTGGAACTCAGCGGGTGTGCCGGCTTCGGTGATGCGGGTGCCCGGATGGAGTCCGTAGAGGTGGGAGAGATGCCGGTGGCCCGGTTCGCGGGGCGGCCGTTCGTCATACCACTCGAGCAGTTCGCCCTCCGGGCCGATGACGACCGGTCGTAGAACGGCGAGAGCGGCACGGGCCCGCTCCGCGAGGTCGTCGTCGGCCAGAGCCGTGTAACGCGTCAGCACCGCGTGGACGAGTTCCTGATCCATCGCGGAGCCCTCGGTGACGGCGGCATCACCGCCGTCGGCCACGAAGCGGTTTTCCGGGGATGTCGACGGGCTCATCACCAGTACGCCGTCGGTGTCGGGGACGAGCATGTCGAGGGCGAAGGCGGCCGCTGCACGCAGCGCGAGAAGATCACCGTCGCGGAGCCGGCCGCCGTAGTCCAGATGTTCGCCGAGGTGGGTGGCGAGCCAGAGCAGGCCGGATGGCCAGCTCGCCCATTGCGGATCGCCGTTGACGGGCGCGGTGAACCGCCAGATGTCGGTGTTGTGATGGGCCACCGCACCAGCGGACGCGTAATACCGTTGTGCCGTTGCGGTGCCGGCGGCGGCCAGGTCGCTGACGAGGTCGAACAGCGGCTCGTGCATTTGCGCCAACGCGGTCTGCTCCGCCGCCCAGTAGTTCATCTCGACGTTGATGTTGGTCGTGTAGTTGCTGCTCCAGCCCGGCCGCACGTCGGCGTTCCAGATGCCCTGCAGGTTGGCGGCCTGGGTGCCCGGTCGGGAGCTGGAGATCAGCAGGTAACGGCCGAGGTGGTAGTACCGCTCGGCGTCGGGGGCGCAGCCCGACAGGTCGAGATCGACCCGGTCGAAAAAGGCGCGGTACTCCTCGACGTGCCGGTCGCTCAGGTCGGTTCCGGCGGTGACGAGCGCTGCGGCCACCCGGCTTCGGGCCTGCTCGGTGAGGGCTGCCAGGTCGGCGCTCGGGCGCCGGTCGTAGCCGCGGAACCCGGACGCCGCGGCGGCGATCAGGCGGATCTCGTCCTTCCCGGTCCGTTGCACGGCCACGACCAGGGCGAACCCCATGCCGGTGGCGACCGTCCCGTCCTGCTGATCGGGGTCGTCGTCGGCGTAGATCACTGCCGGTTCCCGGTCGACATAGTTGGGCAGCACCTGTGCCGGCGCCCGGCCGGTGACCACCAGGTAGCGGCAGTCACCGTCACGATGCTCTCTCGTGCATACCGTCAGGTGCGGTGACGTGAAGACCGGCGTGGCCAGTAGCCCGGAGCCGGTCACGGTGGCAACCAGGACACCGGCCGGCGCGGAGACGAACGCGCTGAGGCGGACCCCGCCGCCACCCGCTTTGTAGGCGGTGCCGGCGATCGCCCGTCCCAGGTCGAGGTCACGGCGGTAGTCCGTGATCTCCGTATCCGCGGTATACCGCCATTCCAGGCATCCGAGGGGCTGGTAGGACTCGGTCCAGCCCTTGTCTTGCATGCGCCGGGCGAGAGAGTCGGCCAGGCGATGGTCGCCAGACCGGATCGCCCGTCGCAGCTGCGGCAACAGCCGCTGGGGAGGCGGGCCGGCCTCGACCGGCACGGGGCCGCCGGACCAGAGCGTGTCCAGGTTCAGGTCGAATCGTTCGACGTGTGGCCGTCCGTGGGCCATCGCGCCGAACGCGCCGTTGCCTAGCGGGAAGCCCTCGTGGAATGCGGTGGCCGGGGTGGTGAGCACGATGTGGTGTCGGTCGGCCGGTGTCACGGCAGGCTGCTCGCGAGACGTTCCCATTCACCGTCGCGCAGCGGCACCACGACGCCGTGCTTGGTGTTCGCCGGCAACTCGAACTCGCCGGTGAAAGGTGCCCAATCGCCCGCCGCGAGGTCGGCGGTCACGAACGGCCGGTACCCGACGCCGCCGTCGCCGTAGTGGTCGACGAACAGGAACCAGCGTTCTTCCCGGTTGTCCTTGAACACCAGCGGGCCCTCGACGTCGCCGAAATCGGCACGGCCGATGCGTTCCTGCAGGATGACGGCGTCGTCGGCGAACAGTGACGACACCACATCGGCGTAGAGTTCACGACCGCCGTGGCTGTTGTCCTTGTGGAAGCGATAGACCTTTCCGCCGTGGCGGATCATCGTGGTGTCGATGGTGGTGCTGCCGGTGTCGAGGTATACCTGTGCGGGGCTGAACGTGACGAAGTCACGGGTCGTCGCATACAGGATCCGGCTGTAGGCCGGATCGGCGGAAAGCCGGTTCGAGGACCAGAAGACGACGTACTCACCGAGATCCTCGTCGTAGATCGACTCGGGCGCCCAAGCCATGCCGGCATCCGGTGGCGCCACCTCGACCAGCCGCGGCGGTGACCAGGTGAGCAGGTCGGGGGTGTCCCAGACGAGGATCGAGCGGCTGCCCTGATGCGACCAGGAGCGCCAGCCCGCGTCGTCGCCGCCGAACACCCTCAGGTCGGTAGCGACCAGGTGGAAGCCGTCAGGGGTGCGGATCAGGTGCGGATCGCGTACACCGGTGGTTCCCAGACCAGAGGCCAGGATCGGCTCGCCGCCGTTGAGCCGGTACCAGCGGGTCGGGTCGTCACCACGGCTCAGCGAGAGATAAATCTTCTCGGCATACCCGCCGGGATCTTCGACGAAGTGCACCATCACGTACCCGAACTTGTTGACCATCGCGGGTTCTCCTCCTAGCCTGCGGTAGATAACGTTTTCTATCAGTAGTCACCCAGGAGAGTCCATGGGCAACGACGTAGTGATCGCCGACCGGTCCGCGGCGATCGGGCCGATCAACCGCCGCCTCTTCGGCGCGTTCGTCGAGCACGGCGGGCGCGGTGTCTACGACGGCCTGTACGAACCCGGGCACCCGCTCGCCGACGCCGACGGCTTCCGGACCGACGTCCTCGACCTGGTCCGCGAGCTCGGGGTGACGACCGCCCGGTATCCCGGTGGCAACTTCGTCTCGGGATACCGGTGGGAGGACGGCATCGGCCCGCGCCAGGCCCGGCCGCGCCGGTTGGATCTGGCCTGGCACAGCACCGAGACCAATCAGATCGGGGTGGACGAGTTCGCCGCCTGGTGCCGGCGCGCCGAACTGGAACTGATCATGGCGGTCAACCTGGGCACCCGCGGGATCCAGGAGGCATTGGACCTGCTCGAGTACAGCAACCACCCGGCCGGCACCACCTGGTCGGACCAGCGGATGGCCAACGGCAGCGTCACACCGCACGGCATCCGGATGTGGTGTCTCGGCAACGAGATGGACGGCCCCTGGCAGATCGGGCAGCGCAGCGCCGACGACTACGGCGCGCTCGCGGCCCGCACCGCCGCCGCGATGCGCATGATCGACCGGAACCTGGAGCTCGTGGCGTGCGGGTCGTCGTGGACCGGGATGCCGACGTTCGGCGAATGGGAGCGCACCGTCCTCGAACACTGCTACGAGTCGGTGGACTACATCTCCTGCCACGCCTACTACCAGGAGAAGAACGGCGATCTGGGATCGCTGCTCGCGTCGTCGGCCGACATGCAGCACTTCATCGACACGGTGACGGCTACCGCCGACCACGTGCGCAGCCGCAAGCGCAGCACGAAGACGATCAACATCGCGTTCGACGAATGGAACATCTGGTATCAGGACCAGCAGGTGCGCCCGGACCCTGCGGACTGGCCGGTGGCTCCGCGCATCCTCGAGGACGTCTACACCGTCGCCGACGCCGTCACCGTGGGCAGCCTGCTCATCACCCTGCTGAAGAACTGCGACCGGGTGACCGCCGCGTCGCTCGCCCAGCTCGTCAACGTCATCGCACCGATCATGACCGAGCCCGGCGGGCCGTCCTGGCGCCAGACCACCTTCTTCCCGTTCGCGACGACGGCGCGCCTGGCGCGGGGCACCGCCTACCACCCGGCGATCACCACGACGACGTACGAGACACAGCGCCACGGCGACGCCGCCCACCTCGACGCCGTGGTCACCTGGGCCGAGACCGAGGGTGCGGTGCTGCTGGTCAACCGGGATCAGCGCGGTCCCCGTACCATTGAGATCGATCTTCGGTCGTTCGCCCCGTCGTCGGTCACCGAGGCGGTGGTGCTGGCTGACGAGGACCCGTACGCCGTCAACACCCTCGCCGATCCGTACCGGGTGTCGCCGCGAGCGCTGAAGGCCGTGAGCCTCGACGGCGGACGGCTCACCGTGGTCCTGCCGCCGACCTCGTGGGCAGCTGTCGCCGTACGCTGACAGGGCCGAAAATGGCGAGGTGAAGGGCGCAGAAAACGCGTTCTTTCCGGCATCGACTATCCTGTGCGGCACACTGCGTGATCGGAGGGGCATCGCCCGTGGCAAGGAAGTCAGCGCCGGTCAACGCCAACCGGACCACCATCAAGGACGTCGCCTTGCGCGCCGGAGTCTCCCCCGCCACGGTGTCCCGCGTCCTGCTGGAGAACTATCCAGTGGCGGCAGCCACCCGCACCCGGGTTCTGCGTGCCATGCGTGAGCTGGACTACGTCGTTAACGCGCAAGCGCGGGCCCTGTCCGGCACCTCGACCAAGAATGTCGCGTTCCTGGCCGACGACGTGACAGGGGCGTTCTACGCCTACATCGCCCGTGGGGTGATGCACCAGGCCAAGGACGAGGGCCGGCTATGCATCGTGTGCAACACCGACGCGGACTGGGACCAGATCGTCCGATTCATCGACCTGATGCGCCAGCAGGCCGCCGACGCGGTCATCCTGGTCGGCGGCGCCCGGGAGAACGAGGCCCACGAGCAGCGGCTGATCCACTACGCGCACGCTCTCGACCGTTCCGGCTCCCGCCTAGTGCTGGTCGGACGGCCACCGTTGGCCGACCCGACCGCTCCGGCGACGGTCGTCGAGTACGACAACGAGGGCGGCGCGTACGCGATCACCGGGCACCTGCTGGCGTCCGGTCACCGCCGGATCGCGTTCGTCGGGCAGGTTCCCGGCCTGGTGACCAGCACGCAGCGGGTTGCCGGGTTCCACAACGCCCATCGGGCGATGGGTGTCGAAGCGGATCCGAAGCTGATCGTCGCCGGGGACCACAGCCGCGCGTTCGGTCACCAGGCCGCCCGCCGGCTGCTGGCCGAGGGCGCCGAATTCACCGCGGTCTTGGCCGCCACCGACGTGGTGGCGGCCGGTGTCCTGCAAGCGTTGCGGGAGGCCGGTAAACGGGTGCCCGACGACGTCGCCGTCGCCGGGTACGACGACATACCGTTGGCCGCCGATCTCTATCCGGCGCTCACCACGGTGCACGTGCCACAGGAGGAACTGGGCCGGGCAGCGGTGCGGCTGGCACTGAGCCGCGAGGAGAACGCCGGGCCGCAGCACCTGATGCTCGGCACCCATGTGGTGGTCCGTGACTCGGCACCGCCACCCGGCCGCGTTCCGGTGGCTATTTCGCGTACATGAGGGTGCCGAACCCGAGCTGGTCGAAGCCGCCGCTGTTCGGCCCGTAGTCGCCGCCACCGCCTTCGGGACGGCCGAGCGCGGCGATGGCCGCGATGTTCGGCACCGACCGGCGCAGCCGTCCGTAGTAGTGGTAGTAGAGCTGATCCCAGACCGGCCGGATCTGGCCGCGGCCGGCGTCCGAGATCACCGTCTGGGTGACGGTGGCGCAGTTCTGCCCGGTCCCCCAGGTGTAGGTGGTGTACGGGACGTCGTTGCCGAGGTTGTAGCGGGCGACGTACTCGGCGGCGCGCATGAAGCGGGTGCTGTCGTAGCTGTAGAGGTCGTCGCCCTGGTTCCACGCCATCTCGCAGATCGCACCCATCTGGCCCATGCCCATCAGGCTGTGGCCCTGATCGCGGCCGGACTCCTGCCATTGGGCCAGGCCCTGGCTCGCGTAGACGAACGGCACGGCATGCGTGATGGATCCGTTGCCGGCGCCGGTCTTGAAGTAGTTCACGGCCTGGTCGTACTTGGCGGCGTCGTCGCAGAGGATGCCGATCGCCATGATCGACGCCATGGTGCACAGGTCCCAGTTGGCCCAGTAGTTGGTGATGCAGGCGCCGTTGTGGTTGGTCAGGAAGTCGTTGTTGACCGGGTAGAAGACGCCGAGCATCATCCGCTGGAAGCGGGCCAGGTCGAAGCCGCTGTAGCCGCGCATGAGCTCGGCGGCGTTGGCGAACTGCCAGCCGTAGATGCCTGCGGCCAGGAAACGGTCGGCGTTGCCGGTGACCCTGGTCAGGGTGGCCGACCAGGCGTTGAGGATGTCGCGGGCGCAGTCGCCGTTGGCGGTGGTGCCGGCGATCCGCCAGCGCAGGGCGTTCTGGTAGGCGGCGTGGATGTCGTTGTAGAGGATGCCGTAGTTCTGGCCGGTGCCGCCGCGGATGATCGTGGCCTGCGGGTTGGCGGTCCAGGTCGGTTGCGCATGGGCGTTGGCGGTCAGCCGGTTCCAGCCGGACAGCCACGGGTCCTGGCCGGCCCCGACCCGCACCCGGGCCCGGTTGAGGTCGCCCGCGTTGTGCAGCATGCCCGGATGGGCGAAGGCGGCAGGTGCGGCGGAGGCGGGCCGGAGAGCTGCGGGGACAGCGGCGCCGGCGAGCGTGGCACCGGCGGCGGCCAGCAGCCCGCGTCGAGTGAAGCTCATGGATCACTCTCCAAAAGGGGGACAGTCTCGGAGATGAAGAGAACGTTATCTGTGTAACGTAGGCTTAACATCGATGACCGTCAAGGAAACGGAGACGCTTGACCTGCCCGAATCATCGACGCCATCGAGACGCCATCGCGTTCACATCGAAAAGCCAGAACGCGGTTTCAGAGTCCAGGGCCGCAGGCGGATCCCATCGGTGCACGAGGAGCAATTCTTACGGACTTCGACCAGCACATTGACGGCGGAAGCCTGGATTTCTAGAGTAGAGAACGATTTCTATCAACGCCGCTGAGCCGGCTACACAGGTGGAGGACAACAACCGTGGTGCAACGCCCAGTGGCACTCTTCGCGATGCGCTCGCGGCACATGGCTGAGGTGTTCACACCCTCCGTGCTGAATCAGATCTGCCAGCTCACCGAGGTCGACCCCGAGCTGGTCGCCGAACGCTTCGACACCCCCTCCATCCGGCACGCCCTGGCCGACACCGAGGTCCTGATCACCGGCTGGGGCTGCCCGCCGCTGGACGCTGTCACCCTCGCGGCGGCGCCCCGCCTCCGGGCCGTCGTGCACGCCGCGGGCAGCGTCAAGTCCCATGTCACCCAGGCTTGCTGGGACCGCGGCCTGCTGGTCTCCTCAGCCGCCGCCGCCAACGCGATCCCGGTCGCTGAATACGCTCTCGCGGCCATCCTGTTCGCCGGCAAGGGCGTCTTCACCCTGCGCGAACGCTACCGGGACGACCGGGTGTTCACCCCGGCAGCGATGGTCCCCGGTGTCGGCAACTTCGGCCAGCGCGTCGGCATCATCGGCGCCTCCCGCACCGGTCGGCGCGTGCTGGAACTGCTGCGCCCGTTCGACCTCGATGTCCACGTCGCCGACCCGTACCTGACGGCGGCCGACGCCGCCGGCCTCGGCGCGAAGCTGCTGGATCTGGACGACCTGCTACGCCGCTGCGCCGTCGTCAGCCTGCACGCACCCTCCATCCCCCAGACGCACGGCATGCTCAGTGCCGAACGGCTCGCGCTGCTGCCCGACGGCGCCGTCCTGATCAATACCGCCCGCGGCGAGCTCGTCGACACCGCGGCTCTGGCGGCCGAGGTCGCCGGCGGGCGGATCAGTGCGGTTCTCGACGTCACCGACCCCGAACCGATGCCGCCCGCCTCGCCCCTGTTCGACCTGCCGGGCGTCTTCCTCACCCCCCACGTCAGCGGCTCACACGGCAATGAGATCCATCGCCTGGGCCAGTGCGCGCTCGACGAGCTGCGCCGTCTGGTGGCCGGCCGGCCGTTCGCCCACCCCGTCCACGAACACGAACTCGTCCGCAGCGCCTGATCCCGCCGCGGGCACGGCGATAGGCCCGGTCCGTTCGGACCGGGCCTTCTCGGTGACGCTATTTGAGGCTGCCGAGGGTGATGCCGGAACGCCAGTAGCGCTGCATGGAGAGCATCAGCGCGACCATCGGGATCAACGAGACCAGGGCACCGGCCTCGACCAGGCTGGTCAGGTCCAGCGAGTTCTCCACCTTGACGTTGAGCCAGGAGTACAGGCCGAGCATGGCCGTCCACTTCTGCTCACCGCGCAGGAACACCAGCGGGAAGTAAAAGGCGTTCCAGGCGCCGATGAACCCGAGCAGGAAGATGGTGGCGGCGCCGGTGCTCATCAGCCGCACGCCGATCTGGAAAAAGATCCGGTACTCGCCGGCGCCGTCGATACGGGCGGCTTCCAGCAGCTCCGGTGGGATGGCGCCCTCGGCGTACACCTTGGCCAGGTAGACCGAGAGTGGGGCGAAGAAGCCCGGCAGGATCACCGCCCACGGGGTGTCGACCAGGCCGAGGTCGGTGAAGAGCAGAAACGACGGGATGGTCAGCAGCGCGCCGGGGACCAGGAACGATCCGATGACACAGGCCATCAGCACACCGCGGCCGGGGAACCGGTACATGGCGAGGCCGTAACCGCAGGCGATGCAGATGATCGTCATTCCGACGGTGCTGGCCACGCCGTACCAGATGCTATTGGCCATCCACCGCAGGAAGATGCCGTCGTTGTAGGTGAACAGCATCTTCAGGTTCTCCCACAACCGAAAGTCGGCGAACCACAAGCCGTTGGTGTTGTAGAGGTCGTGCTGGGACTTCGTCGACGACACCAGCAGGAACCACATCGGCGCCAGCGAGTAGACGGTGAACAGCGTGAGCCCGGTCAGCACCAGGATCCTGGGCGTCCGGCGACGGGCGTTCTCGGTCATGTCGGTTTCCTGTTGGTGAGTTTGTAGAAGACCGCTGAGGCGATGCCGACGACGGCGGCCAGGATGATCGACAGGGCGGAGGCGTAGCTCAAGTCACCGACCGCGAACGCCTGGTCGTAGATCATCATGATCGGCGTGAAGTTGCGGTCCACGGTCTCCGGCGTCATCGACCGGAACAGCAACGGGTCACTGAAGATCTGCAGGGTTGCGATGATCGCCAGGACCGAGGTCAGGACCAGCGAGGTACGCACGAACGGGACCTTGATCGACCAGGCGATCCGCAACGTCGACGCGCCGTCCACCCGGGCACTGTCGAAGATCTCCCGAGGAATGTTCTGCAGAGCGCCGTAGACGACCAGGATGTTGAAGCCGATGCTGCTCCACGCCATGATGTTGCCGATGGACACCCAGATCAGGGCGCCGCTGTAGAAGTCGGCGTCGATGCCGAACAGGCTGAAGAACGGCGTGATCGGGCCGACCGCCGGGCTGTAGAGGTAGATCCAGATGAGGATCGCCACGATGCCGGGGACCATGTGCGGGATCAGCAGCGCCACCCGGAAACGGCCCGCGGCGCGCCTGCCGAGTTCGTCGAGCAGCAGGGCGGCCGCCAGACTGGCGATCTGGATGATCGGGATGACGACCAGGGCGAAGAGCGTGACCCGCAGCATCCCGCCCCAGAATGCCTCGTCGTTCAACCCCCGGGTGAAGTTGTCGAGGCCGCTGAAGGTGACGCTCTGCCCGCCGAAGCCGAGGCCTGAGGACTTCTTGGTGTAGAGGCTCTCGCTGAGGCCGACGATCACCGGAACGACGATGAACAGGGCGAACCCGAGGAAGTACGGCACGGTGAAGGACGCGCCCTGCCATGCCGTGCGGCGGCGGACCCTGGCGGACGGCTTTGCGGTGGTGGGTGGTGCGGCCGGCGGGGTCGCCGCCGGCCGCGCCAGCCGGTCAGTTGCCGGCGACATTGATTCCCTTGGTCTTCAGGTCTTCGACGGTGTAGGTCTGCATGTGCTCCAGCAGCTGCTGGAGCGAGATCTTCTTCGTGACCGCGAGGGCCCACTGGTCCTGCAGTTCCTTGAAGACGCCGGTGTAATTGGGGCCGACCACCCACGGGTCGATGCCGGCCTTGGTGGCTTTGAGGATGACCGGGACGGCCTCGGCACGCCGATCACCGAAGAGGTTCTTGGGGACCACCGACTCGACCCACGGCGACGGGTCGGGAATCGCGCCGGGCCAGGCGTAGGCTCCGGTGTCCGGCAGGTAGGAGGCGTCGATGGCGTCCTTGCTGCTGTTGAGCCAGACCGCGACCTCAGTGGCTTCGGCGAGGTGCGGGCAGCCCTTGGGGATCAAGGTCGCGGCACCGTGCGCCGGAGTGACGAAGGTGGCGGCGTCGGCGTACTGCGGCAGGTCGATGGGCTGCCAGTCGCCGAGGGACTTCTTGAAGTTGGTCTCGTAGTTGGACAGCTGCCAGGTCGCGGTGGGCAGGGAGACCATCTTGCCCTGGTCGAAGTACGAGATCAGGGCCGGCCGGTCGGTGTAGGTCTGGTTCGCGACGACGCCGTTGTCGACGAGCTGCTGCACGACCGCGGCGGCCTTCTGCGACTCCGGGGACAGGAAGCCGACCTTCCAGGCGTTGTCCTGCACCGAGTACCAGCTGCCGCCGGCCTGCTGGGTCAGGTTGACCAGGGTGCTGGGGTCCTCGCCGGCGAGGTTCATCACTTGGATGCCGTGCGGCTTGAGCTTGATCCCGGCGGCGATGATGTCGTCCCAGGTCTTGGGGACGGCGATACCGTGCTGGTCGTAGACAGCGCGGTTGATCATCATGAAGCTGGGGGCCGCGCCGGCCGGGACGCTGTAGTACTTGCCCTCGACGGTGACGGCCTTGACCGCGGTGTCAGTGAAGATCTTCTTCTCGATGTACGGAGTGAGCTGCTCGGTGACGTCGGCGAGCAGTCCTTCGGCCAGCAGGGACGGCACTTCGCCGAAGCTCTGCACGACACAGGGCACGTTCTGTCCGGCGGCGACGGCGTTGCGCAGGCCGCCGGCTGCGGTCGGGTTGTCGGCCTGCTTCACAAACTTGATCTTTGTGTCGGTGTGGGTCTCGTTGAACTTGGCGACCACCGGCTCGATGTTGGGCGACCAGGCCCAGTACTCCACCTCGACCGGGCCCGAGGCGGTCTCGTCCTCGCCGCACGCGGCGAGCGTGAAGGTCATGCCCACCGCCAGCGCGGCGGCCAGCCACCGCCTGCTCCTGCCGTCCATCCGTGTGCCTCCAAAAAGTGGCGAGCTGTAGAAATCGCTTTCTACGGAAAGTAGGCTTCCGGCTCAGTGTCGTCAATAGCTCATTTCCGCGAGGTTACCGGCGTAGAACGCCCCAGCTCGGAGAGTCCTGCCGCCTCCCAGCGCATCGACGGGACCGGGCAAGCATAGAGACCGTTACCAGGATTTCGGCACGAGGAGCACTCCCCTACATGATCATTAATCCGATTCTCCCAGGTTTCCACTCCGACCCGTCCGCCATCCGCGCCGACGGCCGATACGTCGTCGCGACCAGCACCTTCGAGTGGTTTCCGGGCGTCAGCCTGCACACGTCGGCAGACCTGCGCACGTGGCAGCCGATCGGCGCGGCATTGGACCGGCCGGAGCAACTCGACCTGCGCGGCGTACCCGACTCGGGAGGGGTCTGGGCACCCGCGCTCAGCTATCACGACGGCCTCTACTGGTTGGTGTACTCCATCGTTCGCACCATGACCGGCGCCTACAAGGATCTCGACAACTACCTGGTCACCGCCACGGATCCGGCCGGGCCGTGGAGCGACCCGGTCCACCTCAACTGCTCCGGTTTCGACCCGTCGCTGTTCCATGCCGCCGACGGGCGCCGCTACCTGGTCAACCTGAACTGGGACCACCGCGCGGACCGGTTCTCGTTCGGCGGCATCCTGCTACAGGAATACGACCACGAACGCCGTGAGCTGGTCGGTAACCCGGACCTGATCTATACCAGCGAGGAATTGATGGAGGGCTCGCACCTGTTCGAGCACGACGGCTGGTTCTACCTGATGCTGGCCGAAGGCGGGACCGGCTACCACCATGGGATCCGGCTGGCCCGATCCCGGAACCTGCACGGACCTTACGAAACCGACCCGAGTCCGTTGCTCACCTCACGCGACGATCCGAGAGCGGTGATCCACAAGGCCGGGCACGGACAGTTGGTCACCACTGCGGACGGCGAGCACTACCTCGTGCACCTGGGAGCGCGACCGGTGATGGGCCGGACGGGCCTGCGGTCGCCGCTCGGGCGCGAGACGTTCCTGCAGCGCGTGATCTGGGACGACGACGGCTGGCTGCGGCTGGCCGACGGCGGCCATCACCCGTACGCCGACGTGCCCGCACCCCGCGCCGCGCCGCAACCGGCGCCGCAGCCGCGGGATCAGGCCTTCCGTGGACCAGAATGGGTGAGCTTGCGCGGCCCGGCACAGGCGGACCTGAGCAGCCGGCCGGGGTGGCTGCGGCTGCGGGGCCGGGAGAGCCTCGACTCACTGTTCCACCAGTCGCTGCTGGCGTGCCGCCTGACCAGCCTGACCTGCATGGCCGAGGTGACCGTCGACGCGGATCCGCAGCGGTTCACCGAGATGGCCGGGCTGGTCGTCTACTACAACACCACCGGCTACCACTACCTCGCCGTCACCCACCACGAGGATCGAGGCCGTGTCGTCGGGGTGATCAGCAAGTCCCCCGCCGGCACCATCGAACACGTATGGCGACCGGCCGGCGCGGGGCCGTTACGACTGCACGCCGAAGTCGACGGATTGCGGCTGGTACTCAGCGTCGATGACGACCGGTGGGAGGTCGACCTCGACGCGCTGTCCGACGAGATCGGGCCACCGCTGCGCTTCACCGGCACCATGATCGGCGTCTGCGTGCAGGACCTGGCCCGCCGCCGGTTCACGGCGGACTTCACCGGTTTCTCGCTGACGGGCGCGCCACGATGAGGGCCTTGATGGTTCGCGGGGGCTGGACGGGCCACGAGCCGATCGCCTGCACCGAGCTGTTCCGCGACTTTCTGGAGGAACACGGCTTCGAGGTGCGCACCGCCGAGAACCTCGACGTCTACACCGACACCAGCCTGCTCGCCGGCATCGATCTGATCATTCAAAGCTGGAGCGGCGGCCGGCTCACACCGGAACAGGAGGACGGGCTGGTCACACGGATCCGCTCGGGCGCCGGGTTCGCCGGATGGCACGGCGGGGTGGTCGCCACCGGCTACGAAGCGCCGCGCTACCAGTTCATGGTCGGCGGCCGGTTCCTCTGCCATCCGGGCGGATTCGTCGAGCACACCGTCGACATCACCGGCGCCCACCCGATCACCGCCGGCCTGAGCAGCTTCGACGTCCGCACCGAGCAGTACCACTGCCATGTCGACCCCGCCCTGGAGGTGCTGGCCACCACCACGTTCGCCGGCCATCCGGAAGCACCCGAGACAGCCGGCACCGTCATGCCAGTGGTCTGGACCCGCCGCTTCGGCGCCGGCCGGGTGTTCGTCTCCACACTCGGGCACTCCCCCGCAGACCTGCTGATACCCCAGACCCGGACGCTGACCGAACGCGGCCTGCTCTGGGCCGCAGGCTGAGAACGCACCCGCAGCACTGATCGCCCACAGCGCGGATAACGATTTCTATGATCATCGGCTTTCAACTCCTTTTCACCACGGAAACACGTTGATAACGTTCTCTTCGCGTTCGTTCCAAGGAGGACACGTGTCCACGCTCGCGCCACCGGGAAAGATCGCCCCGGGATCCCTGTTCACCGACCAGGCCGGCCGTATCGCTCAACTGCACGGCATCGGCATCCAACACCTCGACGGCCTCTTCTGGGCCTGGGGAGAGGACAAGTCGGCCGGCCCCACCTTCGGCGGGGTGGCCTGCTACTCCTCACCCGACCTGGCCACCTGGACCTTCCACGGCCACGCCCTCACCCCCGACCCACACGTGCCCGACCTGGCACCCGGCCGGATCGTCGAACGCCCCAAGGTCCTGCGCCGGCCCGACGGCGCCTACGTGATGTTCCTGCACCTGGACTCCCCCGACTATCGCGACGCCCGGGTCGGCTGGGCGATCGCCGACCGACCCGAAGGCCCCTACCGCTACCTGTACGGCACCCGCCCACTCGGTCATGAGAGCCGCGACATCGGCGTGTTCACCGACACCAGCGGCGCCGGCTACCTGCTGTCCGAGGACCGCCGCAACGGCCTGCACATCTACCGCCTCAGCGCCGATCTACTGTCGGTCGAGGCCCTGGTGTCGACCACACTGACCCCGGCCGGCACCCACGGGTACGAGTCCCCGGCCCTGGTCGAGGCCGACGGCCTCTTCTACCTGTTCGGCTCGGACCTCACCGGCTGGTCCACCAATGACAACAAGTACGCCACCGCCACCAGCCTCGCCGGGCCGTGGAGCGCCTGGGCCGACTTCGCGCCGCCCGGCACCGCCACCCACGACTCGCAGACCTCCGTGATTGTCACCGTTCACGGCACACAGCGGACCAGCCACGTCTATGTCGGCGATCGCTGGCGCAAGGACGACCTGTTCCATTCGGCGCCGGTCTGGCTGCCCCTCGAGATCGGCGGCGGCACCGCTCAGGTCCGGTGGCGCGACCTGTGGACGATCGACCCGGTCACCGGGGTGATCTCGTGACGGTCACCCTGCCCGGCCTCGTCGATGGCGCCGAACAGCGACTCGCCTGGGGCAACGACGTGCTGCGCCTGGTCGTCGCGCACGGCCCGGACACCACTCCCCGGCTGGTCGCGCTGTGGCACACCGCCGAAACCCGCCCTGATCTGGCCGCGCTGCGCTGCTCCGCGCTGCCGGTGCTGGAGGTCGCGCTGGCCGGTGAGGGCCGGTCCGGCACGGCCGGTAAACGGCACGTCGACGGTGCCGCCGCGCAGCGGATGCGTCTGACCGGCACCGACGCGCAACGCCGCGACGGTATCGGTCGGCTACGGCTGCACCTGGCCGACGAGCAGTCGGGGCTACGCGCGACCGTGCACTACGAGGTCGCCGACGGCATTCCGGTGCTGCGCTCGTGGGCGGAACTGAGTGCGGAGAACGACCTGCAGGTCGAGCACGTGACCACCGCCGCCGTCGCCGGCCTCGGCCACGGCGGCCGCTGGGAGGACGAGCTGATGCTCTGGACGGCGGCGAACCCGTGGAGCGGTGAGTTCCGCTGGTCACGAGCCGCCCTCGCCGAGCGGGGCCTCTACGACGTCGGTATGACCCGCTTCCACCAGGTCGGCTCCAAGAACCGGATCAGTCTCACCTCCACCGGCGCCTGGTCCACCTCCGAGCACCTGGCGATGGGCATCGTCGAGGACCGTCGCAGCGGCCGGATGCTGGCCTGGCAGGTGGCGTCCAACACCACCTGGCACGCCGAGCTCGGCGACCGGTACGGCGACGTCTACCTGGCGGTGTTCGGCCCCACCCTGCTGGAACACCAGTGGACCGGCCGGCTCGGCAAGGACTACTCCCTGCGTACCCCAGCGATTGATCTCGCGGTGGTGCCCGGACCCGCGCATGGCGCGCTCGAAGCGGTTGGTGCCGCCCTGGCCGCGCACCGGCGCCGGATCCGGCGCCCGCACCCGGACCACCGAGCGCTGCCGGTCGTCTACAACGACTTCCTGAACGCGCTGATGTCGGACCCGACGACCGAGCGGGAGATCCCGCTGATCGAGGCCGCCGCGGACTTGGGCGTGGAGACGTTCGTGATCGACGCCGGCTGGTACGACGACGAGGGCGGCGGCTGGTGGGACTCGGTCGGCGCCTGGGAGCCGTCGATCACCCGGTTCCCCGACGGCGGCCTCGACGCGGTGATCGACCGCATCAAGGCCGCTGGGATGACACCCGGGCTGTGGTTGGAACCCGAGGTCGTCGGGGTGCGCAGCCCGATCGCCGGGCAACTGCCGCCGGAGGCGTTCTTCCAGCGCGACGGCGTGCGGATCGCCGAGTGGGGCCGCTATCAGCTCGATCTGCGGCACCCCGCCGCCCGCGCCCACCTCGACACCGTGGTCGACCGGCTGGTCACCCGGTTCGGGCTGGGATATCTCAAGCTGGACTACAACGTCGACACCGGGCCCGGCACCGACGGCGGCACCGGCGAACCGGCTGGCGCCGGGCTGGCCGGGCACGGACAGGCGCTGCTCGACTGGGTCACCGCGATCATGGACCGCCATCCCGGCCTGGTCGTGGAAGGCTGCGCCGCTGGGGGCTCGCGCACCGACCCGGCCAGCGGCGCGGTGTTCCCGATCCAGTCACTGACCGACCAGCAGGACTTCCGGGCGATGCCGCCGATCGCCGCCTCAGCGCCGCTGGCGATCCTGCCGGAACAGGCCGGGGTATGGGCCTCGACAGACGGTTCGATGAGCCGCGACGACCTGGCGTTCTCCCTGATCACCGCAATGCTGGGCCGGGTGCACCTGGCCGGGCGCATCGACACCCTGGACACCCGGCAACGCGGAACCGTCCGCGAGGCCCTGGCTGTGCACCGCCGCGTCCGGGCCGCGGTCGCCCGGTCGACGCCGGTGTGGCCGCTCGGGCTGCCCGGCTGGCGCGATCCGTGGATCGTCGCCGGAGCCCGTGACGGTGACGACCTCTATCTGGCCGTCTGGCGGCGCGACGGTGGCGACGACGTGCTGGACCTCGGAGTCGAGGGCGAGGTCCTCTTCCCGCCGTGGGCGCCGGCACGTGTCGGCCCGCAGATCCGCCTCGCCCCGCACTGCGCCCTGCTCCTGCACGTGAAAGGCACATCGTGACCATCGAAGCCATCCTCAACCTCGACATCGGCGGGCCGCGGATCAACCGGCACGTCTACGGGCACTTCGCCGAGCACCTAGGCCGGTGCATCTACGGCGGTTTCTACGTCGGTGCGGATTCCGATATCCCGAACGAGGGCGGCATCCGCCTCGACGTCGTCGACGCCTTGCGCGCCCTCGGCATCCCCAACCTGCGCTGGCCCGGTGGTTGCTTCGCCGACGAGTACCACTGGCGCGACGGCATCGGCCCCCAGGATCAGCGCCCGGTCATGGTCAACACGCATTGGGGTGGTGTCGAGGAGAACAACCACTTCGGCACCCACGAGTTCATGGCGCTGTGCGAACTGCTCGGCGCCGAGCCGTACATCAGCGGCAACGTCGGCTCCGGCACGGTCCGGGAGATGAGCGACTGGGTGGAGTACCTGACCCGCGACGGCGACTCCCCGATGGCCCGGCTGCGCAAGGCCAACGGCCGCGACCAGCCGTGGAACGTCCGGTTCTGGGGCCTGGGTAACGAGGCGTGGGGCTGCGGCGGCAACATGACCGCGCAGCATTACGCGCAGGAGGCTCGTCGTTACGGCACCTACTGCCGCGACTATGGCGACAACAAGCTCTACAAGATCGCCGCCGGTGCCAACGCCGAGGACTACGCCTGGACCGAGACCCTGATGAAACAGCTCGGGCACCTCGGCTGCCAGCACATCCGTAACACCGCCTACCACGCCCTGTCCCTGCACTACTACACGATTCCCGGCACCACCTGGACCAACAAGGGTTCGGCCACGCTGTTCGACACCGGCGAGTACTACACGACGATGGCCGAAGCAGCCCGCATCGAGCAGCTGATCGCCGGGCACGCCGCGGTGATGGACTGCTACGACCCGGCCAAGAGCGTCGGTCTCGTGCTGGACGAGTGGGGCACCTGGTTCGATGTGGAGCCCGGCACCAACCCCGGTTTCCTGTACCAGCAGAACACCTTGCGCGACGCCCTGGTCGCGAGCCTGCATTTCGACGTCTTCCACCGGCACGCCGATCGCCTCGTGATGGCGAACATCGCCCAGACCGTCAACGTGCTGCAGGCGATGATCCTCACCGACCCGGACTCCAAGGCCCTGGTCCTCACCCCCACCTATCACGTCTTCCAGATGAACCAGGGCCATCAGGACGCGACGTCGCTGCGCGTCGACTTCCGCGGTGAGCTACCGTCGCGCCCGGTCGGTGACGCGACGCTGACGACGGTGTCGGTCTCGGCGAGCCGTAAGGACGGCCGGCTGCTCGTGTCCCTGTCCAACCTCGACGCCACCGACGCCGCCGACATCACCATCGATTTGCGGGGCGGCGCGGTTCGGACCGTCGAAGCGCTGATCCTGACCTCGCAGGCGTTGCAGGACCACAACACCCCGCAGTCGCCGACAGCGGTGGTGCCGCGCGCCCACGAGGGTGTGTCACTGTCCGGCGGCACGCTGCGGGTCCACCTGCCCGCCCACTCGTTCGTCACCGTCAGCGGTGCACTGTGATCACCGTGCACATCGGGGACGCGGTCACCGAGACGGCGCCCGACCTGTGGGGGCTCTTCCTCGAAGACCTCAATGACGCATTCGACGGTGGCCTGAACGCCGAGCAGGTCCGCAACGGCGACTTCGAGTTCACCCCCTCCCACCTCTCCGGCTGGAGCTTCACGGGCACGGCCACGATCCGCACCGACCTGCCGATCCACGCCGCCAACCCCCATTTCGTACGGGTGACCGGCCCGGCCGTACTCGTCAACGAAGGCTGGGACGGCTTGCACGGCTCACGACTGCGGTTCACCTGCTTCGCCCGCACCCTGACCGGCCCGTCCCTTATCCATGTCGCCGGTGTGCCGGTGACGATCGACTCGCCCGGCTGGCAGCAGAACAGCGCCGACCTGTCCCTCGATACCCGCGGGCCGCTGCGCATCGAGGTGCCGTCGGGCAGTGTCGTCGACCTGGACTGCGTGTCGGTGCGGCCGACCGGACCCGGCGGCGAGCCGCTGACCTTCCGCCCCGACCTGCTGCAGGCGCTGCAGGACCTGTCACCGAGCTTCATCCGCTTCCCCGGCGGATGCCTCGCCCACGGGTTCGGGCTGGACAACATCTACCACTGGAAACAGACCATCGGCGCCCGCCACGGACGGGCGCAGGCACCCAACATCTGGGGCTACCACCAGTCCCGGCAGCTCGGCTACCTCGAGTTCTTTCAGCTGTGTGAGGCGACCGGCGCCACCGCCGTGCCGGTGGTCGCGGCCGGGGTCTGCTGCCCCAACTCCCCCGGCGGCGCCGAGGCGATCCCGGTCGGCGACATGGACGACTATGTGCAGGACGTCCTGGACCTGATCGAGTTCGCCAACGGCGCCGCCACCACGCCGTGGGGCGCGCGACGCTCCGAGCTCGGCCACCCCGCCCCCTTCGGGCTGCGCTACCTCGGAGTCGGCAACGAGGACCAGATCACCGACGACTTCCGTGACCGGTACGCGCGCATCGAGGACGCCGTCCGCGAACATCATCCGGAGATCACCGTGATCGGGACCTCCGGCCCGCAGACCCACGGCCCGGACTATGAGGCCGGGTGGGAGTACGCCCGCAAACGCGGCATCGCCATGGTCGACGAACACGGCTACCAGAGCCCGCGCTGGCTGCACCAGAACGTCGACCGTTACGCCGGCTACGACCCGGCCGGGCCCAAGGTCTACCTCGGCGAATGGGCCGGCAGCACCAGCCGGGTCCGGTCCGCGCTCGCCGAGGCGGCGTACATGATCGGTCTCGAGCGCAGTCCCGGTGTGGTGCGGATGGCCTCCTACGCGCCGCTGCTCGCCCGAGCCGGGCACACCCAGTGGACACCGGACCTGATCTACTTCACCGCCGACGAGGTCCGGCCGAGCGCCTCCTACTACGTGCAGCAGGCCTTCGCCGCCGAACGCGGCAGGCACGTCCACCCGGTCACCCTCGACGGTGTCCCGGACCGGCCGGACACGTCACCTCGCACCGGCACCGCCCGGCTCAGCGTGCGCGGAGAATCCATCGTGGCCTTCACCGGCCGGCTGCCACCGTTGATCGACACGGTCGACGCGGACCTGGAGTTCACCGCCGTCGCCCAGCGCGGCACCGACGGCTTCGAGCTTCGGCTCGGCCCCGACGCCCCGCATCGGTTCCTGCGAATCGTGTTCCGCGACGACGCCACGGTGATCATCCGCAGTGACGACGGCATCGACAACGTCGACCAGGGCCCTCTGCCGTGGGCCGGCCCGCGCATCGGCGAGCGGGTCCACGTCCGGGTCCGCCTTGACGGGCCCCGGGTGCGGGTGTGGGTCGACGGCGAGCTACGCCATGACCATCTGCAGGACATGCGGCCCGAACAGCGGATCGTCGCCGGGGCGGTGTCGCGTCCCGGTCCCGGCGGCCGGCCGCAGTACATCGTCCGGCTGGTCAACGCCCTACCGGACGCGCGAACCGCGCGCCTGATACTGCCCGGCGTCCCCGGTCCGTTCGCCGCGGATGTCACGGTGCTCGCCGGCGCCGGCCCGGACCAGGGCGCCTTCCACCAGGCGTCCCCGGTCACCCCGGTCCGTACCACGGTGACCGGCACCGACCTGCACCTGCCGCCATGGTCGCTGACCACGGCGGTCGTCACACCCCTCTGATCCGGCTGCTCCCTGGTTCGGCCGCTCCTTCCCGAAAGGACTCTGATGAGACAAGCCGGGCGCATCGCCGCCCTGATCACCGCTCTCTGCACCGGGCTCGCCGTGGTCGCCGCGCCGCAGCCCGTGTCGGCGGCCGTCCCCGCCGACCTGATCACCGGCAACGTCATCACCATCACCGAGACCGTCAGCGACGCCGGGTTCGTCCACCCCGGCATCGGCCTGTCCGCCACCGACCTGCGTAACGCCCAAGCCCAGGTCCGCGCCGGCCGGCAACCCTGGGCCTCCTACTTCGACGCGATGGCCGCCACCAGCTTCGCCGCCACCACCTACCGGGCCTCCAACTCCAAGTCCGCCGCCGAACCCGACGTTCCAC
This sequence comes from Actinoplanes sp. NBRC 101535, assembly GCF_030269225.1. Classification (NCBI taxonomy): domain Bacteria; kingdom Bacillati; phylum Actinomycetota; class Actinomycetes; order Micromonosporales; family Micromonosporaceae; genus Actinoplanes; species Actinoplanes sp. NBRC 101535. Next base: position 45,251 of record NZ_BSSY01000031.1, on the reverse strand, counting down.
TCGACCCCGCCTTCGTCCAGGTCGGCATGCGCAACCGGGAGACCAACGACTCCTTCGGGGCGCTCACCCAGTCCCTGATGTGGATTATCACCGGCAACGAGGTCTACCGCCGCAACGCCATCCAGGCCTTGCGGACCTGGGCCGGCATGAACCCGCAGAAGTACACGTACTTCCCGGACGCGCACATTCACACCGGGCATCCCCTGCACCAGTTCCTGATGGCCGCGGAGATCATCCGCGCCACCGAGCCGCTGGCCGACGACACCCCCGGAACCTACGACGGTTACAACGTCGTCTGGACCGCCACCGACGACCAGAAGCTGCTGACCAACTTCGCCAACCCGGTCGTCACCACGTTCCTGCACTCCAACACCCGCTGGATGAACCAGCACAACTTCGGGCTCTTCGGCCGCCTCTCGACGGCGATCTACGCCGACGACGCCGCCGGCTACGCCAAGGGCGTCGAGTGGTTCACCGTCAACTCGACCTACACCGGCTACGACAACGGCGCCATCGCCCCGCAGATCCCTCTCATCGAAGCCGGCAACCCCGCCAATCCGTACGGCTACGACTTCGTCCAGGTCCGGGAGATGGGCCGTGACCAGGCCCACGGTGAATGCAACATCGACAACTTCACCGGACTCGCCCGGATCCTCGACGTCCAGGGCACCAAGGTCGACCCGGTCGCCGGTACCGTCTCGACCGGCGCGAACGCGGTCAGCAGCTATGACTTCCTCGGCCGGCGGCTACTCGCCGGCGCGAACGCCTTCTACGGCTTCATGCTCGGCGCCTGGGTGCCGTGGGCCGACGAACGCGGTGAAGGCTGGGACGGCACCGTCTCCCAGGCCTACCGTGGGCGGCTGTTCAACCCGGTCAACGAGCTCTACTACGAGTACGCGCAACGCGGCGTCGATGTCGCCGCCGAGGCCCCATGGCTCGCGGAACTCTCCGAACGCCGCGACGGCCCCTACTTCTACAACGGCACCGGGGTGTCCAACTTCTGGTCGCCCGGTGACAAGAACCCCGAGTACTGGGTGGCGTTCCCGAACGCGCTGGCCGGCACCACCCCGCCCGCCCGGCCCGCGACCTCCGACCTCGCGTTCGCGCCGTGGAGCCTGCCCCTCGACGACCGCACCGAGATCGTCGACGGTGTCGCCCGCGCCCACGTCACCCCGCAGGGAACCACCAGTGTTCTGACCCGCGTCATGCACGACAACAACGGCAGCAACGGCCTGCTGGTCCGCGCCGACGGCCCGGCCACCCTTGAGGTGCTGAACAAGGAACCGGCCTCCCTCCTGAACCCGGACGAGATCTCACCCAAGGTGCTCGCCACGGTGTCCATCCCGGCAACCGGCGGCCGGTGGCGTTACGTCACCTATCCGGAAGCCGGAAGCAACGCCCACTACTACCGCCTCACCGGCCCCGCCGGCACCACCGTCGACCTCGATCACCTACGGCTGCAGGCACAGACGACCCTCACCCCGCCACAGTTCACGCAGTCCGGTGACAACGTCTATCTGACCGCCGGCGAGACGTCGGCGCTCTCGTTCGCCGCCACCGACAGCGGGGGATCGGTCACCTACACCGCGGCCGGGCTACCTGCCGGAGCCACCTTCGACGCCGGCACCGGCGTGCTGACCTGGAAACCCGGGCGGCATGACATCGGTCGTCACCGCGTGAGCATCGTCGCCGACGACGGGCAGAGCATCGCCACCCGCACCTTCGAACTGGTCGTCTCCAAGGACCGGAACAAGACCATCGACGCCGCGGTGGCCGACGGCACCGATCGCCGGGCGGTCTACACCACAGCCACCCGGGAGCCGTACGAGGCAGCGCTGAAAGCCGCCCGCAAGGCCACCCCGCAACAATTCGACGCCGCGTTCACCACCCTGCTGACCAGCATCAGGGCCCTGCGACTACTCAACCCGACGCTGGCCGACGGCACCCTGAACTACCTCGACGGCGTGGTCACCGCGACGGTCCTCGACGCCACCGGCATGCGCAACCTCACCGACGACGACTACGGCAGCGGCATCGCGGACCTGCGCGTCGCATCCTTCGTCTTCGACTTCGGGCCCCGCTACCGGATCACCCCGAGATCCTTCGCCCTGCAAGCCCGTTTCACCTTCGGCAACCGGCTTCAAGGCACCAACGTCTACGGCTCACCCGACGGCATCACCTGGGAACTGCTGACCGCACGCGAGACCGTCAACAGCAACGCGTGGCAGCACCTCCCCGTCACCACCGCGAAAAAGTACCGCTACCTCAAGTTCCAGGTGGACCACCCCGGGGTCGCCACCGACCCGGCCTACCCCGGCCTCTGGTCGTTCGCCGAACTCCGCATCAGCGGCCAGCGCACCGAGGTTCCCGGCACCGTCGACACCGTCACGGTCACCTCACCGGCCGCCCTCGCCGGCCGCGTCACCGCCGGTGACACCGTCAACGTCGCCTTCACCAGCCCCACCCCGATCAGCCGGGTCAAGGTCAAGGCCGGCGGGCACACGCTTCCCGCATCCAGCCCCGACGGGAAGACCTGGACCGCCACCGGCACGCTCGGCGGCCTGACCGGCAGCGGCCCGCTCGCCGTCACCATCGACCACACCACCGACCGCGGCGTACGGGCCGCGACAGTCCACGACGCCACCTCCCTGCACGGATCCGACGAACGCGATCTGATCGACCTGCGTACCGTCCAGGCGGCCCCGGCCGCCCACGCCGCGCTGATGCTCGACGCGAACCCCGCCACCTTCAGCGACGCCGAGAAGACCGTCACCTTCGACATCGGCGAAGGATCCGCATTCCGGCTCGACCGTATCGAGCTGCTCGCCCGACGCGACAACACCGGCATGGTCCGCATACCCGACCTGGTCTTCCAAGGCTCCACCGACGCCACCACTTGGACCACGCTCACCGGGCCTGCGTCCAAGACGCTCTCCTGGCAGACCCTGCCATCGCGCACCCGTACCGAGTTCCGGTACCTGCGCGCCGCCAACAGCACCTACATCAACATCGCCGAACTACGGATCCACGGCGACCTGCGCCTGGACCTCGACCCGGTCCTGGCCCGCGCCGACGCCGTCGACCTCGGCGGCTACACCCGCGCCTCGCGGATCCTGTTCCCCCGCGAGGTCCAGGCCGTCCGGAACGCGGCCACCCAGCCGGGCGCCGACGAGACCACGCTGGCCCGGCGGCTGCTCAAAGCCTGGGACCTGCTCGTGCCGGCGGCCGCCGCCGCACCCGCCGCCCTCGACAAGTCCTGGGTCACGATCGCCCCGGACGGCGCCGACGGATGGCTGATGTTCGACGGCGACACCGCCACCTACCCCAACACCACCACGAAGGCGTGCACCACCACCATCGCCCCGGCCAACGGCTCCGCCTTCACCGTACGATCTGTCCGATACCATCCCCGGCCGAACGCCGTCTCCCGCGCCACCGGCATGAACCTGCAAGGGTCGAACGACGGCGGCACGACCTGGACCACGTTCGCCACCACCGGCGCCCCGGTGGCGGGCTGGAACACGGTCGCCCTGACCACCCCGGTCCACTACCGGCAACTGCGGATCACCGGCGGTAACGGCTACTGCAACGTCGCCGAACTGCAGTTCATCGTCGACACCCTCGACACGAGCGCACTCCACCTCCAGCTGACCGAATCCGGCGCCCTGACCGAAGCCGCCTGGACGCCGGCATCCTGGTCGGCCCTCGTGACGGCTCGCACCGCCGCCCGGACGGTCGCCGACGACAAAGCCGCTACCCAGGACCAGGTGGACGCGGCGGCCGGCGCCCTCGCCACGGCGATCACTGCGTTGGTCGCGCCCGAGAAATCAGCGGGAATGGTTCTGTAATCCCGTCACGGTCGCCCGGGTCTCCGAGCTGTAAGCAAGATCCGGGCGAAAGTGAGAAGAGCATGATGGTCAGCCGACGCACCCTTCTCGGTATGACAGGGCTGGCGGTGGCCGCCACCGCCAGCCCCGCCGGGGCAGCACACGCGGCAGCCCCGCTGACGCATCCGGGAATGCTGCACACCGAGGCCGACTTCACCCGCATCCGCACCCGGCTCGCGGCCGACGATCCAGTGGTGACCGCCGGCTGGAAACGGCTGACCGACAACCCACGGTCGAACAGCACCTGGAAGCCGGCGCCGACCGCGACCGTGGTGCGCGGCGGCACCGGGCAGAACTACGTGTCGTTCTACCGCGACGTCCACGCCGCCTACCAGAACGCGCTGCGCTGGCGGATCAGCGGCGCCACCACGCACGGCGACACCGCCCGGGACATCCTCAACACCTGGTCACGAACACTGACCGAGGTCACCGGCAACGCCGACCGGTTCCTGGCCGCGGGCATCTACGGCCACCAGTTCGCCAACGCCGCCGAGCTGATGCGCGGCTACGACGGATTCGACCTCGCCGCGGCACGGACCATGCTGCGCCGCGCGTTCCTGCCCAGCAACGAACAGTTCCTGAACGGCCACAACGGGGCCTGCATCACCAATTACTGGGCCAACTGGGACCTGTGCACGCTCGCATCGGTCCTCGCCATCGGCATCCTCTGCGACGACCGGACGATCGTGAACCGGGCCGTCACCTACGCCAAGAACGGCGCCGGCAACGGTGCGATCCGCAACGCCGTCCCCTTCCTGCACGGCGACCTCGGGCAGTGGCAGGAGAGCGGCCGCGACCAGGCGCACTCGCTGATGGGCGTCGGCCTGATGGCGACCATCTGCGAAATGGCCTGGAACCAGGGCATCGACCTGTACGGCTACGACGACAACCGGTTCCTCAAAGGCGCCGAATACGTCGCCCGCTACAACCTGGGCCACCAGGTGCCGTACACGACCTACCGGTGGGGCCACCACACCACCTGCGCGCCCCGGGAGCAGACGGTCATCTCCGATGCCGGACGCGGCCAGATGCGGCCGGTGTGGGAGATGGTGCTGCACCACTACGTGTCCCGGCAAGGGCTGGCGGCGCCGAACGTCGCCGCGATCGCCGCGCGGGGCCGGGTCGAAGGTGGCGGCGGCGATTACGGGCCTAACAGCGGCGGGTATGACGCGCTCGGTTTCGGCACCCTGCTCTACACCCGGCAACGCGCGGTCACACGCACCGAGGCGGCATCGTCGGGCCAGTCGCCGCAACCCCCGGCGCCGGCACCAGCCGCCCCGGCTCCCGTCTCGTCCTCAAGCACACCCTCCCAAGGACCCACGGAGACGGCTGCCGCGCCGGCGCCCACAGCGACGGCCAACGCCCTGGATCTGACCGCGCAAACCACTGGAGACAGCAGCGCCGGATCCGTTCACCCGGCCGGAACCGCCTGGGCCGCAACCGCTGCCGTGACCGCCGCCCTTGCAAGCGGGATGGCGCTGCTGCGCCGACGGCAACGACCGTCGCGCCACGCGCCGGGAAGCCGCCGCTACGACGACCAGCGATGAACCCGATCCTCCACGAACCGGACAGAGACGGGCCGACCATCGTGTGCGGACCACACATGGGTCGGGACATGCGACCAGACCAGCGAGGCACCGCCGGGATGGGGCCGTACCGAGCAGATACAGCTGGGCGGTCTTGTTATCTCGCGCCGCCCGTTCGGGTCTCCCACACGGATCGGGCCCCGGAACGAAGCGAGATGGTCATGGTCGGACTCGACCGAGAGCAGCTCGAGGCGAAGGTGCTCGCCGCCCGGACCGGTGACCGTCAGGCGCTGGGTGACATCGTGTCGGCGCATCTTCCGATGCTGTACACCGTGGTGGGGCGGTCGGTCGGCACACCGGCCGACATCGACGACGTGGTGCAGGAGACCCTCACGCGCGTTCTGCGATATCTGCCCGGCCTGCGCGAGCCCGCCCGGTTCTCCGGGTGGCTCCTCGCCATCGCCGGTCGCCAGGCCGCCGGGTTTCTCAAGGACCAGGCCGTTGCCCGCCGCCGATCACATCCGTTGTCGGCAGCCCTGGACATCGCCGACCCGGATGCCGATGTCGCCGATCTCGCCATCTCCCGACTGCACCACGCAGCGCGGCACCGCCGGGACACGGCTGCCGCCCGCTGGCTCGATCCGCGTGATCGGCGCGTGCTGGCGCTGTGGTGGCTGGAGACGGAAGGTGTGATCTCGCGTGGCGTTCTCGCCGAGACGCTCGCCATCACCACCGGCGGCGCCGCGGTGCGCGTCCAGCGGGCGCGCTCCCGGTTCGGCGCCGCGCGGGAGTGCCTGATAGCCCTGGAGGCCCGCCCGCGGTGTCCGGGTCTGGCCGACATGGTCCGGACCTGGAACGGCCGGCCCGACGGCGTCTGGCGGAAACGGATCGGACGCCATGTCCGCGGTTGCCCACGATGCGCGGTGTCGTCCCGCAACACGGAAACCGACGGAAACAGCCGCTCAGACGCCGCCTGATTCGCGCGGTCTTCCTCATCCAGGTACTCAGGCGAAAGGTGACATGAGCCGCATAGCTTCACCTGGCACACGAGCGCCTCTCCTACCAAGACATCGCGAGCGCGCCACCGATATCACAAATCCATGTAACGCTTTCTCCTTGTCACACCGCAGAAACCGAAAACGAGTGACACCATCGAATTACCTCGATAACTATCGAGGCTGGCCTGAAGATTCGCCGAAAAGACCTCCACCCGAAGCCCTCCACGCCAGCCGCAAATGTTTCATACGAAGGCGTTTGACGAGCGATCGGGCCATCCATACGGTGAAAGAGCGGGCCGTGATCAAGCCATTACCGGACCGCCATTCTTCAAGGCGTGACCCGGCGACGATGCCGTAACGCCGACCGCATTCGCACTGGAGCCTCCGAAGTCCGTCAGGCGCTTCGCGACGCTCCAGGAAACGGAGAAGCGCCATGCGCACCCCCGCATTCCTCCCGCCCCGCCGGTCATTCACCGTCGTCGCGGCACTGACCACACTGCTGGCGATCCCGGCACTCTCACCGCCGGCCTATGCCAGCGGCGCCGAGATCAGCAAGGTGAGCACGCCGGTCACCGGCACGTCCACCGACGGCGACAGCACCACACCCGTCGTCAGTGACGACGGCAGGTACGTCGCCTTCGCCTCCGGTGCCACCAATCTGGTGAACGGTGACACCAACAACTCCTACGACATCTTCCTGACCGACCGCCGCGACGGCACAACCCGCCGTTTGAGCATCGCCGCGAACGGCGCACAAGCCGACTCCGCAAGCTACGGGCCGTCCATCACGGCCGACGGCCACTTCATACTCTTCTACTCCTACGCGGCCAACCTGGTGCCCGGCGACACCAACGGCGTCAACGACCTCTTCCTCTACGACACCCGGCTGCAATCGCTACGCCGTATCGACGCCCTCGCCGGGGACGGAACCAACCCCTTCCACGACCTGTCCAGCGCCCGGATCAGCGCCGACGGCAGCACCGTCGTCCTCAGCCCGACAGCCGCTCTCGTTCCGGGCGACACCAACGGCAGCAATGACGTCTACGCGCACGATCTCGCGACCAGCCGCACCGATCTGATCAGCCACACCGCGGCAGGTACCACGGGCAACGGTGCGAGCTTTGCGGCGGCGGTCAGTGCTGGCGGCCGTTACGTCGCGTTCCTGTCGTACGCCACCGATCTGGTGGCCGGCGACACCAACGCGACCGCAGACGTATTCCTGCGTGACCGCAGCACCGGCACCGTCACCCGGGTGAATCTCACTCATGACGGGCGCCAGTTCACCCGCTCCACGGACATGAGTCTGGCCGTGAGCGCCGACGGCCGCTACGTCACCTTCGCCTCGGCCGAACCCACAGCGGTTCCCGGCGACACCAACGCGAACACCGACGTCTTCGTCCGTGATGTGACGGCGGGCCGCACGAGCGTGGTGAGCGCGATCCCGGGCGGGACACCGGGCAGTACTTACTCCGCCGACCCGGTCATCTCTGCGAACGGCCGGTACATCGCCTTCCGGTCGCTGGCCGCGAATCTCGTTCCCGGCGACACCAATGGTGACTACGACGTGTTCGTCCGGGATCTGCGGACGCAGCGGACGACGCTGGTGAGCCTGTCCGCCAGTGGGCAGCAGGGCAACGGTTCCAGCTATCAGGTACAGATCAGCGCCAACGGGCGGCGCCTGGCGTTCGTCTCCTCCGCGACGAACCTCGTGCCCGGCGACGCCGAGGACGACACCCAGGACGTCTTCGTGCGTAACCGCTGACCGCTGCACGGTGGCCGGGCAGTCGCACAAACCGACCGCCCGGCCACCATCGCCTCATCCTGAGGTCTCCCGCTGAGACATCAGTCAGGAGATACGGGCCGTTCTGTTATCCGGCCAACCCCTCCGAGGTCTCCGCTCACGTAACGGTTTCCCGGTGGAGCGGAGCACGGTGATAACAGATGTGAGCCGACGGGGTTTCCTGACGGCAACAGGTCTGGCCGGGCCGACGGCGAGTGCCTCGGCGGCGGCCCGACACCCCCGAATGTTGCACACCGAGGCGCATCTCGTCCGGATCAGGAGTCACCCTCTCGCGGCACAGCCGTCCGCCACCGGCGGCGCCGTTGCCACCGGGCTGACCGGGACCGCCACGCCGGCGTTCGCCCGGGGCAACGGATCGATCCCGCGCCGGGCACGACGCCGGGACGGGCAACAGCGATGATCCGGCCGGAATACCCGATCACGGGCGGGCCGGTCGGTCCCCCGCCGAGAATCAGGGCAGAACGCGACGAGGGACGGGGCATGCGGCGTGACGAGGCGGACACGGAGCTGGTCGTCGCCGCCTGCACCGGCGACCAGCGTGCCCTCGACGAGCTGATCGGCGCGTACCTGCCGCTGGTTTACAACGTCGTCGGCCGGGCGCTGTCCGGGCACGCCGACGTCGACGACGTCGTCCAAGAGACGATGATCCGGATGGTCCGGGGGCTGCCGGGACTGCGCGATCCGCACCGGTTCCGGTCGTGGCTGATCGCGATCGCGGTCCGCGAGGTCCGCGACGCCGCCTCAGCCCGGCAGACCGCCGCCAGCCGGGCCGCACCACTGGACGACGCACGGGACGCCGCCGATCCGGGCGCGGACTTCGCCGATCTGACCATTCTGCGGCTCGGCCTGTCCGGGGAGCGGCGCCGGGTGGCCGAGGCGACGCGCTGGCTGGACCAGGGCGACCGCGAACTGCTGGCCCTGTGGTGGCTGGAAGCCGCCGGCGAGATCGACCGCGCCGAACTGGCGGCGGCGGTCGACCTGTCGCCAGCGCACACCGCGGTACGGGTGCAGCGGATGCGCGCGCAACTGGACGCCGCCCGGGCGGTGGTTGGTGCCCTGGACGCGCAGCCACGCTGCCCCGACCTGGCGCAGGAGATCCGGGATTGGGACGGGATCCCGGCCGGCCGGTGGCGCAAGCGGATCGCCCGGCACACCCGCGATTGTGTACGGTGCAACGGTTCCTGGGCGGGGCTGGTGCCCGCCGAGCGGTTGCTGGCCGGACTGGCTCTGGTGCCGGCCCCGCATCTGCTCGGCGCCGGGCTGTCCACCGCAGCGGTGGCCGGTGCCGGATCGGCGATCGGTGGCCTCGCGGCCGCGGCCGGCACATCCACGGTGGTCAAGGTGCTCGCGGGCGCCACGGCAGCAGTTGCTGTCGCGGCGGGCGGATTCGCCGCCGTACAGTCGGCGCAGCCCCGAGCCCAAGCCCCCGCCCCGGCCGTGACCGGCACCGTGCCGGTCACCGCAACGGCCGCCGCCTCCCCGGGCCCGGGTCCGAGCCAGGCCGGTCCGGCTCCCGCGACGTCATCGCCGGTGGCCGGGTACGGGCAGGTCGTGGACACCGTCGACACCGCCCCGCCGAAGAACCGCCGACCCGCCGCGCTGCCCCGGCGGCCGGAGGGAACCCTGACTATCGCCGACAGCACCGACAACGATCCCCGCCCGGAAGTGGTCAGCCTGATCCACCGCGGCGAACGGGTCACCCTGACCGGCCGCGGATACATACATCTGGGCTGGCAGGTGCCGTTCCACGTGCGGGCCGGCGGAATCGTGCCACCGGCCTGGAGCGGGCTGCGCGGCAAACTGTTCCACGTCGCGTCCGGCGGCGGGCACCGCATGGACGACCGGATCCCCGGCGAAGCCGCCGACCACACCTTCCTCGGCAACCCGGGGCAGGGTGTGTCCTCGCTGCCGGACGGCGTTCAGCAGATGTGGGCGAGCGAATACTTCCACCTCGACGGCGAGGTGACCCTCACCCAGCGAGAGTCCGGCGGCGACTACAACATCTACCTGCATCTCGTCGACTGGCAGACGGCCCGCGACGACATCACCACCGCCCCGGCCGACGGCGGCCCGGTGCGGTACGGGCTGACCCGCGACACCGGCACCGACAGCTGCCCGGTCCCGCAATACCTGACCCGCAGCGACGACCCCGCTGACGCCCGGCAGCAATCCCAGGTCTGACCGTACCTCGGGAGTGTGCGGATTCTCCTCGGACTGCCCCGCCGGTCCGGCCGGTTCCCCGGGTGCTGGGTGTGGACGACTTCGCGCTGCGCCGTAGTCGTCAGTACGCGACGGTTCTGATCGATGCCGAGACACATGAACGCGTCGATGTTCTGCTCGATCGGCGGGCCGATACCCTGGAGACGTGGCTGCGCGAGCATCCCGGCGTGCAGATCATCTGCCGGGACTTCTCGGCCACCTACGCCATTATTTAGAGGCGATCCGCCGCGCCCTTCCCGATGCGGTCCAGGTCGCCGACCGCCGGCGCCTGTGGAACAACCCCGCCGAAAGCCATCGGCAAAGAGGTCGCCGCCCACAGCCTCTGCTGGGCCCAGACTGGCACGCTATTAGCAGACGGGATCCGAGCTACCACCACCCGCGACCGCTGGCACCAAGTCCACGCCCTACTCGACAAGGGTGTCGGCCTGCTCGAATGCGCTCGCCGGCTCAGCCTGTCACCGAACACGATCAAACGCTACGCACGAGTCACCGAACCCGACAGACTGATCCGGGCGCCGAAATACCGGCCCATCCTCGTCGACCCCTACCGCGATCACCTACGCGCGCGTCGCGAGCAGAACCCCGCCACCCCGGCCCTGCTCCTGCTCCTGCTCCTGCTCCTGCTCCTGCTCCTGCTCCTGCTCCTGCTCCTGCTCCTGCTCCTGCTCCAGGAGATCAAAAACCTGGGCTACACCGACAGCCTCAACCTGCTGCACAAATACATCAACCAAGGCCGCGTCGAAGCCGACCGTCCCGCCGTCTCACCCCGCCGCCCGGTCGGCTATCTGCTGACCCATCCCGATCACCACAGCCAGCGGCAACAGGAGATGTTCGAATCCCTCACGATAGAGATGACCACTCTCACCAGCCTCGTGCACTCCTTCGCCGTCCTGCTGACACTCGCCGACAACAACACCGACCAGTTCTCACAGTGGATCACCGCCGCATGTCAGGAAAGACCTGCCCCACCTGCACGCCTTCGCCCGGGGGCTCGATCGGGACCGCGCCGCCGTCACCCTGCCCCACCACAACGGAAAGACCGAAGGCGTCAAAACCAAAACTAAGCTGCTCAAACGACAGATGTGCGGACGCGCAGGCCTCGCTCTACTCCGCCACCGCATCCTGCTCGGCTGACACCTCACCCAACTAGTGCAGCGCCGCATAAGTCCTTGATGGTTGTACGGGTGGGTGGGTTCTCAGTCGTCTTCGTCGTCGAGGGGTTTGTCGGCGATGCCGGTGAGGTGTAGCCGTACAGCGCAGTCGAGGGCGTCCTGTGGGCTGCCTTCGGGGTGCCCGTCGGGTAGCAGGGTGTCGGTGTAGGTGTCGGTGGCGGGGTCGTAGAGCGCGAAGCCCCAGACGTCGTGGAAGCCGAGGTATTCCAGGCGGCAGACGGGTACGCCGTCGTCTTCGCTGGTCCAGGCGGTGACGTGGCCGTAGCCGCCGCGCCAGCGGATGGTGACTTCTTCCAGGCCGGGCCAGACCTGTGAGGCGTGGTGGTCGAGGTCGGCGGCGAGGTCGTCCTTGACGCTTTTAGCGGGTACGGGCACGGCGTTCAGTGTGATCAGGTCCGGGTGTGTCGTCACGTGCCGACACACCCGCGGACCGGCATCTTCGGTGATCGTCACCATCGTCGATCGTGGAAGGGGTCACGGCCGTGCCCGCACAGCCTGTCAGTACCGATCGGGTCCGGCTGACCCGGCGCCGCCGCAAGACCCTGACCCGGATCAGCCGGCAGACCAGTGGACAGTTCCGGCAGGTCCAACGGGCCAGGATCCTGCTCGCCGCCGCCCAGCGGATCCCCAGTGTGCAGATCGCCCGGCAGGTCGGCTGCACTGCGGCCACGGTGCGTAAGACCCGCCGCGACTACCGTGCCCGCGGGATGCGGGCGCTGACCGACCGGCCCCGCCCGGGACGCCCACCGGTCTACGACATCGACGTGCATCTGCTGATCATCGCGACCGCGACCAGCGAACCACCCGAGACCGACGCCCAGTGGACCCACACCCTGATCGCCGGACACCTGCGCCGGCACCACGCCATCGGGATATCGCCGAGCCAGATCGGGCGGATCCTCGCCGCCGTGGACATCAGACCCCACCGGGTGAAGGGCTGGCTCAACCGCCCCGACAACCCCGATTTCTTCCACCGCGCCGAACAGATCTGCGCCCTCTACCAGCGGATTCCCGCCGGTACGGTCCTGCTCAGCGTGGACGAGAAGACCGGGATCCAGGCGAGATCCCGTAAACACCGGACCCGCCGGGCCGGGCACCGCCGTCCGGAACGCCGCGAGTTCGAGTACCGCCGGCACGGCACCGTCTCCCTGATGGCCGCCCTCGACGTCGCCGACGGCACCGTCCGCCCGGCGATCATCGGCCGTAACACCTCGCAGACCTTCCAGACATTCCTGACCGAGATCGACCTGGAGACCCCTGCCCACCTGAACATTCACCTGATCCTGGACAACGGGGCGAGTCACACCGCGAAAGCCACCCGGGCCTGGCTCGCCGCGCATCCCCGGTTCAGCGTGACCTACACCCCGAAACACGCGTCCTGGCTGAACATGATCGAACTGGTCTTCTCGATCCTGACCCGCCGACTGCTGCGCCGCGGGGAATTCACCTCCCGCGAACACCTCGCCAACAAGATCCTCAAGTTCTTCACCCACTACAACCGGACCGCGAAACCCTTCCGCTGGACCTACGACGGCCACCCACTCAAGGCAGCCTGACCATCAAGGACTTATGCGGCGCTGCACTAGGGCACGGATGAACACAAACACTTGACAGGGAAGGTGACGGCAATGATCGTCCGGATGGGGCCGAGGCGTTCTTCGAGGAGCGGGCGGGCGAACTGGACGTTCTCCCGTGAGGTCTGGGACTCCCGCTCGATGAGGAGCTTGTCCGGGGTGATGCCGTGCGCTTGCAGCAGCCGGGCGTGCGCGTCGCTCTCGACGTGAGCAGGGTTGCGGCGGTTGGGGCCGCCGGTCAGGACGATCAGAGGGGCGAGCCCTGATCGGAACACCTGCACCGCCGGCTGGACGGCATCCGGCAGGGTAGAGCCGAACACGAAGATCACGTCGGCGGGCCCGAGCCCGAGAGCGGACGCGTCGACGAAGTCCGCGATGTCGTCAGTCACCGGCATGTCGAACACCGTGGCCTCGCGCCGGCTGGCGGCCGTCTGGCCGTGAGGTCTCCCGCCCGTGCACCGCTCTGCATGATCATCGCGGTGCCATATTGTCGGCACCTGCCTGATCTCGCGGCCCGGTCGGTGACCACCAGCTGGTCCACCCGCATACGATCTCCATGCTGGTGCTGGCGCCCACGCGTTTGTGGGGCCGGGTCGCGGTGAAGCCGGTCAACGTGATCTCCCAGATGGTGAGGGCCGGCGGGGTGGCGAGCTGGACGGGTGGATGGGGATGAACCCGGCCTGCCTGGTGGTTGCAGGCGGCGTGGGTGGGGTTGTGCCGCTCACGGCCCCTGGATGGTGTCGGCCTCGGCCGGGTCGAGCCGGCTGGCGACCTTGGCCGCGACGTCGGCCAGCACCTTTCGGGGATCTGCCCCGAGGCTGGCCGCGGCGACCAGGGCGGTGAAGGCGACATCACCGAGCTCGGCAACCACGTCCTGCTGCGTGTGCGTGATGCCCTTGCGGGGATTCTGGCCGGTGGAGCCGACCCAGGCCGCAGCCACTTCGCCGTACTCTTCGGCGATCTTGACGATCCGCATCGACATCTCGGCCCGGTCGGTGCCGTTGGCGTCGTCGAGCCAGCGCCTGGCGCGGTCGATCGTCTCCCAGATCTCGGCGCCAGCGCGGGTGCCGTTGGCCGGATCCCTCGGGTGCTTGCCGTTCGGTGTGCTGGTCACTGCGGGTCCTTGCTGTCGTGGATGGGGGCGGGCCACGTGATGGCGATGGTGGTGTGCCGGCGGGGAACGAGCAGCTGGGGCCGGTCGGTGGCGGGTACGGGTGTGCCGGTGGGGTGCACTGTGATCGCCGGACCGGGTCCATGCCGGTAGTCACGATCCCAGGTGAGGATGAGGTCGGTGAGTTCGGCGACGAGGCGGTCGGCATCAGGGCCGAACCCGTGGTCGCCGAACTCGTACACGCCGCGCCGGGGTTGGCGCAGGGTCAGGTGTGCGAAGCTGTCGGGCCCGAGCAGGGTCGGGCAGGTGAACTTGTTGTCGGGGTCGAGCAGATCACCGACCTTGTGGCGGTCGACGGTGAGCACCCCCGTACCGGCGGGGCTGGGAGGCGAGCCACAGGTGGATGGACTCGAAGACGCCATGCTCGTCGACGGTGGCGGTGATCTGCGTCCATGCCTCGACGCGCGGCCCGTCGAGGGCAGCCGCCAGTCGTTCGGGATCGGCGCGGGTGGTGGGGTCGTCGAGGGCCAGGACGATGTCGTCGCCGTGCAGCCGGATCCGGGTGACCGGGTCGGCGCCCTCGCCCTGCATCGCCACGAAGCCGCACTGCACGGCGGCGGTTGCGGTCAGGTGGTCGCCGTCGTGCCGGAGGGTCAGGCAGCGGGTGTTGCCGCGCATCCGCAGCGGGACGATCAGCCGGCCTGCGGGTGCGAGCTGGTGGCGCCAGGCCGGGGGTACGTCACTGGATTCGACGGTGACCAGGATGACGTCGAACAACCCCGCGTCGGGGTGGCCGTGGGCGGCGTCGGCCTGCACCACCTGGACGTGCGGGTATCCGGCGCGGTCGAGGGCGGCGCGGGCGTTGGCGGTCACGTCCGGGTCGATGTCGATGCTGACCACCGTGCCGGTCGCTCCGACGAGCTCGGCGATCAGGGCCGCGTTGTAGCCGCCGGATCCCACCTCGAGGACACGGTCACCGGATCGCAGGTCAGCCGCGGCCAGCATTTGAGCCTGGAGCCACGGCGCACTGATACTGGACTGGCTATGACGGTCCGAAATGGCTCCACCAGGACGGCTTGATTTGGACCCACCTTGCTCGCCCCTGACGGCCCCAACTGGCCCCACTTGGCGATCTTCTCGACGACTTGCTGCTGGTGGGAGGCGGGGCCAGTTTCAACCGTCGCGGTGGGGATCTTGGTGAGGGTGGAGCCACTTGAAGCCGCCCTGGTGGGGCCAAATGCAACCGTCGTAGCCACCGCACCAGCCCGCGCCGGCTGAGGGCGTCGGCCACCATGGTGACGGTGGATTTGGAGACACCCGCTATCTCGGCGATCGTGCGGGTATCGATCGGCCGGTGACTCACCGCCAACTGCAGAACGTCGTAACTGCTCCACGTCAGGCCGGCGTCGCGCAGGACAGCGCGCTCCAGATGCCGGCGGATCCTATTGCCCCTCCGGCACAGGACCGCGGTCCGATGCAGCAGATCATCCTCAGTTGCCCGAGCGTCGGGTGTCGATACCGGCTGGTCGGTTTTCATGGTCGGTCTCCGATGAATGTCGGCATACATGGACAGGTCGAGGTAAGGGGGCAGTGACAGGTGAGATGACCACCGCGCCCGTCAGATGGCGGGCGCCGAGCGGTTCCGCCGCGACGGGGCCGCTCTGTCAAGCTCGGGAGTCAGCAGAGCGCCAGCAGCGACCTCGGCGGTGGCGGATTCAAACCATGACAGGGCTGTCGTGATGGCGGATCGGGCCTGCCACAACAGCCACTCTCGGGCCTGCGGATCGTCGGTCGCGTCGGCCTGGCGTTCGAGGTCGGCCGCTTCTTGCGCCGCGAGGTGCGCTTCCTGGAGAAACTCCGCTGCGATCTCGTCGAGCCGAGCCGGCGGTGTCGCGGAGGCCGGGCGCAGTTCGCTCGCCCGCTGGATCGGCCTCTCATCGCGTTCGGCAGCGGAGCTTTCGTGGTCAGGATTCATCTGACTGCTCCCCGCACTGGGGGACGCACCCGCATCGTGTTGCCACGACCGGCGACGGTGGCTTCCCAGGACGCGGTCATCTGTGGGTTCTCATCTGAGTTGGCGGCGTCCTGCGAGTTGACCTGCGCGGGTGGCTGCCGTTTCTCGGCGGAATGGCGGCGTGTCCGTCTCAGCGAGATGGCGCTTTCTCCTGGTGCTTCCCGGGTTCGGTTGGCCAGCGCGGCCCGGCTTGCATGTCGACTGTTCATGGATCGTGTGGCCGAAATGCCAGGTGGGTGTTGTTGCCGTAGCAGGTGAGCAGTGCGCGGACGTGGGGCCGGGATCGTGGTCCCTGGTGCTTGACCCTCGACCTGGTTGAGGGTCGAAGCTCTGTCCTGGGTTGGACGACGTGCGGCTCTGCGCGTCGCGGGACCGCTGACCGGAGGACGAGCCGTGACCGATGTCGTGATGGAAGAGATCCGCAAGGCCCAGGAGCTGAATGTCGCAGGTGACAAGCCCGGTGCCCGTGCTGTCCTGGAACGCCTGTGGGGGACCACTGAGGATTCCCTTCACCGGTGCACCATCGCCCATTACCTCGCTGACCTGCAGGACTCGGTGGAAGATGAGCTGCGGTGGGACGAGCTCGCGCTGGCGGCGTTCCCGGATCTCACCGACGAGCGAACCCGTGCTTTTGACGACTCGTGGCGGGCGCGGGCTTTCCTGCCTTCTTTGCACCTCAATCTGGCCGACGTTCACCGCCGGGCCGGACACGAGAAGGAGGCGCGGCACTTCTTGAGCGAGGCCACCGGTGCGCTCGACGAACTCCCGGCGGATGACTATGGCGCCATGATCCGTGACGCCCTCAACAAGGTCCGCGAGGCAATCGAGGTTGGCTCGACCGCGCCCTTGGTGCCGACGACGTAAGACGCCCGACCGACGATGATCACTTCGCTGTAGGAAGGTAGCCGAGTTCTGAATCGGCAGTCGGTGTGCTTGCTGTTGCATCGCGCCTCCTTTCGTGGAGGTGAGGTCGTTCTTGTTTCGATTGCTCGTCTGCTTCGGTGCCGGGTGGTGCCGGTTCGGCTGGTGCGTAGCGGTCGAGGAGTCTCCGGATGCTTGGCCGGCGGAGCTGATCGAGCAGTCCGGTGACGAACCCGGCAGCAGCCTGGCGAGGCGTGACCCGGCGACCGGCCGGCGAACGAGTCGATGATCAGGTCGATGGTTCGTCGCCATCGGCCAGGCTCTACGCTGTGGCTCTCGGCCACCGCAAGGTTGAATGTTGTGTCCACAACGCACAGACGATCATGCGGTGGCCGTCCTCGTTCCCGCGGGATCCGAGGTCACCTCACGAATGGCGGCTGCCGTACTTGAGACCCGTCATCGACGGTTCGGCCGTATCGTCGGCGGGTGCCCGCACATGTCACGGTTCGCGGTTGCCGCCGGTGGACAACAGGCCGCCGAGTACGGTCGCCGGCCCGTGCCGTGCGCCGCCGGGAGCCGGGCCGGCCGCGGCCGATCAGGTCGTGGGCGGCTCCCGTGCCTGGTCGTGGACGTGCGCGGCACTGCTAGGGTGCGGCTCAAGCGAGTGGATGATGTTGAGGTGAGTTCATGGAGTTCCAGTACTGGTACCTGGCAGTGGTCGCCGCCTTCCTCGGCCTGATCGTCTGGGGCCTGGTCGCGGCGCGGCGCAAGAGCATGTTCGGGCTGGCGGCCGCACTGATCGCGATCAGTGGTTTCCTGCTCTGGACGCTGGTCCTCGAGGAGACGAACATCGAGTACGACATGAACAGCATCATCGACACCGTGGCGATGGTCGGCATCCCGGCTGTTCTGGGCATCGGCCTCGGCGTGTTCGCCCTGAAGTCTCGCCGGGTCTAATCCACACCCCGGACGGCAGGCGGTTGGTCAGCGCTCGAATCCCACGACAGCCGAGGTCGTGGACCTCCGCACGTAACCGTAGGAGAGTTCCTCCGGACGCGCGGGCAGCACGGCAGGCGCTCACACGATTACCGCCGCCGCTCCGGCAACGCGCCTGAACCCGCGCGGACCATCCCGCGCTCCTTCCCGGAGAGCACTTCCCGGAGAGCACTTCCCGCCACGATCTCGAAACGGGCGCCCGAGACGTCGGCTGGGACACGTGGACCGACCAGTCCCGATCGCTTCGTGAGCAGCGGAGACGCGGAAACACGGAAACATGGAGACGCGGACCGAGCGGTCCCGGTCACCTCGTGAGCAGCGGCAGCCAGGCCTCGTCGACGATCGCGACGAGCTTCTCGTCGGGGATCACCCGCATCGTCATGATCAGGTCGTGGCGGAGCAGGTCGAACGGCATGGTCACCACGACCGCGGACCGGGGCACGTCCGGGAGTTCGCCGCGTGCGACGGCCCGCGCGACCAGCACCTCGAACGGCTGGGGTTCGTCCGGGCCGATCAGGCTTGCGCGGAGGTCGTTCATGCTGGTCCCGGCGCCCCGGAAGAAGCCCATCAGCTGTACGCCCGCCACCGTCACCATCTGGATGCGGTCCGCGTTGAGGGCCCGCAGCAGGCCCAGCGCATCCTCCCGCAGGCTCCCGGTGTCCGGCACGTCGACGCGGTGCCGTCTCCGGTAGGCCGCGATGGCCGCCACCACCAGGTCGTCGCGTTGTGGCCAGCGCCGGGACAGGACCGGGCGGCTGGTGCCGGCACGGGCGGCGACCGCGTCGTACGTGAAACCGGGGTAGCCGTTGTCGATCAGCACGTCCCAGGCGGCTTCGAGGATCGCGTCCTCCAGTGCCGCCCCACGCCGCCGCGATTTAAGAGTCACTTGCGCATCTTAAAGCATCGACCTACTCTCGCCTCCATAAGATGCAGCACCGCATCTTAAGAGGGAGGATCACTCGACATGATCGATGTCCTGATCGTCGGCGCCGGACCCAACGGGCTGATGCTCGCCGCCGAACTCGCGCTGGCCGGCGTACGCCCACTGGTCGTGGAACGCCTCGCCGGGATCTCGCCGGAACGCAAGGCGAGCGGCATGGTCGGCCAGGTCGTCCGGATGCTCGACCGGCGCGGACTCTACGAACGACTGAGCGGCGACACCATCCCGGAACCCGCCCCGGAGTACGACTTCGGCGCCTTCCCCGTCGACTTCAGCGCGGTGCCGGACAACCCCGTCTACGTGCTGGGCGCCCACCAGCAGAAGATCGAGGAGATGCTCGGCCGGCGGGTGACCGAACTCGGTGTCGAGGTCCGTCGCGGGGTCGAGGTCACCGGCCTGGTCCAGCACGACGACGCGGCGACCGTGACGCTGTCCACCGGGGAGGAGCTGACCGCCCGCTGGGTGGTCGGCGCGGACGGCGGCCACAGCATCGTACGCAAGCTGTCCGGCATCGGGTTCCCGGGCGTCACCAGCGACGACACCGTCGGCCGGATGGCGAGCGTCAGCGTCCCGCCGGAGTCGGTCGACGCGGACGGCGGGCTGATCGTCGACGGTTTCGGCACGCTGCCCGCCAACAGGCATCTGCGGTACGAGAACGGCATGGTCGCCTGGATGAACCAGCCCGGCCGCCCCCACATGATCGGCACGAGCGAGCGGATCGGCGCCCTCGACAACCCGGTCACGCTCGACGAGGTCCTGGAGAGCGTCGCCCGGATCCTGGGGAGGCCGGTGCCGGCCGGACCGCCGCCCGCCGACGGCCCGCGACTGCTGCGCCGGATGGTCTTCGGCAACACCCGGCTGGCCGACCGTTACCGGCAGGGCCGCGTGCTGCTGGTCGGCGACGCCGCGCACGTGCATTCCAGCATGGGCGGTCCGGGGCTCAACCTGGGCCTGCAGGACGCGACGAATCTGGGCTGGAAGCTGGCCACGGTACTGTCCGGCCGGATGCCGGCGAGCCTGCTCGACACGTACGAGAAGGAACGCCGTCCCGTCGCCCAGCGGGTGATGACGTCCACGCAGGCGCAGGCCGTGCTCGCCGGACCCGGCCCGGAGATCACCGCGCTGCGGGTGCTGGTGGGTGAGCTGCTGGCGATGCCGGCCAACGCCCGGCACGTCGCCCGGATGCTGGCCGGTGCCGATGTGCGGTACGACCTCGGCGAAAGCGGCGACGACGCGGTCGGCTGGTTCGCCCCGGACACGATCGGCGGGCGGCGCGTGGCGGAGCTGACCAGGACGGCCCGCCCGCTGCTGTTCGACACCACCGGGACGCTGGCCGACGTCGCGAGCCCGTGGAAGGACCGCGTCGACGCGGTCGCCACCGGCAACGGCGGCGACCACACGGCGGTGCTGCTGCGCCCGGACACCTACGTGGCGTGGGCGTCCCGGGACGAACGACCGGACGAGGAGTCCCTGCGTGCGGCCCTCGCCCGGTGGTTCGGCCCGGCGGACTAACGAACCGCGTCCCCGGCGGCGCCGACCAGCGCCACCGTCTGCTCGATCGTCGCGGCCCGGTCGGCGGCGAACGCCGGATCCAGCAACGCGGTCGGGTCCGCCAGTGCGAGCAGCGCCGAGATGTGCAGGTGGCCGCCCGGAACGTCGGTCGCGCCCAGGGCCAGGCGCAGCCGGTTCGACCGGTACATGCTCTCATTGGACAGGTAATTGCCGCCGCCACCGGAGAGCGCCTGACCGGTGGGCTCACCGGTGTGGCAGGTGGTCGTCCCGGTCGGCCGGTCTCCCGCCGCCCACTCGCAGAGCTGCCGGTTCAGTTGCGTGGGCCACGGACCGGTCCCGGCGTCGACCATCGCCTGATACGGCAACGACGTCTCGATCCACTCCGGAGTCGGGTCGGGCTGCGGCCACCGGGGCGCCAGGGGAACCAGCTCCGGCGTACCCGCGTTGTTGTTGTCGATCGTGCCGCCGCGCCACGCGCCGGCCCAGCGTTCGATGTTCATCACGCCGCGCAGGCCCTGACTGATCGTCATGATCAGGTCGGCGCGTTGCGGGGACCGGCCGGTGAGGTGCGGCCCGAAGGCGTCCTCGACGATCCCGGCGTTGAAGCCGCTCCAGGTCACCGGCAGGGCGACCGCCTGCACCTCGACGGTCCGGCCGCCCTCGGTCCGGCGGGTGCCGTCGAGCTGCAGGGCGGCGGCACCGGACGGGTTGGACCGGCGGATCTCCTGGTCCAGGTAGTACGGGTC
The DNA here is from genome assembly GCF_030269225.1 of Actinoplanes sp. NBRC 101535. NCBI lineage: Bacteria > Bacillati > Actinomycetota > Actinomycetes > Micromonosporales > Micromonosporaceae > Actinoplanes > Actinoplanes sp. NBRC 101535. The sequence goes on along the minus strand of NZ_BSSY01000031.1, from coordinate 23,893 downwards.
GAATCCGCTGACCAGCACCCGGGTGGTTCCGGGACGGAAGGTCGTCGACGTGACGCCGCGCGCCGCGTACTCGAAAGTCCTGATCAGTTTCTGCCGTTGATCGTCGGAGAGGCCGAACCGGGGCGCCCACTGCCGGATGTCGCGGATGCCGGTCAGCCGGGTCCAGTAGAGCGGGCGGTCGTCGTAGCGTTCGATGGTGCCCATCGTGATCCGGCCCTGGGCGCGGTCGACGGCCGTCCGCCACAGCGTCGCGCCCTGCACGGCGAGAGCGCGTTGTGCGGCACCGACCGAGCGGGCCGAGCAGAGGGCTTTGCGCAACGCGACCGGGAAGTCGGTGAACCCGCCCGCCTCGATCAGGGCGCCCGGGACGGGCCGGTCGACGCGGGCCTCCTCCACCGTCACCGGCAGTCCGGTGTCGAAGCAGTCAGCCGACGGAGAGGCGGAGGCGGCGGCGGGCGAGGCGATGGCGGCGCTCAGTGTGAGGGTGGTCAGGAGTCCAGCGGCGATACGTGCCAAGGAAGCGGCCTTCCTAGAGTTGAGCATCGGCACATATACATATATCAGGCAACAAGGTCCGAAACCACCACGGACAGTAGTGCAATGGTGGCCGCGGTCGCGCACGCGGCCCGCCTCGAACGAATTCCGAACCGGGCGGGCGCATCCACGCCGGCGCCGCCGGCCGGCAGACCACCGCGACCAGGACCGCCGATCTGCGGCACGGCACATTCCCGGGCGATCCGCCGAGATAAGAGCGTCAATTCCTCGGACAATGCGACGCCGCCCCAGCCGCCGTCGCCGCGATCATTGCAGGTAGCGCGACGGCCCGCGCCGCGATCATTGCGGGTAGCACGACGGCCCGCGCCGCACGGGGCCGGGCTTTGGAAGATCGCGGTGGGCGCGCCGGGCGTCCACGGGCGGCCGGTGGGCGGCTGCGGTTCGTGACGATTCTTTGCGTACGCGGAAAGGACGTCGACAACCGCAACCCGTTGCCGCGACCCGGATCGCCGGAGGATTCCCGCCGTTCCGCCGTACACCGACGGCGCCGTTGCGGAAACGGCGCCGAGCGGTCAGGGTGACGTCAGTGCGCGGCGTCGAACGCCTCGACGACACCGGACGGGATGCGACCCCGTTCGGCGAGCTGGTGGCCGTTCTTGGCCGCCCACTCGCGGATCGCCTGATTGCGGTCCCGGGTCGAGCCGCCGCCGGACGAACTCGACGCGACCGGGCTGCGCCGGTTGATCGCGGCAGTGCGACCCAGACGGGTGCCGGCACCAAGATAGGGCTCGAGCGCCTTACGCAGCTTGCCGGCATTGCTGTCGGACAGGTCGATCGTGTAATTCACACCGTCCAGAGAGAACTCGACGGTCCGATCGGCGGTGCTGCCGTCCAGGTCATCCGTGAGGAGGGTGATTGTCTTCTTCGCCATGGGGGTGGGCTCCAATTCTGCACGGAAGTGCGCTGGCGAAATTCTAACCGCCTCCGGCCGATCAGTCTAATTTCTTCCACGGTGGCTTGTTTCCAGCAGGTGAATCACCCGCCAAAATCCTGGAATGACGTCCCTGGAATTGCTCCGGACCAATCCCGGCGGCGGTTAACCGGCCGCGCCCGCAGCTTGCGATCACCCGGAATGCCGCGCGGTGCCCTGTTCTGTGACGCCCTTGTTCTGTGACGCGCTGCCCACCGGCATTCCCAGCGCCCCCGTTGCTCCGTCGTTGCCGATGCTCCGTCGTTGCCGGCGGGCCGTCGTTCCCGGCGGGCCGTCGTTGCCAGCGGGCCGTCGTTCCCAGCGCCCCGATGTTCCCGGCGACTCGAAACAGCCGTGGAGCACGGCCAACACGCCCGAGCCGTCTTCCACGGCCCATCGCCGAGCCGAAAACAGCCACTGGCAACGGCCGACCACCCCCGGCCGTCGAACACGGCTCACCCACGAACACAAAACAGCCATGGGGAACGGCCGGCACACCCGAGCCGTCGACCATGGCCCACCCCACGAACCCGGAACAACCAAGAAGAACGGCTGGCGATCCGGAGCCGTCGGCCACGGACGGGACCACGGAAGGACGGGACCACGAACGGACAGGACTGCGAACGGACAGGACTGCGAACGGACAGACGGCACCGCAGACGAACGGCACTGCAGACGAACGGGACTGCGAACGAACGGCACTGCGAACGAACGGACGGGGAGCGGCCACGATAATGGGCGGGTGAACAGACGCCGGCGCAAGAAGCTGCAGCGGCTCCTCGTGGAGACGGCCGGCTGGGGGTCCGCGAAACGCATCGGGGAGTTGCTGCGGGCGGGCGCCGACCCGGACCTGCCGGATCTCGACGGGACCACGCCGCTTTATCGGGCGAGTGTGCAGGACCGGGCGGAGAACGTTCGCGTGCTTGCGGCGGGCGGGGCCGACCCGAACCGGGAGAGCGGATCCGGCGACGAGGGCCTGCCGTTGTGTGGTGCCGCCTGCTGGGGGCACGACGCCACGGTCCGGGCGCTGCTGGCCGCCGGTGCCGACCCGCTGCGGCGTGAGGACGGCGGGCGGGGGCGTACCGCGAGGGAATGGGCCGAAGTGGGCGGACACCACATCGCTCTCGCCGCGATGGACGACGCCGGCCGCTGACGTACGCCCCGATCTCACCAGAAACTACCCGCCGAAACGGGCGTCGACGATCGCTGCGCTACGGCGACTGGTCGCCGCCCGAGCGGGACGCCGCCGACCGCCGGGCGTCGACGATCACGAGTGCCAGGCCGGCCAGTACGCAGGCCGCGGCCCAGACCGGGTGCACGATCACACCGACCAGGACCGCCACGATCAGGACGGCCGCCGCCAGCATGACGGTCCGCCTGCCGACCGGGAACGGCGACCGCGACGGCACCGCCGCGGGGGCAGGCTTCGGTTCGGCCGCTTCGCGGGCCGCCCATTCGGCCTCCTTGCGGGCCTGCCGGTCCGCCTCGCGCTGGGCCTTCCGCGCGGCCTCTTCGCGTTTGGCCGCCTCGCGGGCTTCGAGCCGGGCCTGCCGTTCGGCGTCCAGCTGGGCCCGCTGTTCGGTCTCCTCGCGCTCGGCCTGCCGTTTCGCGGCCCGTTCCGCACGGCGGCGGGCGAACTCCTCGCGTTCGCGTTCGTGCCTCTCGCGTTCCTCGGGCGGGAGGTGGGCGACGGCCGCGGCGGCGGCCCGTTTCGCCTCGTAGTCCGGGTCGATGATCCACCGCCAGTCCGGCGCCAGCTCAGGCTCGATCAGCACGAAAGGCGGCGCCAGCTCAGGCTCGATCAGCGCCGAAGGCGACGACTGCTCGGGGCCGATCAGCGCCGAAGGCGACGAAGCGTCTGACAGCGGGATCCCCGCCGTCGCCGGATGCCGGTCCCGCAACGCGTCGGCGTGTGCCAGCAGACGTTCGTGCGCCTCGACGGTGGCCAGGCGCAGCCGGTCGGCGAAGAACGCGTCCAGGTCGTGGTCCTCGTCGCCGCGGTGCAGCCGGTCCCCGTCGATCCACGCGTCCACCGCGGTCCGCCGGGTCTTCAGCACGTGTACGCCGCGCAGCTTCAACGCCGCGACCAGCTCGTCCCGGCCGGGGTGGTCCGCCGGGACCTGCCAGCGTTCGCCGAGGTGGATCCGCCCGGTCACCCGGTCCGGGCCGACGTGGTCGCGGATGCCGGCGGCGACGGTCTGCGCGAACTCCCGCGACCCCATCACGTCGACCAGCCGGTCCAGCGTCTCCTCGAGGGTGTCGTCCCAGGGGAGAGGCTCGGCGAGCAGCGCGACGATCGTGGCGGCCAGCGTGCGGCAGAACTGGTCCGCGCCGAGGCCGCTCGCGCCCATCAGCGCGACGAGTGCCTCCCGGCGTTGCGGGTCGTCGGCCGCGGCGAGCAGCTCGCGGGCACCGACCCGGAAGGCGACCTCGTCGTACGGGAATTCCAGGCTGCTGAGCGGCAGGCTGTTCCACTGGACGGCCTGTTCGACGATCGGTCGCGCGTACATCCGCTTGGGTCCGCCGATGGCGGGAAGCTCGACCGGCGCGGGTCCGGCGTAGCGCAGACCCGGCACGCGGCGCAGCAGGGACGCGACGATCACGGACAGGTTGCGCACATCGCCCAGCGCCGTGTGCGCGTCGTGCGGGGACGTGCCGGTCAGCGTACGGAAGACGGCGTCCTGTTTGTAGGAAGGCTGATCGAAATGCGACCAGGACGCCACCATGGTGCACACCCCGGGGATGGTCCCGGCCAGGTCGACGCCGGCGCGGCGCAGTTCCTGGCGCAGGAACCCGTCCTCGAAGGCCAGGTTGTGCGCGACCACGACGGCGCCGGACATCAGCCGGGACAGGCCGGGCCAGACGTCGCCGAAGACGGGCGCGCCCCCGACGGAGGCGTCGGTGAGCCCGTGCACGGCGGCGGTCGACGCCACCGAGGCCGTCACCGGGTCGACGCGGCTGGCGTACTCGTCGAGGATCGTGCCGTCGGCGGTGAACCGGCAGGCCGCGACCTCCACGATCCGGTCCCGGCCGGAGTCCAGCCCGGTGGTCTCGAAGTCGACCGCCACGAACTCCAGTGTGTCCAGCTCACGGCCATCTTCGCGATCCTCGTCGCGGGTCAGATAGCCGGGCCGGAACCAGTGCAGTGGATGGTCCACGCTTTCCACGACTGTTGTACCGTCCTCACCCGCTCGTCCGGCCCTGCATCATGGCCTTCTCAAGATCACGAGCGCAAGGCGGGGTCGGTGGGACGGTCCCGGACCGGGATCAGACAGCCGGATCCGGCACGTCGTCGATCCGGGTCCGGTAGCCCGCGGCCTGCAGGGTGAACAACTGCGCGTAGAGGCCGCCGGCCGCCATCAGCTCGTCGTGAGTACCGGTTTCGATCAGCTGCCCCTGCTCCAGCACGAGGATCCGGTCGGCGTGGATGACGTTGGCGAGCCGGTGCGTGATCAGGATCGTGGTCCGCCGCCCCTGCCGGGCCCGCAACGCCTGGAACAGCGCATCCTCGGCCCGCGGATCGAGCGCCGACGACGGCTCGTCCATGATCAGCAGGTCGGCCTCGCGGAGGAACGCGCGCGCCGCCCCGATCCGCTGCCACTGGCCGCCGGACAGATCCTGACCCTCCTTGAAGGTACGGTCCAGCAGCGTCTCGTACCCGTGCGGCAGATCCCCGATCATCTCGTGGGCCGCCGCCTGTCGCGCCGCCGCCTCGATCCGGCCCTGATCGGCGGAGGCGTCGATGTCACCCATCGCGATGTTGGTGGCCGCGCTGAACGGCCAGCGATGATGGTCCTGGCTGGCGACCGCGATCCGGCGGGCCAGCCCGGGACGGTCCCACTCCCGATAGGGCCGGCCGTTCCAGCGCAGCTCACCGCGGTCCGGCTCGCGCAGCCCGGCGATCATCGCGGCGAGGGTGGACTTGCCCGACCCGTTCTCCCCGACCAGCGCGACCGTCTCCCCCACCCGGATCGTCAGGGACACCCCGTCGACCGCCGGCCGGTTCCGCTCCGGATAGCTCAGGCTCACCTCGTGCACGCTCACCTCGGACAGCGGTCCCGGCCCGCCACCGGCCGGGGCCGGGGCGGGCAGGTATCCGGCGGCCTTCGCCAGGAACCGGACGTACTCGTTGAAGAACTGGCCGGACGCGTAGACCCGGTCGACCTGGAACGTCACCATCGCCAGCGCCCGCTGCGCCGCCTGCACCGCGATCACGCAGGTCGCCGCGGCCGCGAGCGGGATCTCCCCGTCGAGCAGCAGCACCCCCAGCAGCACGTAGACGCCGGCCAGGGCGACACCGCCGATCGCCGCACCGACGCTGGTGGTGGCGGTGACCCGCTGCGCCACCCGCAACTCCTCGCCGATCTGGGCGCCCATCACCTGGTCGTACAGGCGCAGCAGGAAGCCCCGCAGACCGTAGGAGCGCAACTCGGCCGCGGAGGTCCGCTCCGCCATCAGCCGCTGCAGCACCCACTGCCGGCGGCGCCGGGTCGAACTGGCCGGGTAGGACTGGAACTTCACGTGGCCGGCGCGCAGGGCGGCGTACCCGGTCGGCACGGTCGCCACCAGCAACGCCAGCAGCAGCAACGGGTGCACGGTGACCACCGCGACGGTGACCGCGAGCAGGCTCACCACCCCGGCGAACAGGTTCATCGTGTTCTGCACCAGTTCGATCGCCGCCTCGGTGCCGCGGGTCGCCCGTTCCATCCCCTCGGCGAACCCGTCGTCGTCGAAGGCCCGCAGCTCCACCGCCGTGGTCTGCTCGAACAGTTGCCGCTCCACCGCCAGGTGCACCCGCGGCGTCAGCCCGTTCAGCGCCCACCCGACGACCATGCCGAGCCCGCCGCGGACCGCGGTCGCCGCGGCCAGCCACACCAGCGCGGGGAGCGCCGCGCGTACCCGGTCGGCGGTCGGACCACCGGCGAACAATTCGATCAGAACCTGCTGGGTGGCGAGCAGACCGAAGGCGGCGAGCGCCCCGGAGACCAGCGTCGCCGCCCCGACCAGCCCGGTCCGCAGCCGGTCCGCCCGCCACGCGACCCGGACCGCCCGGCCCACCAACGCCGGCAGCTCGGTGAAGACGCCGACGATGCCGGCCGAGGCGCGCGCCCGCAGACCGGTCTCCCACCAGCTCTCCCGGAACTCCGGGAGCACCAACTGATCGTCCTGTGCTGAGTCCATCCCCCACCGCTACCGTGCCGCGCCGGACCGGACTGTCGGCCACCCGACGATCCGCGCCCTTCCACCCGGATCAGCGGGCGACCGCCACCAGCTCCCGGTGGTGACGGGGCGTCTCCGCCTCGTCGACGAGGGCGGCGGCCAGATCCCCGTACGAGAACGCGGTCCCCGGCAGCACCGACGAACCGCCCGTCACGTAATCGCCGGCGGCCGGTTCGTCGGCAAGGACCACCGGCGGCGGGGCCAGCACCACCCAGTCGACGTCCGCCGGCGCGGCCCGGAACGCGTCGAGCTGGGCCACGTGCCCCAGCGAGAACGCCCGGTGCTCGGCCGGGAAACCCGGACTGTCGTGCACCGCGAGACCCGGCTCGACCTCGAGCGTCGTGCCGATGCCGACCGCGACCAGACGCCGCGGGCGCGCCGCGACCAGTGCCCGCGCGGCCGCCGGGAAGAACGTGACCGACGGGACGTCCAGGCGCACCGCTGTCATGATCACGGCGTCGTGCCCGGCCACCAGGCTCCGCACCGCCGCCGCGTCGGTGACGTCGCCCTCGACCGCGCCGCTGCCGGGATACCGCGACCGGTCCCGGACCACCGGGGTCACCTCGTGCCCGCGCCCGGCCGCGAGCGCCACCACACGCCGGCCGGCACGCCCACCGGCCCCGAACACCACGATCCGCATGCCCACTCCCCCACTCGATCCTTTTCGGACGGAGCGGACCATACGGCCACAGGCCTCGGTACCCGCAACGGTACCGGCCGTGACGTGCCTATCCTTGCTCATGCGCGAGCCACTCGACCCGGCCCGATTCGACGACTGCGCCGACCCCTCGACCGTGCCGATCCGTGTCGGTGACAAGTGGACGGCACACATCCTGGTCTGCCTCGAGGACTCCCCGCGACGCTTCACCGAACTGCGGGCGCCCCTGCACCGGCTCACCCCGAAGGTCCTCAGCGAATCGCTGCGCTCCCTGGTACGCAACGGCTTCGTCACCCGGACGGCGTACGACGAACAGCCGCCCCGGGTCGAGTACGCCCTCACCGCCCTCGGCCGTTCCCTGCTGGAGCCGATGGCCGCCGGATGCGCCTGGAGCCGGGCACACGCCGCCGAACTCGCCGAGGCCCGCGCGCGACTCTGAGGACTCGCCGACGAACCGGGCCGCGCAGGTACCATCCGTAGCCGTGGTCTTCTACCCGGTGCGACTGGTCCTGCCGCGACGTGCGGGCGTGACGTTGTGGGGCGGCAACGTCGACGGCGAGTTCGACTACTTCCTGACCGGCGACGACAGCCGGGTGGTCCTCGCCGATTCGGTGAAGGAACTGGCCGTTCAGGCGCCGGCCGCGGGCACCGGCCTGCTGGCGGCGCTGCCCGGCTATCCCGAGGCGGTGCGGTCCCTGACCGACGGCGAACCGGACGTCGACGAGATCGACTTCGCGCACGTGGCGGACGTGCTGGCCCGCGGCCTGGCCGTGGCCCGGATGGTGAGCGGCGACATCGTGTCCTGCCTCGACGCCGCCCGCGACCTGGCCATCCAGGTACGCGACGACACGACGCTCGACCGGCTGCAGGGCGACGGCGCACCCCTGCGTGACCTGTACCACCACCTGTTCGGCGAGCAGGACGACATCGACGAGACGGCGGCCGCCGCGGCGTTCGGCGACGTCACCCGCTGGTTCGAGAGCCACGTGGGATAACCGGCGGCACATGAACCATCGGCGGGGGTGAGCGCGCTTCACGCGTACCCGATGAAGGAGCGCGACCGGAGGATCCCGCCGCGCCCCTCGCTGATTCTGCTACCTGCCGGAACGCTCGCGGCGCACCGTGGGGCGACGACCGCGGATGGTGCTCTGCTGCAGGGCGCTGATCACCCGCTCGGCGTCGCTCTCCGGGATCTCGACCAGGGAGAAACGGTCGGTGATCTGGATCGCGCCGACATCGCGGGCGGGCAGTCCGGCCTCGCCGGTGATCGCACCGACCAGGTCCTGCGGGCGCAGACCGGCCCGGCGGCCCAGGCCGACGAAGACGCGGGTCAGGTCGGCGTCGGAGTTGCGGCCGCGGGAGTGACGCGGGCCACGGTCGTCGTCGGAACGGGGGCGCTTGTTGTCACGCTCGCGCGGCGGCGAGACCGACGGGATCTCCGGCTCGTCGACGTCGCCGCCGTTCGCCTCGTGCAGCAGCTTCAGCCCGGCCAGGGCGACCGTCTCCAGGTCGCCGTCCTGGACCAGCGACTCCAGGATCGGCCGGAACCGCTCCAGGTCGTCGGCGTCCAGCGCCTCCCGGATGGTCGTGCGGGTCAGTTCCATCCGGCGGGCACGCAGGTCGGTGACCGTGGGCAGCTTCTCGGTGGCGATCCGCTGGCCGGTCAGCCGCTCGATCGCCTTGATCATGCGGCCTTCGCGGGGCTCGGCCAGGGTGATCGCGGCACCCTCCCGGCCGGCGCGGCCGACCCGGCCGATCCGGTGCACGTAGGCCTCCGGGGCCGCCGGCACGTTGTAGTTGATGACGTGCGTCAACTGCTCCACGTCCAGGCCGCGGGCCGCGACGTCGGTGGCGACCAGCAACTCGGTGGCGCCCGACCGCAGCCGGCTCATCACCCGGTCACGCTGGTCCTGGCTCATGCCGCCGTGCAGGGCCTCCGCCCGGTAGCCCCGGCCGTTGAGGCTCTGGGTGACCTCGTCGGTCTCCTCCCGGGTGCGGCAGAACACGATCGCCGCGGTGGGCGCCTCGACATCCAGGATGCGGCCCAGCGCGGCCGTCTTGTGGGCGCGGGTCACCAGGTAGGCGCTCTGCCGCACGCGGGGCAGGCTGTCCGGGGAGGTCTTCTCCCGGGCCATCTGGATGCGCATCGGCTCACGCAGGTGCCGGCGGGCGATCGCGTCGATCCGCGGTGGCATCGTCGCCGAGAACAGCACCGTCTGCCGGGTGTCCGGCGTCTCGGACAGGATCGCCTCGATGTCCTCGGCGAACCCCATGTCCAGCATCTCGTCGGCCTCGTCGAGGACCACCGACTTCAACTCGCCGAGCTTCAGGGTGCCGCGTTCGATGTGGTCGAGGACCCGGCCGGGCGTGCCGACGACGATGTCCACGCCGCGGCGCAGTTCCTGCAGCTGACGGCTGATCGGCTGCCCGCCGTACACCGGGAGGACGCGAACGCCCAGGTCACGGCCGTAGCGGTGGACCGCCTGCGACACCTGCTCGGCGAGCTCGCGGGTCGGCACCAGCACCAGGGCGGCCGGGCCCGCCTGGCTGCCGGGGGTGAGCTTCTGCAGCAGCGGCAGGGCGAAAGCGGCGGTCTTGCCGGTGCCGGTCGCCGCCTGACCGACCAGGTCGTGGCCGGCGATCAGCGGGGGGATGGCCTCACGTTGGATCGGGGTGGGTTCCTCGTAGCCCAGGCCGCTCAGGGCGCGCAGCAACTCCGGACGCAGCCCGAGCGCAACGAAGGCCGCGTCGGTCTCCAGCAGGTCTTCGTTCATGACCACAGGATACGAAGCCGTTCCGCGACCGCCGCAAAAGGGCCGACCCCCACTCTGTCAACCGGGTGTGCATGCGGCGTTTCACGATCAAACCCGTGCGGGGGTACGCCGGAAAGCACTCCCCGCATCCCCCGCACTCCGGTGAGTCACCACCCCGGTCCCCGCGGAGAGGTACCGGCCGCCGACGCGCCGGCCCTGCCGAGTCCGCTGAACCCGGGTGCGGCTACCCGAGTTCCTCCGCCAGTGCCGTCAGGTCACCGATCGGGTTCTCGCCCAGCGCCTGGATGACGACCTGGTCCGCGCCCGCCTTGAGATGCGCGCGGAGCCGTTCGGCGACGGCCGCCGCCGAACCCTGGGCGACGAGACCGTCCACCAGGGCGTCGCTGCCGCCGCCGGCCAGGTCGGACTCGGTGAAGCCCTGCCGCAGCCAGCTGTTCCGGTAGTTGGTCAGCTTCAGGTAGAAGGTCAGCGCCTCCCGGCCGGCCCGGCGGTTCTCCGCCGGGTCGTCACCCAGCTTCACGTGCTGTTCGGTGACGACGAGCCGGTCCGGGCCGACGATCTCCCGCGCGGCCCGGGTGTGTTCGGGTGTCGTCAGGTAGGGGTGGGTGCCGCCGGCCTCGTCCCGGGACAGTTTCAGCGCCCGCGGGCCGAGCGCCGCGATCACGATCCGGTCGGCCGGGACGCCCGCGCTGCGCAGCTCGCCGACGTAGGCGACCAGCGCCTGGTAGGGCGTGGCCGCCTGGTCGCCCTGAGCCTCCCGGTGACCGGTGCCGATGCCCAGAACGACCCTTCCGGGGTACGCCGCGTGCGATCGGTGGAACCAGGCCGCCGCCACGTCCGGCCGGATCGTCCAGATGTTGACGATGCCGGTGGCCACGATCAGCCCCGTGGTCGCCGCCAGCAGTTCGTGGCTGCGGTCGAGGTCGTCGACGGTCACCGCCCCGAGCCACAGGCTGCGATAGCCGAGTCCCTCCACCGCCGCCGCGAACTGCGGGTCGGCGTCGACTCCGCGCCGCCACACCCCGTACTGCCCGCCCAGATCCGTCATCGCCCCACACCTTCGTCGATGGACTGCTCTCCCCTAGGCATATCCCACTCGGCCGAGGAACGGGGTGCGTTCTGTGTCTCAGCCGATCGCGGAATACCGGGGGCCGGACGCGCCGGACCACCGCGAACTGGCTGACAGGCACAGGACTTCCCACCACCTGGCAGGGGCTCGACCACGGATTCGTGCGCGTCGCGCATCACCCCGCTGAGGACAATCGGCGCACCGCCACCGACCGCCGTGACCGGGCGTACCGCTGGACGATCCGTTCGGCGTGGTAATGCCCCGGCTCGCCGGACCGCAGCAGCGACCGGTCGGTCAGCGCGTCGAGCGCCACGGCCACGTGCCGTTCGGAACAGCCCAGAACGGCCGCGAGCCGCGCCGCGGTCACCCCGCCCGGCGCCCTGACGGCTTCCGCGAAAACGCGGGACTCGTGGGCGTCGAGGGCGTCCCGGAGAGCGTCGAGGCGCTGGTGGAACCCGGCCGCGTCGTCGTCGGCGTCCAGCCACTGTTCGGCGTCCGCCAGCCGCCAGGCCGGCCGGGCCGCGAGCCGGCCGGCGAGTATCCGCAGGGTGACCGGCAGGTTCCCGCGTGCCTCGGCGAGCCGTTGCACGGCGGCGGGTTCGGCCGTGACCCGGCCGGCACCGATCCGGCGGCTCAGATAGTCCGCGCTCTCCCGCTGGGTGAACGGGCCCAGCCGATGCCATTCCGAGCCCGGCAGATCGCCCAGGTGCCGGGTGGAGGTGATCAGTGCCGCGCAGCCGGCGGCCGCGGGCAGCAGCGGCCGGGCCTGGACGCTGCTCGCGACGTCGTCGAGCACGACGAGCACCCGCCGGCCGGCGAGGGCGGTGCGCCAGTAGGCCACCAACTCGGCGGGATCGGCGGGAATGCCCGGTCCGGAGTGCCCGAGCGCCCGCAGCCATCCGGCCAGCACGTCGCCCGGTGTGCCGGTCGCGCCGAGTTCGGCGTACAGCACACCGTCCGGGAAGCTGTCGCTGACCTGCTGTGCGACGGCGGCTGCGAGTGCGCTCTTGCCGGTGCCCGGCAGGCCGGTGAGGGCGGCCACCGGCATCGCATCCGTGCCGTGCAGGGCCGCGGTGAGCTGGACCAGCAGGTCGGCGCGGCCGGTGAGGTCCGCCGGCGGGGCGGGCGTCTGCGCCGGGATCATCACGGCCGGGCGGGCGGGCCGGACAGCCACGGACCGTTCCCCACCACCGGCGAGGAGTCGCTGGTGCAGCCGCTGGAGCCCGGCACCCGGGTCGATGCCGAGTTCGGTGGCGAGCACGATTCTGGCCCGCTGGTATGCCGCGAGCGCGTCGGCGGGCCGGCCGGTACGCCACAGGGCCAGCATCTGCAGCTCCCGGAGTCGTTCACGCAGCGGTTCCGCCGCGATCAGCGGGCCGAGGTCGGCGAGGACCTGCGCGTTGCGTCCCAGTTCCAGTTCGGCGACGAGCCGTTCCTCCTCCGCGGCGACGCGCATCCCTTCCAGCCGGTCGCGTTGCGTCGCCGCGTACGGGCCGGGCAGACCGGCGAGGGCGGTGCCGCCGAACAGGGCGAGCCCCGACGCGAGCCGGGCCACCGCCTCACCGTGACGGCGTTCGGCGGCCACGGCGGCGGCCTCGGCGACCAGCGCACGGAACCGGTCGACGTCGAGGTCGGACTGCTCCGGCCGCAGCAGGTAACCGCCGTCGGTGGTGACGATGGGCCCGTTCGCCGGGTCGGCGTCGAGCCGGCGGCGCAACCGGGAGATGTAGGTGCGCAGGACGCCGACCGCACCCGGGGGCGGCTGCTCACCCCACAGACCGTCCACCAGGTCGGCCGGGGCGGCCCAGGCCCCGCGGCGCAGCAGCAGCATCGCCAGGACCGCGCGCTGCTGGGGCGGGCCCAGGTCCAGCTCATGGCCGGCATGCCACGCACGCACCGGGCCCAGGACCGAGAACCGCCACTGGGCGGCGCTGGGATCCGGAACGCGGCGTAGCCGGGGCCGCCCCTCGGCGACAGAAGACGTCATGCGCTGAAGGTATGGCCACCGGCGTGTTCCTCGCGTACGTCATTTGACCCTGTCCACTGCCGGCCCTGCTGCCCGAGCGCCTCCGCGAGTTCCCCGCGGGAGGACACTCCCAGCCTCGGGAAGATGCGGTAGAGGTTGTTACGGACCGTCCGGTGTGACACGAACAGGCGCTCGCCGATCTCCCGGTTGGTCATCCCCTGCGCCGCCAGCGAGGCGATCTGCAGCTCCTGCCGGCTCAGAGCGCTCGCGGCCCGGGGCGACCTGCTGCCCATGCTCTCACCGGAGGCTCTCAGCTCGGCGGCGGCCCGCTCGGCCCAGGCCGGGGCTCCGATCACCTCGTACAGCGCGTACGCCGAACGCAGGGCCTCCCGCGACTCGGTCTTACGGCGCTGCACCCGCAGCCAGCGGCCGTACGACAGCAACAGTGATCCGCGCTGCCACGGCCACTGCTCGATGCCCGCCGCGAAGGCCGCGTCGAACGCCGCCCCCGCCCGCCCGGGCTCGGCCAGCAGCGGCGCGGACGCCGCGGTCGCCACGAGCAGCTGCGGCGAACCGCTGCGCCGGGCCAGGTCGGTCAAGGACGCGTGCAGCGACCGGACCTCGTCGAGGCGTCCGCAGAGCGACGCCGCGTCCATCAGGTCGGTCAGCGCCCACACCCGGGCGTTCTGCTGGTAAGCCCGGGCGCCCGGATCACAGACTTCGAGCAGCGCCGCGAAGGCCCGCTCCGGGTCGCCGTCGGCCAGGGCCGCCGTGCCGCGTACGAGCTGTACCATGGACAGCAGCGGGAACGCCCCGGCATGGGCCAGCCCGGCTTCGGCACGCGCCGCGACCTCCCCCGCCGCCCGGGTCTCACCGCGACGGGCGGCGACCATCGCGGCGGCGAGCATGACGGTGATGGCCGTCCGGGGGAAGGCGACCTCACCGGCGATCCGCAGGGCCTCGTCGGCCGCGTTCGTCGCCATGTCGTGCCGGGCCATCAGGACGGCCGCCCAGGCCTGGGGTGTCAGCGCCGAGAGGAGTTCGGCGAACTGTCCGGTGTGGCGCAACCCGGTGACGGCCTTGCTGAGGTGTGTCAGTGCCGCCGGTAGTGCCCCGACGCAGATCGCGGCGTCGCCGAGCTTCATCTGGTCGAGGCCGCCGAGTTCCGCCGGCGATCGCGCCGACAGCAGACCACGAACCCGGTCACCCCTCGCGAACGGATGGCTGACGGCCTCCCCCAACAGCCGCAGGGGAGCGTCGTCGGCCATGAGCAGCGAGTCCACGGCCCGCACCATGAACTCGCGGGCGCCGTCGTCGAAGTTGCCCCACCAGGACAGCAGGGCGTTGGAACTGAGCAGCTCCATCGCCCGGGCCGGGTCGTCGCGCCCGTGCCGCAGCATCAGCTCCGCCTGCAGGACCCGGTTCTGCGGCCCCGCCCAGCGGTCCACCGCGGTGGTGGCCACCAGGGCCGACACGAGCGCGCCCTCCAGCGGCCCGAGGAGGTCCAGGTCTATCCGGTCGGCCACCCGCCGGATCGACGTGCCCGGTCCGGTGAACGAGTAGACGCTGACGGCGGCGGCGAGGCGGCGGGCCGCGGACACCGGGTCCGGGCTCAGCCGGGCGGCATGTTCCAGGGCGACCGCGGCCGTGCTGTCGCCGCCGTGCTGTGCCCGGCGCCGGGCCATGTGTTCGAGGGCGACCGCGATCGCCTCGTCGGGTTCCGCGGTCGCCAGGGCGGTGTGCCACAGCCGCCGGTCGTCGTCCGTGGTGATCGACTGCGCGAGCGCGGCGTGGATGGCGCGCCGCCGCTCCGCCGGTATCGCCCGGTCGACGGCGGCGCGCATCAGCGGGTGCCGGAAGCCCGCGTGGCCGGCGGTGACCCACATCAGCCCGGCGTGTTCGGCCGCCGACAGGTCGTCGAGGGCCACCGGCCGTCCAGTGATCGCACCGGCGGCGGCGAGCGCCTCGGACACCGCGTCGGCGTCGTTGAGTGCCACGATCGCCGCCATCGACGCGGCCGGTTCCGGAAGGCGCCGTGCTTTCGCGCCGAAGACCCGGTCCAGCCGGTCGGTCAGCGGCAGCGCCGGCCCGGCCGGATCGTCGCCGACGCGATCGGCGACCGTCGCCAGTTCGGTGAGTGCCAGCGGATTGCCGACGGCGGCGGCCAGCAGCCGTTCCCGGACGGCGGGCGGCAGGCCCGTCACCCGGCTGTCGACAAGGGCCTCGGCGGCTCGCCGGTCGAGCGGGTTGACCGGCAGGTCCGGCAGGTCCGCCTCGGCGAGCGGGTTGTCGTCGGTCTCGCCGAGGCGGCCGGCGGCCAGCAGCAGCACGGCGTCGTCCGCGAGCCGCCGGGCCACGAAGGCCAGCACCCGGGAGGTGGCCCGGTCGAGCCAGTGGATGTCGTCGACGGTGACCACGACCGGCATCTGCTGGCCGGCGTCCGACAGCAGTTGCAGCACGGCCAGCGCCACCCGTTGGATCGGGACACCGTCGGCGTCGGCTTCGCCCAGTGCCGTCAGCAGTGCCTCGCGGGTGGCGGGCAGCAGAGCGTCCACACCGTCCAGAACGGGATCCAGCAGCTGCCGCAGGCCGGCGAACGCCCAGCCCGCGGACGCGGGAACGCCGACGCAGACGAGAACCCGCATCCCGGTGTCACGGGCCCGGCCAGCCACCTCCGCCAGCAGCGCCGACTTGCCGACCCCGGCCTCGCCGAGCAGCAGGAACGCGCCGCCGCGCCCCTCCGCGGCACGCCCGAGCGCCTCGGTCAGGACAGCGATCTCAGACTCTCGACCGATCAGGTGCGCCACGGTCAGGCATCGTACGTGCTGGGCGATCTGCCGCTTTCGCCCAGCGCCCGGCCCAACTCGCTCCGGGACGTCACGTCGAGTTTCGGGAAGATCCGGTACAGATGGGTACGGACGGTGCGGTGCGAGATGAACAGCCGTTCCCCGATCTCGCGGTTCGTCAGACCGGTGGCCGCCATCCGGGCGATCTGCAGTTCCTGCGGGGTGAGCGCCTCCCGGTCGGTCACCGTGCGCGCCCGGAGCCGTTCGCCGGAGGCCACCAGCTCCGCGTCGGCGCGGGCCGCCCACGGCACCGCGCCCAGATCCCGGAACAACCGGCGGGCGGCCCGCAGCGACTCCCGTGACGCAACGATCCGGCGCTTGCGCCGCAACCACACACCGTGGGCGAGCAGCAACCGGGCCCGGTGCCACGGCCAGCCGCCGAGGTCGTACGCGGTGGCGGCGGCGAACGCCGGGGCCGGGTCCGCGGCGATCAGCGGGGCGGTGCACAGCACGGCGATCCGCAGCAGCGGCCACCCGGCCCGTTCGGCGAGCGAGGTCATCTCCGCGTGCACCTGCCGCACCTGGTCGACACGCCCGCTGTAGACGGCCGCCTCCACCAGGTCGGGCAGCGCCCACGCGCGTACCGACGGCTGGTGCGCCGCCGCCGAAGGGTCGAAGATCATCCACAGACGGTCGAAGGCGGTGGCGAACTCACCAGCCCCGAGAGCCGCCGTGCCCCGCGCGAACTCGACCATCGCCAGCAGCGGGCGCACACCGGAACGCAGCAGCGCGGCCTCCGCCTCCGCAGCGGTGGCGTCGGCGGCAGGCCGGTCACCGCGTCGCCCGGCGACGACGGCCTCGGCGAGCCGGGCCATCACCGCCCACCGGGGCTGACCGGTCTCCTCGGCGAGCCGCAGACTCTCCGCGGCGGTGGTGACCGTCAATTCCGGACGGCCGAGCCGCAGCCCGGCCCAGGCCTGGGCCGCGAGTGCCTGGGCCAGCAACCCGAGCCGGCCCTGCCGCCGCAAGCCGTCCGTCGCCCGGTCGAACAGGTCGACGACGGCCGACATGTCACCGGCGGCGGACGCCGCGAACCCCAGCCGCATCAGGTCCGGCGGCTCCCGGACCTCGTCACCGGACTCGGCGAGCCGGCTGAGGAACTCGGCCGCGTACGTCTCCGGCTCGACCTGCACCAACAGCGACGCCCGCATCAGCTCCACGGTCAACAGCCCGGAGTCGCGCACCGCGGCGATCACCCGCTGCCGTACCGGCGGCGCCGGGCTGATCCACCAACAGCGCACCGCCGCCGTGGTGATCACGTCGACGGCCTGTTCCGGATGGCCCGCGGCGTGCAGCCTCAGGGCCATCTCGGCAGTGGCGATCACCGCCTCCTCCGTACTCCAGTCCTGCCGGAGCAGCTCCTGCTGCCAGAACTCGAGGCGGGCCCGGCTGACCGGGTCGACGACCAGGGCGTCCAGTTCGGTGACCAGCCTGGCGAATCGGGGGCCGCCGGCGCCGAAGCCGATGTCGGCCGCCGCGATCAGGCGCCGGACCCGGTCGTCACGGTCCGGGCTGAGCCTGGCGGCGCGTTCGAGCGCGGCGCAGGCGGCGTCCGGTGCGCCCCGCCGCACGGCCCGGGTGGCGGCCCGCTCCAGCGCGGCGGCCACGGTCTCGTCCGGGCCGGCACACGCCGCGGCCAGGTGCCAGACCTGCCGGTCCTGATCCCCGGCGAGCACCTCGGCGAGCCCGGCGTGGGTACGCTGCCGCTGTGCCGCGGTGGCGGAGTGCCGGACCGCCGACCGGATCAGCGGATGCCGGAACCGCAGCCCGCCGCCCGGCTCCAGCAGGCCGGCGGCCGCCGCGGGAGTCAGGTCGTCCGCGGTGACGGGGAGCCCGCCGGCCCGGACGGCCGCCACCACGATGCCGGTCTCGTCCTCACGATCGTGCAGGGCCGCCGCCAGCAGCAGCATCCGCGTGCCGGGCGGCAGGTCACGGACCCGCATACCGAAGACACGTTCCAGCCGGTCGGTGAGCGGCAGCTCGGCCGGCGTGAAGTCCCCCGAGCGTGCCAGCGCCGTCGCGAGCTCGACCAGGGCCAGCGGGTTGCCGTGGGCCATCGCCAGGACCCGGTCCCGCCACGGCGCGGGCGGGCCGGGGACATGCGCCCGCAGCAGAATGGCGGCGGCCTCGGCGTCCAGGCCGCCGAGGACGATCCGACCGTCCGCCGCGGCCTCCCGCAGGCCCCCGGCCGGGCCGGCGTCGCGGGTGGAGGCCAGCAGCACGACCCGCTCGTCGGCGATGCGCCGGGCGACGAAGGCGAGGACACCGGTGGTCTCCCGGTCCAGCCACTGCACGTCGTCGGCGAGAAGAAGCACCGGCGCCTCGTGATCGGTCAACAGTTCCAGCACGGCCATCGCGACCTGATGCAGGCCCGGAATGTCGCCGTCACGGAGGCCGAGGGCGACCCCCAGGGCGTCGCCGGCGGCCCCGGACAGGACGGGACGCAGCAGTTGATGCAGGCCCGAGTACGGCAGATCCGACTCGATCAGCACACCGGCACAGGCCAGAACCCGGAACCCGCGGGCAGCGGCGAGTTCACGGGCCGCGGTGAGCAGCACCGACTTGCCGACACCGGGCTCGCCGCAGACGACGACGGCGGCACCGCGCGGAGCCGTCGTCGCGGGCGCGATGGCGTCGAGAAGTTCACCGATGCGCGCCAACTCGGCGGCACGCCCGACGAGTGGGTACTGCGGATGTCGTAGCTGTCGCACGCGACCGGATGCTACGGGCACCGTTTCCTCAAGGTTCCGGGCCGCCCACCTTCCCCGCCCGATTACTTAAAGTAATCGCGGAGGCGTACCCCGTAGAGGATGAGGTCGGTGAAACGTGAGCCCGGACGCATTCTGGCGGCCGGTGTGCGCTGAGGCCGACCGGACAAGCGCATACTCTCCGTCATGATCGCGGGGGAAGAGCACGTGGAATGGCCGGCCGACATGGACGAGTCGCTGACAGCGGACCTGACCGGCCGGCTGGTGAAGATCCGCCGGGCGCGGCTGTTGCTCGCGCTCGCCGAGCATGGCCCGGGCTACGAGCGGGTCGAGGCCGGTGGCGCACTGCGGTACGTCACCGAGTTGGCCGGCGCCGACGGCACCGACCGGCAGTGGCTGTCCGGGTGGCTGGACACGAACGGGATGCCGGCCGAGGTGGACCGGGACGCCGCCGCCTGGTCACAGGTTCGGCGGGAGAGCGGCGCGACAGCGAACGCCGCCGCATCCCGGGCGATGGCCGCCGCCGACTTCGACAAGGCTCGCGGCCACCTCGACGACGCGTTCGCGTGCGGGTCGCTGACCAGCGCCGAATGGATGGCTCTGCACCAGTTCGTCCTGCGCCGCCACGCCGAGCACACGCCGGAGACGGCAGCGGCGGTCCGCGCGGCGGCGACCGCCGTACAGCCCGCGTGATCCAGCAGGAGGTCCGTTCTGAGTCGCGGTGACAGCCCCCGGTCCCGTGGCCGGGAGCGGCACGCCACGGCACCGTCCGGCTGATCGTCATGGGAACCGGCGTCGCGGCCGCGCCCAGACGCCGTCTCGTGGCCGGGGGCGCGAAGCCCGTCCGCGTGGTGAATACGGGCGTGCTGAGCGCCCCAAATCAACACACCCGTCGTGGAGCGTGGTGAATACGGGCGCGCTGAGCGCCCCAAATCACCACACCCGTCGTGGAGCGTGGTGAATACGGGCGCGCTCAGCGCCCCAAATCACCACACCCGTCGTGGAGCGTGGTGAATACGGGCGCGCTCAGCGCCCCAAATCAACACACGGAGGCTGACCGCGAAACGTGTCCAGCCGGCCCGACGCGATGCTGATGATCTCCACCGCCGCGGACACCGCCTACGCTGAACGGCGTGCTGAACATCGAGTTGAACGGGCGGGTACCGTCGGACGTCGCCGAGATCCAGCGACTGGCGACTGTGAACTACGGGCACTACACCTCGATGCAGGTACGCGGCCGCGCGGTTCGCGGTCTGGCACTGCACCTGGCCCGGCTGTCCGACGGCAACGAGGAGTTCTTCGACTACCGGATGGGCATCGACGACGAGCAGCGGCTGCTCGGGCTCATCCGGCACGCGCTCGGAACCGAGACCGACGCCTCGGTACGGGTCGGTTTCGTCGCGCCACTCGCTCGCGGGGCGGCGCCGGACGTCCTGATCTCGGTGAGCGATCCGGTGGACGACACCGCCGGCCGGCCTCTCCACGTCCGGACCGACCACTATCAGCGGGACTGGCCGGCGCAGAAGAACGCGGCGACGATGGGATCCATGTACGCCGTTCGGCGCGCGCGCCTGGCCGGCTACGACGACGCGCTCTTCGTCGGCCCGGACAACCGGATCAGCGAGGGCACCACCTGGAACGTGGCGTTCTACGACGGCGACCGGGTGATCTGGCCGGAGGCGCCGATGCTCAAGGGCGTGACCATGGTGCTGTTGCAGCTGGCGCTGACCATGAACGGGACACCGTGGAGCATTCGCCCGGTCGACGCGGTCGAGTTGCCGCTGATGACCGGTGCGGCCGCCGTCAACTCGATCTGCCCGGCCCAGCCCGTCGCCGGCATCGACGGCGTCCCCTTCCCCGCCACCGACAAACTGGTGGCACTGCTGCGGGACGCCGGGGAGTCGATCCCGTTCGACGACCTCTGACTCCCTGGTCATACCGGCCCGATCCGACACCGAGGACGGTCGCCGACCCGGGGTCCACCTGTCCGGCCGCCCGCCGCCGCGGCGTACGCCGGCTCGACGGCCCGGGCCCGGTCAGCGGCGGCGGGCCAGGTAGGGCTGGGCGAACAGGTACATGCCGGAGACCAGTAGCAGGGCCAGGGGCAGCAGGGGAAGGTAGGAGACCCAGACGACGGGCTCCTCGCGGGTCAAGGCGACGACCGTGGCGACCACGGTCACCGTGAAAGTGATCGACAGCCAGCGGTGGCTCTGCCGGATCCAGTTCTTCCCCGTCATCGTCGTTCTCCCCATCATCGTGTCTCTCCCCGGCTTCGTGGGGCGATGAGGTCACGCTAGGGCTGGGGAGCCCGGTCCGGCTTCTCCGTTCCTGATCGATCAGTTCCCCGCCGGAGCCGGGCGCGTATCAGGGGCGTCAACAATCGGCCCGGCGCCGTCGACGATCCGTCATCGGTGGCATCGGCCGGGCGGCACCGGCGGCACGGTTGACCCGTGTACTTCTCCGCCCTCGGCGTCGGCGCCCTCGTTCTGGTCCTGCAACTCGTGCTGGCCCACCGATGCCGGAGCTCCCCGCACCGGATTCTGCGGACGGCGGCCGCCTCGATCGCCGTTCTGATCAGTGTGCTGCTCCTGGAGAGCGGCCACCAGGCGCAGCGGCTGCGCCCACCGAAACACGAGTCGTTCGAGGCCCGGTCGCTGCGGGACCGGCCGGGAGCGACGACGCCGGCCGCGGGAACGGCGCTGCGCTGGCGCCTCATCACCGCCGCGAACGTCCACGCCCCGGACGGTAGAAGATGAAAGCGCGGTCACCCGACCATCAGGGGTAGGGCAGGACCGTCGTCGCCGTCTCGCCGTCGACGCGGACCTGATAGCCGGTGGGCGGGCCGGCCTGTCCCCACCGCACCCCGACCACCGTCGCCGAACCGGACCCCGCCGGCACCCGGCTGCCCGGCGGCAACGCCTCGAACACCTCGACCAGCACCGCGTCGAGGGTCTGCCGGGCGCCGTCGAGGGAGCCGCGCAGGCTCGTGGACCGCAGTTCCCGGCCGAGAGTGATCGCCGCGTCGCGGACCTGCCGGTCCGGGCGGGACTCCCCGGCGGTCAGGGCCGCGTCGATCCTCGGCCACAGCCGCCAGCGTTCCTCGTCGAGCAGGTGCCGGGCCGCCCGGTCGACCGCGGCGCAGGTGACGTCGACGGCGGTCTCCTCCCCCAGCTCGGCGGCCCAGGCCAACTCGTCGGCGGGCGGGAGCAGACTCGGCGTCTCGTGGACGACCGTCGCGTACAGCATCGCGAGGACCGTCTCGCGGCCGTCACCGTGATAGAGCGCACCGATCCCACCGGTGGCCCGCAGCGGCGGGAACCGCCGGGTGAGGTGGGCCGCACGGCCCAGCGGGAGGCCCGTCGCCAGCTGGGTGTCACTGACCCGTGCCCGGAACGTGCGTTGTTCGCGCGCAGCGAACATCCACGCCCGGTGCTCATCCTCGCCGATGGGAAAGGCCGGGCGCCGCGGGGCGGGCAATACCGGCTTCTCGGCCGTGAGCAGGCGCGCAGCGACCGAATAGGCCACGCCCAGCTCGGCCGCGAGGGCCCTGATCGCGCGCTTGCGAGCGCGGTCCGGCACAGCCTGCCGGTCACGGACTCCGCTCATGGTGTTCCTCCCGGCCTCATCCTAGGCCGGATCCGTTGTAATCTCGGGGAGCAGCGCGCCTGCACGAGCGTTGCGGGATCCCCCACGCGGTTCCCGCGCCAACGCCAAGAGGCTCCGACTCAGCGCACGCGACACCTGTCCGTTTCCGCACGTCCGTGTGCGTTTCCTGGTCGGGGGGCGTGGGGCTCCGCAGCGAGGACGTGAGTGTCGTGTTCGAACGGTTCACTGACCGTGCCCGCCGTGTTGTCGTCCTGGCTCAGGAAGAAGCCCGGATGCTCAACCACAACTACATCGGGACAGAGCACATCCTGCTCGGTCTGATCCACGAGGGTGAGGGCGTCGCTGCGAAGGCTCTGGAGAGCCTCGGCATCTCCCTGGAGAGCGTCCGGCAGCAGGTCGAGGAGATCATCGGTCAGGGGCAGCAGGCGCCGAGCGGGCACATCCCGTTCACGCCGCGCGCCAAGAAGGTGCTGGAGCTCTCCCTGCGGGAGGCCCTGCAGCTCGGCCACAACTACATCGGCACGGAGCACATCCTGCTCGGCCTGATCCGTGAGGGCGAGGGCGTCGCCGCCCAGGTGCTCGTCAAGCTCAGTGCCAACCTCGATCGGGTCCGCCAGCAGGTCATCCAGTTGCTGTCCGGCGCCGGCAAGGAGCCGACGGCACCCGGCGAGGCGTCCGCCGCTCCGGCGTCCTCGACGATCCTGGACCAGTTCGGCACGAACCTGACGCAGGCCGCCCGCGACGGCAAGCTCGACCCGGTCATCGGCCGGCAGAAGGAGATCGAGCGGGTCATGGTGGTGCTGTCGCGCCGCATGAAGAACAACCCGGTCCTGATCGGTGAGCCGGGCGTCGGCAAGACCGCGGCGGTGGAGGGCCTGGCCCAGGCGATCGTCAAGGGTGACGTGCCCGAGACGCTGAAGGACAAGCAGCTCTACACCCTCGACCTCGGTTCCCTGGTGGCCGGTTCGCGTTACCGCGGTGACTTCGAGGAGCGCCTCAAGAAGGTGCTCAAGGAGGTCGGTTCGCGGGGCGACATCGTCCTGTTCATCGACGAGATCCACACCCTGGTCGGTGCGGGTGCCGCCGAGGGTGCGATCGACGCGGCGTCCATGCTCAAGCCGATGCTGGCCCGTGGTGAGCTGCAGCTGATCGGCGCGACCACCGTCGACGAGTACCGCAAGTTCGTCGAGAAGGACAAGGCCCTCGAGCGCCGGTTGCAGCCGGTGCAGGTGGGTGAGCCGTCTCTGGCGCACACCATCGAGATCTTGAAGGGTCTGCGGCACGCGTACGAGGCGCATCACCGGATCAGCATCACCGACGCGGCGCTGGTCGCGGCGGCGACCCTGTCCGACCGGTACATCTCGGACCGGTTCCTGCCGGACAAGGCGATCGACCTGATCGACGAGGCCGGGGCGAGGATGCGGATCCGCCGGATGACCGCGCCGCCGGACCTGCGTGACTTCGACGAGCGCATCGCCCAGGTCCGCCGGGACAAGGAGTCCGCGATCGACGCGCAGGACTTCGAGCGGGCCGCGCAGCTGCGTGACAAGGAGAAGCAGCTGCTGGGCCAGAAGGCGCAGC
>NZ_BSSY01000030.1:0-74671 GCF_030269225.1 Actinoplanes sp. NBRC 101535 | reverse complement strand
AGTGGAACTGCCCGTGCGGCAGCCACCACGACCGTGACGTCAATGCCGCCATCAACATCAAGGCCGCCGGGCAGGCGGACTTCAACGACCGTCGAGCGCAGGTAAGACCAGGACTTGTCCCGGCACCACGCAGTGAAGCGGTAACCCGCCAGAACGCCGCGCGTGCCACGCGCAGCGTGGCTGGAATCGCCGTCCTTTAGGGCGGCGAGGATGTCAAACAGTGGACTTCACGGTGACCATGAGCGCCACCCTGGCGGGCCGGACATCCGCCCGGACGTACGTCGGCACGGGCGTGGGCGTTCCGGACGGGCACCAGCTGGACCTGGCGATGGAGCTCGTCTCGCCACCCGAAGCGGGCACCCCGCAGCAGGTGATCGCGACGGCCGACCAGGTGTACGTGCGAACCGACCAGGCCGTCCCGCCGACCTGGACCGCATCGCCGCGCCGCGACCCGGGCTCCACCTCGGTCAGCCGCGACCCGTCGACGGTCGACGTGGGGTTCCTCGACCCGGCGACCTACCTGCCCACCGCGGACAGCGACTACGCGCGGACGGTCTACGGCTCCGGCGAACCGTTCGACTTCTCCTGCGAGACGGCCATCACCGGGCCGGGCTCCTGCGAACACCTCGGACTGGACTTCGGGGCGTTCGAGGACTTCGAGGAGGGCTTCGCCGACGTGACCGTGACGCTCGACGACGACGGCCGCCCGGCCGAGATCAAGGCCGACATCCAGGGCAGCGAAACCGGCCGGACCCGGACCGCCCGGGTGCGGGCCACCATGAAGCTGCACGACTACGGCACGAAGGTCACCGTCCAGCCGCCCGTATGACCCCGTCACGATACCGACCGAGGCGGCTCAGGAGTCGGTCACGGAGAGGACAACGGTGCCGCTGGCCGGGTCCAGGTGGACCAGACCGTGGTACTGCGGGGTCCGTACCTCCTCGGCCCACTGCTCACTGGTCTGCCAGGAGGCACCGTCCGGCAGATACTCGCGCAGCCCGGCGTCGAGCGCCGCGTCCCAGCCCTCCTCGGCCGGCTCCCACTCGTAACCTCCGGCCGCCGCCTCCGCCGTCTGTGGCTGCAGCACCATCACCGCCTGGATGGTCGTGTCGGTCGGCCCGGGCACCCGGCTGTCACCGCCGGGTGTCGCCGCCAGCCAGTGCACCTCGGTGAAATCACCGAGCGCCGGGAACCGCTTGACGATCGGTTCCCGGTCGGTCCGGATCGGTGCCGCGCTCACGCTAGTGGCCCGCTCCGCCGGGGTTCCGGCCTCGGCACATCCCGCAACGGCAAGAATCAACGTCAAGATCATTACTTGGGTACGCCTGCGTGCCATCAGATTCCGTCCCCGCAGCCTGCACCGGAAGCGTCGCCGAACAGCTCACGATACCGGCAGGGCGCCGCTCAGCCGATGCGGCCGACGCCGCCGAACAGGTAGACCTCCGGCTCGCCGGAGTCCGGGTCGGGCCGCCAGCGCGAACACGTCACCACGCCGGGCTCCAGCAGGTCCAGGCCGTCGAAGAAGCGTTCGAGTTCGGCCTTCGTCCGGGCGCGGATCGGGGTGCCGCCGCGCTCGGTGGTCTCCCGCATCACCCGCAGCATCGGCTCGCCGTGGATCTCCGCGGTGGAGTGGGTGAGCACCAGGTGGCTGCCCGCGGGCAGGGCCTGCACCAGCCGGGCGACGGCAGCGTACGCCACGTCGTCGTCCATCAGGTGGTTGACGACGCCGAGCAGCATGAGCGCGACCGGCTGGGTGAGGTCGAGGGTCTTGCGGGCGGCCGCGAGGATCGTCTCCGGCTCCCGCAGGTCGGCCTCGACGTAGTCGCAGACACCCTCCGGCGTGCCGGACAGCAGCGCCCGCGCGTGCACCATGACGAGCGGGTCGTTGTCGACGTAGAGCACCCGGCACGCCGGGTCCAGGGACTGCGCGACCTCGTGGGTGTTGTCCGCGGAGGGCAGCCCGGTGCCGACGTCGAGGAACTGGCGGATGCCGGCGTCCTCGACGAGGAACCGGACCACCCGCTTGAGGAACACCCGCTCGGACCGCGCCCCGATCGGGATGTCCGGGATGTGGGCGATCACCTCGTCGCCGGCGGCCCTGTCGACCGCGAAGTTGTCCGTGCCGCCGAGCCAGTAGTTCCAGATCCGGGCCGAATGCGGAACCGTGGTGTCCACTGTGGCGTGTTCGCTCATCCCGGCATTCTCCCGCGCCGCGGGGGCTGTTCCGCAAGGGTTGACCGGGAACGGTCAGGCCAGGGCGACGAACTTCAGCCCCTTCGCCTGGAGCGCGGGGATGACCGTCTTCAGGGCCGCCAGCGTCTGCGAGCGGTCGCCGCCGCCGTCGTGGCAGAGCAGGATCTGGCCGGGCTCGGAGGCGAGCAGACGCTTGACGATCTTTCCGACGCCGGGGCGTGACCAGTCGCGCGGGTCGGTGGTCCAGTCCATCGGGATCATGCCGGCCTGCGAGACCGATTTCGACAGCCCGTCGGACCAGGCGCCGCCGGGCGCACGGAACAGACTCGGCGCGAAATCGGTGGTGCTGTAAATCTTGTCCTGTGCCCGGTGCAGCTCCTTGATCGCCTTGCGGGACGACAGTTCGGCCACGTTGAGCGGGTGGCTCCAGGTGTGGTTCGCGACGTGGTGACCGTCGTTGACCACGTCACGGGCGGTGGACTCGTGACCCAGCACCTGGTTGCCGATCATGCAGAACAGCGCCGGGACGCCGTGTTTCTCCAGCAGGCGCAGGATCGGCGGGGTCCACTCCGGGTGCGGGCCGTCGTCGATGGTCAGGGCGATCGCGTCGGTGGGGAACGGGTCACCCGGCACCATCCTGCGGAAGTCCGCGAGGGTGTGCACCGGAACCTTCATCACCGGCGTCGTCGGCCGGGGCGTGGTCGGCACCGGGGTGGGGCTCTGCGACGGCGGCGGCGGGGGTTCACTGACGGTCAGGTTGGGGGCGGAGGCCCGCGGCTCGTCCCGGCCTGCCAGGGCGGCGATCGTGCCGCCGACCAGGGCGGTGCCGGCCACCGCCGGGATGGCCCAGAGGAGGCGCCGGCGGGTGAGGGGCTTCGCCTGCGGGGGTACGGGGACCGGCGTCTTCGGCGGCGCCGGAAGAGCGATCGTCGGTTCGGCCGGCGGCGGCGCCACGGTCGTGACGGACCGCTGCTTCGGCACGGTGAACAGCCGCTCCGGCTTGGGCGGGGCGGGCATGGCGACGGTCGGCTCGTCCGACTCCACCGGAGGCGCCGGCCGCGGCTTCGGCAGCGCGACCGTAGGTTCGGCCTCCACCTTGGGCGGAATCGCCATCGCAACCGTCGGCTCCGCCTCGACGCTGGGCGGAATCGGCATGGCCACCGTCGGCTCCGCCTCCACCTCGGCGGGAATCGCCATGGCCACCGTCGGCTCTGCCTCCACCTCGGCAGGGATCGCCATGGCTACCGTCGGCTCCGCCTCGGCAGGGACCGCCATCGCGACCGTGGGCTCCGCCTCAGCCTCGGGCCGGGTCGTCAGGGCGACCGTGGGCTCCGAGTCCGGCGCGGGCCGGGGCGAGGGCAGCACGACGGTCGGCTCCGGCACCTCCTCCTCCGAAGGAGCGGCCGGCGGCTCGGGCACCTTCTCCGCCGAAGGAGCGGCCGGCGGCTCGGGCTCGGCCGACGCCGTCAGATTGACGGTGGGTTCCGATTCCCCCGCCTCCGAGCCGGCCTCCGACGAGGACGCCGCGGACAGATCGACTGTCGGCTCGGAGCCCGCCGTCGGAGCGGCCGGCAACAGGACCGTGGGCTCGGCCGGCTCATCGGTTCCGGACGTGCCGCTCTCGGCTGCTGGGGTGGGCTTATCGGTGTTCATCGGTCGGATTCTCTCGCCCGCGGTCAAATCGGTCGTCATCACTGTCTCACCAACGAACCGCCCCGCGCCGGCAGCACCCGACGACCTCACCTGGGGCGGGAACAGCAAGTGATCATGCGATCACCACCTCGACCGCCCCGCCCCCATGTCGATCACAACAGTCGGCAACCAGTGGCGTTCGTCACACTCATGATTGACACATCGAAGAAGATCGAACAAGGTTGTTTCCAGTAAGTGACCGGCATCGATGTCGCTACTGGGGGATGCGTGTTCGGACTCCGTACTGTCGCCGTGGCCCTGGGCACCGCCCTCACCGTCACGATCGGCGCCGCCGCAGCTCACGGCGCCGCACTGCCACTCGTCGACGACCCGGCCGGGTACGTCGACCCGTTCATCGGCACGACGAACCTCGGCAACACGTACCCGGGAGCGGTCACCCCGTTCGGCATGCTGGCCTGGAGCCCGCAGACCTCCCGCGGCACCCAGATCTCCACCCCGGCCCCGGGCGGCTACCAGTACACCGCCACCCGGATCCGCGGCTTCAGCCTCACCCACCTCAGCGGCGTCGGCTGCTCCGGCGCCAACGGTGACATCCCGGTCATGCCGCAGGTCGGCGACATCACCACGTCACCCACCGCGGACGCCACCGACGCCGTGTACGCCAGCACGTTCGCGCACGCCGACGAGGCCGCCCGGCCGGGCTACTACGCCGTCGGCCTGGACAGCGGCGCGGGCGCCGAACTGACCGTGACCCCGCGGACCGGCTCCGGACGGTTCACCTTCCCCGCGGAGCAGACGGCCAGCCTGCTGTTCCGGACCTCGATGTCGGAGACCGGCAGCGAGGACGCGACGGTGCACATCGACCCTGCCACCCGTACCGTGACCGGGTCGGTCAGCGCCGGCAACTTCTGCGGGCCGCAGAGCACGAACAACAGTCACGCGTACTACACGCTGCACTTCGTCGCCGTCCTCGACCAGCCGTTCGCAACGACCGGCACCTGGCAGGACAGCGTGCTCACCCCAGGCGGCACCGACGCGAGCGGCGGTAGCGGATACAGCGCCACCGGACGGCCCGTCGCGGGCAAGGGCTCCGGCGGGTACGTGACGTTCGCACCCGGCACGACCAGCGTCGGGATGCGCGTCGCGATCTCGTACGTCAGCCTGGACGGCGCCCGCGCCAACCTGGCGAAGGAGAACGGCAACCGCAGTTTCGACACGATCGCGGTCGCCGCCCGGAAGGCCTGGACCGAGCGACTGAGAAGGATCGCGATCGGCGGCGGCACCGAGGCGCAACGCCGCACGTTCTACACCGCGCTGTACCACGCACAGCTCGAACCGACGCTGACCAGCGACGTCACCGGCCGGTACATGGGTGCCGACGACACCGTACACACCCTGAGCGCCGGCCAGAAGGCGCAGTACGGCACGTTCTCCGGCTGGGACGTCTATCGCGCGCAGGTGCAGTTGCTGACCATGCTGGACCCGGTCATGGCCGGGGATTTCGCCCAGTCGCTCTACAACTATGCCGGTCAGCGCGACGGCGAATGGGACCGCTGGCTGCTGCAGCACGGCAAGACCGCCGTCATGTCCGGTGACCCGTCGGCAGCCGCCGTCGCGGCCATCCACGCCTTCGGCGCCCGGAACTTCGACGTCCGCGGTGCCTTCGATTCTCTGGTACGCGCCGCGACCGTCCCCACCGCGAACGACTCCAGCGACGCCGGGTGCAACGTCGAGTGCGTCGGGCAGCGTCCCGCCCTCGACAAGTACCTGGAACTGGGTTACGTCCCGGCCGACGACTGCCACTGCTGGGGTGGCGCGGCCGAGACCCTGGAGGACGCGGCCGCCGACTACGGTCTGTCCCGGCTGGCCAAGGCTCTCGGCGACGACGCGAACGAGCGGCTCTTCCTGGACCGATCGCACAACTGGCGCAACGTGTTCGACCCGGCCGCCGTGGCGGATCCCGGCCTGGCCCACAACGTCCGCGAGAAGATCGCCACGATCACCGCGAGCGGCGAGAACGCCCCCTCCGAGGGCAAGGTCCAGGCCTTCGACGGCGACAAGGGCACCAAGTGGCTCACCTTCGCCACCACCGGCTGGATCCAGGCGCAACTTCAAGAGCCACACACCATCACGGGGTACGCGCTGACGTCAGCCAACGACGTCCCCGGCCGTGACCCGCGCAGCTGGGAACTGCTGGGCAGCGCCGACGGCGTCACGTGGGAGGTGGTCGACGCGCAGAACGGGCAGGCCTTCACCCAGCGGGGGCAGACCCTCGAGTACCCGGTGGCCGACCCGAAGCCGTACCTCTACTACCGCCTGAACGTGACGGCCAACGGTGGCGAGCCGATCGTGCAGCTCGGCGAGCTGGAGCTGGCCGACCCGGCGGTGGCGACCCCGGCACCGCCGGACGGGCCGTACACCGGCTGGATGCGGGACCGGTACGCCGACGGGACCTGGGCGCCCGGCTTCAGCCCGTCCACCGGCACCGGTTTCGTCGAGGGCAGCAGCGCCCAGTACACCTGGATGGTCTACTCCGACGTGCTCGGGCTGGCCGATGCGATGGGCGGCACCGCGAAGGCGGCCGAACGGCTGGACGCCTTCTTCCGCAAGGCCGACGGGTCGTTCGACCTGAGCGCCACGAGCAGCACGCGGTTCGACGCGACCAACGAGCCGGATATTCAGACGCCGTACCTGTACAACTACTTCGGGCAGGCGTACAAGACACAGGAGACGGTCCGCGCGATCCTCGACGGCAAGTGGGGTGACGGCACCGGCGGCATCCCCGGCAACGACGACGCCGGGACGATGAGCGCCTGGTACGTCTTCTCCGCCCTGGGCCTGTACCCGACCGTCCCGACCCGTGCCGAACTGGCACTGACCACGCCGCTGTTCCCCCGCGCCGTCGTCCACCTGGCCGGTGGGCGGTCGCTGACCATCGACGCCCCCGGCGACGGCCGGTACGTGCGGGACCTGCGCCTGGACGGCAGGCCCCGGACCAAGGCCTGGCTTCCGGCGACGGCGGTGCGGACCGGAGGTTCGCTCGTCTACACCCGGTCCGCGACACCGAGCCTCACCTGGGGTTCCGGGCCGGCCGACGCTCCCCCGCAGAACTAGACACGCTTCGTGGCCAGGGTGCGAAGCCCGCCCGCGTGGTGATTTCAGGCGCGCTGGACGCCCCAATTCACCACACCGATGGGGGTGTGGTGAATACGGGCGCGCTGAACGCCCCAAATCACCACACCCGTGGCGGTGTGGTGAATACGGGCGCGCTGAACGCCCCAAATCACCACACCCGTGGCGGTGTGGTGAATACGGGCGCGCTGCACGCCCCAAATCACCACACCCGTGGCGGTGTGGTGAATACGGGCGGCCTGGGCGCCTGAAGTCACCACGCGGGCGGGCTTCGCGCCCGGACCACGAAACGTGTTCAGCGGCCGGGCGACCTTCGATATCTGATCTGAACCGGTCAGCTGCCCGCTGGAGCCGGGGACACCGGAATCTGCGGCCTCCTGCGGCGGCGAACCTCGCTGGTGATCAGGTCGATGGCGAGGAAGGCGGCGAGGGGGATGCCGAACAGCGGCAGGGCCCATCCGAGGCCGAAGATCAGTGGGCCGCCGACGACGATGGCCCAGGTGGGCAGCGCCTGCCAGGCGCCGGGGCCGACCGGCGGAGCACCCACCGGGGCGCGACGGTCGGCGCGGGTGGGGCGGCGCTGCCACCACATGCGATAGCCCCAGACGATCAGGGTGACCAGGCCGAGAGCGAGGGCCGCCAGGACGATCTGGTTGGCGATGCCGAACAGCAGGCCCATGTGGGCGTTGACGCCCCAGCTGGTGAGTTTGGCGAGGAACGGCCAATCGGCGAAGTCGACCCGGTCGACGACCGTGCCGCTCGCGTCGACGGCGACGCTGTCCAGGCGCACCGGCCAGAGGCTGTCGTTCTGGGTGACGGTCCAGGCACTGGCGGCGTCGGCTGGCGGGGTGACCGCCAGGGGGCCGTCGAGTCCGGCGTCACGCGCACCGGCCAGGACCGTGTCGACGGCGAACGGGTCGACCGGGGCGGTGACGGCCGCACCGCCGTGGTGGCCGGCGGCCGGGGCGGCGTCGATGCTGGTGGTGACGTAGGGACGGTTGCCCTTCACCTCGTCGAGGACCGCCGAGAAGTTGGCGCCGGCCCGGTCGGACCAGGTCAGGCCGGTGGCCGAGAGGATCAGCATGCCGAGCGCCACCCACAGGCCGAGAGCGCCGTGCCAGCTGCGGGTGCGGCGGACACCCTTCTTCGCGGCCAGATCCGGGGCGAGCAGGCGGCGGGCGGTGCGCTTCGCCTTGTTGCGCCGCCACCACAGGGCCACGCCGCCGAGGGCGAGGATCCACAGCCAGCTCGCGGCGAACTCCGAGTAGAGCGTGCCGGTCGATCCGAGGTGCAGGTCCCGGTGGAACTGGTCCAGCCAGGTGTTCAGCGGGGTCGCACCCCACCAGGTGGTGAGTTGGCCGGTGACCGCACCGGTGTACGGGTCGACGTAGACGGTGTGCGCCAGTTCGGCCGCTTCGTCGAGCCCCGGGGAGGAGAAGTCGACCTGGGTGGTGGCGGTACCTTCGCTCACGCGTACCCCCAGGAGGTCTCCGTCGGGATGCGTGGCGCGCGCCGCGGCGATCTGCTCGGCCACCGGCAGGGTCGCGTCCCCCACCGAGGAGACCGTCAGCTCGGAGCTGTAGACGATCTTGTCCAGAGTGGGCACCAGGGTGAACAGGAAGCCGGTGCCGGCCGCGATCAGGATGAACGGTGCGACCAGGATGCCGGCGTAGAAGTGCAGGCGCAGCAGCAGAGGGCCGAAGCTGGTGCGGGGACGAGCGGGTCCGGCCGGCGGTGACGGTACGTCGGTCGTGGCGGGATCGGCGATGGTGGACATGGGCTCCTCGTTCGGGCACCGGTGGGGGTTGCTGGTTGGTCGCCGGTGCCCGCCGAAAAGTTCCCGCCTTCTGTGTCGGCCGTCACGGGCGACGGGTGCGACGCCTGGACTTCGAGCCGGTGGTGATGCTCTACGCGATACCCGCTGCCGGTCAGAGGGAGTCGGGGACCAGGACCACCTTGCCCGCCGCGGCACCGGACTCGGCGAATCGGAGCGCTTCGGCGACCTGCGAGAGCGGAAACGCCCGGGCGATCCGGGCGGTGATCTCGCCGGCGGCGAGCTGCTGGAAGACCGCTTCCAGGTCGGCCCGCAGCTCGGCACGGTAGCGGTCCGGGTTCGTCCGGCGGCCGGCCCAGAGGTCGAAGAACGTCGCCGACCGTCCGTTCGGCAGCGCGGTCCAGAGCATGAGCTGGGCGATCAGGCCGAGAACCGGCAGCCGTGGGTTACCGGCGTCGTCGCGGGTCGAGGCCGAACCGTAGGAGACCAGAACCCCGCCGTGCGCGAGCATCGCCCACGAGTCCCGGATTCCGGGGCCACCCACGTGGTCGAAGACGGCCGCGACACCGTTCGGTGCGAGCTGCGCGACCTGCGCGCCGACGTCACCGTGGCGGTCGACCGGGGTGGCGCCGAGTTCCCGTACGTAGGGGAAGTGCCGTGCCGACACGACCCCCAGCACCTGGATGCCGAGGACGCGGGCCATCTGGACCAGCAGGGAGGCGACCCCACCGTTGGCGCCCAGCACGACAACCGTGTCGCCCCGCGTTGCTTTCGTGCGGGCGAGCATGCGGCGTGCGGTGACGCCGTTGACGATGACGGCCTCCGCCTCGGCCGCGCTGAGCCCGTCCGGCACCGGAACGAGGTCGGCGACCGGCAGCACGAGACGGTCGGCCCAGCCACCTATCTTCGTCAGGGCGGCGACCCGGCGTCCGACCAGGGCGGAGCCGTCGCCGGTGTCGTCGCCGACGCTCTCCACCACGCCGACGACGTCATAGCCGGGGACGAAGGGATACGGCGGCTGGTCGTAGTACTTGCCGCGGCGCATCTGCTGTTCCGCGAACGAGACGCCGCTCGCCTCCATCCGGATCAGGGCCTGCCCGCGGCCGGCCGGCGGTGTCGGCCGGGTGCGCAGAGCCAGGCCCTCCGGCTCGACGGCCCCCGGCAGTTCCACTTCAGTAATCACGATTGCTCCTCTTCGTCCGCGGGTCATCTGCTGTGCTGATCCTGCGCCGGAGGAGGAGCGCGTCGCGTCAGCAAGAATTACGTAGTCGGCGTGGTAGGCGGTCGCAGGGGCAGCTCACGGAGCTGACGGCGTGAGGAGATGTTGAGCTTGCGGTAGATGTTGCGCAGGTGCGCGTCGATCGTCCGGGGGCTGAGGAACAGCGTGGCGGCGACCTCCTTCGACGTCGCGCCGGCGGAAACCTTGCCGGCGATGAGGACCTCCTGGTCGGTCAGGGAGCTGAGGGGGTCGGCACCGGCACGTCGTGGATGTTCCCCGGTCGCGAGGAGTTCGCGGGCCGCCCGTTCGGCGAAGGCCCGTGCACCGATCGCCGACAGCAGTTCGTGGGCCGCCCGGAGCTCGACGCGCGCCTCGGCACGACGGCCGGCCCGGCGCAGCCATTCGCCGTAGACGAGACGGCTGCGCGCGTAGAAGGCTCGCAACTCGGTCCGGGCGAACTGATCGACGGCACCGCGGTACAGCTTCTCCGCTTCCGGTCCGGTCGTGACGAGGGCCTGGGCACTCAGGTCGCCCCCGACCGCCCACGGGGACGGGTTCGCCCGGGCCAGTGCCGCCAGCCAGCGTACGGCCAGGTCGGCCTGGTCCGGCTGTCCCGATCGCGCGGCGGCCTCGACCAGTTCCAGCTGCGTACCCCAGATGATGTACGAGCCCTGCTGCTGCCGGTGTTGTGCGGCCAGGGCGGCGTCGAGTGCCGCCTGGTAGTCGCCGAGCCCGTTACGCAGGACCGCGGTGGCGTAGTACTCGGCGGTGAACTCGAAGGTGCCGACCCGGCTGCGCAGCATCTCGCCCAGTCCGCGGTACCGGTCGGCGTCGCCGCTCCACGCGGTGAGCAGCAGCTCCGCGCCGGCGAGGCTGACCGTGCCGGCTGCCTCGTCGATCGCCCGGGCCTCGCCCAGGCAGGCGGCCGCGTCGTCGAACCGGCCGACCGCTGTCCGGGCGATCGTCTGGTAGCGCAGTGCCTGCGGCAGGATCGCGAAAGCACCCTGTCCGCGGGCGAGCTGGACCTGCCGGTCGGCGATCTCGGTCATCGACTCGTCGTCACACAGATCCAGGCACAACTGGCAGACGAGTTCCATCCACCACGGGTTCGCGGTCGAGGTCCTCGCCTGTTCACGGACCGCGGCCACCGCACGGATCATCGCCGGGACCGCATCCTGGACGGGTAGCAGGATCTGGTCGACGAGGGCGTCGAGGAGGAGATCGACCGGCCGGGCCGGCTCCCGGCGTGGTGCCTGCTCCCGGATGCGAACGGCGAGTTCACGGAGCCGGCCGGGGACGTTGTCGTTGAACATGAACGACGCGAACGCCTCGAGATAGGTCTCCCGGGCCTGGTCGGTGCCGAGGTCGGCGGCGGCGTCGGCGAGCGCGGCCGCCGCCTGCGGGCTGCGCGTGATATGAAAGTCGATCAGGGCCCGCAGCAGGCGTACAGCCGCGCGTTCCGGCGCTTCGAGGGTCCGCCGCTCGACCTCGTCCACCAGGCGCCCGGCCTCGGCCGGTGCGCCCGCTCGCAGCCGGAGCCGGGCGCCCTCGATCAGCCGGCGAGCCTGGCCGGACGGCTCGGGGGTCAGCCGTCCGGCCCGTTCCAGGAACGCGGCCGCGGCGACGAGGCCGCCGCGGCGCTGAGCCCGGTCGGCGGACTGCTCCAGTTCGAGGGCGACCTCCTCGTCACTCTCGGCGACCGCGTTGGCCCGATGCCAGGCCCGGCGGTCCGGATCGATGCTCATATCGGTCGCCTTCGCCAGGGCCGCGTGCGCCTGACGCCGTAGGCCCGGGGTGACCGACCGGTAGACGGCCGACCGCACCAGCGGATGCCGGAAATGGACCCGGGGCCCGAGCACGACGAGCCCTTCGTCCTCGGCGCGTTCCAGCGCGGACGTCCGCAGTCCCCGGATCACCGCCGCCCGGCGCAGCAGGCCGAGGTCGCCGAGCGGCTCCGCCGAGGCGAGCACGACGATGGCCTGTGCCTCCGGGGGCAGCTGCCGGAAGCGGCGGATGAACCGGTCCTCCAGGGCGTGCACGACGGTGGAACCGGGTCGTACGTCCGTCCCCGGCAGTCCCATCGATCCCGCGTACCGGGCGAACTCCAGCAGCGCCAACGGATTGCCGGCGGCTTCGGCGAGGACCCGGTCGAGGACCACCTCGTCCAGGCCGGACAGGTTCATCGACCTGAGCAGGTCGTGGGCCTCGCCGTTGTTCAGAGGACCGACCGTGAGGTGGGTGAGGGAGCCGAGTTCGGGCACCGACGCGGCCTCCCGCGCGGCGAACAACAGCACGACGCGCTCGGCACCGATCCGGCGCGCGATGAAGGACAACGCGTTCCGCGAGCCTTGGTCCATCCATTGGACGTCGTCGAGCACGCAGCACACCGGCTGGTCACGTGCCGCGACGCTGAGAAGGCCCAGCACGGCCAGGCCGACCAGCAGCGGGCTCGGCGCGGGCCCGGCGCCGAGCCCGAAGACCGTCTCGACGGCGAGCCGCTGGGGATCGGGAAGGTCGTGACGCCGTTCCAGGACCGGCGCGCAGAGCTGATGCAACGCCGCGTATGGCAGGTCGCTCTCGAACTCCGTGCCACCGGCGCGGAGGACCAGCCATTCCCGCACCGACCCCATCGCAGCCTCGATCAGGGCTGACTTCCCGATCCCCGCTTCGCCGAGCAGCAGGACAGCCGCTCCGTCACCGCGTGAGCCGGCCTCCGTGATCCGACGGAGCTCGACCGACTCGGACTGACGGGCGACCAGTCGCATGACACCGACCTCTCGTTGCGACCCGAACACGGGCCGAAGTTATGGTTCCTAACTTGAGTTAGGCACCATAACTGAGGGAAGGTAGTCAGGCCGTACATCGATGTCAAGATCGCGAAAGGCGGCCGCCGAGCGAAGCCGGACGGCCACCTCATCGATCCACGGGGGCGAAGACGTGAATTCAGGAGGGCTGCGGCGGCGTCCAGTCCGCGGGCAGACCAGACTGGGCGAGCACCGCGGCCAGGTTGTAGTAGTCCGTGTCGCTGGCGATGAGCCCACCGCGGAGTTCCAGAATGGTCGTGGTGGGCACCGCGAACGGCTTGGGCGCCCCGAAGAGCTTCCCCGAGTAGACCGCTTCGATCGCGACCCGGTCGCCGCTACGGAACGCCTGCTTCACCTCGATGCGCACATCCGAGATGAGCAGATCCGTACGCTCCTTCCAGCCGGCGATCTCGGCCTTCCCGGTGGCGGTGAACCCGATGGCGTTGTCGGTGTACGTGGCGTCCTTGGTGAAGAGCCGCGCCAGCCGCTGGGGGTCGCTGCCGTTCCAGGCGGCCGCCCACGCCGAGGCCACGGCCGGCACCTGCTGGTGGTGCGCACCGCTGCTCGCGTGCTTGGCGGTCGACGTGTCAGCCGCCGAGGCGGCGGTGCTCACGACAGCGCCCGCCCCCACCGTGGCGGCCAGGACGGCGCCCGCGACGGCGATCCGGCGGGAGATACGAGGAACAGACATGGCTGATTCTCCTTGAGCTGCGGGTGACGGGCTGCGGTCGCGCTGATCCGCGCGGTGCCGCGCCGGTCCGTTTGACGTGATTGAGCATCCCCGGCCCACGGCGCTCTCCGCGTAGGTAGAAACCACCTATTCGCGGTACCGAGGAGGGCTGTGGCGGTTCTCCCGAATCTCGTCTGCGTGTGCACGACCGCACCCGGGCCGCCGTCGTCACCCACGACAGCGGCCTGTTCCACCGATCAGAGGGCGGCGGCCGCGGCCCGGCCCGCCTGGCGTCCGGAGAAGAGGCAGCCGCCGAGGAAGGTGCCCTCCAACGAGCGGTACCCGTGCACTCCCCCGCCGCCGAAGCCGGCCACCTCGCCGGCCGCGTACAGGCCGGGGATCGCCTTGCCGGCCGCGTCCAGGACCTGTCCCTGCAGGTTGGTCTGCAGCCCGCCCAGCGTCTTGCGGGTCAGGATGTTCAGTTTCACCGCCACCAGCGGGCCCTTGGCCGTGTCCAGGATGCGGTGGGCCGATGCGGTGCGGCTGATCTGGTCGCCCAGGTAGGTCAGCGCGTTGCGGATCCCCATCACCTGGGCGTCCTTGCTGAAGTTGTTGGTGATCTCCCGGTCCCGGGCCTCGATCTGCGCCTTCAGGGACTCCAGCTTGATCAGGTTGGAGCCGGCCACCCGGTTCATCCCGGTGACCAGTTCGGGAAGCGTGTTCGCCTTGACGAAGTCGGCACCGTACTGCTGGAACTTGCGGATCGGTTCGGGGGTCTGCCAGATCCGGGACAGCAGCAGCCAGATGTCCTTGTTCGTCAGGTCGGGGTTCTGTTCCGAGCCGGAGAGTGCGAACTCCTTGTCGACGATCTCCTGGGTGGCCACGAACCAGGAGTAGTCGTATCCGCTGCCGGTGATGGTGCCGAGGGTGTGCAGCGTGTCGTATCCGGGCCAGTCCGGTGCGGACAGCCGTCTCCCGGTGGCGTCGAACCACATCGAGGACGGGCCGGGCAGGATGCGGATGCCGTGGCCGGGCCAGATCGGGTCCCAGTTGCGCAGGCCCTCGGTGTAGTGCCACATCCGGTCCGGGTTGACGATCCGGGCGCCGGCCGCTTCGCTGATCGCCAGCATCCGGCCGTCGACGTGCGCCGGAACGCCGGTGATCATGGCGGCCGGGGCCTTGCCGAGGCGGGCCGGCCAGTTGCGGCGGATCAGGTCGTGGTTGGCGCCGATGCCGCCGGAGGTCACGATGACGATCGGGGCGTTCAGCTGGAAGTCGCCGGTCACCGTGCGCGAGCTGGGTTCTCCGCGGGCTGCCGTCGACGGTTCCAGAACGGCACCGCGCACGCCGGTGACCGCGCCGTTGGTGGTCACCAGTCCGTCGACCCGGTGGCGGAACTTGAACACCACCTTGCCGGCTGCCACACCGGCCCGGACCTTCTTCTCGAACGGTTCCATCACGGCCGGCCCGGTGCCCCAGGTGACGTGGAAGCGGGGCACCGAGTTGCCGTGCCCGTCGGCCAGGCCACCACCGCGTTCCGCCCAGCCGACCGCCGGGAACCACTGCATGCCCAGGCCGGCCAGCCACGAGCGCTTCTCGCCGGCGGCGAACTCGACGTAGGCCCGCGCCCACTTGGCGGCCCAGTGGTCCTGGCCGGTGGGGTCGTCGACGCCGCGGTCGAAGCCGGCGGTGCCGAGCCAGTCCTGCCACGCCAGGTCGAACGAGTCCTGCACGCCCATCAGCCGCTGCTCGACCGAGTCGACGAAGAACAGTCCGCCGAACGACCAGAACGCCTGCCCGCCGAGGCTCGCCTCCGGTTCCTGGTCGAGCAGCAGGACCTTGCGGCCGGCCGCGACCAGTTCCGACGTGGCGACCAGTCCGGCGAGTCCGTGCCCGACGACGATCGCGTCGGCGTCGGTGGCCGCGTAGGCCGGTGCGGCTTTCGCGATGACCGCGCCGGCGGCCACACCGCCCGCCACGGTCAATGCCGTTCGCCGGGTGATCCCGGACGATGCCGCCTCTTCCATGCGCCCTCCCGGTGCTCGGATGGGAACAAAGGAGAACAAGCGCGCCGGTGCCCGCGATAGTCGCTCACCGCCAAAACCCGCGGTGGCCGTTGTGCGCGATCACCAGCCGGACAGATCGACCATCGTTCACCCCGTATTCATTGACAGTCTTGTAACATCCGTCAACAGATCCGTTGCGAGATGCCCCGACCGCCCACCCCCAGAGGACGAGTCCGGACGATGCTCAAACGCTCAGTCATGTATGCCAAACAGCACGCCCCGGAATCCCTGCGGGTCCTGGCCCGCCGGGCGATGCTCGAGTCGCACAACGCCCGCCTGCGGCTGTTCACGCCGGTGGAGTCCCCCTGCGAGTTCACGAACATCTACCACTGCGCGGTCCGCAAGACCGCCAGTCAATGGATGAAGGCGCTGTTCAGCGACCCGATCGTCTACCGGCGGTCCGGCCTGCTCACCTACGACCCGCGTTTCTACGGCCACGACTGGAACGAGCCGTGGGTCTGTCCACCACGACGTATCGCGCTGTCGCTGTTCATCTCCCGCAAACGGTTCGAGAAGCTGCCGAAGCCGGCCGGGCATCGCGCGTTCTTCGTCTTCCGCGACCCCCGCGACATGGTCGTCTCCAGCTACTTCTCCACCCGCGACTCGCACGCGCCGATGGGCGACGTCCTCGAGGTACGCCGGGAACTGCGTGCCCGTTCGGAGAAGGACGGCCTGCTCCACCTGATCGACGACCTGGCGGCGAAGGGCCGGTTCCGGTCCCTGCGGTCCTGGGTGGCCGGGCCGGACACCGGCACGATCCGCCTGTTCCGGTACGAGGACCTGACCGGTGACGAGCAGGCCGCGTCGGTCGACCGGCTGATGCGGCACTGCGGGATCACCCTGCCGCCGGACGAGATGGCCACCCTGCTCGACCGGTACTCGTTCCGCCGGATGGACGAACGGAAACGGACCGGCGGGGTGTCGCACTACCGCAAGGGCGAGGCCGGTGACTGGCGGCGCCACTTCGACGACGACATCGCCGAGGCCTTCGACCGGGCCACCGGCAACCTGGTCGGGCTGCTCGGGTACCCGTCCTACGATCAGGCCATGGCCGACCGGACCTGAGACCGGCGCGGCATCCCGCTGGCACTACAGTCGGTCCCAGGGCGACCAGGGAGGGCCGACGTGACCGAAAGGGATGCCGCGCGGACACAGTCCGAGATCCTCGAGGTCGCCACCGGCGAGTTCGCCGACAAGGGGTATGCGGGCGCCCGCGTCGACGAGATCGCGGCGAAGACCCGCACCACCAAGCGGATGATCTACTACTACTTCGGCAGCAAGGAGAAGCTGTACATCTCCGTGCTGGAGCGGGCCTACACCGGGATCCGGGAGCGGGAGCGCCAGGTCGACGTCGAGCACCTGGACCCGGCCGACGCG
Organism: Actinoplanes sp. NBRC 101535; assembly: GCF_030269225.1. Classification (NCBI taxonomy): domain Bacteria; kingdom Bacillati; phylum Actinomycetota; class Actinomycetes; order Micromonosporales; family Micromonosporaceae; genus Actinoplanes; species Actinoplanes sp. NBRC 101535. The sequence goes on along the minus strand of NZ_BSSY01000030.1, from coordinate 57,783 downwards.
ATCCGCCGGGTGGCCGCGCTGACCTTCGACCACCACGAGTCGCACCCCGACTTCATCCGCCTGGTCAGCATCGAGAACATCCACCACGCCCGGCACATCACCCGGTCCGCGATCCTGGCCGGCCTGGCGAACCCGGCGCTGGAGACGCTGACCCGGATCCTGGAACGCGGGCACGCCACCGGACGGTTCCGCGGCGGCGTCGACCCGATCGACGTCCACATGCTGATCAGTTCGTTCTGCTTCTTCCGGATCGCGAACCGGCACACCTTCCACGCGATCTTCCAGCGGGACATGCTCGATCCGGAGCGCCGCGAGCACTACCGCGCCATGATCGGCGACATCGTGCTGGAGTACGTGACCTCGGGCGCCTGAGCCGTCTCGGTGTCGGTCCGGCGCCGGTGCATCCAGAGGATCACCGCGGCGTACGCGAGAAGCACCGGCACGTCCACCGCCACCATCTGCCACGGCATGTCGGCCGCCGTCTCGTCCAGGCCGAGCTGACCGAACGCCGCGGCCAGGCCGGCGCTGACCAGGTTGTTCATCACGTGCAGGGCGATCGCCGCCTCGAGTCCACCGGTCCGCACGGTCAGGTATCCGGCGACCACGCCGAACACCACCAGGTCGGCGAAGCCCCACGGGGTGCCCCAGCCGTGCAGCGCCGCGAAGACCAGCGCCTGCACCGCGATCGGCAGCCACGGCGACCGGAACCAGACGCCCAGGGCCTGCACCAGCCAGCCGCGGCAGACGTACTCCTCGGCGGCCGCCTGCACCGGCACCACCAGCAGCAGCACGCCCATCGCGGTCAGGAACGGCATCCAGCCGGCCAGCGCATCGTCCATGCCGATGTCCTCGCCGGTCGTCCCGGCCAGGGTCAGGCCCCCGGCCATGAACAGTACGATCGCCGCCAGTGCCACCGGCAGGCAGGCCAGCAGCCACCGCCACCGGAGCCGCCCGGTCACCGAGGAGAGCGTCCCGGCCGGGCGCCGCTGGATCCAGCGGGCGGCCAGCAGGGTGAGCGGCAGCATGATCGCCACGCTCAGGAACCCGAACGCCAGGTCCGGCAGTTCCCCGAAGGTCGGCATGCCGTCCGCGTCCTCGGGGCGGCCGGCGATGAGGGCGGCGAGGGCGATGGCCAGTACCGCCCCCACGACCAGCACCGCGGTGGAGGCGGCGATGAACAGCGTGCCCAGCACGGGACGCCACCAGCGGTGGGCCTCGGTACGGGCGAGGCGGTGATAGTTCGACATGCCGGCAAGTCTCGCGGCCCGAGGCCCTCCGGCGGATCCCGCCACAGCCGGATCCCGGACCCTACCCAGCGATATAGGAGGACGGTTTCCCGGAACGGCACACCCACCCTGAGCAGGGCCTCATCATGATTCACGTGGATCGACGTTCTCTCCTGGCCATCGGCGCGGGCGCCGTGGCCGGCCCGCTCATCGCGGCGACTTCGCACGCCGCCGGCCCGCACTGCCGTCTCCTTCGCCCGGGCGATCCGGGGTACGCCGCCGAGGTCGCGCCGTTCGATCTGGCGCAGATTCCGGCGCCCGGTCTGGTCGTCGCGGCCGAGACCGCCACCGACGTCCGGTACGCGGTGCGGCTGGCGTCCCGGCGCGGCGCCCCGATCGCGGTGCTGGCCACCGGGCATCAGCCGTCGGTCCCGATCGGACCGGACGCGATCCTGGTGTCGACCCGGGCCCTGCGCGGGGTGACCGTGGACGCCCGGCGGCGGGTGGCCCGGGTCGAGGCCGGTGTCCGCTGGCAGGAGGTGGTGGACCGGGCCGCGGCGTACGGGCTTGCCCCGCTCAACGGCTCCTCCGGCACGGTCGGTGTGGTCGGCTACACGCTTGGTGGCGGCCTCAGCCCCACCCTCGGGCGCCGGTTCGGGTACGCCGCCGACCACGTGCGCGCGATCGACGTGGTCACCGCCGACGGGTGCCTCACCACGGTCACCCCGGACGCCGACCCCGGGCTGTTCTTCGGGCTGCGCGGCGGCAAGAGCAACTTCGGCCTGGTCACCGCGATCGAGTTCGCCCTGTTCCCGGTGACCGGTTTCTACGGCGGGGCGCTGTACTACGACGGGGCGCATGCCAGGACGGTGCTTCACGCGTACCGGAAATGGATCCGGACCGTGCCCGACGCGATGTCCTCGTCGGTCGCCCTGCAGAATCTGCCGGATGCCGGGGACGTTCCCGCGCCCCTGCGCGGGAGGCCGACGGTGGCGGTGCGCATCGCCTGGACCGGCTCCCCCGCCGAGGGCGTCGCGCTGGTCCGCCCGCTGCGCGCGATCGCCCCGCCGGTGCTCGACGCCGTGAGTGATCAGCCGTACACCGCGTTCGGCGCCATCCACGCCGACCCGGTCACGCCGGTGCCCGCGGTCGAGCGGACCGCGCTGCTCGGTGAGCTGACCGCCGATACGGTGGACGCCCTGCTCGCCACGGCCGGGCCCGGAACCGGGTCGCCGATCGCGGTCACCGAGATCCGGCACCTGGGCGGCGCGCTCGCGTGCCCGCCGCGGCACCCGAACGCGGTCGCGCAGCGGGACGCGGCGTTCACCCTGTTCATGGTCGGGATGGCCGGTCCGGATCAGGCGGCGGCGGTCCGGTCGGCCGAGGCCGCGGTGATCGACCGGCTGCGCCCGTGGTGCACCGGCGGCCTGTTCCCGAACTTCCTGAGCATCGCCGACACCGACCCGGACGTGGTGCGCCGGGCCTACCCGCCGGAGGTCTACCGCCGGCTGCGCCTGCTGAAGCGGCGCGTCGACCCGGGCAACCTGTTCCGCCTGAACCACAACATCCCGCCCGCCTAGGGCCTGGGTAAGAACTGTGACATCCATTGTCGAGGGTTACGCCTACCATCACCGACATGAATGGGTACGTCACGACGGGTAAGGCAAGCCGGTGGCCGTGGAGGTGAGCCGGGAGCAGAAGGACGACATCCGCAGGCTGGTGCTCGGGCTGCCGTCGGACGCCGGCATCCGGTTCGCGGTGCTGGTGCTGCTCACCCTGGCCACCTCGGTCGAGCTCCTGATCATGACGGTCGGCGGGGTGACCGGGGCCGACCGGGTGTTCTACTCCTGCGCCACCGGGTCCGGGCTGTTCGCCGTGACCGTGGACGCCGCGGCCTACCCGGCGTTCGACGACTGTTTCGCGGACACGGCGACGCGCCTGGTACTGGCCGTGACCGCGGTGCTGGCTCTGCTGCTTGCCGTCACGGTCGCGTTCTGGGTCGCGTACCCCGACATGGTGGAACGCCGCCGCGGCCTGACGCCGGTCTCCCGGTCCGGCCACCCGGAGCTGCACGCCTACCTGATGGATCTCTGCCGGACGGCCGGTCTGCGCCGGGCGCCGCTCTTCATGATCGACCCGACGACCACGCAGCCGGCCGGGCAGGCCTACGGGCGCAGCAAGCGGACCCGGATCAGCCTGGGTGCCGGGCTGATCGCGCTCTGGGACACCGATCGTCCCCGGTTCCGCTCGGTGGTGCTGCACGAGCTCGCGCACGTGCGCAACGGGGACGTCTCGCTCGCCTGTCTCACCGTGGTCCTGTGGCGGGTCTTCCTGGTGCTGGTGCTGCTGCCCACGCTGCTGGTCACCGTGTTCGCCGGGGTGTGGACCGCGCCGGACGGCCAGCGGGCCGCGGCGGTCACCGCCGGGTTCGGTGACATCGCCTGGTGGCGGGTCGTGCTCCTGCTGGTGCTGATGCTGCTGGTCCGCAACGCGGCGCTGCGCGCCCGGGAGTTCGCCGCCGACGCCCGCGCGGCGCTCGTGGACGACCACGCGGCCGTCTCGCTGCGGCAGGCCGCTCTCGCCCCGCGCCGGATCCGGTGGCGGCCCGGCCCGGCGCTGACGCTCCCGTCACCGTGGGCGCGGCTGCACGCGCTCGCCGACCCGGTCAGCCTGCTCACCCCGTCGGTGGGCGCGGTCGTCGCGGCCGGGCTGGCCACCGGCCTGGCGGTGAAGAGTCTCGAGGTGCCGCTCTTCCTGCTCGGTTTCTCCGGCACCCCGGTGCTGGTCACCGGCCTGCTGCTGGTGTTCGCCGCGACGATGGGCGGGTTCGTGGCGGTGCTCGGCTGGCGGCTGGCCGGCTACGCCCGACTGCGGGACCGGTCCGGCTCCCGGCTGGTGCTGATCGGCCTGGCCGCCGGCGTGGGCCTGCCGCTCGCGGCGTGGCTGGAGTTCCTGACGCCGCGGCTGCCGGCCACCGGCACGGTCGGCGTGGTGGTGCAGGCGACCGTGATGGTGCTGGTCGCGTTCGCGGTGCTGTGGGCGTACGCGGACGCCGACCGCTGGCTGCGGTCCGGGCGCGACGGCCGTCTCCGGGTTCCGATCATCGGCACCGGCCTGCTGTCCGCGCTGCTGCTCGCCGGCTGGGCCGGCTGGTGGCCGGACCCGACGTGGCGCGACGACCTGCCCGACCTGATCGCGGTGGTCCGCGTGGTCGGCTCGCAGGTCGACGGGCTGGGCTGGGGCTGGGCCGGCCTGCTGCCGCACCTGCTGGTGCAGGTCCCGTCCGCGGTGATCGCCATCGACCTGCCGGCGCAGGTCGCGGCGGTGCTGATCTGGCTGGCCCCGCTGCTGCTCTCCGGCGGCGGGCGGTTCCGGTCCTGGCCGGTCGGCATGATCACCCGGGCCACCCGGACCGGTCTCACCGCGGGCCTGGTCCTGCTGGCGCTGGACCTGCTGCTGCGCAGTGCAGCGGTCCTGATGGCGCCCGCCGGCGAACCGGAGCGGACGACGTTCGCCCTGGTCCTGGCGTCGTGGCAGGTGCTGCTGACCGGTCTGGTGCAGGCCGGTGCGGCGTTCCGGGTGCGGCGCCGGGGCGGACCGGGGACGGCGCTGCCCGCCCTGTACGCGGCCTACCTGACCGGCGCGTTCGGCCTGCTGATGCTGGTCGTCAACGACGTGGCGGCGAACTGCCTGCCGTGGTTGCAGGGCTGCGGGCAGTGGCCGGGCGGGGAGGTGTTCAGTCGTACCCTGCTGACGGTGGGCGTCACCGGCACCGCCTCGAGTGGCATCGCCCTGCTGGTGGCGCACCTGCTGGGCGCCCCGCGACCGGTCACGCCGGTGCGGGCCGTGTCGTCCGCCGAGCCTGCCCGGGACCTCACCGGCACCTGGTCACGGGTGGCCGCGGTGCCGGTCGTGCTCGCCTTCATCGCGCTGATCTCGGTGCCGTTCGCCAACCACGCGGTGTCCGGACGCCCGATCGCCGCCGGGTTCACCGGCCCGATGGTCCGGACCTGGCTGCAGGAGGGCGGCCGGGACGCGATGAGCACGCTCGACGACGCGGCCACCACGCTCGACGAGGCTCAGGCCCGCCACGACGCGGCCGGGATCACCGAGGGGTGCCGGCGTCTGGGCGAGGCCCGCGCGACGGCCGCCCGGCTGCCCGCGCCGCCGGTGCCGCAGGCCGCCGCCGAGTGGGCCGGGGCCGGTGAGCAGTTCGACACGGTGCTGGCCCGGTGTACGTCCGGCGCGGACCCCGGCGACAGTCTGCTCCGCGGCCGGTTGTCCCTGCAGCTCACGAAGGGGCTGCTGGGCGGGGGCGGCTGAACGCGAGCACCAGCAGCAGTTCGAACCGGGCGGCCGGGTCGTCCAGATCGTCGCCGAACGCGTCGCGCAACCGGTTCAGGCGGTAGCTGACGGTCTGCGGGTGCACGAACAACTCGGCCGCCACCGCCGTCCGCGATCCCCAGTTCCGCAGCCAGCTCTCCAGCGTGACCAGCAACGGCTCCCGCTGGCCGGGCCGCAATCCCGCCAGCGGGGCCAGCCGCCGCGCGGAGAGCACCGCCATCGCGCCCGGCTCGCCGCGCAGGGCCAGGGCGGCGAAGTGGTCGTCGACGAAGACCGGCGCCGCTCCGGTGCCGACCAGTTCGGCGGCGCGTTCGGCGAGCCGGACCGCCTCCGGCACCTCGACCCAGCCCAGGGCTGGGCCGACCACCGCGTCCCGGCCGGTCAGCGCCTCGGTCAGGGCGGCGCGTTCGGCCCGCGGGCCGGAGCGCAGCAGCAGGACCGCGTCACCGGCCCGTTCGGCGACCACGCCGTCGGCGCCGAACCGGAACCGGGCGTCGCGGGCCTGGTCCGGCGGGAGCAGCACCGGCACGACGGTGTCCAAGCCGGGCCAGCCGATGCCGGCCGCCGCCTCGCGGGCCACGTCCGGTGGGGCGCCGCCGCGCAGCAGCAGGTCGGCGACCTGCCGGCGGCGGCGTTCGCCCTCACCGGCCTGTTCCCGCAGTTGCCTCGCCAGGCCGTCGGTGCAGGCCGCGGCGAGTTCGTCGACGAAGGCACTCGTCGCGTCGGACAGGTCGATCAGCTCGTCGACGGTCACCGGGCGCAGTTCGGCGAGGGCGTGCGAAGCGGTCCGCAGCAGCAGCCGGGCCGCGGTGCGCAGCGAGCCCAGCAGTGTCTCCGGGCCGCGGTTGTCGCGGGCCTCGGCCGCGCCGAGCGCCACGAACACCTCGCGGATCGGGGGCGGCAGCGCCGGCTCGGCGGTGCCGGCCAGGTCGACGAAGCGTTCCAGGGCGACCCGTACGGCGGTCCGGACGTCCCGCTCGTACTTCGCACCGGCGGCCTCGGGGGCGGTCTCGCCGACGGCGTCGGCGATGGCCCGCACGGCGGCCGGCAGCCGGGGCCGCATCGCGTCCGCCAGGTCGGGGGTGAGGCGCTGCCAGGGAGGAGTCATCGCAGGCGATTTTGTCACCCGGTGATAAAGGTACGGTCGCTTCTTGCTGGCTCGAATACGGTGCTTTGTCGCCGACCGCGGACGACGATGAGGCTGGTCACCCGCTGTAGAAGGATCGGACTGCGCCTGTGAAACACCGTTTGTCACGTCAGCACGTCGTCGACATGTGCCGGACGATGCTCGAACGCGGCTATCTCAAGGCCACCGAGGGCAACGTCTCGGTCCGGATCCCCGGCCACAAGCTGTACGCGGTCACGCCCAGCAACTACGACTACGACAAGATGCGCGCCGAGGACATCTGCGTCGTCGACTTCGACGGCAAGCACGTGCCCGACCCGGACGGCGCCGGCGGTCTGGTCCCGTCGATCGAGTGCGGGATGCACGCCAACGTCTATCGCGAGCGTCCCGACGTCAACGCGATCGTGCACACCCATCAGCCGTACGCGTCGGCGCTGGCGTTCCTGCGCAAGCCGATCCCGGCGCTCACCGACGAGCAGGTGCGCTTCCTCGGCAAGCAGGTCGCGATCATCGACTACGCGCCGTCGGGCACCGGCTTCCTCGCGAAGAACGTGCAGAAGAAGGTGGCGAGCGGCGACAACGCGTTCATCATCGCCAACCACGGTGTGGTGGCGCTGGGCACCGACCCGGACCGGGCGGTGTTCAACATGGCGCTGCTGGAGAAGGTGTCGATCGCCTACCTGATGGCGCTCTCCACCGAGGCCGGCAAGGTCTACACGATTCCGGACACGATCCGGGAGATCGCCTTCGGCAAGCTGAAGAAGGACGAGAAGCGGATCGCCGCGCAGATCACCAACGCGGTGGAGCCGATCCGGGTGCCGGACGACGAGGATCCACCGACGATTCCGGAGATCTCCGATAGCGCCCCGGACGCCGGCGCGGCCGACCTCGGCTACATGATCGATGAGTACCTCGACGTCGACGACACCATGCGACGTCTCAAGGCCCTGGTCGACCAGCCGCTGCGAGGGCTGCGCCACGACGCGCTCAACGACGTCCTCGCGTACTTCGACACCAAGTGCACGGCCAGCAAGGAGATCACCGAGCGGGCCAAGAAGCGGATCCCCGGCGGTGTCCAGCACAACCTGGCGTTCAACTACCCGTTCCCGCTGGCGATCGACAAGGCCGAGGGCGCGTACCTGACCGACCGGGACGGCAACGTCTACATCGACTTCCTGCAGGCCGGCGGCCCGACCATCCTGGGCAGCAACTACGGTCCGGTCAACGAGCGGGTCGCCGAGGTGATCAAGGAGAGCGGCCCGGTCACCGGTCTCTTCCACGAGTACGAGCTGAAACTCGCCGAGATCATCAACCGGTACATGCCGCACATCGAGATGTACCGGTCGCTCGGGTCGGGCACCGAGGCCGTGATGGCGGCGGTCCGGGCCGCCCGCGCCCACACCGGCAAGAAGATGGTCATCAAGGTCGGCGGCGCGTACCACGGCTGGTCGGACACCATGGTCTACGGCCTGCGCGTGCCGGGCAGCTACCGGATGAACGCCAAGGGCATCCCGTTCGGCGCGACCGGCCGCACCCGGGAGGCGTTCCCGCACGACCTGGGCGCCCTCAAGCGCAAGCTGATCGAGAACCGGGCCCGGGGCGGCACGGCCGCGATCGTGGTCGAACCGCTGGGCCCGGAGTCCGGCACCCGGCCGGTCCCGTACGACTTCAACGCCGGCGTCCGCAAGCTGTGCGACGAGTTCGGGGCGCTGCTCGTCTTCGACGAGGTGGTCACCGGGTTCCGCACCGGACTGGGCGGCGCCGCCGGATACTTCGGTGTCACCCCGGACCTGACGGTGTTCGGCAAGGCGGTCTCCGGCGGGTACCCGATGGCCGGTGGCGTCGGAGGCAAGGCCGCGGTGATGAGCGTCTTCGGTTCCGGACTGGACGGTAAGAGCGGCGCGCACATCCAGGTCGGCGGCACCCTGTCGGCGAACCCGCTGTCCTGCGCGGCCGGGTACTTCGCGATCCAGGAGATGGCCCGCACCAACGCCCCGGTGATCGCCGGCCGGGCCGGTGACCGGCTCACCCGCGGCCTGCAGAAGCTGATCGACAAGTACGGTCTGCCGTACGTCGCGTACAACCAGGGATCGATCGTGCACCTCGAGTCCAGCGGCGTCATGCTGCTGGACATGCGCAACCCGATCAAGCTGCTCAAGGAGAACAAGGGCCGCAAGAAGCTGATGGAGCAGATGGGCGCCGCGTACGCCGCCCACGGCATCATCACCCTCGCGGGGTCGCGGATGTACACCTCGATGGCGGACACCGACGAGGTCATCGACGACGCCCTGGCCCGGTTCGACCAGGTCTTCGCGCTGGTGGAGGGAGTCTAGGTGGCGGTACCGCCGCAGGTGCTGGCGATCGACCTCGGAACCTCGGGGATGAAGGCGGCCCTGGTGGCCGCCGACGGGACGGTGACCGGGTGGGCCGAGCGCCCGGTCCCGCTGCACGTGCTGCCCGGCGGCGGCGCCGAGCAGGACCCGGTCGCCTGGTGGGACGCGCTCGCCGAGGTCGTCGCGGACCTCGGGAGGGCGTACCCCGAGCACCTGCGCGCGGTGACCACGATCTGTTCCTCGACCCAGGGCGAGGGCACGATCGCGGTGGACGCGGCCGGTGAGCCGCTGACCCGGTGCATCAGCTGGCTCGACATGCGCGGTGCGGACCATCTGCGGCGCCAGTTCGGCGGCTTTCCGGCGTACTCCGGCATGTCGGTCTTGAAGATCGCCCGCTGGCTGCGGCTGACCGGTGGCATGCCGTCGGTCACCGGCAAGGACCCGGCGGCGCACATGCTGCTGGTCCGGGACACCATGCCGGAGATCTACGACCGGACCGCGACGTTCCTGAACGTCCTCGACTGGATCAACCTGAAGCTCACCGGCCGCACGGTGGCGACCGTCGACTCGATCCTCACCTCGTGGGTCACCGACAACCGGGATGCCGCGAACATCCGGTACGCCCCCGAGCTGGTCGCCGCCAGCGGGATCGACCGGGACAAGTTCCCGCCGATCGTGAAGTGCACCGAGGTGATCGGCAGCCTCGCCCCCCAGGCCGCCGATCACCTCGGACTACCCGCGTCGGTGCGGGTGGTGGCGGGTGCGATCGACAACACCGCGGCCGCGATCGGCGCCGGTACGGTCCGCGACAACGAGCCGCACCTCTACCTGGGCACCTCGTCGTGGATCGCGGCGCACGTCCCGCGGAAGAAGACCGACATCACGACCGGGATCGCGTCGATCCCCTGCGCGATTCCGGACCGCTATCTGATGACGGCGTTGCAGGCGACCGCCGGCGCGAACCTCACCTGGCTCCGCGACAAGATCGTGGAGTTCGACGATCCCCTGGTCTCGGCCGGGCACGTCAGCAGGGACGAGGGCACCATCTTCGACGCCTTCGACAAGATCATCCCGTCGGTGCCGGCCGGTGCGGACGGCGTGCTCTACATGCCGTGGCTGTACGGCGAGCGGGTGCCGGTCGACGACCCGAACCTGCGGGCCGGCTTCCTCAACATCTCCCTGAACACCACCCGCTCGCACCTGCTGCGGGCGGTGTTCGAGGGCGTCGCGCTGAACACCAGGTGGATGGCCAAGTCGGTCGACAAATTCCTCGGCACGCCGGCCTCGTCCCTGGTGATCACCGGCGGCGCGGCGCGGTCGAACTCCTGGTGCCAGATCTTCGCGGACGTACTCGGCGTGGAGATCCGCCGCGATGCGGACCCGGTGACGGTGAACGCCCGCGGTGCGGGGTGGATCGGCGCGGTCGGCGCCGGGCTGATCGACTTCCCGGAGATCTCCGACCTGGCGCGCAACGACCACGTGTACACGCCGGGGCCGGACCGGGCACGCTACGACGAGATCTACACGACCTACACCAGCCTGCACAAACAGCTGGCCCCGATCTACCGCAGACTCAACCGGCCCGCTGGAGACGCCGGCTGAGGATCTGCTCGGTGAGCGCCACCAGCACCCCCTTGACCGACTCCCGGCGCCGGGCGTCACACTCCAGCAGGGGCAGCTCGCCGGGCACGCCGATCGCCTCGCGGACCTCCGCCGGGTCGAACCGGCGTGCGCCGTCGAAGGCGTTCACCCCGATGACGAACGGGATCCCGTGCTCCTCGAAGTAGTCGACGGCCGGGAAGCAGTCCTCGATGCGGCGGGTGTCGACCAGGACGATCGCGCCGAGGGCGCCGTCGACGAGGTCGTCCCAGAGGAACGCGAAGCGGTCCTGTCCGGGGGTGCCGAACAGGTAGAGCAGCAGTGAGTCGTCGAGGGTGATCCGGCCGAAGTCGAGGGCGACCGTGGTGGTGGTCTTCTGGGTGACGGCGGAGGTGTCGTCGATGCCGATCGAGCGTTCGGTCATCTCGGCCTCGGTGACCAGCGGCTCGATCTCCGAGACGGCGCCGACGAAGGTGGTCTTGCCGACACCGAAACCGCCACTGATGACGATCTTCACGGCTACCGGCGGCGAGGACGGCTCAGAGCGCCCGAACACGATCACGGATCCTCTCGATCAGGGTGACGCTGAGTTCGGCCGGCTGCTCCGGGAGGTGCAGGTAGCCCTGGGTGATCAGGTCCGCGGCGATGACCCGGACCACGCCGAGCGGCACGCCGATCGCCACGGCCAGGTCGGCGACCGACGTGGGCCGCTGGCAGAGCTCGACGATCCGCCGGGCCTCGAACCGCAACGGCGCCGAGAGCGCCGCCGGTACGGCACGCACCTGCGTCTCGATCCGCAGGCCGTCGTGCATCGGCTGGGTGCGGCCGGCGGTGAGCATGAACGGGCGCACCACCGGATCCTCACCCTCGTACCACCGGCCGGGCGGGCTCGCCGGGCTCATCGGGCCAGGTGCTGGCGGGAATCGGCGATCAGCGCGGGGGTCAGCACGCCGCCGAACCGTTCGGCGAGGACCGAGATCTCGTACCCGATGAGCCCGAGGTCGCTGTCGCCACCGGCCACCACCCCGAGACAGCTGCCGCCGTCGATCACCGAGATGACCAGGAAGCCGCGATTCATCTCGATCATGATGAGTTTCAGGCCGTCGAAGTCGTACCGGCGGGACGCGCTGCGCGCCAGGCCGGCCATGCTGGAGACGATCGCGGCGAGTTGGTCGGCCTCGGCCCGGCTCAGGCCGTCCGACCCGGCGATCAGCAGGCCGTCGGAGGAGACCGCGACGGCGTCGCGGACACCGTCGGTCTGGTGCACGAAGTTGCCGAGAAGCCAGTTCAGCTGGTGCCGGTCGGCGGGGGCTTCGACGCTCATGAGATCTCCTCGGGTGTGGCCTGCGACCGGCCGGGTTCCCGGTCCCGGCCTCGCTGGATACCGTCACGCAGCGCGAGCATCCGGGAGCGCACCTCGGCGGGTCCGCTGCTCACCATGACGGGCTGATCGCCGGGAGGGACGGCCACGGCGGGGGCCGGGCGGGGACGGCCGGCGTGCGGCACGCGTTTGCGCAACCCGTTCCGGGTACGCACACCGTCCTCGGACTCCGGCCGCCGGGGCGCCGGAACGGACGGCCGCTCCGCCAGCACCACGTAGTCGACCTCCACCTCGCGGCGCCGGTGACCGTCCTCCAGCGCGCGCCGCCCGGCCGCCGGGTCGTCACCGACCGGGGCGGGTCCGGCGAGGATCTCCGCGGGCAGGGTGATCCGGGCGGTCACCCCGGTCACCGGCGACGGCGTGAGTCGTACCCGGACGTTCATCCCGGCGGCCAGGCGGCCGACCACGTGATGCCCGAGGTACCGTGCCGGAGCGGTGAGGAAGTCGCCGTCGCCGCGGAGCCGCTCGTTGGCCACCGCCATGTCGGCCTCCGTCATCCCGACACCCTCGTCACAGATCGCGATCAGGTACTCGTCGCCGACCCGCCGCCCGTGGATCTCGACCTGCTGGTCCGGCGGCGAGAAGGACAGTCCGTTCTCGATCAGCTCGGCGAGCATGTGTGCCAGGCCGCTGCCGGCCGCCCCCTGCACCTGGGCCTCGTCGATGCGGCGCAGGCCGACCCGCCGGTACTCCTCCACCTCGGACACCGCGGCCCGGACCACGTCGGTCAGCGCCAGCGGGCCGGGCCACTGCCGAGGGCTGGCCGCGCCCACCAGGACCAGCAGACTCTCCGCGTTGCGCCGCATCCGGGTGGCCAGGTGGTCGAGTTCGAACAGGTTCGCCAGGCCGGCCGGGTTCGACTCCTCCTGCTCCAGCCGGGTGATGAAGCCCAGTTGACGGCGCAGCAGGTTCTGGTTGCGCCGGCCCAGGTCGGCCAGCGACTCCGCGGTGGTCCGCCGCAGCACCGCCTGCTCGGTCGCGAGGTCGTACGCCGTCTGCTGCACCCGCTGCAGCGCGTCGGCCACCTGGTGCACCTCGATGCTCGCGCCGTCGGCGACCGGCACCGGGTCGGGGCGTTCGGACGGATCCCCGGACGCGGCCCGGCGGACCGCCTCCGGCAGCCGGTCGGCGGCCAGCCGGTGCGCCTCCCGGGCCAGTCCGGAGAGTGGGCCGGCCAGTGACCGGGCCGACGCGGTGGCCAGGTACGCCGAACCGGCCAGGCAGGCCAGCACGATCGCGCCCAGCACGCTCACCCGCAGGGTGGCCCGGGCCCGCAGTTCGCCGGCGCGGGTCTGGGCGTCCGCGCCGATCCGGCGGGACAGCCCGGACATGTCGTCGAGCACCACCCCGGTCGACGACCACCAGGCGCTCTCGTCGACGCGCAGCCGTTCCCCGCCGCCGGCCAGCAGTGCCGATTCCTCCAGGTCACGGCTCTGCCGGGCGGCTGCGCCGTCGAGCAGGTCCGCCTTGGCCTGGGTGGCAGCGGCGCTCGCGAACTCGTCGAACTCCCCCAGCGCCAGGTCGCGGACGGCGATGACCACGGCGAGCCGGGGGAACTCGTCGTCACGGAAGCGCCCGTCGCGCAGCACCCCGGCCAGCAGGACCCGCTCCTGGGCGAGGGCCTCGTTCGCCGCGTTGATCATCTCCAGCGACTCGGCGGCGCGGCGCAGCCGGTTGTCGGCGACCGTCTCCAGGTCGAGGAAGAGATCGCCCAGTTCCTCGATCGCCTCGGTGTAGAACGCGAACGTCGCGGCGCGTTCCCCGGTGCCGGCGTCCACGCCGTCGCGGACGGCCTCCAGGTCGTCCAGCTCGCCGAGCAGGTCGAGTGCCTGCTCCTCCAGGGCGGTGCCGCCGCCGAGCAGGCTCCGGACGCCGTCGAGACGGGCGTCGGCCCGTTCCCGGGCGGGGACGAGGTCGGCCTGGAGCGCGAGGTCGCCGGTCAGGGTGCCTTCGGTCGCGTCCCGTTCGGCCTGCAGTTCCCGGACCAGTTCGTGCAGGGCCAGCACCACGGTGACCCGGCGTTCGGTGTCGGCCGCGACCCGGTAGTCGCCGATCTCGCCCACGGCGACGACGGTCAGCAGCGCGATCATCGCCACGAGGGGCGGCGCCAGGGTACGGGTGATCCGGCCCCGGATGGTCGCCGCGTTCATCTCGTGTATTCCTCCGCACGTGCCGGCCGTTGAGAACGCCGCCAAGGATCGGCGGACCTCCACCGGTTGGCAACACCCCGATCGAGCGACCGTCGTCGTGGTTTCGGTCCTGAACAGGGGGTGTGCTCGGCACGGTCGTGGCGCGTCCGGCCGGTCCGACCCGATCGGGTGACCGCCGGTGCGGGAAACCCTGGCCTCCCATACATCGACGCATTAATATCTTTGAATATTTTTCGCGTTCGGCCGTTCCCCTTTTCCCTCGCGTTCGAGCGTTCCCGAAGGGACCCCCATGCGCCGACACCTCAGCGCCCTCGTGGCCGCCGGCCTGCTGATCACCGCCGGGCTGTCACAGGTCGATCCCCCACCCGCCGCCGCGGCCTTCAGCAGCAACGACTACTGCCTCGGCGAGTGCTCCGACATCCTGCCGCCCGGTCAGAACGGTGACGCCGACCTGGCCCAGATCCTCGCCCACCAGGCCTTCGGCACCATGCCCCCGCACGCCGACGACCAACTCGCCCCCTACGCCGACCTGACCTACAACTACACCGGCCTGACCCCCGGCCAGATCAACGGCTTCTTCAACGACGCCTCCTACGGGGTGCCGGCCGGGCAGGTCGCCAGCAGCATCTCGCCGCGCTCGGACGTCACGATCGTGCGCGACACCAGACTCGGCGTCCCGCACATCACCGGCACCACGCGCGCCGGGACCATGTACGGCGCCGGGTACGCCGGCGCCCAGGACCGCCTCTTCCTGATGGACCTGATGCGGCACGTCGCCCGCGGCTCCCTGACCACCTTCGCCGGCGGCGCGGCCGGCAACCGCGCCCTGGAACAGAGCGTCTGGCGCAACTCGCCGTACACCGAGGCCGACCTGCAGGCCCAGCTCGACGGCCTGCGCACCGGCAGCACCCGGGGCGCGCAGCTCTACACCGACGTGCAGCAGTACCTGGCCGGCGTCAACAAGTACATCGACGACTGCATGGCCGCCCGGGACTGCCCCGGCGAATACGTGCTCACCGGCCACCTCGACTCGGTCACCAACGCCGGCGGGCCGGAGGACTTCGTGATGACCGACCTGATCGCGGTCGCCGGCGTCATCGGCGGGCTGTTCGGCGGGGGCGGCGGCGCCGAGATGCAGTCCGCGCTGGTCCGGGTCGCCTCCCGGGCCAAGTACGGCGCCACCGTCGGCGACCAGGTGTGGCAGCAGTTCCGTTCGCAGAACGACGCCGAGACCGTGCTGACACTGCACAACGGCCAATCCTTCCCGTACGGGACCGGCGACCCGAACGCGTCCGGCGTGGCCATGCCGGACGCCGGAACCGCCGTCCCCGAGCCGCTCGTCTACGACAAGACCGGATCAGCGGCCACCGGAGTGAGCGGCACCAGTGCCATCGCCGACTCGCTCAGCTCGCTGGCCATGGACGGTTCCCAGCGCGGCATGTCGAACGCGGCGGTCGTCTCCGCCGCCAACTCGGCCACCGGACACCCGGTCGCCGTCTTCGGACCGCAGACCGGCTACTTCGCGCCGCAACTGCTCATGCTCCAGGAACTGCAGGGTCCGGGGATCAGCAGCCGGGGCGTGGCGTTCAGCGGGCTCAACCTCTACACCCTGCTGGGCCGCGGACCCGACTACGCGTGGAGCGCCACCTCGTCGCTGCAGGACATCACCGACACATACGCGGTCCGGCTGTGCAACGCGGACGGCACCGCCTACCTGTACCACGGGGTGTGCACGGCGATGGAGACACTGTCGCGGACCAACTCGTGGACGCCGACGACCGCCGACTCCACGGCGGCCGGCTCGTACCGGCTGACCCGGCTGCGCACCAAGTACGGCCTGGTCACCTGGCGCGGCACCGTCGGCGGGACAGCGGTCGCGTTCACCAGCCTGCGGTCCACGTACCGGCACGAGGCCGACTCGGCGATCGGGTTCCAGATGTTCAACGAACCGGAGCAGATGGGCAGTGCGGCGGCGTTCGCGGCCTCGGCAGCGAACATCTCCTTCGCGTTCAACTGGTTCTACGTCAACTCCACCCAGAACGCGGTCTACACCTCCGGCGCCGAGCCGATCCGCCCGTCCACGGTCGACCCGAACCTGCCGACCTGGGGTGACGCCGCGTACGAGTGGACCGGGTTCGACCCGACGGCGAACACCGCCACCTACCGGGCGGCGTCGCTGCACCCGCAGGCCGTCAACCAGGACTACTTCGTCAGCTGGAACAACAAGCAGGCGGCCGGGTACTCAGCGGCCGACGGCAACTTCAGCTACGGCTCGGTGCACCGGGCGGAGCTGCTCGACGCGCCGCTCAAGGCGGGCATCGCGGCCGGCACCAAGTACGACCGGGCGTCCCTGCTGAAGATCGTCCAGTCGGCGGCGGTCACCGACCTGCGCGGCTCGGCCGTCCTGCCGGTGCTGCTGCGCGTCATCGACACCGCGACGGTCACCGACTCCGCACAGGCGGCGGCCCTCACGAGGATGCGGGCCTGGCTGGCCGGCGGCGCCCGGCGCATCGAGACCGCGGCCGGCAGCAAGGTCTACAAGGACGCCGACGCGATCCGCACCTTCGACGCGTGGTGGCCCCGCCTCGTCCAGGCACAGTTCGCCGGCGGGCTCGGCACCGGGCTGTTCGGCGCGCTGGTCGACACCATCCAGATCAACGAGTCACCGTCCGGTGAACAGACCGGGCCGGTGTCGACCCTGCCCACCTCCGCGAACGAGACGCAGGGGCACAAGGGCTCCTCGTTCCAGTACGGCTGGTGGGGCTACGTCGACAAGGATCTGCGCGCGGTCCTCGGCGACACGGTGCCGAACTGGCCGACCCGGTACTGCGGCGGCGGGGTCCTGAGCACGTGCCGCAGCGCGCTGCTGACCAGCCTGACAGCGGCGCTGGCGGAACCGGCGGCCACCACCTACCCGGCGGACGACTTCTGCGCGGCCGGAAACCAGTGGTGCGCCGACGCGATCGCGCACTCCCCGCTGGGCGGCATCGAGCACTCGCTGATCCCGTGGCAGAACCGGCCGACGTACCAGCAGGTGGTGTCGTTCCCGGCCAAGCGCGGCGACGTGGTCACCAACCTGGCCCTGGGCGCCTCGGTGACGGCCTCCGGGGCCCAGTCGGGCCATCCGGCGGCCGACGCGGTCGACGGCGACCCGGCCACCCGGTGGGCCAGCGAGTGGGCCGAGGGCGAGTGGATCCGGATCGATCTGGGCGGCAGCCGGCAGGTGGCCCGGCTGAACGTGTCGTGGGAGTCCGCCTACCCCTCCGCCTTCAGGGTCGAGACGTCGGTGAACGGCACGACGTGGACGACGGCGTCCTCGGTGACCGGCCAGAACGGCGGCTGGGACAACATCTCCTTCCCGGGTACGACCGCGCGGTACGTCCGCCTGACCAGCGTCACGCGGGCCACCCAGTACGGCATCTCCCCCTACGAGGTGGAGATCTACGCGCACTGAGCAGAGCGCCCGCACCGCCGGCCGGCCTCTTCGGGGGCCGGCCGGGACGACCGGGCATGCCGGAATGGGCGGGACTGTGCTTTGTCCCGTACACAGGCGAAGGTCGTGATTGTGGTCTTTGCCACGGTGAACGGGAGCAGACCGCACTATGCTCGCCCGGTGTCGGGGGAACGAGTAGTAAGCGAAGCGATGACCGATTCTGGACGGCCGCCGTCGGCCTCCCAGCTCACCCTTTCGCAGATCATGGACCAGCACCACACGAACCTGCTGGGCACGGTCCACGGTGGCCGGATCCTCAACCTCATCGATTCGGTGGCGGGCGTCGTCGCGGCCCGGCACTCGGACGGGCCGGCGGTCACCGCGGCCATGGACGAGACCGTGTTCCTGCAGGCCGTACGGGTCGGTGACGTGGTGCACGTCGACGCCCGGGTGACCTGGGCGGGCCGCAGCTCGATGGAGGTCGCGGTGCGGGTGACCGCCGACCGGTGGGATCGCGCGGTGCCGCCCACCACCGTCGCCACCTCGCATCTGGTGATGGTGGCGGTGGACGACGCGGGGCGTCCTCGCGCGGTCCCGGCACTGTTGCCGGAGACCGAGGAGGATCATCGGGCGATCCGTCAGGCGGAGATCCGCCGGGAGCACCGGCTGGCATTGCGCAAGGCGCTCACAGACGACCAGTGAGCCGACGACCGGTGATCAGGTACTGGGTGAGGACGTGGTGGCCGGGTGCGACGCCGAACGTCTCGTCGAGTTCCCGGATCGCGTCGAGCGCGGTGACCGTGACGTCGTGCAGGCCGGCGGCGCGAAGCACCTTCTCGGTCGCGTGGATCGAGGTCGCGGCGGCCAGCGGCAGCGCCGCCTGGATCTCCTCGTCGTAGAAGCCCAGTTCGCTGCGGTCGGTGAACCAGGTGCTGTCGATCACCGCGACGGTGCCGCCGGGGCGCAGCAGCCGGATCCAGTTCGCCAGGGCGGTCTCCGGGTCGCGCAGCGTCCACATCACGTAGCGGTTGACCACCGCGTCGAACGAGGCGTCCGGGAAGTCCGGGGCGACCGCGTCGCCGAGCCGGAAGCCGGGGGCGTTCGCGGCGGTGGCGGCGTGTGCGCGGGCCCGTTCCAGCATGCCCTCGGACAGGTCGATGCCGGTGACCCGGTGACCGATTCCGGCCAGGGTCATGGCGACCTGTCCGCTGCCGGTGCCGACGTCGAGCACGTCGAGCGGACCGGCCGGCAGCGCGTCCTTCCAGACACCGGACCAGGCCACCTCGTCGGCGGCCCGGCGTTCCGGGCGCTGCTGGTAGGCGTCGTAGGCGGGGGCGCGTCCGGTCCAGTAGTCGTTGATCCGGTCCTGGGCGGTCATGCGGGGGCCTCCTCGAGTGGTTGGAACAGCAGGTGCGTCTCGCCGTCGAGGTCGACGCGCCGGATGCCGATGCCGTAGACGGGTTCGAGGACCGCCGGGTCCAGGACCTCGCCGGCCATGCCGGCCGCGACGATGTCGCCGCCGCTGAGCAGGGCCAGGTCGTCGCAGTAGCGGGCGGCCAGGTTCAGGTCGTGCAGGACCACGATCGAGCACGTCGCGAGGCCGCGGACCAGGCCCAGGATCTCGTGCTGGTAGCGGATGTCGAGGTGGTTGGTGGGCTCGTCGAGCAGCAGGTGGGTGGCCTGCTGGGCGAGGGCGCGGGCGATCAGCACCCGCTGGCGCTCCCCGCCGGAGAGCCCGGCGAACGGTCGTGCGGCCAGGTGGGTGGCGCCGACACGGGCCAGGCAGCGGGCGGCGATCTCGTGATCGTCGGCCCCGGTCCGCTGGAACGTGGAGAGGTGCGGTCCACGACCGAGAAGGACCATCTCGGCGACGGTCAGCGAGGTCTCCCCGCCGGATTCCTGGACCACTACCGCCATCCGCCGGGCGGACTCGCGCGGGCTCAGGCCGGTCAGCGGGTCGCCGTCGACGGCGACCGCTCCGGTCGGGCTCCTCAGCGCGCCGTGGAGCAGCCGGAGCAGGGTGGTCTTGCCGCTGCCGTTCGGGCCGATCAGCCCGAGGACCCGGCCGGGTCGGGCCTCGACGGTGACGCCGTCGATCACGGGTTTGGCGCCGTACCGCCAGCTGACGTCCTTCGCGGTGATCATTGCTGACCTTTCACTGGGCGTGCAGCCGGCGGATCAGGATGAGCAGGAACGGCGCGCCGAGCAGGGCGGTGATGATGCCGATCGGGATCTCCTGCGGCGCCAGCAGCACACGGGCGACGATGTCCGCGGCGACCAGCAGGATCGCTCCCAGGAGCGCGGACACCGGGACCACCCGGACGTGCCGGGCGCCGACCAGGCGGCGGGCCAGGTGCGGGACGACCAGGCCGACGAAGCCGATGCTGCCGGAGGCGGAGACCAGCACCCCGACGCAGAGCGAGACGAGGACCAGCAGGCGCATCCGGAACCGGTCCGGGGAGATGCCGAGGGTGTGCGCGGTCTCGTCGCCGACGGCCAGGGCGTCGAGCTGACGGCCGGTGACGGTCAGGCCGGCGATGGTGGCGACGACGACCGCCGCGCCGAAGCCGAGCAGCGCGTCCCAGCGGGCCAGGCCCAGCGAGCCGAGCAGCCAGAACATCACCGAACGGGACCCCTCGGCGGACCCCGACGCGAAGATCAGGAAGCTGGTCAGGGCGTAGAGGGCGTAGCCGACCGCGACACCCGCGAGCAGCAGTCGCATCGAGGTGACGCGTCCGCCGCTGCGGGCGATCAGGAAGACCAGCAGGCTGGCGGCGAGCGCACCGAGGAAGGCACTGGTGGAGAGGGCGTACTGCCCGAAGCCTGCGCCGGCCCCGAACAGGATGGCCGCCGCGGCGCCGCTGGAGGCGCCGGAGTTGATGCCGAGCAGGTACGGGTCGGCCAGCACGTTGCGGACCATCGCCTGCAGTGCCACACCGCAGACGGCGAGACCCGAACCGGCAAGCATGCCCAGCAGGACGCGCGGAAGCCGCACCTGCCAGACGATGGCCTCCTCCGGCGGCGTCCAGGTGACGTCGCCGAGGCCGGTCAGCTGGTGCCCGATGATCCGGGCGACGGTCGCCGGGCTGATCCCGATCGCCCCGGTGCCGACCGCGACCAGTCCGGTGACCAGCAGGGCGACGATCAGTCCGGCCAGCAGGAGGGTGGTCCGGCGACGCTGGGCCGCGATGCCCAGCACGTCGTCGTGCTTCATCGACGGGGCGCTCACCCGAAACACCCTCTTCTCGTTGTTGCCAAGCTTATGCAACAACGTATCAGCAAGATCAATCGGCGGAAATCCCCGACCGCGTCACAGGCCTCCCCCTCAGGGGTACGCGGAGAGCACGGTCCCGTCGGCGGCGCGTTCGAAGAGGTGCTCCAAGCCGTCCACCTCGTCCCACTGCTCGCCGACCCGGGTGAAGCCGTACCCGGCGATCGTGGCGAGAGAGGCGGTGTTGCCGGGGCTGATACTCGCCCGGACGAGGTGCACCGACGGCTCGGCGGCGGCCCGGGCCAGCAGTTCCCGGACCATCGCCCGCGCGTACCCCCGGCGACGGTGTGCCGGGTCGACGCCGTAACTCAGCTCCACCCGCCCGTCCGCGTCCGGCGGCCCGTGGAAGGCACCCGTCCCCACCACGGTCCCGTCGTCGAGAACCGCGGCGTTCGCCACCCAGCCGTCGGCCGACGGGTCACCGGCGATCTGGTCGAGGCGCATCCGCCACAGCCAGGTCAGATCGTCGGAGGTGAACCAGTCGGTGAGAGCCACCCCCGCCAGCGAACGGGCGGTGACCAGGTCACCGTCGAGCAGGCCTTGCAGAACCGCGGGTGACAGCGGCACCAATCGAATCGTCACCCGCGGATTCTGCCACGTGCTCAGAAGTCGTCGTCGAAGCTGACGGTTCCGGTCACGCCCACCTGATAGGCGGAGACGCGGCGCTCGAAGAAGTTCGACAGCTCCTGGACGTCCTGCAGCTCCATGAAGGCGAACGGGTTCCTGCTGCCGTAGATCGGGGCGATGCCCAGCGCGGCCAGCCGGCGGTCCGCCACATGCTGCAGGTACTCCCGCATGTCGGTCAGCGACATGCCGGAGACGCCCTGTTCGAGCAGGTCCGCGGCGAACTGCACCTCGCACTCGACGGCCTCGGACAGCATGTCGCGGACCTGCTGCTCCATCTCCGCGTCGAACAGGTCGGGCTCCTCGGCGCGGGCCGTGTCGACCACGTCGAACGCGAACGCCATGTGCATGCTCTCGTCGCGGAACACCCAGTTGGTGCCGGACGCGAGTCCCTGCAGGACACCACGGGAGCGCAGGAAGTACACGTACGCGAAAGCGCCGTAGAAGAACAGCCCCTCGATGCACGCGGCAAAGCAGATCACGTTGAGCAGGAAGGCCCGCCGGTCGGCCCGGGTCTGCAGCGACCGCAGTTCGAAGACCGAGTCGATCCACTTGAAGCAGAACTCGGCCTTACGGGCGATCGACGGGATGTTCTCCACCGCCGCGAACGCCTCGAACCGCTCCTGCTCGTCGGGGACGTACGTGTCCAGCAGGTTCAGGTAGAACTGGACGTGCACGGCCTCCTCGAACAGCTGCCGGGACAGGTAGAGCCGGCCTTCGGGCGAGTTGACGTGCTGGTACAGGTTGAGCACCAGGTTGTTCGCCACGATGGTGTCGCCGGTGGCGAAGAACGCGACCAGCCGCGACACCAGGTGCTGTTCGGCGGGCGACAACTTGGCCAGGTCGGCGAGGTCGGAGTGCAGGTCGACCTCCTCCACCGTCCAGGTGTTCTTGATCGCGTCCTTGTAGCGGTCGAAGAAGTGCGGGTACTTCATCGGCCGCAGGGTCAGGTCCATTCCGGGGTCGAGCAGCATTACTGGCAGGCCTCACACGATTCGGGGTTTTCCAGGGAACAAGCCTCAGCGGGCGTCAACGCCGGGATGAGAGAGACGGCCGGTGCCGCGGCAACGGACACCGTCGCCTGCTGAATACGGGTCGCCGGACGCGAGCGCAGGTAGTACGACGTCTTCAGGCCGGTCTTCCACGCGTAGAGATACATGGAGGAGACCTTGTTGATGGTCGGCGCGGCCATGAACAGGTTCAGCGACTGCGACTGGTCGATGTACGGGGCACGCGCCGCCGCCAGGTCGATCAGGGCACGCTGCGGCAGCTCCCACGCGGTCCGGAACAGTTCACGCACGTCCGCCGGGATCTCCTCGATGCCCTGCACCGACCCCTCGGCCCGCTTGATCGCCTCACGGATCGGGGCGGTCCACAGACCGCGGGACTTCAGCTCGCGTACCAGATAGGTGTTGATCTGAAGAAACTCGCCGGACATCGTCTCGCGCTTGAACAGGTTGGACACCTGCGGCTCGATGCACTCGTAGCAGCCCGCGATCGAGGCGATCGTGGCCGTCGGCGCGATCGCCACCAGCAGCGAGTTCCGCAGGCCGTGCGAAGCGATACCGGCGCGAACGGCGTCCCAGCGCGACGTCTGCGACGGCGTGGCGCCCCACAGGTACGGGTGCAGGTCACCGGCCGCGGCCCGGGTCTCGGCGAACGCCGGGTGCGGGCCGGCCACCGAGGCGAGCTGGACCGACGTCTCCAGAGCGGTCAGGAAGATCTCCTCCTGAACGCGCGTCGACAGTTCGCGGGCGGCGGCCGAGTCGAACGGCAGGCCCAGGGTGAAGAACGCGTCCTGCAGGCCCATCAGGCCCAGCCCGACCGGGCGCCAGCGCGGGTTGGACGCCGCAGCCTGCTCCGCCGGGTAGTAGTTGATGTCGATGACCCGGTCCAGGAAGACCACCGCGGTGCGGACGGTGGCCCGCAGCTTCTCCCAGTCCACCCCGTCCGAAGTCACGTGCGCGCCCAGGTTGACCGAGCCCAGGTTGCAGACCGCGGTCTCGGCGTCGTTGTTCACCTCGAGGATCTCGGTGCACAGGTTCGACAGGTGGATGCTGTTGCCGGGCGCGCCCGTCTGGTTCGACAGCGAGTTCGAGCGGTCCTTGAACGTCATCCACCCGTTGCCGGTCTGCGCCAAGGTGCGCATCATCCGGCCGTACAGATCACGGGCCTTGACGGTCTTGACCGCGTTCTTCTCCGCCGCCCGGTAGGCCTCGTCGAACTCACGCCCGAACAGGTCCGGCAGCTCGGGGGCATCGGACGGGTCGATCAGCGACCAGTCGCCGTCCGCCTCGACCCGGCGCATGAACTCGTCCGGAATCCAGTTGGCCAGGTTCAGGTTGTGCGTGCGCCGCGACTCCTCGCCGGTGTTGTCCCGCAGTTCGAGGAACTCCTCGATGTCCGGGTGCCACGGCTCGAGATAGACGCACGCCGCGCCCTTACGCCGGCCGCCCTGGTTGACCGCCGCGACCCCCGCGTCGAGTGTCTTCAGGAACGGGACGATGCCGTTGGACCGGCCGTTGGTGCCGCGGATCAGCGCACCCCGGCCCCGGACCCGGCTCCAGGAGATGCCGATGCCACCGGAGAACTTCGACAGCTTCGCGACCTGGTGGTACCGCTCGTAGATCGAGTCGAGTTCGTCCTTCGGCGAGTCGACGAGGAAGCACGACGACATCTGGGTGTGCCGGGTGCCCGAGTTGAACAGCGTCGGCGAGCTGGGCAGATAGGCCAGCGACGACATCAGGCGGTAGAACCCGACGGCCTCGTCCGCGGTCTCGGACAGTCCGCAGGCCACCCGCATCAGCCAGTGCTGCGGGGTCTCGATGATCGTCCGGCGGGTCGGGTGCCGCAGCAGGTAGCGGTCCGCGACCGTACGCAGGCCGAAGTACTCGAAGCGCAGGTCACCGGCCGGGTCCACGGCCGCGTCGAGCAGCGACGCGTGCGCGGTGACGAACGCCAGGGTCTCGTCGCTGATCAGGCCCTCGGTGTGGCCGAGCCGGATCGACTCGCTGAAGAGGGTGACGCCCTCCTCGGAGACCTCCTTGCTGACGTACGCGGCGAGGAGGCGGGCGGCCAGACGCGAGTACTGCGGCTCCTCGCCGATCAGCTCGGCGGCCGTCTGAATCGACAGTTTGTCCAGCTCGGCGGTGGTAGCCCCGTCGTAGAGACCGCTGATCGTCTTGGTCGCCACCCGCAGCGGGTCGACCTCGTCCAGGTCGGCGACCCACAGCTCGACCGCCGTGACGATCTTGTGGACGTCCACGGGTTCCAGGTCGCCGTTGCGTTTGCGGACCTGCATGCCGTGCCGCCGTTGCTCCGGCACCGCGACTCCCGATGTGACCGTCATGGTCTCTCCCTCATGCCCTCTCGACAGGTCGTCGGGCACGCAGGGGGACGCCGCCGGCACACGGTCACCGGCATGATGGCGTCAGTCGTCCCACGCGACCTCGGACCGCCGCACACGTCGCGTGCGGCGCGCTGGCAGGTCTTCGGACTCGTGGGCACTGACGCTTCCTACCGGCCGTCGCTTCCCAGACCGTGACCGGTCCAGTGCTTCATGACGGCTTTCGTTCCCACTCACCGCTGCGGGGCAGTCCCGGTTTTCCACCGGGTTCCCTGTTGCCTCGGACAGGCCAGAAGAGGCCGCCCGAACCAGCTGCGGGGAACACCATATATGGGTGACCGACCTCCGGCACAACACCAGATGCTGCGCCCGGAGGTCGTGTCGTGAAGATCACCGGGGCGCGCGGCGCCGGACCAGCCAGAACAGTCCGCCACCGACGGCGAACGTGACGAGCACCCCGAGGACACCGGACAGGCCGGTGGCGACGAATTCGTTGTCGATCCCCCGCAGGGCGTAGCCGGCCAGCGGGCTGTCACCCATCTGATGCTCACCCTCCTGCTGGAGCATGCACGTCCCGCCGGTGATCTCGTCGTCGGCGTTGAACGTGCAGCCCTGGCGGGCCGCGTAGTCCAGGCCGTCCGGGCTGCCCGAGGCGAAGTTGCTGACCACCCCGGCGAGCAGCAGCGCGACCAGCAGGCCGCCGGCCAGGAACCATCCGAGTCGCCGGCTCATGCGGGGACCTCCACCTCGGTCGGGGCGGGCTTGCGGAAGCGGCGCAGCGCGTACACCAGGTCGGGACGGACCCGGGCGACGGTCATCACGGTGGTGGCCGCGATCAGGCCCTCGCCGATGCCGATCAGCACGTGCACCCCGGCCATGGTGGCGGCGATGCCGGTCAGCGACAGGTCGGTGGTGCCGCCCAGCGCGTACTCCAGGACGAAGCCCTGCGAGGCGACGACCACACCGACGATCGAGGCGATGAAGGCGGTCACGCCGAGGCCACCGGCGGTGCGGGGCAGGATCCTCAGGAGAAGGGCCACGAGGAGGTACGCGGCCGCGGTCCCGATCAGTGCCATGTTGGTGACGTTGAGCCCGATCGCGGTGAGTCCCCCGTCGGCGAAGAGCAGACACTGGACGATCAGCACGGTCGCCACGCAGAGCGAACCCACCCACGGGCCGACCAGGATCACCGCCAGGGTGCCGCCGAGCAGGTGACCGGAGACACCCGGCAGCACCTGGAAGTTGAGCATCTGCACGGCGAAGATGAACGCCGCGACCAGCCCCGCCATCGGCGCCAGGCGGTCGTCGAGGTCGGCCTTGGCCCGCCACACGCTGACCGCGAGGCCGGCGACCGCTATCACTACGAAGACCATCGAGACGGGACCGTTGACGATCCCGTTGGCGATGTGCATCGCCGTTGTGTCCATGGATGCCCTCCCCAGGCGTGCCCGCCGTCACGCACGGCTCAGCAGCAGCATATTGATAGTCGCCTGCTGTTGCCAAGATCTTGCAACTGCGCGGCGCGGTCGGTGGAGATCGCGTGCGTCACTCCAGCGCCTTCTCAGGTACGCGAGAAGCACCGCACCGGGTGACGCGGGAGCCGGCCGTACCCCGTACCCCCGAAGAAGCGGAAGCGAAAGGCGAAAGAGGAGGGGTGGTGCCGGACATGAAACAGAGTGGACCTCGTGACCTCTGACGACCGCCGGGCGCGGTTCGAGCGCCTGGCGCCGGCCGTGATCGAAGCCGTGCGGCGCTACCTGGCGCGGCGCACCGATCCGGCGACCGCTGACGACGTGCTCTCCGAGACGCTGCTGGTCTGCTGGCGGCGGATGGCGGAGATGCCCCCGGAGCACGTGCCGTGGGCGTACGGGGTGGCCCGGCACTGCCTGGCCAACGCCGAACGCGGGCAGCGCCGGCATCTGCGGCTCGTCGCCCGGATCGGGCTGCTGGACCCGCCGCCGGCGGCCGTCGATCCGCCGGCGTTCGAGGACGACGAGCTGAGCACCGCGATGGCCCGGCTCCGGCTGGCGGACGCCGAGATCCTGCGGCTGTGGGCCTGGGAGGATCTCGCGCCCGCGGCCATCGCGACCGTGCTGGGGATCACCGCGAACGCGGCGAGCATCCGGCTGCACCGGGCGAAACAGCGTCTGCGGGACGAGTTGCGAAAGACCGGCGGCGCCGCCGGACATGAGGAGTCGACAGAGGGGAGCCGGTCATGACCGACGACGACCTGCGCGGACGTCTGCGCCGCACCGACCCGGCGGCGTCCCTGCCACCGATCGCCCCCGATCGCGCCGCACGACTCCTGGAGGAGATCATGACCACTGAGACTCCGGCCCGTCCGTCCGCCGGCCGCTGGGGACTGGCCGCGGCCGCCCTGGTGCTGATCGCGGGCGGCGGCGCGACCTGGGCGCTGACCCGCCCGGAGGCACCGGTGACGGCCCCGGCCATCACGGCCGTCGAGAACCTGTCATTGGCCGGTGACGGCGCCACCAGCAAGTGTGCGGAGCCCACCGCCGAGGTGCTCGCCGCCGAGGCGGACTTCGTCTTCGCCGGGACCGTGACGGCAGTGGTGGACGGCCAGGTCACCCTGGGCGTCGACCGCATCTATCACGGGAAGACCGTGCAGGAGGTCCGGGTGGCGCGGGCCGGCGACGCCTCGGAGCAGATGATGGGCAGCGGCCGGTTCGAGACCGGTGGGAGATATCTGGTGGCGGCCGCCGCCGGCACCGTGATGATCTGCGGGTACAGCGGCGAGGCGTCGACGCCCGGACTGGCCGATCTCTACGAGAAGGCGTTCTAGAAAAAGGCGTTCCAGAAAAAAGCCGCGCCGCCCCCGATCGGCGGGGGCGGCGCGACTCAGAAAACGATCAGACCAGGCCGTTGGCGGTCAGCCAGGCCTTCGCCACGGTGGCGGTGTCCTGCTTGTCCACCTGCACCTTGGCGAGGTACTCGGTCAGGTTCTCGGTGGTCAGCTTGGCCGAGACGCCGTTGAGCGCTCCGGTGACCGTCGCGTTGTTCGACTCGGTGCGGATCAGCGGGATGATGTTCTCCGCCAGGTAGAGGTTCTTGGTGTCCTCCAGCACGACGAACTTGTTCTGCACGATCGACGAGTCGGTGGAGAAGATGTTCGCCACCTGGATGTCGCCACCCTTGAGCGCGTTCACGGTCAGCGGGCCACCGGCGTCCAGCGGCTTGAAATCCTTGAACTCGATGCCGTACAGCTCCTTGAGGCCCTTCAGACCCTGGTAGCGCTCGGCCCACTCCGGTCCGGCGCCGATGACGAGCTGGTTCGCCACCGCCTTCAGGTCGTCGATGGTCTTCAGGTTGTACTTGGCGGCGGTCTCCGCGGTGACCGTCAGGGTGTCCTTGTCCTCGGCGGGCGACTGCTCGAGGACCTCGGTGCCGGCGGGCAGCACCTTCTTGAGCGCGGTGAGCACGTCCTCCGGCTTGCTGACACCCTCGGGGGCGCCACCGGAGGAGAGGGCGGCCAGGAGCGCGCCGTTGTATTCCGGGAGCAGGTCGATCGAGCCGTCCTGCAGCGCCTTCAGGTAGAGCTCACGGGCGCCGATGTTGAACTGGCGGGTGACCGTGACGCCCTTGGCCTCGAGTGCCTGGGAGTAGATCTCACCCAGCAGTTCGCTCTCGGTGAAGTTCGCCGAGCCGACGGTGACGGAGCCGGAATCGCCGGCACCGCCGCTGTCGTTGGCCAGCGGGTCCTCGTCCGCGCCGCAGGCGGCGAGGCTGAGAGCGAGGGCGACGCCGGTGAGCGCGGCGCCGATCTTACGTATCCGGGACATACGGAACCTTCCGATCAGGTGGTGGTGGCGCGCCGGGTGCGGGCGACGGCCCGTCCGGAGAGACCGGGTGACACGATCCAGCGCTGGGTGAGCGCCAGGAGCAGATCGAGCGCCACGGCCAGGACGGCGACGACGATGGCGCCGGCCAGGACACGGGAGTAGTCGTTGACGGACAGGCCGTCGATGAGCAGCCGGCCCAGACCGCCGAGGCCGACCGCGGCGGCGACCGTGGCGGTGGCGACGACCTGCAGCAGGGCGCTGCGGATCCCGCTCATGATCACGGGCAGCGCCATCGGGAACTCGACCCGGGTGAGCACCTGCCAGGGGCGCATCCCCATGCCCTTGGCGGCGTCGACGACGCCGTGGTCGAGGGCACGCATCCCGGCGTAGGTGGTGGTGAGGATGGGCGGGACGACCAACACGGTCAGCGCGATCAGCACCGGCAGCAGGCCCAGCCCGAGCAGGGTCACCATCAGCATCAGCAGTCCCAGGGTGGGCAGCGCGCGACCGGCGTTGCCGGCGTTGATGGCGATGAACGAGCCTCGCCCGGTGTGCCCGATGTACAGGCCGACGGGCAGCGCGATGACCAGGCCGATCAGCAGGGCCAGGGCCGAGTAGCCGAGGTGCGCCAGCAGCAGCTGCGGGAAGCCGCCGGTGGCGTCCGGGTCCCAGTGTTCCGGGTCCAGCAGGTAGGAGAAGTTCACGCCGCGCCTCCGCGCTGGAATCGGGCCCACGGGGTGACCGCGCGCTGGATCAGCACGATGATCAGGTCGGCGAGTCCGGCGAGCAGCACGGACAGGATGATCCCGATCAGGATGGGCTCCATGTAGAACAGCTGGAAGCCCCGGGTGAACAGCTGGCCGAGACCGCCGACACCGATCAGGGTGCCGACGCTGACCAGGCTGATGTTGGAGACGGTGGCCACCCGCAGACCGGCCAGGATGACCGGCATGGCGACCGGCAACTCGACGTCGAGCAGCAGGCGGGTCCGGCGGTAGCCCATCGCGGTGGCGGCCTGGGTGACCGTGGTGTCGACCGAGCGCAGGCCGTCGGCGACGGTCCGGGCCAGCAGCGCCACGGTGTAGATGCTGAGCGCCACCACGATGTTCACCGGCGACAGGACCTTGGTGCCGAGGATCACCGGCAGGAAGAGGAAGAGCGCCAGCGACGGGATCGAGTAGAGCACCCCGCACGTGTTGATCAGCGGGTGGTAGAGCCACGGGAAGCGGACCCCGAGGTAGCCGATCGGCAGCGCGGCCGCGAAGCCGATCAGCACCGGCAGCAGCGCCAGCATGATGTGCTGCTGCAGCGCGGCCAGGACCAACGCCGAGTTGTTCGTCAGGTATTGGATCATGCGCGGGACTCCGCGGCCCGGTCCTCACGCCGGGCCGCCAGGTAGTCGACGAGGTCGTGGTGGCGCACGATGCCGTCGGCCTTGCCGTCCGGGCCGACCCGGACCGCGATGCCGACCGGGGAACTGATCGCCAGATCGGTGACCAGGCGCAGCGTGTCGGAGACGGTGAACACTCCGCCGGTCGCCGCCGTGGTGCCGCCGACCGTCCGCCAGCCCTCCGGACGTCCGGCGTCGTCGAGGACGAGGTCGGCCGCCTCGGCGACCGGGCGGACCGGCACCTTGGCGGCGGTGTCGAAGGAGAGGCTGCGCAGGCCGCGGTCCCGGCCGACGAACTCGGCCACGAACTCGTCGGCCGGCTCCTCCAGCAGCTGCTGGGGGGTGCCGAACTGGGCGAGGTGACCGCCCTGGCGGAAGACGGCGACCATGTCACCGAGCTTGATCGCCTCGTCGATGTCGTGCGTGACCATGGCGATGGTCTTACCCAGATCCTGCTGCAACCGCAGGAATTCGCGGTGAAGCTGCTCACGGACCACCGGGTCGACGGCGCTGAACGGCTCGTCCATCAGCATCACCGGCGGGTCGGCGGCGAGCGCCCGGGCCACACCGACGCGCTGCTGCTGGCCGCCGGAGAGCTGCGCCGGGTAACGCTTGGCGAAGTCCTCGGAGAGGCCGACCCGCTCGAGCAGCTCGAGCGCGGCCTTGCGAGCCTCCCGCCGGGTACGCCCCAGCAGCATCGGCACGGTCGCGACGTTGTCCAGGACGGTCCGGTGCGGGAAAAGCCCGGCGTGCTGGATGACGTAGCCGATGCCACGCCGCAGCAGGGCCTCGTCCTGACTCGCGACATCCTGCCCGTCGATCAGCACCCGGCCCGAGGTCGGGGTGACCATCCGGTTGATCATCCGGAGGGAGGTGGTCTTGCCACAGCCGGACGGACCGACCAGAACGGTCATCTTCCCGGTCGGCAGTTCGATGGAGAGGTGGTCGACTGCCGTGCTGCCGCCGGGATAGACCTTGACGACGTCGTCGAATGTGATCATGGTGCTCCTGGCGCTGGCGGGCGATCTTCTGAATACTGATATTCATACTCGCCCGGTAGTGAATAACATGTCAACGCCCGGTGCGAGCCCTTTACGGTCCGGTAACACGCGTGCTGGGAGGCACCATGCAGGCAGATGGCATCCCCGAGGCCGTCCGTCTCGACGGTCGGACGCTGACGATCGCGGGCCTCGTCGCGGTCGCCGACGGCACCGCCGCGATCTCCGTGGACCCGACGGCACTGGACCTGGTCAATACCCGTCACGCTCTTCTGCACACCGCCCGTACCCGGGGAGCAGTCTACGGGGCCAACACCGGGGTCGGGGCCAACCGTAACGAGCGCACCACCGAGGAGACCGGCCCGTCCGAACACGGATTACGTCTGCTACGGAGCCACTGCGCCGGCGTCGGCCCGGAGGAGGACGACGTCACCGCCCGGGCGGCCATGGCGGTCCGCCTCAACCAGATCCTGGCCGGCGGCTCCGGCGTCTCCCGGCGCATCGCCGAGGCCCTGGCCACCGCCCTCGACGACGGCGCCGTCCCGACCATCCACCCGTGGGGCGCGATCGGCACCGGCGACCTCTCCGCCCTGGCCGAACTCGGGCTCACCCTGGCCGGCGAACGCCCCTGGCGGTACGGCCGCGGCCCGGTCACCACGATCGAGGCCACCGACGCCCTCCCGATGATCAGTTCCAGCGCGGTCACCGTCGCCACCGCAGCCCTCGCCCTGCACCGGGTGGAGAACCTGCTCCGCGCCTCGGTGGCAGTGGCCGCCCTCTCCTTCCTGGCGCTGCGCGGCAACCCGGAGGCGTACGACCCGATCGTCCACGAGGCCCGGCCGCACCCGTTCCAGGTCGACGTCGCGGCGAAACTACGCGCCATCGTCGACGGCTGCGGGCCGGCGCTACGCATCCAGGACCCGTTCGGCCTGCGGGTCCTCCCCCAGGTCACCGCGCCGGCCCTGAGCGCCGCGCACGGACTCCACGAGGTGCTCACCGCCGAACTCAACGCCTCCGCCGAGAACCCGCTGGTCACCGCGGACGGAGTCCGCCATCACGGACAGTTCCACACCGCCACCCTGGCGACCAGCCTGGACCAGGTCCGCGGCGCCTTCCTGCCGGTACTGTCGCTGTCGACGGCCCGCCTCGGCCTACTCATGCGCCCCGACCTCACCGGCCTGCGCGCCTTCCTCGCCGACGGGCCGGCCGCCAGCTCCGGCCTCATGATCAGCGAGTACGTGGTCCAGGACCTGCTCACCCAGATCCGAGTCGGCATGCAGCCGACCGCGGCCGGCACCCTGTCCATCTCCCTGGGCCTGGAGGAGCACGCCAGCTTCGCCACCCAGGGCGCCCGCTCGCTGCGCACGATGACCCGCCTGGCCCCGACGATGATCGCCGCCGAACTGGTCGCGGCGGTCCGGGCACTGCGGATGGCACCGGGCCGGCTTCCCGACGGGCCGGCCCGCGAACTGTTCGACATCGCGGACAAGGCGATCAGCGAGGGCAATGACGACCGGCCGCTCGGCGCCGACCTGGACCAGGCCGCCTTCGTCCTGCCCACGCTGGGCGACGCGATCTCCTGACATTCCGGGTACGCCGTGAGGTGCTGCCCCCTACCGGACCAGCGCGTTTCCGCCCTCGCGCCCCGCCCTCGCGCCCCGCCCTCGCGCCCCGCCCCCGCGGTCAGCCTCGCGTCCCACCCCGCGGTCAGCCTCGGTGAATCGGCGGCCGGCGGGCGCCGCCGTTCGCGGAGTCCTTCACCCGGCGTCGCGACAGTCCGCTTCAAGGAACGCCGCGGGGCACCGGCCAGAAGCCGCAGACGACGGCCGCGGTGACCGAAGCGACCACAGGCGACGGCCGCAGTGACCGAAGCGACCACAGGCGACGGCCGGGTGCCCCCGAGCCGTCGCCGACGGCTGATTCCCACCCTCCCGAACAGCCGCAGCCGACGGCCCGACCGACCCGGCCGTCAGCGGCGGCCCATCCACGAGCCGAAAACAACCGTGACCGACGGCCGGCAATCTCACCATGCCACCCAGCCCAAGTTGACCTTGGACGTGACCCCGCACTGCGACAAACGGCTGAGCCGCGCTGATGCGACCACCACCACCGCCAACGCCACCGGCCACCGGCCGACGACCGACGACCGACGACCGACGACCATAGGATCGCGTAGTTACTGGTCACGGCGTTGATCAACTTAAGCTAAGCGGCATTGGGCGCTCCGAACCGCCACCGGCCGCCATCCGAGGGCGCGGGACGACCAGGACAAACCATGACCTTGGCGAGCTGACCGCCCTTACGGCATACCAACGCACCAAGATCGCCGTCGCTGGTCGCCCCCGCAGGCCGCCCCGCAGGTCACCGCCGTAGGCCGCCCCGTAGACCCCCCGCAGGTCACCGCCGTCGACGGTGGGCTTTGGGCGTACCCGAAGAGGTCAGGCCTCGCCCAGCGGCCGCAACTCGTCCGCGTAGCTGACGGCGTGGCGGCGGAGCACGCCGGTGGGGCTGATCGAGTACTGGCCCATGCGCCACAGCGGCGGCGAGTACGCGTGGATCGACACAGACCCGTCGACCGCGCCGGCCATCCGGTGGATGTGG
This sequence comes from Actinoplanes sp. NBRC 101535, assembly GCF_030269225.1. Lineage (NCBI taxonomy): Bacteria > Bacillati > Actinomycetota > Actinomycetes > Micromonosporales > Micromonosporaceae > Actinoplanes > Actinoplanes sp. NBRC 101535. Next base: position 24,161 of record NZ_BSSY01000030.1, on the reverse strand, counting down.
TCGGGCCCGAAGGCGAACGCCCGGCCGGCCGCGACGACCCGGGTCACCGGTTCGCCGCCCATCCGCGGGTTGGCCTCGCTGACCGCGCCCCGGGTGACGGCGACCGCGCCCGACGACACGTCGTGGTCGTGCCAGCCGGTGTCGTCCTCGGTGTTCCAGCACAGCACCCAGATGTCGACGTCGCCGTCCCGGTAGAGCTGGGCGTAGTGCCGTTTGCCGGTGTCGTGGCGGACCAGATCCTCCCACAGCTCCGGCCGGGCAGCCAGCTCGGCGACGTAGCTTTGCAGTTCCTTGGGGGTGAGGGTGCGTCCGGGCAGGGTGGGCAGGCCCTCGGGGGCGGTGACAGTCGTCGTCATCGGGGCGCTCCGGTCAACAGGTGGCGGGGGTTGGCGGTGAACAGGGCGTGGGTGAAGGCGTCGCCCAGCCCGGGGTCGAGGGGTTCGGCGTATGGCCGGTCGGAGCCGTGCACGATCGGATCGACGCCGACCACCCGGACCATCGCGTCGATCGCCCGGGTGCCGTAGGAGGAGGTCTCGTAGTAGACCTGCGGGTCGATCGCGCCCAGGTCGCCGCCGCGGGCGTTCAGGCGCTCGTGGTGCAGGGGTGCGAGCCCGGCCAGGGCCACGAAGGCGATCCGTAGTCCGGGGTGCAGGCTCCGGCCGCAAATGTGCCAGGCCAGCCAGGACTGGTGCAGCTGGGACACGTACGGTACGAGCGCCGGCCACCAGCCGGGTAGTCCGGGCGGGCATTCGGGTGCCGGGCCGGGGTGCACCAGCAGCGGCTTGCCGGCGTTCTCGACCTCGGCGAGCAGCGGTCCGAGTCGTTCGATCGCGTCCGGGCCGGTGAGTGCGGTCGCGGGCAGTTGCAGGCCGGCGACCCGGGGTTCGGCCAGGATCTTGGCGAGGGTGGCGGGGTCGGGGTCGGCGACCGAGGCTGCGGCCCACACCCGGAACGGGTCGGGCAGTTGCAGGGCGCTGGTGTGCCAGACGTCGATCAGGTCACCGCCGCCGGGCAGGTGTTCGATGCCGAGCGGGCTGGAGAGCGAGACCAGGACCTGTTCCTTGCCTTCGGCCAGTTCCCGGTCGCGGCGGGCGGCGACGTCGTGGGCTGCCGGGTCGACCTCGTAGGGTGGCTCGCCCGGCAGGTGCAGGGTCCAGTCGCGCAGCATGCCCCGGGTGCGCAGGGCCTCGGTGAACCGGGCAGGCCACAGGTGCTGATGACAGTCGATCAGCAAGGGTCCGCTCCTTCGCATCGTCTTTAGTGAAGCGCTTCACGCATGAAGAGAGTGAAGCGCTTCCCTCCTTGTTTCGCAAGGTGATCCCGTACACGGGCCGGTGTTACTCTCGGTCGATGTCACGGCAGCAACCGCGACGGACGTTGCAGGATCTGGCCACCGCAGCCGGTCTCTCGCTCGCCGCGACGTCCTACGCCCTGCGCGGCGTCCGCGGCTCCCCCGCCACCATCGCCCGGGTCCGCCAGCTCGCCGACGACCTCGGTTACACCGTCGACCCGATCGCCCGTGCACTGGCCAGCGGCCGCACCGGATCGATCGGGGTCAGCGGTTCGCTGCGCGACCTGTGGCAGCAGGACCTCTCCGTGCTGCTCACCCGGGCCCTGCGCCGGCAGGGCCGGTACGCGATGATCGCCGACGCGGACGCCGACCCGGCCCAGGAGCGCCTCATCGTGGAACAGTTCGTGGCCCAGCGGGTGGACGGGGCGCTGGTCTCCCCAGTCGACCCGGCCGCGGAGCACTGGCGGTTGCTCGCGCCGTCGGTGGCGGTGGTGGCGATCGGCGACGCGCTGACCGCCCGCCCGGGTTCGGCGAGTGTGTTGTTCGACAACCGGTACGGCGTCGCCACCGCCCTGCGGCACCTCGCCGACCGGGGACACCGCCGGATCGGCCTGCTCGCGCCGTCGCTGCCGTCCACCCCCGGGCGTCCCGCCCAGCTGATGGCGGCGTCGATCGCGGACGCCCTCGGACTCGAGTTGATCGCGCGCGACGCCCCGGCCGCGATGAACGAGGCGGTCGCGGTGGCCGCCGGCCTGCTGACCGGCGACGGCCGGCCGACGGGGGTGTTCTGCCTGAGCGACTCGCTGGCGTTCGCGGTCTACCAGGCGGCCCGGGACGCCGGACTGCGCGTGCCGGAGGACCTGTCGGTGGTCGGCTTCGACGATCATCAGCTGGCGGGTCTCGTGAGCCCGGGCCTGACCACGATGGCGTGGGACGAGGACGCCATCGTGTCGGCGGCGCTGTCCCAGCTGAACGGCCTGCTGCAGGGCACCGTCACCGAGCTGCCCCCATTCCGCCCCACCCTGGTCGTCCGCAGCTCGACCACGACACCACGCCGATAGCCGCCACCAGCCTCGATATATCCTCTAAATCCTAGCAGAGAGGCGGGAGATGAGGGCCGGGCTACCCGAGCCGGCCGTGCTCCAGGGCGATGATCAGCGCGTCGATGTCCCGGCCGAACGGCCGGTCGGCGGTGCCGGGCGGCAGGACCGCGGCCACCCCGTCCAGGACCGCCGAGGCGACCGGCTCCGCGCTGAGCAGCCGGGCCTGATGCAGGGCCAGCAGCTCGCAGGCCAGCACCTCACGGACGCCGGTCACCGCCTCACGCAGGCACTCGGCGACCTCGAAGGTGAAGGACTGGGCGTCCTCCTGCCCCAGTGACGTCTCCACCACGCCGATCACCGCCGGGACGGCGAAACGGCGCAGTCGGTGTGCCACGCCCACCGCACGCTTGTGCACCGCGACCATCCCGGCATGCACGCCGGGGGCGTCGGAGAGCTGCCGGGGAAGGCCGGTGAGCGCCGGGTCCAGCAGGCGGTGCAGCCGGGAGGCGCCCAACTCGGCCAGGTGGATCAAAGCGGTGGTCAGGCCGGCGCAGGCGGTGGCCAGGTCGGTGCCGGCGAACCCGGCGCTGCCCACGAAATCTCCGTCGAGGTACGCCGGGGAGTCCGTCACCATCGCGAGGGCGCGGTCGGCGGCCGCCGCCACGGCGTCGGCCGCGCGGGTGGCGGCGGCCAGAGCGGGAGCCGTGACCCGGAAGGAGACCGGGGCCTGCAGTGCCCGGACCGGGCCGTCGCCCCGGTGGGCGAGCAGGGCGGCGTGGAGTTCCGCCAGTACCGGATCGCCCTGCGCCAGAGACGGGTGCCACGGGTCGCGACTGGCACCCACGATCGCATGGCCCGTCCCGCTCGCCGCCACGATCTGCTCGACGAGGCTGCGGGCGTCCGCCGCCCCGAGGGCCGCCATCCCGGTCAGCCCGGGCACGCCCTCGAGGAACGCCACGCCCTCCTTGGCCCCGAAGGAGTACGCACCGGCCTCCAGGACCGCCGCCCCCAGGTGCGCCAGCGGGATGATCTCGCCCGCGGCGCCGGAGCCGCGAGCGGGCACGTCCGGCACCACGTCCTCGTTGAGCAGGAGAGCCAGCCGCAGGCACAGCTCCGGGGAGACTCCGGCCGCCGGGTGCAGGAAGGTCCGCAACCGGACGGCCAGCAGCGCCCGCACCGACGCCCGGTCCAGCCACGGGGCCGAACCGACGGCCCGGCCCAGCATCAGCGTGTTCTGGTGGCGGTCCCGGGCCGCCGCGTCCAGCCGCACCCCGGCGAGCGCGCCCATCCCGGTGTTCACGCCGTAGACGGGCCGGTCCCCGTCCAGGGCCGCCAGCACGAGAGCCCGGTTCGCCGCCAGCGACGCCAGCAGCGCCGGGGCGAGGGTGAGCCGCGACGAGCCCCGGGCCAGCGCGACGATCGCCGGGCGGTCGAGGTCGTCCGCCGACGTGATGATCATCGGTAGCGCAGCATGGTGCCGGCGTCCGCCGCTTCGGCCCGGGTCAGGATCAGGTGGGCCAGGGCGACGTCGAGGATCGACAGGCCACGGTGCCAGAAGAGGATCCGCTCGTCCGGGCGCTCCCGTCCGGGTTTGCGGCCGGTCACGATCTCGCCGAGTTCGGCGTACAGCGTCTCGGGGCTCAGTCGGCCGGTGTCGACGTGCGCCCGCAACGCCCCGAACCGGCCGGACTGCGACTCCCGCCAGTCGTCGACGACGACCTTGTCCATCACGTCGAGCAGGTCGAGTTCGACGGCGCTGACCGTCCCGTACGGCACGACGAACGCACCGGGCCCGACCGCCGCGGTCCGCAGCAGCGGGGACGGCTTCTCCAGCCGGGATGCCTCGACCAGGATGTCCGCACCGTCGAACACCTCGTCGGCGGTGGCGACCACCCGGACCGGGGTGTCGGTGACCGCGCGGAGCTGTTCGCCGAACGCCTCCCGGGACTCGGGGCGCCGGCTGGTCACGCGGATCTCGTCGAGGTCGAACAGCGCGTCGAGCATGGTCACGTTGGAGAAGGCGGTGCCCCGCGCGCCCACGTGCCCGAGGATCTTCGCATCCGGGCGGGCCAGGTGTTTCGCCCCGACGGCGGTCATCGCACCGGTCCGCATCTCGGTGATCAGGGTGGCGTCCATGATCGCGAGCGGCACCCCGGTGTACGGGTCGTAGAGCGTCATCAGCGCCAGTTCGCTGGGGAGCCCGAGCCGGTAGTTCGGCACGAAGTCGCCGACCACCTTGACGCCGCTGACGCCCCGCTCGCCCAGGGTGGAGACGTGCCCGCGGAGCACGTTGAAGTGGCCGGCCCCGCCGTTCTCCGGGATCAGGTGGGTGCGGGGCTCGAAGACCGTCCGCCCGTCGCCGTGTGCTGCCACGACGGACTCCGCGGCGCCGATGGCGTCCTCTTTCGTGATCCCGAGGGCATCGATGTCCGTACCCGAAAGGAACCGCAACCGGATCGCCTGCTCAGCCATCGCCCTCACCCGCCCGTGTGCGTGAATCAACACATGCACCATATAGCCTCTGTGTTTTAGGCTATTCATCCATCGGCCGGAGGAACACGGGACGGGACGGATGGCTCAGGGACAGGGACTCGACACCCAGCGGGCCGAGAGCTGGCTGCTCGACCTGGCCCAGCGGCACCGGCTCTCCCCCACCCAGCGCCAGATCGTGCAGCGGATGCTGGGGATGTTCCCGGACGTCGCGTTCCTGTCCACGATCGAGATCGCCGAGCAGGCCGGGGTCAGTCAGCCTACGGTGACCCGGCTGGCCACCGCCCTGGGTTTCGCCGGTTTCCCGGAGTTCCGCACCGCGCTACGGCACGCCGTACTGTCCGGAACCACCGACCGGGACGACGCCGGCGAACGGCGTGCGGTGGACCAGGAACGCGACAACCTGGACAGCCTCAAACGGGTACGCCTGACCGACGCCGTCCAGGCACTGGCCGCCACCAGCCCGCTCGGTGTGATCGGCCTGCGCGCCTCGGCCGCGCTCGCCGACTATTTCGGCTACTTCGCCCGGCGGGTGCTGCCCGCGGTGACCGTCTGCACCGAGGCCGGCGGCGTCGAGGACGCCGTGCTGCAACTGCACCAGCAGGGGGCGACAGCACTACTGGTGTTCGCGATGCCCCGCTATCCGGCCGGCACCGTCGCCGCGCTGCGCCTGGCCCGCAAGCTGGGCCTGACCACGGTGGTGATCGCCGACACCGCGCTGGTGCCGTTCGCCGTCGACGCCGACGTGCTGCTCGTCGCGCCGGTCGGCACCGGCCTGGTCTTCGACTCGCACGCGGCGGTGGTGGTGCTGGCGATCAGCCTGCTCGACGCGATCGCCGGCACCGACCCGCAGCGCACCCAGCAGCGTCTGGAAGCGCACGAGGCGCTCGTCGACCGCTGGGTGCACCACGAATGATCAGTGCTGGTGCAGCAGTTCGTGGGTCAGGCTGATCTTCTCCCACGACTTCGGCGCCTTCACCTTCGCCACCGACGCGGCGGAGGCGACGACCGGCTTCGACGGCGTGTACAGCCACGCCTCGAACAGCGCGTCCAGGTCCTCACCGGAGATCTTCTCGGCCAGGGCGGTGAACTCCTCGGTCGCGGCGGTGCCGTACTTCTTCTCCGCCGCCCAGGTGCGCAGGATCTCGAAGAAGTCGTCGTCACCGACGGCCAGGCGCAGCTGGTGCAGCGTCATCGCGCCGCGGTCGTACACGGTGTCGCCGAACAGCTGGGCCACCGTCGGATCGGCCGGCGGGTACGTCCAGATGTCGGCGTCGGCCGGGTACGCGGCGTACAGGTAGTCGAAGATCTCCTGCGCGGTGCCCTCGTTGTTCTTCTCCGACCAGAGCCATTCGGCGTACGAGGCGAAGCCCTCGTTGAGCCAGATGTGCTTCCAGTCGGCCACCGAGATGGAGTCACCGAACCACTGGTGGGCCAGTTCGTGCACGACCACCGAGGTGTTGGAGCCACGGCGGAAGAAACCGTCCGCATACGTCGGGCGCGTCTGGTTCTCCAGGGCGAACCCGAGGGTGCCCGGCGGCGCGACCAGCCCGCCCTGGGACTCGAACGGGTACGGCCCGAACACCGAGCTCTCCCACTCGACGATCTCGTTGGTGCGCTCGATGCTCGACTCGGCGGCGTCCCGGAAGTCCGGGCTGAGCAGCTGCGAGTACGCGTTGTAGATCAGCTGGCCGTCGGCGCTGGTGTCGGTGGTGATGTCGTACTGCCCGACGGCGAAGAAGGCCAGGTAGGTGGCCTGCGGCTTGACCGACCGCCAGCTCCACCGGGTGTAGCCGAGGGTCTCGCGGACCGGGACGCGCGGCTGCACGCCGTTGCTGATCACCTCGAGGCCGTCCGGCACCGACACCGAGACGTCGAAGGTGGCCTTGTCCAGCGGGTGGTCGTTGCTCGGGAACCACCACCAGGCGATCTCCGGCTGTCCGACGGCGATCGCCCCGTCCGGAGTCTTGATCCAGGCGGTGTACCCGGCGCCGACCTTGCTGGACGGGACGCCGGAGTACTGCACGACGACGGTGATCGCCTGCCCGGCGGCGATCGTCCGGGCCGGGGTGACGACCAGCTCGTGGTCGCCCTCGCGGGCGAACGTGGCCGGCCGGTTGTTGACCCGGATCGACGACACGTCGAGCAGGAAGTCGAGGTTGAAACGGGACAGGTCCTGGGTGGCGGTGGCCAGGATGGTGGTGGTGCCGGTGAGCAGGTCGGTCGCCGGTGTGTAGCGCAGGCGGATGTCGTAGTGGCCGACGTCGTACCCGCCGTTGCCGTAGTCGGGATAGTAGGAGTCGCCGATTCCCGGTGCTCCGGGAGCAGGCGCCGCCTCGGCGGCAACGGCCGTTCCGGCGAGAGTCAACGCGGTGGCCGCGAGAGCCACCAGCAGTCGTCGCACGATGGAACTTCCTTCCTCCGGTGGAGTGAGTCCCGTCGAACCTATCGAAGTTTGGCGATTTTCACGCTCACACCGTTGAGAACAGTGTTACCGGACAGCGGATCGACGGACATCTCATCGGTCAGCAGGTTCGCGTTGACCCCCGGATGCTCCGCCGCGACCGTCATCCGGGCGCCGGGCACGCCGTGACCCCAGCCGTGCGGCAGGCTCACCACGCCGGGCATCACCCGGTCGGTGACCTCGACCCGGGCGGTCAGGCTGCCCGCCCGGGAGGTCACCTCGGCGTCGTCACCGTCGGCGAGCGCGAACCGGTCCGCGTCCGCCGGATGCATCTGCAACGTGCAGCGGTCCCGGCCCTTCACCAGCGCCGGCACGTTGTGCATCCAGCTGTTGTTCGAGCGCAGGTGACGGCGGCCGATCAGCACCAGGTCGTCGCGGGAACGCCCGGTCGCGGCGAGCAGCCGGCCGGCCTCGGCGGCGATCGCCGGCACGACCAGCTCGATCGTGCCGCTCGGCGTGCGCAGCACCTCCGGGACCCGCGGCTGCAACGGTCCGAGGTCGACGCCGTGCGGGTTCTCGATCAGCCGGGCCAGAGTCAGGTCGTAGGCCCCGGCGCGCAGCGCCACGTCGAGCAGACGTTCGGCGGGCCCGTCACCGGTCACCTCGTCGCGCCCGACCGTCCCGCCGGACTTCGCCAGGGCCCGGGCCAGCAGCGTCTCGTGCAGCACACCCGGATCGGTGTGGTCCTGACCGGCGAGGATCAGGGTGAGCCGGGCCAGCACGTCACACTCGTCCATCCCGCCCGGGTCCGGCGGCAGCACCGGAGGCGAATAACTCGCGAAGTTGCGCACGGCGAAACCCAGGAACGAGAAGTCGTAGTGCCCCTTGCGGGCGGACTCCATCGGCGGCAGCACCACGTCAGCGTGCCGGGTCGTCTCGTTCAGATACGGGTCGACGCTGACCATGAAGTCCAGCCCGGCCAGGGCCCGGTCCAGACGGGCGCTGTTCGGGGTGGAGAGCACCGGGTTGCCGGCCACCGTGACGAACGCCCGGACCTGCCCCGGACCCGGCGTCTCGATCTCGTCGGCCAGGGTGGCGACCGGCAGCTCCCCCTTGACCTCGGGCAGCCCGCGGGCCCGGCTGTGCCAGCGGCCGGTCCGGAACCCCTTGCCACCCGGCCTGTCGTGCGGTCGCAGGTGCGCGGCGAGCGGGAACATCACGCCGCCGGGCCGGTCCAGGTTGCCGGTGAGCACGTTGAGCACGTCGATCAACCAGCTGGTCAGGGTGCCGAACTCGACGGTGCAGGTGCCGATACGGCCGTACACCGCGGCGGACCCGGCGGTGGCGACCTCCCGGGCCAGGCCGCGGATCCGCTCGGCGGGAATGTCGCAGGCGCCCGCCGCCAGCTCGGGCGTGAAGTCCGCGGCCAGCTCGCGGACCTGATCGAGACCGGTCACGTGCGCGGCCAGATGTCCGAGATCGACCAGCCCTTCGGCGAACAGCGTGTGCACCATGGCGAAGAGCAGGAAGGCGTCCGCGCCCGGCCGGATGAACAGGTGCTCGTCGGCGTGCTCGGCGGTCCGGGTGCGCCGCGGGTCGACCACCACGAACCGGCCACCGCGGGCCTGGATCGCCTTCAGCCGGCCGGGGAAGTCGGCGGCGGTGGCCAGGCTGCCGTTCGACTCCCACGGGTTCGCGCCCAGGATCAGCAGGAAGTCGGTGCGGTCCAGGTCGGGTACCGGGATGGTCAGCGGATTGCCGAACAGGTAACCGCAGGACACGTGCTTGGGCATCTGGTCGACGGTGCTGGCGGAGAACACGTTCGGCGTGCCGGCGGCCTTGAGCAGCGGCGTGACGTAGAGGCCGCCGGCCATCGTGTGCGCGTTCGGGTTGCCGAGATAGACGGCGAGCGCGCTCCGGCCGTACCCCGCAACGGTCTGGGAAAGGCCGTGCGCGACGGCCTGGAACGCATCGTCCCAGCTCGCCTCCCGGTGTTCGCCGCCGTGCCGGATCATCGGCCGGCGCAGCCGGTCCGGATCACCGGAGAGCGCGCCGAACGTGGCGCCCTTGGGGCAGACGAAACCGTGGCTGAAGACGTGCTCGCGGTCGCCGCGGGCGGCCAGGATCCGGCCGTCGCCGACGGTCAGTTCCAGGCCGCAGGCGGCCTCGCAGAGGGGGCAGGTCCGGTATGCGGTGGCCATCGGCCGAGTATGCCGCCGCAAACCGCGAACCGGACCTGCCAAATCTCTCGGATCAGCTCGCGGTGCAGGTCACGGCCGGTACCGGATTGCTGCCGGTCCAGGAACCGAGGAAGCCGAACGAGGTGGCGGCACCCGCGGCCAGCTTGCCGTTGTAGCTGACGTTGCGCGCGGTGACCGCGCTGCCGGAGCTGGTCACCGTGGCGTTCCAGGCGTTACTCACCGCCTGACCGTTCGCGTAGGTCCAGGTCACCGTCCAACTGTTGATCGCCGCGCTGCCCGCGGTGACCTTCACGTCGGCCTGGAAACCGCCGGACCAGGACCCGGTGATCGTGTACGCCGCGGAGCAGCCACCACCGGTCGGCGGGTTGCTGCTGGACGCGCTCGGTGACGGGCTGCTCGGCGACGGGCTGCTCGGTGCCGGGCTGCTGGGGGTGACCCCACCGAAGATCGTCGCCTGTTTGGCGGTGGCCTTGATCCCGTTGGCGCCGTTGAAGATCCGCTGACCCCACGTGGTCAGCCGGCTCGCGTCGAAGTCGGTGGCCATGTCCAGGATCGGGTCGGTGTTGCCGGCCCACGACCAGCCGAGATAGCCGAGGTCCCGGGCGACCGCCTGGGCCAGCAATGTCTCGTGGTCGACCTGGCTGGAGTCGAACTGCCAGCCGAACTCGCCGATCACCAGCGGCCAGCCGTTGTTCTTGAAGACGTCGAGGTAGTTGATGATCGACGCGGCGGTGTTGAAGACCGAGTACATGTGGATCGAGAGCACGGTGTTCTTGCGGGTGTCGGCGTTCAGCACGGTCTGCGCGTTGTCCCGCATCGTGTACTGCCAGTCCTGGCCCCAGTTCGGCGCGTCCACCATCAGCAGGTGCTCGAAGCCGTTGGTGCGCATCTTCTGGACCGCGGCGACGGTGGCGGCGGTCCACTGCGCCGGGTTCGTGTTGCCGATCGGCTCGTTGCCGATGTTGATGACGACGTAGTCCTCCTGGCCGACCAGCACACTCTTCAGGCCGATCCAGTAGTCCACCGCCTGATCCAGCGAATACGCCGCGGTGTCCTCGCCGTAGCCGGTGGTGTCGTGGTCCTCCAGCACGCAGATCATCTTGTTCTGCTTGCACAGGTCGATCACGCCTGCGACGTCGGCGGCGGTGTTCGCGGTCCAGCGCCCGCCGCTGAGCACGACCCGGACGGTGTTCGCGCCGAGCGCCTTGATGTCGGCGAACGACTGGGTCTGGCCGGCATACCAGGTGTGCATGTGGTTGACGCCGCGCATGACGAACTTCTGGCCGTTGGCCTCGACGATGTCGGTGCCGACGATGTGCAGGCCGGTGGCGGCGTACGCCGGGGGGACGAAGAACAGGACGGAGGCGGCGGCCGCGGCGAGGGCCGTCAGGAGGGTGAGCAGGCGCCTTTTCATGAACCTACCTCAGCTCTGGGGGATGATCGCCTTTGGGAGCGCTCCCAGGCTAGCAAGAAATCGACGCTCGTCGTTAACAGTCAGGAAATCAAACGGTCTGCGGGTGCCGCAGGCCGGGGTGGTCCTCGGGCAGGTTGCGGCGGATCACCCACCAGCTCACCGCCATGCAACCGGCGACCAGCGGCCAGCTCAGCGCCACCCGGGCCACCCCCAGGGCGAACACCTGCCCCGCGGCGTAGAGCGGGAGGAACACCGCCACCCGGATCACGTACTGCAGGACCCAGACCCAACTCCCCCGCGCGTACGCCCGGAGCAGCGCCGGGTCCCGTCGCCACCGCGTCCTCTGCCCGAGCACACCGCCGACCACCAGCCCGAGCAACGGCCAGCGGATCACGATGCTGACGATCCAGGCCAGCGCGCTGGCGCCGTTGCTGAGCAGCTGCAGCAGGAAGAAGTTCTCCGCCTTGCCGGTGCGCAGGGCGATCAGCGCGGCCACGCAGACGCCGAGCAGTCCGATCACGACGGCCCGCGGCTTGTCACCCTTGCGGATGCGCCAGCCGGCCACCGCACCGCCGGCGATCAGCGCGGCGATCGTGCCGCCCCAGATCGACTGGCCGCCGATCACGTAGCCGGCGACGAAGCCCACCGCCGGGAGCGACGCATCGACAGCGGCCCGCCGCCCGTTGAGCAGCTCCGCCAAGGTCTCCGGCTGTGCCATCGTCACCCTGTCCACGTGCGGTTGGTTAGGGCAGCCTAACCCAACGAGATCAAGCAAGTTGACCGAGGCCCCACCCGCCACAAGGTTGACACGACGGCGGACCGCCGGGGTGGATGATGTGATCATGGACTCGGCCTGGCTGGACGACGATCAACTCGCCGCATGGGTACGCCTCGTCGCGGTCGTCGAGCTGCTCCCCGGCGTGCTCGACACCCAGCTGCGCCGCGACGCCGGACTGACCCACTACGACTACCTCACCCTGGCCATGCTCTCCGAGGCGCCGGACCACACGCTGCGGATGACCGACCTGGCCCGGCAGACCAACGCCACCCTGCCGCGACTGTCGCACGTGGTGCAACGCCTGGAGACCCGCGGCCTCCTCGAGCGGTTCCCCTGCCCGTCGGACCGGCGGGCGACCAACGCGCGGCTCACCACGGCCGGCTGGGCCACCGTGCAGTCCGCGGCCCCCGGACACGCGGCGACCGTCCGTAAGAACGTCATCGACGCCCTGACACCGGAACAGATCGCGCAGCTCAGAGCGATCAGCGACGCGGTTCTGAGCCGACTCGACCCGCACGCCGTGTTGCGCGGCAACTACACCCGGTACGACCGGGGAGGTCCGCCTTCGCTACCAAAAGCGTAGCCATCGGATTGTTATCCGTTTTCGCCGATTTAAGGAAGATCTAAAGATTTCCATGCAGGTTCCCCACAGGTAACCCCATACGGTGTGGCGGCCACATACACCACAGGGATATGGAGTCCTGCTTCCATGGCTCGCAAGCGCAACCGCCTCCGCGTCGTCACCCTGGCCGGGGCCGCCGTGGTCGTTGCCGCCCTCGGCACCGTCACCTACAACGCCTCCGCCGCCGAGCAGCGCCCGCAGGCCGGAGCCGAGTTCACCTCGGCCTCGGTCCCCGCGGCGATCCGCCCGCCGGCCGGCTCCCGGTTCCTCGGGACGGCGAAGGTCGTCAAGGGCACCCAGACCTACACCTGCACCGGCGGCGTCTTCACCGGCGCGTCGGTGCCCGAAGCACAGCTGGCCGGCACGATCGGCAAGGTCCACCACTACAAGGGCCCGAGCTGGACCGTCGAGCGGGACGGCTCCACCGTCACCGCCACGAAGATCGGCGAGGCCACCAAGACCGGCACCATCCCGCAGCTGCTGCTCGAGATCAACGGCCACACCGGCCCGAACGGCAAGCTGACCAACGCCAAGTACATCCAGCGTCTGCAGACCACCGGCGGCACCGCGCCGGCCGGCACCTGCACCGACGGCGAGACCAAGGCCGCGGCGTACGGCGCGACCTACGTCTTCTGGTCCTGACCTCTGCACTGAACCGGTGAGGAACGGCGGCGGCGGGGACCCTCCCACCGCCGCCGTTCCGCATCCCCCCTTACCGCCGTGGTGGTTTCGGGCGCCCTGGGCGCCCAAAACCACCACACCCCCAACCGCGTGTTGAATTTGGGCGCTCTAGGCGCCCAAAACCACCACACCCCCAACCGCGTGTTGAATTTGGGCGCTCTAGGCGCCCGAAATCAACACACCCCCAACCGCGTGTTGAATTTGGGCGCTCTGGGCGCCCGAAATCAACACACCCCCAACCGCGTGTTGAATTTGGGCGCTCTAGGCGCCCGAAATCAACACACCGGGGTGGGGGTGGGGCAGGTCGGACGGGACCTCCGGCCTGCCCCACCGGTCATTTGTCGCAGGCGATCCGGTTGCGGTCCGAGTCCAGCTTCTGCTTGTCGGTCCCGGCCACCTTGATCTCCTTGAACCCCTGCTGCCGGAGCCAGGTGCACTTGTCCTTCACACCCCGCGGGAACGCCAGCGGGATGCACTGGGCGATCGTCCCGTAGTTCCGGTCGCAGCCGTCGACGGTCGCCGGAACCTTCTCCGGCTTGGTCGGCTTCTTCTTGGCCTTCTGCCGAACAACGCCGGGCTGGGCGGCGAACTCCTGAACGAACGGCTTCGGCTTGGCCTGCCGGTCCACCTTGGCCGCCTCCGCGCCACCCTCTATGCCCGACTTTCCTGATTTGTCGGACTTGTTCGAGGAGGTGGCACCGGAGCCAGAGGTGGCACCGGAGCCAGAGGTGGCACCGGAGCCGGAGGTGGCACCGGAGCCGGAGGTGGCACCAAGGCCGGCGGCTTCGGCGGCCTTCCCCGGACTGCCCGCCGGATCGACCGGCGTCGTCGCCGAGGCGCTCAGTGTCCGCTGGGCGGCCGACGCCGTCCAGACCGCGGTCTCCGGCTGCCGATCCGCGGCGGCGGCCCACCCGGCCACCCCGGTCACCGCCACCGCGGCGACGATCAGGCCGGTCACGCGTACCCGATTCATCCGATTTTCACCCACTTCGCGACGGAGGGAACGCCGTTCGCGCCGACGGCGAACAGCATGTACCAGCCCGGCGGCGCCAGGTTGGGGTTGCTCGTCAGGTTCAGGTCGACGGTGTTGCCGTTGACCGTCATCGGCAGGTCCACGAACCGCTGGTTCGGGTCGCTGGAGTGGGTCACCGCGGCCGGGCGGATCAGCTCGGCCTTGACGATCGGCTTGTCCACGGTGATCCGGTTGGCGGTGCCGTACGCCCACTGGTTGCTCGCCACGCTGGTGATCTGCGGGCGGGCGCCCTGGAACAGGTACGGCGGCGAGTACACCGAGACGCGCATGTCGAAGGTGCCGTTGCCGGGGTTGTCGCCGACCGCCATCACCCGGCCGTCCGGGAGCAGGAACGCCGACGAGTGGTAGCCGCGCGGTACCGGGTCGGTGGCCATCCCGGCGGTGAACTGGTTGGTGGCCGGGTCGTACATCGAGGCCTCGAAGACCGGGGTGGCCCGGTTGTGCAGGGCGCCACCGGTCTCGAACACCTTGCCGTCCGGGAGCAGGACCGCGGAGACGTACATCTTGCCCTGGGCGCCGGTCTGCGGGACGCCGCCGTCCAGCTTGCCCTGCGGGATCTGCGGTCCAGCGGTGTACACCGGGCTGGGCTTCTTCAGGTCGATGATGTCGGTGAGGCGGTGCGCGTCCGGGTTGGTCTCGTTGTTCCCGCCGCCCATGGTGAGGACTTTCTGGTCCTGGGCCGGCGGCAGCAGGACGCTCATCGACTGGTCGCGTTCGTCCTTCTTGCGCAGACCCGGAACCTCGGTGATGGTGCCCGCGTTGTAGTCGTAGATGGACGAGCCGGATCCGGGCAGGCCGTTGCCGAAGACGTGGCTGCCGGAGTAGAAGAGGCGGCCGTCCTGCATCAGGATCATCGAGGGGTACAGGCCCCAGAAGCTCCAGGTCTGCTTGGCCTCACCGGTGCTCAGCCAGCGCTGCTGCGCGTCGGAGAAGTACTGGGTGAGGACCGTGCCGTTGGAGTCCTCGCCGAGGCCGCCGAGCGAGATCACGTCACCGTTGCCCATGATCGTCGCGGACGGGTACCAACTGCCGCCGCTCATGTCGTTGACCCGCTGGTAGGAGTTGGTCGCCGGGTCGAAGATGTACGAGTTCTTCAGGCCCTTGTAGCCGTGGCTGCCGTCCGCCGCCGCGTAGTCCTTGTTGCCGCCCATCACCAGGATCCGGCCGTCCTTGAGCTGCACGTGCCCGGCGCAGAACAGGTCCTCCGGCGTGGCCACCGCGGTGAACTCGCCGGTGCCCGGTTTGTAGATCGCGGTCTTGAACGTCTTGGCGGCGAACGCGTCCGGGTCGTTGCCGGATCCGGCGATCAGCAGCACGTTGCCGTTGCGCAGCACCACGGCGTGGATGCTGCGGACCGGTGAGTTGAACGGCATGACCGCCCAGGCGCCCTTGACGCACTTGTCACCGGCGCTGCACGCCTCGCCCGGGGCCGCCTGCGTGGCGTCGCTCATGGTGTAGTCGTCGGTCTTCAGCGTGCCGTTGCCGTAGATCGTCACGCCCCAGACGATCTGGTCGGTGTTCGCCGGGATCTGCGGGGTCCGCACGGTCTGCTGGGTCCAGGCGGTGGCGACCGGCATGGTGGCCAGGTCGGTCCAGTACACCCAGCCCTGGGCGACGTCGTGCCGGAACATGGTCATCACCGTGTTCGGGGTGGACGTCTTGTACCAGACCGAGAGGTCGTACTGGTGGCCCGGCGTGACGTTGGGTGCGCAGGACGCGTCCTCGAGCATCATCGCCTTGCGGTCACCACTGCCGGCGTTGGTCAGGGTGACCGACATCGACCGGGCGCCGCTGTGCGCGTCGGAGCTGACCGCGAAGGTGTGGCCGTTGTCGCCCCAGCCGGACTGCTCCCAGCAGACCGGGAAGCCGTCGCCGGCCATCGACTCCAGGCCCGGGTTGGCGATCAGGTTGGCGGCGGCCGAGACCGGGCGCTGCGGCAGGACGAGGAACAGGGTGAGGGCGAGCACCAGGAACTGGGCTATCCGCAGCCGGTTCGACCGGCTCAGCAGCGGACGTGTTGGGTTCATTGTTTCTTTCCCGTCAGATAGATCAGCCTGTCGGAGATCAGGAAACGAAGGACGAAGGACGCCACCAGGGTCAGCATGTTGCCGGCCAGGACGCCCAGGCTCAGGCCGCTGACCAGCAACGCCAGCAGCGGGATCCGGACCAGCAGGTCGGCGTTGCCCATCAGGAAGAACCGGCTGAACCGGCTGAGCAGGCCGCGCCGCCGGTGGTTGCGGTAGAGCAGCGAGTCGGTCAGGGCGAAGTTCCAGAGGACGGCGACCACGTTGGCCACCACCGCGGCGGCCGTGTAGTGCATCGCGGTGCCGTGCAGCAGCGCCCAGAGCACGGCCTGGTTGGGCAGCAGGCCGGAGACGCCGATCAGGGCGAACGCCAGCATCCGCAGCCGGCCGACGCCGAACCGCAGACCGCCGATGTGCTTGAGGAAGCGGATCCCCTCGGCGGCGGTGGACTTGGACTCCCCGGCGTGCCGGGCCTGGAACGTGTACGGGACCTCGACGATCCGGCCGAGACGGTTCCGGACGATCAGCTCGAGCAGGATCTTGTAGCCGAGCGGGCGGAGCTGATCGACCTCCAGTGACGAGGCCCGGATCGCGAACAGCCCGCTCATCGGGTCGCTGACCGACAGCAGACTGTTCCGGAACAGGGTCTTGACCAGCAGGGTGGAGCCGCGGGAGACCAGTCGGCGGTAGCCGTCGGCCAGCCCGCCGGTGCTGCCGCCGCGGGCGTACCGGCTGCCGACGACCAGGTCGGCGCCGTCCCGCAGACCGGCGGTGATCAGGTCGGCGACGATCTCCGGCGGGTGCTGCAGGTCGGCGTCCATCACCACGATCCACTCGCCGCGGGCGAGCCGCATGCCCTCGACCACCGCGCCGCCGAGACCGCCCACCCCGTCGTCACGGTGGTGCACGGTGACCGGCATCGGGAAGTCGGCGGCGGCCTCGGCTATCACCTCCGGCGTGCCGTCGTCGCTGTCGTCGACGAACACGATCTCGGTGTCGTGGTGCGGCAGTGCGGCGGCGAGCCGGGCCAGCAGCGCCGGGACGTTGTCGCGCTCGTTGTAGGTGGGCACGATGATGCTCTGCCGCAGGGTGCGGGGCGCCGGGCGGACGCCGATCTGGCCGGGCAGCACGGCCCGGGTGCGCCCGCCCTTGCGGTACTGGTCCAGTGGCAGCGTCTTCTCGCCGGGCGTGACGGTCGCCTGGTGTGGCATGCCGACGGCCGCCCGGCCCTGAGCCTGGGTGGTCATGGGATCTCCTTGGTGATCCGGCGGATCTCGATGCGGCCGACGCCCTCGCCGAAGCGGGCGGCCACCGTCGAGTTCGCCAGCATGGTGTTGACCGCGGTCAGCGTCTTGGAGTCGCCGCGCAGCGCGGGTGTCGAGACCAGGTAGTCGACGTCGCGCCAGCCGTTGGGCAGCCGGGCGGCGACCTCCGGGTCGAGGTCGAGCTTGTAGAACCAGATGGCCTTCTCCGGCGGGTATCCGGCGTCCACGCATTCCAGCCAGAGCACGTCGTCGGCCACGACGGTGGTGTTCTTCGGGTCCGGCACCTGGGTGCGCAGCCACTGGGCGGCGGCCACGTACTCCGCGTGGTAGTTGTCGTGCATGGCCCGTGCGTTGCCGGTCCACCAGCGCGGCGCGACGAGGGTCGCCGCGATCAGGGCGAGGGCGGCCAGCGCCGCCGGCCGGGCCCAGCGCTGCCGGGCCGGGGCGAGCCGGACCGCCAGGTCGAGCACGCCGGCGATGGCGATCGCGAAGAACGGCAGGAGTTGCACGACGTACATCACCGGGAGGTGGCCGCTGGGACGCAACGCGATCAGGGTGAGGATCGCGCCGGCCACCGCGGGCGGGCGCAGCCGGCGCACCGGCAGGCAGACGACGGTGGCGATCAGCCCGCCGACCAGGATCACCGGGTCGTGGTCCAGCCAGGAGTTCAGCAGTCCCTGGGCGATCGATCCGTCGGTGAAGATGCTGCCACTGCCGGCCCGCGAGGCGAGCTGGAACTGCCAGGCGCCGACCAGCGAGACGTGCCCCTCGCCGGGGAACAACTCGCCGCGCAGCAGGGCGTACAGCGGATAGAAGACACCGACCAGGGTGAGGCCGCTGACGTAGCCGCCGATCGCCCAGGGGCGGGTGGTGCTACGGGCGCTGTGCTGCCAGAGCGCCAGGACCACCGCGGGCAGCGTGACCAGCATGGTCTCCTTGCTGAGCAGGGAGACCGCGGTGGCGGCGCCGGCCGCGGTGAAGTGCCACAGGTTCCGGCGCGGGGAGAGGACCAGGGCCAGCGCGGCGAGCATCCAGACCACGGCGAAGGTGTCCAGGTAGACCCCGCGGTACATGACCACGGTGAGCGGTGACAGGCCGAAGACGACCAGGGCCGCGGCGGACGACCAGACCGCCATGCCGACGCGCCGGCTGACCAGGTAGATCAGCAGCAGGATCGCCGCCACCACCGGGAGCATGGCGACGCGTCCCATGGTGGCCACGGTGCTGCCCTCGCTGCCGAGCAGTCCGGGCAGCCAGGAGAGCCCGGCCAGCTGGATCCAGGCGAGCGGCGGGTGGTCGTACCAGTAGGTGTAGTGGGCGAGTCCGTGCCCGTGGGCGACGGCCCAGGCCTGCGCGAGGTAGGTGCCCTCGTCGTCGTTGACCATCGGGTAGCCACTGATGTTGATGCCGATCACGGCGAGCACGATCGCCGTCAGGCCCACGGCGAGGGCCTTCTCGGCGTGGCTGATCTCCCGGGGCCGGGCCGGTTCGGGGATCGGCACCGGCATGGGCGACGGGGTGGTCCCGGGCCGCGCGGCGCGCGCCTTCGGGATGACGACGGTGGTGACGGAGTCGTTGGTCGTGGTCATGCGGCACCCGCCGTGGTGGTCTCGGCAGTGGCGTTGCCCTGCAGGTGGGCGCCGACGTGCGCGGTCAGTTCCCAGTTGCGCCGGCCGGTGTACTCGCGCCAGACGGCTCGCAGCGCGGCGACGCTGAGGATCAGGGCGTACGGGAACGCACCGAGGATGAGCCGGGCGTAGTCGCGGGCGGTGACGCTCAGGTGGTACTGCTTGCCGAAGTCACGCAGGCCGATGGTCTGGAAGACGATGTTGGCGAGCATCGGGACGACCGGCACGAAGGTGGCCAGGGCGACGCCGATCGGCAGTGAGGTGGCCAGGGCTACGCCGACGCCGACCGGGATCGCGACGCCGGAGAAGGCCTGCAGGAACGGGCCGACCAGGGTGTACCGGGCCAGGACACGCTGGCGCATCGACGGCAGCCGGCGCCACTCCCCCTTGCGCAGCACCTGCAGGAAACCCTGGTTCCAGCGGGTGCGCTGCTTGACCAGGCTGCCGATGGTGTCCGGGGTCTCCTCGCGGGTGACCAGCGACGCCTCGTACGCGACGACCACCTTGGCGCCCCGGCTGCTCAGGCGTACGCCCAGGTCGCAGTCCTCGGCGAGGCAGGTGCCGTCCCAGCCGTTGGCGCCGCGCAGCACGTCGGTGCGGACGAAGACGGTGTTACCGCCGAGCGGGATGAACCCCTTGTTCGCGTGCAGGTGCAGCCGGCTGCGGAACCAGAAGAAGTACTCCAGGCAGTTGTGCAGGCTGAACCAGCTGGACTGGAAGTTGATCAGCTGGACGCCGCCCTGGACCACGTCGGCGCGGGTGGACCGGAACGCGTGGTCGACGTGTTCCAGCAGTTCGGGGTGGACCACGTCCTCGGCGTCGAAGACTCCCACCACGTCGCCGCGTACGTACGGCAGGGCGGTGTTGAGCGCCCGGGGCTTGTTCTTCACCTCGTTGTGGTCGGTGATCACCAGGATGCGTCCCGGCGCCCGCAGCGCGATCCGTTCGGCCACCGCGGCGGTGTCCGGGTCGTCGTGGCCGACGATGATGATGATCTCGTAGCCCTGGTGGGTGGAGCGCAGCAGCCGGTCCACCGTGTGTTCGAGCACGGCCTGTTCGTGCCGGGCCGGCAGGAGCAGGGAGAACGTCAGCTTGTGATCGCCGTCCGGCTCGGCGAACCGGGTCGCGGCCAGGGTCTCCGGGGTTCGCCAGGCGTGCATGGTCCACCACAGCGTGATCGCGGCGAACGCGGACAGCACGACGGAACTGACAATCATGACGGCGGCAGCCAAGGTTTCGCCTTTCAGCAATGCGGGAAATCGCCACCAGAAATGGGGTCCGCAGACCTTAGCGCGCAGCACCACCAACAATTCAAGTCGATCATCTCTAATTCCCACCATCTAGTGAGCGTGGTCGAATTCTCCGCTTTGTCCATTTCCTATTGCTTTGCATATCCGCAGGTCGGATACGTGACAGAAGCCGGCGTGCCGCCAAACAGGAATGCGATTGCAGATAAATCCGAGAATTGCTTCACCACGCCGAAGGCGGGAACGCATCGCCGAAAAGGAGAACCGGAGCGGACACGGCACGACGCGCCTACCGAAAGAGGGTAAACCAGATCGGCTCTTTCCCCCATCACGCATCCGGGGGACCGGGCCGACTTGCCGAACCTGTGAACGACAGTTAGGTTAGCCTCGCCTTACTGAACCTGAACGGGGATTCATGCCGACGACAGATGAGACCAGCGTGGTCGTGACCGACCAGGTCGACCTCGACGCGCTCGCCGACCTCTACCGCCGGGTGCACGCCGCCGACCTGCACCTGCCCGACCACAGTGACCCGTCCCTCACCGACCGGCTGCGCTGGACCGCCGAGGCGCCCGGTTTCCAGGCCACCCTCGGCTACGTCAACGGCGAACTGGCCGGGACCGTGATGGGCTGCCCCCTGCCGCCGGAGACCCTGTGGTGGCGTGACCTCGAGGACCCGGACGACCCGGACCTGGTCCGCGAGTGGGACGGCCGGACGTTCGCGGTCTGCGAGACGTTCGTGCTGCCCGAGCTGCGCCGGCACCGGCTCGGCGTGCAGATGTTCAGCGACCTGCTCGACGTGCGCACGGAGGAACGGGTCAGCCTCGCGGTGACCGAGACCAACGTCCGGGTCTGGCGGGCGCTGCAGGGCCTCAGTTTCCGGCACGTGGGCGATCTGATCCCGTTTCCGGGCTGGCGCTCCCACCGGATGCTGGTGCGGGCGCTGCCGTTGAGCTCGTCGCGCTAGGCGAGGACACGGTCGGACTGTCGAGAACACCGCCGGGCACCGCGATCCGCGCCGGCCCGGTGGGCAACCGGATCGGCGCGGAGGCCCGCCCGGTCACGCTGTCCACCACGGTCAGCGCCGACCGGCGGTCCTCCGACCGCTCCCCGGTCGCCAGCACGTAGACGTCGGTGCCACTGAACCCGATCTGGGAGACCTCGCCGCCCACCTCGACCGGCGGGCCGGCCACCTCACCGGCCACGTCGAACCAGCCCAGGGCGCTGCCGGCCAGGTAGGCCCGGCGTCCGCCCGGGGCGATCCCGATGGCGTGCGCCCGCTCCGCCCCCGGCACCGCGAACCCGGTCCGGACCGTCCCGCCCGCCCGGTCCACCGGCACCACGTCGACCCGGAAACCGTCCACGGTCTCCCGCTCGCAGAGCACGAACAGGGTCCGCCCGTCCGGGGTGACGTCCAGCGCGGTCGGCCGGCCCGGCAACCGGACCGGTTCGCCGAGCCGGCCGGCCGCCACGTCGAACCCGGTGACGGTGTCGGTGGCCAGCACGTACACGCCGTCCGGTCCGGGCACCACCGCGGAGGTGCCCACGGGCAGTTCCTGGCGCATCCGGACCCGGCCGGAGGCGGTGTCCACCACGGTCAGCCGGGCCGGGGCGGTGACCCGCTCCACGCCACGGTCCACCTCGGTAACGGCGAACTCGAGGGCATAGAGCGTGCGCCCGTCCGGGGCGGCGACCAGCTCCCCGCCGTTGCGGCCCAGATCGACGGCCCCACCGGTCCGGTCGCCGGTCGCCACGTCCACGGTGTGGATCTTCGCCTGGCCCTTGGCGCCGGCCGCCTGCAACGCGTAGACCCGGCTGCCGTCCACGGCGACCACCGTACCGAGCAGCCGCGGAACGCCCGCGGTCCGGCGAACCCGTCCGGCGATCACGTCGAAGAGCCGTACCCCGTCGGCGCTCTCCAGGACCGCCGTCCGGGCATCCGGCGTCAACCCGAACGCGCCGGTGCCGCCACCGGCCCGGCCCAGCTCGGTGACCACCCCGGCGCCGGTGTCCACGGCGGACAGCCGGCCCGACTCCGAACTGAACGCATAGACCACCGGACCGGGGCCGGGCGGCGGTGACGGCACCGGCACGGCCGCCACGAACCGGGGGCCGGCATCGCGGGGCAGCTTCACGAACGGGACGGCCGCGGCGGCCGCCACCGCCGCCGACGCCGCGGCCGCACCCAGCAGCCGGCGACGGCCCACGCCGCGGGGCGGGTTCGCGGCCAGCACCGCGCCGTGCAGCACCACCGGTTCCAGGTCCGGGTGCGCCGATCCGGGTCCCGCCAGATCCCGCAGCACCACCTCGGCACCGGCGCCGGCGAGGTAGGCGCGGACCACCCGGTCCACACCGGACCCCGCGACGGTCGCCCCCACCTGAGCACAGATCCGCATCCGGCCGTCCGGGGTCCGCGGGTCCGCGGTCAGCTCGCCCGGATCACCCGCGATGCTGAATCCGGTGCGCGTACGGGTGATCGCCGCGATCTCCACCGCGGACCCGTCGAGCACCAGGACCGCCGCCGCGCGCCCCTTCAGCAGTTCGGCGCCGACCCCGTGGGCGACCGCCACCGGGGTACTCACGAACACCGGCATGGGCAACCCCGCCGACGCCGCCGCCCGGGTCACCTCGGCCCGGTCGGCGGGACCCCAGCAGGCCGGGTGCACCACGGTGACCCGGCCCGGCACACCGGCCAGCGTCCCCCGGACGACCTCGGCGAACGTCACCGCGCAGGCGGCCGGCGGTGGGCGTTCGCCGGGATGCCGGGACCTCCACACCACCCCCGGGTACGCCGTCCCCGCCGCGGCCACGGTCGCCGCCGTCGTCCGCGCCTGCCCGAACCAGAAAACCAGGCTCGTCCTGTCCACGATGCGCTCACCTCCTCCTCCGCAAACGGTGCTCGGGCGAAAGGGATACGAGACGGTGTCTATGCGTACGATTCCGGCCCAAGTCCTGGCGATGAGACGGGAGCGTTCCTGGGTGCGTGACGACGAACAGTTCTCGGCTCTGACAGCGGCGATCCGGCACACCGCCGCGGCCGGCGGCCGATGGTCCGGGCGGCGCCGGTGGCGGAGCCTCGCGAACCTGGCTGAGCAGGCCGGACCCGGGACGGTCCCGCCGGCGTTCCTGGCCGCGTTGCGCGCCGACCCGGACGGGGACGGGCGGGCCGAGGAAGTGGCACGGGCGTTCCTCTGGCGGTCCGGGAACGACCCGGCGTTCGCCGCGGGGCTGGCGCGCTGGCGTCGTTCGTACCAGAAGAAATCCTCCTCGCTCGGGGTCGTCGCGATGGTGGCGCTTGCGGCGGTGGTGGCCGGCGCGCTCGGCGAACCGCCCGGGGACAGTGCCGGGCCGATCCGGGCCGCCGCGCTGCGGGCCGCCGCGCGCTGGTGCTGCGACCGGGCCGGGGACCGTTACGGCAACGACCGGTTCTACTGGCCCGGGTCACGGCAGGCGTTCGTGGCGGCACGCCGGGCGGCCGGCGGCGGGGTGCCGGGCGATCTGGCACACACCGGCGGCAACCGGATCGAGGTCACGGTCCGTGCGGCCGGCCCGGCTCCGGTGCGTCTTCTGGGGGTACGCGTCCTGCTCCGCGACCGCCGTCCCGCGCCCCGGCCGGGGCTGGAGTTGGTGCTGCCGTGCGACTGCACCGGCGGGCGCCGGGTCCGTGACCTGCTGAGCACCGACCTGGACCAGGCCGTCCCGTCGGTACGCCCGGCCGGCGGCCCGGTGGTGAGCGTGGGACCGGCGGATCAGGTGATGGTGCTGCGGGCGGACAGCCGGGACTGCGACTGCCGGTTCGACCTGGAGCTGCGGTGGCGTTCCGGCGGGCAGGACGGGACGACCGTGCTGGACGACGGCGGGCGACCGTTCCGGGTGGTGGGCCGGGCCGGCCGACCCGTCGTCGATCTCTAGACGCAACGCCGTTCAGTTAGGCGGATGGCTCATGCGTCAAGGCTCGTCGGTGACGACGTTGATGCTGGTGGTGGCCTTGTAGGTGTGGCGGTCGATGTTCGGTCCGCGGGCCTGGTATTTGGAGTTCG
>NZ_BSSY01000029.1:25995-80197 GCF_030269225.1 Actinoplanes sp. NBRC 101535 | reverse complement strand
CAAATACCAGGCCCGCGGACCGAACATCGACCGCCACACCTACAAGGCCACCACCAGCATCAACGTCGTCACCGACGAGCCTTGACGCATGAGCCATCCGCCTAACTGAACGGCGTTGTGTCTAGACGCAGGTGTCGTCCAGCCTCTGGCCGATCGTCGCGAACTCGCCGTCGCGGTAGGCCACCGGGTCGGCGCTCTGCGCGCCGCGGGACAGGCTTTCGCTGATCGCGGTGGCGGCGTCGCGCTGGGCCGGCTCGGTGCTGACCCGGCCGGCGGCGGCGACCGCGGTGGACATGGTGGTGAAGGCGTCGCGCAGGCGGTCCCTGTCGTCGGTGGCGAGGCGGACCGCGCCGTCGGTGAGGATCTTGTAGATGGCGGTGCACACGTACTTCGGCTGGCCCGCCGACGCGGACGGGATCGGCGCGATGCTCACCGGCACCGGGATCGCGCCGGGATCGATGTCGACCTCGCACCCCGCGGACAGGGTCAGGGCCGCGAACAACGCGGTGGCCAGGGCGGTGCGGCGAGGCTCCGGCACGGGATTCCCCTTCATCGATCGATGGGTACGCGCGGAGCATAGTGCCCACCACCCGGCTCATCCGACACCTGGCGCATCGGCGACGGAGACCGCTCAGGCGGAGACGCCGTCCGGTTCCCGGGAGCGGCGATCGTATTCGGCCACGTGCCACGGCACGACCTGCCGGAGCCCGTCGGCCAGGGCGACCCGGGGCGCGTACCCGATCTTCTCGTGGCTCAGGGTCAGGGACGCGACCGCGGACAGCACGTCACCGTCACGGGCCGGCAGGTGGTTCGGCTGGACGTTCCGGATGAGCGGATCCTCTCGAACCTCGGCGACCAGCTCTCTGAGTAGGCCGAACAAGTCCGTGATCGTGGTCATGGCGCCGGTGGCGACGTTGAGGGCCAACGGGGTGGCGAAGGACGCGGCGGCGGCACGGAGGTTGGCGTCCACCACATCGTCGACATGGGTGAAGTCGCGGGCCTGCAGACCCGTGCCGTATATGTCGGGCCGGCCGCCGCCGGCGAGCCGGGCGATCCAGCGGGGGATGACCGCCGAGTAGGGGCCGGCCGCGTTCTGCCGGGCGCCGTAGACGTTGAAGTACCTCAGTCCGGTGATGGACATCTTTCCCAGGGAGGCGAAGCTCCCGGCGAAGGCCTCGGCGGACCGCTTGCTGGCGGCGTACGGCGACAGCGGCCGTCCCAGCTCCGACTCGATGCGCAGCGGATCGGACACGTCGCCGTAGACGGAGCTGGAACTGGCGTAGACGAAGCTCTGTACCTCCGCCTCGGCCGCCGACCGCAGCATGCCCAGCGTTCCCATGGTGTTGACGTCGGCGACCTCCACCGGGGTCACCAGAGACCGGGGAACGGAGTTCAGCGCGGCCTGGTGCAGGACCACCTGGACGTCGCGGAACGCCTCCGCCCGATCGGCCGCCGACCGGATGTCGCCGCGGACCAGGCGGAAGTTGCTCCAGTTCGTCCCGGACAGGGCGCGGACCTCGTCGAGGTTGGACATCTTTCCGGTGCTGAGGTCGTCCAGCCCGACCACCTCGGCGCCGGCGGCGAGCAGCCGTTGCAGCAGTTGCGAACCGATGAAGCCCGCGACACCCGTCACCAGGTAGCGGACCGATGTGTCGACGGTGGGGCGACAGCGCACGGTGTCGTCCGGGGTCTCTTCCACGACGTGGCACTCCTCGATCGGGGAACGGGTCAGACCGGCAGGCGGCAGAACCACTCGGTCCCGGCCGTCCAGGTCCGCAGGCGCGCGTCCCGTTCGGGCTCCCAGCGCCCACGGAACCCCTGGTCTCGATAGAGATCGATCAGTTTCGTCTTGCCGGTGGTGTCGAAGTGGAACTCGTGGTCGTGGCGGTGCGGGCCGCCGAACGTCAGAACGGTCCGCCACGAGGACGAGGGGACGGCCGCGGCGACCGCGTCGTGGGTGCAGGAGTGTTGCGGGTGCCCGTACTCCCCGTCCCGGCCGTGGGTGAGAACAGTGTCGCCGTTCCGGGTGAGGCCGGCCCGCTCCAGCGCGTCGCCGATCTCGGAGACGCGTCGCCGGTAGGCGGGGTCGTCGCGCCGAGCGGATTGCGTCAGGTTCGGCAGGCGCAGCTCGACGGGCGTGGCCGCCAGCCGGGCGCACACTGCGGCGAAGGCGTCCAGGCGCAATCGGCGCCGCTCGGCCTCCGCCGGGCTGGGAACCGGCGGGACCTCGCGAGGGGCGCTCGTCGTCTCGATGCCGGTGACCACGGCGACCGTCAGCTCGCGGAGGGACGGGCGGAGGGTGGTCAGCAGGCCGCCGCAGAACAGGGCCTCGTCGTCGTAGTGCGCCACCACCGCGAGGAGGCGGGC
Source organism: Actinoplanes sp. NBRC 101535 (assembly GCF_030269225.1). Taxonomy (NCBI): domain Bacteria; kingdom Bacillati; phylum Actinomycetota; class Actinomycetes; order Micromonosporales; family Micromonosporaceae; genus Actinoplanes; species Actinoplanes sp. NBRC 101535. Next base: position 77,830 of record NZ_BSSY01000029.1, on the reverse strand, counting down.
GCCGGCGAGCAGGCTCTGCATCGCGCCATTGTGGACGGTGTGCGGGGGATCTTGTCAAGGCCGGTCAGCGGCATCGGCCCCCACCGCCGGAGCGGATTCGGGGATAATGGATGCCGATGATCCGAGTGGAGAACCTGACGAAGACCTACGGCCGGATCGACGCGGTCCGCGACGTGACGTTCAGCGCCGCTCCGGGCCGGATCACCGGCCTGCTCGGCCTCAACGGCTCGGGCAAGACCACCACACTGCGGATGCTGCTCGGGCTGACCCGGCCCACCAGCGGGTCGGCCCTCCTCAACGGAGTGCCCTACCGCGACCTCGTCCACCCGGTGCGACAGGTCGGCGCGGTGCTGGAGCAGGGTCTGAGCAACCCCGGTCAGACCGGTTACCAGCACCTGGTCACCCATGCGCTGCTGTGTGGGGCGTCCCGGCGGCGGGCCGCCCAGCTGATCGAGGAGGTCGGCCTCGCCGACGCGGCGGGCAGGCGTACCGGCGACTACTCGCTCGGCATGCGTCAGCGCCTCGCGGTGGCGACCGCGCTGCTCGGCGACCCGGGGATCCTGGTGCTCGACGAGCCGGCGAACGGCCTGGACCCGTCCGGCATGGCCTGGCTGCGTGATCTGCTGTGGCGCCGGGCCGCGGCCGGCGGAACGGTGCTCATCTCCAGTCACCTCCTCGCCGAGTTGCAGCAGCTGGTCGTCGACGTGGTGATCATCGCGCTCGGTGAGGTCCGCCTGGCCGCGCCGCTCGCCGAACTCTCCGGCGCCGGCCGCCTGCGGATCCGTGGTGGTGATCCACGCCGGTTGTGGCACGCGTTCGAGCGGCACGGCGCCCGGGTCACGACCGACGGGACGGCGTTGCTCGTGGAGGGACTCAGCCCTGAGGACGCCGGCGGCATCGCCCTGCACGCGCAGGTCCCGGTCTTCGAGCTGACCATCGAGCGGCCCCGGCTCGAGGAGATCTTCCTGCAGGTGGCGGGTGCCCGGTGATAGCCGTCCTGCGCAGTGAGCTGCACCGCAACCTGACCATTCGGTCCTCCTGGATGTCGATGGCGGCCGCCACGGTCCTGGGCGCCGGGATGGGTCTGCTGAGCCAGGACTTCTGGGCCCTGTTCTCGTGTCTGGGCGCCTTCGGGGTGGCGGTTCTCAGCACCGGCCAGCATTACCAGCACCGCACCTCGGTCCTGCTGTTCCTCGGCGAGCCGCACCGAGGGCGTGTGCTGGCGGCGCAGTGCGTGACGGCGGCGCTCCTCGGACTGGCGCTCACCGCGGTGAGCGGTGTCGCGGTGTTTCTCGGGGGCGAGATATCGCACTTTCCGGCCACGCTGGCGGCGATCCCGCTCCTGGCCACCTTCGGGGTCGCCAACGCGACGGTCGTCCGGCGCCCGCTCTGGCTCCTGGCCGGTTATGCGGGGTGGCTGCTGTTCGTCGAGGGACTGCTCGGCAAGCTGGAGGGGCCGCTGCCCTTCTCCGGCGCCCTGCGGGCTGCCTCCGGTGACTCCCAGGGCCTGGTGGTGCTGGCCGCCTGGACGGTGGTGGCGCTCCTGGCCGCCGCGTGGTTCATCCGCCGCGATCTGGCCGGCGACTGACCCCACCGTCCGTCCATCATGGAATACCGTCGGGGCATGCGGATCGCAGCGACAATCCTCCTTGCCGTGATCGTGGTCCTGGGTGGTGCGGCGGTCGCCGCCGGTGCGTTCCGGGAGCTGGTGAAGTCGCGCCGGTGGCACCTGTTCGGCCGGGCCGTGCGCCGAGTCCCCACCACCCGCCCGGTGGTCGCCCTGACGCTGGACGACGGCCCCTACCCGCAGCACTGCCGGGAGATCCTCCAGATCCTCGAACAGCGGCGGGCGCCGGCGACCTTCTTCCTCGTCGGCCGGGACGTCGACGCCCATCCCGATCTCGTCGCCGCGATCCGGGCCGGCGGGCACGAGCTGGCCAACCACGGTTACACCCATCGGCGGCTGGTCTTCATGCGGGGGGCGGCGATCAGGGCCGAGGTCGAGCGCACCGACGAGGCCCTCCGCCGGGCCGGGCAGACCGGCCCGGTCCTGTTCCGGCCGCCGTGCTGCGCGAAACTGTTCGGCCTGCCCCGCCTCCTGCACCGGACCGGCCGTCCGATGATCACCTGGGACGTCGAACCGGAGACATACCCGGCGGCGACCACGGACGCGGCGACGATCGTGGAACGCGCCCTGGCCGGAGCGCGGCCCGGCTCGATCATCCTGCTGCATCCGATGGACTCGGCCAACACCGCCGCCCGCGCCGCCCTGCCGGCCATCGTGGACGGGCTCCTGGAGCGCGGGTTCACCCTGGTCACCGTCTCCGAGCTGCTGGCCGGAGCGGGACGGGAACACTCCGGTCAGGTGCCCCGCCCGGCATAGGCGGCCCACAGCTCGCGCATCTCGGCGTTGCTCGTCAGCAGCTCGGTCAGAGAGCCCGCGCCGGTCATCCGTCCCTCGCCGAGAACCACGATCAGGTCGGCCGACTCGAGCAGATGCCGGCGGTGCGACACCGCGATCACGGTGAGGCCGTCCCGGCGTACCTCGTCGAAGAGCTCGCGTTCCGTACGGGCGTCGAGAGAGCTGGAGCCGTCGTCGAGGACGAGCACGGCGGGCCGGCGGACGAGGGCCCGGGCGATCGCCACCCGCTGCACCTGCCCGCCGGACAGCCTCAGCCCTCCGGCGCCGACCGCCGTGCCGAGGCCGTCCGGCATGGTCCGCAGGTCCGCCTCCAGCCGGGCGAGACGGACGGCCTCCACCAGCCCCTGTTCGGTGGCGTCCGCGCCGAGCAGGATGTTCTCCCGCAGAGTGCCGCGGAACAGCCGGGGCACCTGCGGCACGTAGGCGCACCGGGGCGGTGCCAGGACACCGGCGGGGACCACCGCGCCGTTCCACCGGATCTCCCCGTCGACCGGGCCCGCCAGTCCGAGAACCGCACGGATCAGCGTGGTCTTCCCGGCGCCGACCCGGCCGGTGATCACGGTCAGCGACCCGGGGCGTACCTCGAAGGACACCCGGCTCACTCCGGGTGTCCCGGCGCCGGGCCGCAGAGACAGCGATCGTACGGACAACGAGCGCAACTCCTCCGGTCCGTGGCTGTCCACGTCGTCTTCGGTGGCGCCGGGCGACGCGGGCGGCTCGTCGTCGTCGAGCCGGACCCGGTGGCCGGTGATGCCGTGTGGGTTGTTCCGGTGCATCCGGTCCAGCGCGATGCCCAGCCGTTGCAGCCGGACCACGAGCAGGCCGAGCGACGCCAGAGCCTCGGTGAGCATCTGCAGGTAGTAACCGAAGAGCGCGATGTCACCGACGGTGAGGGTGCCGTCGGCCAGCCCTCGGGAGGCGGCCAGGAGCACGAGGCCGGTGCCGAGCGGCGCCACGTTCGCGATGGTGCTCTGTTGCAGCGACGCGTACGTCTCCTCGGCCACGACAGCCCGGCGCCGTGCCTCCCCGAGCCGGTGCAGATGGGTGCCGACGTGGTCTTCCGCGTGAGCGGCCTGGATCACCGCCGCGCCGGCGACGGCGTCCCGGAGGGCGTCGCGGACCGCGGCGGCCGCCTTCACGGCGTCCAGCCGGTACCGGCGGTACCGGCCGTGCAGGAGGCGGACCGCCACGGAGAGCAGCAGCAGGAGCCCGAGCACGGACGAGGCCAGAACGACGTCGACGGACATCAGGATCGCGATCGCGACGACGGCGAACAACCATCGGGCGAGGTTCGCCGGCGACCACGCGGCGAACGTGCTCACCTCCTCGACGTCGGTGCCCATGGTGGTGAGGACCTGGTCCTCGCCGGCCGGGGACCGGAGCCGCCCGGTCAGCAGCCGGTCGCGCAGCAGGGCGCGGGTCCGGAACACGATGTCCGGCTCCCACCGGGAGATGACCGTGGTGAACTGCAGGAGCTGGCGGGCCGCCTCCACCCCGCCGATCGCGGCGATCAGGCTCCAGGCGTTCAGCCCGGCCGTGCTCTCCCCGGAGATCACGTCGAAGGTGCGCTGCAACAGCAGGCCCACGACGAGAGTGCCGACGCGCAGCAACGACCAGCCGCCGGTCAGCAGCAGGTAGTCCCGCATCTGCCCGCGCATCAGCCGGGTGAAGCGCCGCAGCGTCGTCACGTGCCGGGCCTTCCGTCGGCGGCGGGCCCGGTGAGCGGTTCGGGCGACGATCCGGCGGGCGCCTCGGCGGACAGCCCGGCGAACACCGAGCCGGTTGCGGCGAGCAGGTCGGCCCGGCGGCCGTATTCGAGGACCCGGCCCTCGTCGAGGACCAGGATGTGGTCGGCCTCGTCCAGGGTCTCCAGCCGGTGTGTCACGATGATCGCGGTGCGGTCGCGAGCGAAGCGGGTCAGGGCCGTACGCAGCGCCTGCTCGGTGTGTGGGTCGATCTGCGAGGACGGTTCGTCCAGCAGGACGACGGCCGGGTCGGTCAGGAAGGCGCGGGCCAGGTTGAGCATCTGTCCCTGCCCGGTGGAGAGGCCGGTCCACGACGCGTCGAGCCTGGTGTCCAGACCGTCCGGCAACGTCTCGGCCAGGGTGCCGAGCCCGGCCTCGCGCAGCGCGTTCAGGAGCACGTCGTCGGCGTGACCGGGGGCGAACAACGTGAGGTTGTCGCGCAGGGTGGCGCCGAAGAGAGTGATGCCCTGAGGGATGTACGCCACCGAGCGGCGCAGCGCGGCCCGGTCGAGGGACCGCAGGTCGTGCCCGCCGATCAGCACCCGGCCGTGTGCCGGGTCGAAGCTGCGGAAGGCGAGGCCGACGAGCGTCGACTTGCCGCTTCCGGTCCGCCCGACCAGGCCCAGCGTGGCGCCGGCCGGCAGCCGGAAGGAGACGTCGTCCAGGACCACGGGGCCGTCGTCGTAGGCGAAGGTGACCTGGTCGAAGACCAGGTCGTGCCGGCCTTCCGGGCTGAGCGTGCCGCCCTCCGCAAGCGTGCCGGGTCCCGGATCGTCGTGGAGCATCTCCCGGACCCGGCGCAGGCTGACGACGGCGGCCTGCGCCTCCTGTATCCGGGAGGCGATCTGGGCCAGCGGGAACCGGATGAGCGTGGCGTAGCTGAGGGCGGCGAAGACGGTGCCGACCGTGGCGGCGCCGGACCGGTGCAGGCCGACTCCCAGTGCCAGCGCGAGCAGGATGCTGATGACGGAGAGGGCCTGCACGGTCGCGGGCCAGCGGGTGCCGGCGGCGGCGGCCTGCCGGCCGGTGCGGTGTTCCCGGCGGGCGAGCTGCCAGAGGATCCGGCGGACGTGCCGAGTCGCGCCGGCGGCCCGCAGGTCCTCGGCCCCGGCGGACCACTCGTCGACGGTGGCCAGGATGTGTGCCTCGGTGTCCCGCTGGGCGTCGAGGAAGGGCAGCACCCGGCCGGTCTGCCGGCGGAGCAGGACGATCATGGCCACCGCGAACGGGAGGAAGAGGGCGCCGAATCGCCAGTCCAGGTGGAACATCGCCGCCACGACCCCGGCGGCGAGCAGCGTCTGTGCGGCGAGGTCGAGCAGGAGATGGGAGAGCATCGACCCGAGCCGGGTGGCGTCGTTGTCCATCCGGTCGACCAGCTCGCCCGGGGCGGCTCTCTGGAAGAACGACGCCGGGCGGCGCAGCATCCCGTGGATCATCCGGTCCCGGAGGGCGTTCGTCGACGTCCACGCCAGCCGGGTGCTCACGTTCGTCAGCAGCACCGTGGTGCCCAGGCCGATCAGCACGAGGGCGAAATAGATCATCACCAGGTGCCCGGCCCGGCCGGTGGCGCCCGCGTCGATGAAGCGGCGCAGGATCTCCGGCGTGAGCAGCTGCCGGGCGATGTCGAACGGTAGGAGAAGGCCGAGCAGGAAGATCTGCCCGCGGTTGATCCGGAAATGATCGCGAAAGAATGGAGCGGAGGCCGAGCGGTGCGCCGAAGTAGATGATCTCTGCTTCACGTCACCTATTTCAGAAGAGAGGCGCCGGAGCGCGCAATATCTGGATTCAGCAACATCTCAGATTCCTGAAAATGCCGGCTCGCTGCCCGTTGATCGAGAAGGTCGGGAGCGCTGTCCCGGAGTCGCGGCCTCGTTGCCGCTGCGCCGTCAGTGCCCTCGTAGTCTCGGAAATTCGCAAGCCTTAGCAGCTCATGATGGTTGGAGGCGCCCTGGCGGTTCCGACCGTATCACGGTTGCCGTCACCGTGGGGGGCACCCTCCGTTGTGGATCAATAGCGTCCCGCGACGCTCTTCGTCGGCTCTCCGATCAGTGCCAATGCGCTTTTCTCGGCGAATCAGGGTAGACGCAACACGGTCTTCTACTGTAGACAAGCAATAGATCATCTCTACACGGGGCAGGGAGATGTTTCATCTCCATCGAATTAATCCAGGTCAATGTGGCTGCGATTGTCAGCGCGCCGGTCGACCGGTCATGCCTGCCCTCCGAGACGCTCCGCAATGAGCGGGGAGGGGACGTGTGTCATGGCGGATCCACAGGTCGCCGGAGGAGTGCTGGTCACCGGATCGGCGGGTTTCATCGGCAGTCATCTGCTGGGTCACCTGGCGGCCGGCGGTCGGCGGGTGACCGGGGTCGACCGGCGCGATCCAGCCGTCGCCGACCACGGCGCCCGGGTCCGTCAGGTCGTCGGCGATCTTCGCTCGATCCCCCTCGCCCCCCTGCTCGAGGGCGTCTCGACGGTGGTCCACCTGGCGGCGATCCCGGGCGTGCGGCCCTCCTGGCGGGAGTTCGACGACTATGTCGAATGCAATCTGCTGGTCACCCGCCGGCTCCTGGAGGCCTGCCACGCCGCGGGTGTGGCGCGCCTGGTGATCGCTTCGTCGTCGTCGGTCTACGGCGAGGTCGCCGGGCTGCCCATGGCGGAGAGCAGGACACCCGCGCCGGCCTCGCCGTACGCGGTCACCAAGCTGGCCGCCGAGCAACTGGCGCTGGCCTACGCGCGTCGTCCCGGCAGCCGACTCTCCACCGTCGCCCTGCGCTTCTTCACGGTCTACGGGCCTGGCCAACGGCCGGACATGCTGATCCATCGCCTGATCACCGCGGCGCTCACCGGATCCGAGATCGCCATCTACGGCGATGGCGGGGCGCGCCGCGACTTCATCTACGTCGACGACGTGGTGCGGGCGGTCAGCCGGGCCATGGACGCGCCGGTCGACAGCGGCACGTTCAACCTGGGCACCGGTCGCAACGTCTCGGTCGGTGAGCTGATCTCCCTGGTCTCGACGCTGGCGGGCAGCGCTCCACAGGTGGTCCACCAGGACCGCAAGGCCGGTGACGTCGGCTTCACCCTGGCCGATGTCAGCCGGACCGCCGACTCGCTCGGATTCCGGGCGACGACCGATCTCGCCGAGGGTCTGCGCCGGAGCATCGAGGCCCGCCGTCGGCAGCTGGCCGAGATCGGCGCCTGACCACGTCACGACCGATTTCCACGACCAGCCAGGGAACAGGGCCGGCCCGGCGCCGCCGCACCGGTGGAACCGCTCAGATCAAGGACGCGGCATGTGTGGATTCGCAGGATTCAGCCACGTCGGTTTCGGCGTTCGGCAGGGGCAGGACCTCGCCCGGGAGATGCTCTCGGCGCTGCGTCACCGCGGACCGGACGGTGCGGCGATCGGCAGGCACGGCGCGGTCGTGCTGGGGCACTGCGCTCTGCCGTTCACCGATCCGGCCGGTGGACGGCAGCCGATGATCACCATCTCCGGCCACACCGCGCTGGTGTTCAACGGGGAGATCTACAACGTCGCCGAGCTGCGCCGGGAACTGCTGGCCGCGGGAGTTGCCCTCCGGACCGGCTCCGACACCGAGGTCCTCGCCGAACTGCTGGAACGCGAGGGCGCCGGCGCGCTGCGACGGATCCGCGGGATGTACGCGTTCGCCGTCCACGACCGGCGCGACGGCAGGATCCTGCTGGCCCGCGACCCGCTCGGCAAGAAACCGCTCTACTACTTCCCGGACGGCGCCGGTCTGGTGTTCGCCTCCGAGCTCGGGGCGCTGCGCCGGCACCCGCGGTGTCCCACCGGCCTGGATCATCAGGCGGTCGCCGACTACCTCGTCCTGCAGGCGTTCCCGGCGCCGTCCACGGTGCTGGCCGGCGTGCGCAAGGTTCCTCCGGGCACCTACCTGGAATGGTCCGCGGGCTCCGCCCGTACCGTCGTCTTCTGGAAGCCCACGCTGCCCGCCGAGAGGGACCGGCGCTCGGCCGCCGGTGCCGAGACCGGCCTGGAGGCCGTGTTGCGCGCCGCGGTCGCCCGGCGCGTCGAGAACACCACGTCACCGTTCGGTGTCCTGCTCAGCGGCGGTCTCGACTCGAGCGTGGTGGCGGCGCTGGCCAAGCAGGTCACCGGGCGTGCCCCGGCCACCTTCTCGGTCGGGTTCACCGATCCGGCCTTCGACGAGAGCGACGCCGCGGCGGCCGTCGCCCGCCACCTCGGCACCGAGCACCACCATCGGCGGCTCGGCCCCGCGGACCTGGTGGACGGGCTGACCACCTGGTACGACCGGGTCGACGAACCGCTGGCCGACTCGTCACTGCTGCCGACCGTGCTCGCCTGTCAGCTCGCCGGCCGTCAGGTACGCGGGGTGCTCACCGGCGACGGCGCCGACGAGGTGCTTCTCGGTTACCGCTACTTCCAGGCCGAGAGGCTCCTGGGCCTGCTGGACTCCCTGCCCGGTCCCATGGCCGCCTGGCCGGCCGCCGCTCTGGGCCGCCTGCCGGTACGGCACGGGAACCTGCCGGCGACGACCGTGGCCCGGCGGCTCGGCCAGGCCCTGGGCTGCCCGCCGCAGCGACGGTTCCTGCTGGCCGGGGCGCCGTTCGCGCCGAGTGAGACGGCACGGATCCTCACCGTGCCGGTGACCGGCCGGCCGTTCGCCCGGGTCGACGCGGCGGTGGCCGGGCATCCGGGGCTGGGCTCGCTCGAACGCAGCCAGCTCGGCATCATTGCGCACTTCCTGAGCGACGTGATCCTCACCAAGGTGGACCGCGCGTCGATGCTCGTCTCGATCGAGGCGCGGTCGCCGTTCCTGGACGAGGCGGTCGTGGACTTCTGCGCGAGTCTGCCGGCCGGCCGCAAGATGCGCCGGTTCACCGGCAAGCACCCGCTGCGCCGGATCGCCGCCCGGATGCTGCCGGCCGCCGTCGCGTACGGGCCGAAGACCGGGTTCCGGGCGCCGATCGGCACGCTGCTGATCGGCGAGTTGCGCCCGCTGCTGCTGGAGACGCTCAGCCGGGAGCGGCTCGACCGGCACGGGCTGTTCCGCGCGGACACCGTAGCGGGGCTGATCGGCGAGCACCTGAGCGGCCGGTCGGATCACGCCCGGAAGCTGTGGGCGCTGCTCTGCTTCCAGATCTGGCAGGACGCGGTTCCCGGCCCGGCGGCCGGCGCCCGTCCGGACATGCGCGTCACCATCATGGAGGAAGTGTCATGACCGATCCACGGATCGTCATCGTGTCGCCGCGAACCTGGGGCCAGTTCGGCAATTTCCTGGCCGCCACCCGGCTCGGCGGGGTGCTGCGGGAACGTCTGCCCGGTCATCGGGTGGACGTCTGGGAGGCCGAGACCACTCTGCCCTGGATCGGCGAGTACGGCGCGCGGATCGCCGCGATCACCGCGGACTCACCGGACACGGCGACCCGCAGCCGGCGGTACCTCGCCCTGATGGCCGAGATCGAGGCGGCATACCCGGCCCGGTTCGAGGCCGGCCCGTCCGGCCCGGTGGCCGGCCGGGTCGCCGGGCTGCGGGCCGCCCTCGAACAGGCCCGGCCGGATCTGGTCATCGGCACCAAGGGGTTCGTCGCCCGGCTCTGCAAGGCCGCCCTGGCCGGGGCCGCTGTGGACGCCCCGGTGGTCAGCTACGTGACCAACCCCGGCCTGCTGGACCTGCCCATCCACCGCAGCGTCGACCTGGACGCGATGACGGTTCCGTTCGACTGGACCCGCGAGCGGTTCTGCGCGGAGAGCGGCGCCGACCCGGCCACCGTGCACGTGGTCGGCCCCCTGGTGGCCCGGCACGATCTCGGCGCGTTCGTCAGCGCCGAACCGGACTCCGCCGAGCGGTCCGGCTGGCCGGCGCCGGCCGGCCCGGAACCTCGCCCCAAGATCGTGGTGTTCAGCAACCGGGGTGGGGACGACTACGTCCGGATCCTGCACCATCTGGCCGCACGGCACCCCGCCGTCGACGTCGTGTTCGTGGGTTACAACGACCCCGCCCTGATCGACAAGGTGAGGGGGAACGTCGACGCGGCCCGGTGGCGCTTCCACACCAGGCTCACCCAGCGGGAGTACTTCGCCTACATCGAGGGTGCCGCCGCCGCCGAGCACGCCCTGCTCATCTCGAAGGCCGGCCCGAACACCACCCTGGAAGCGGCCCACTTCGGCATCCCGGTGCTGATGCTCGAATCCGGTCTGCCCATGGAGGGCTGGGTGGGCGGCCTGATCCACGAGTACGGGCTGGGCCGCTGCCGGGCCACCGCGGGTGAGCTCATCGCCGACCTGGACGAGTGGCTCGGCGACCGGGCGCGGATCACCGCCGGCAAGCGAGCCGCCCGGACCTTCGCCTCGACCGTGCTGAACCAGGACGCCACCGTCGAGCGCCTCGAGAACGTCATGCGGCAACTACTGGACCGGCGGGGCCTGACGGTGACGGCCGGCGCACAGGAGAGGAATCAATCGTGACGGAGAGTACCGTCGACATCGCCGAGGGGACCGCGGTCCGGCGCGGCCTCGACTTCCTGCTCGGGCGCCGCGAGGCGGACGGCCGGTGGGTCGACTACGACCTGCTCGGCCCGAGCGACGACTGGATCACCGCATACGTGGCGAGCGTCCTCGTCCGGCTGCCGGACGAGGAGGCGGTCCGCGCCGGGCGCCGGGCGGTCGACCTGTTGGTGCCCGAGCAGCACGACAACGGCGGATGGAACTACAGCGAGGTCGCTCCGGAGGACGCCGACAGCACCGGATGGGTCCTCCACCTGGCCGAGCTCACCGGCCGGGCGGACGAGCCGTGGGCGGTACGGGGCCGCGAGTTCCTCAGCGCCCACGTGCACGACGACGGACTGGTCTCGACGTACGTGTTCGATCTGGCCGTCGCCGCGTTCGGCCGGTACCCGGTCGTGCCGTCCTGGGACGGCTGGTGCGGCGGGCACATCTGCGTGACCGCCGCCGTCGCCGGGATCGAGCGTCTGCCGGAACGCGATCGCGTGGTCGCCGGGCTGCTCGCCGCCCGGCTTCCGGACGGTCACTGGCCCGCCTACTGGTGGATCGACGCCGAGCTGAGCACCGCTCTGGCCGTCGAGTCCCTCGCCTCGGTCCCGGGCACCGAGCAGGTCCGGGCGGAGGCGGCCCGCTGGGCGGCGGACCGTATCGGGCCGGACGGCGCGGTGACGAACCACCTGCACCCGGAGGGCTCGCCGTTCGCCACGGCCCTGGCTCTGCGTACCGTCGCCGCGGGAGATCCCGGCTTCGGCGGTGACCGGATCCGGGCCGCCGCGGAGTGGCTGGCCCGCCATCAGCGGCCGGACGGCTCCTGGGAGCCGTCGGCACGGTTGCGGATGGTGCTGCCCTGGGAGACCGATCCGGACTCGTACGAGGACTGGTCGTTCGACGGCGTCGGCCGAGCCTGCCTGGGCACCATCGCCCGGGACACGTTCGGGCTGCACACCACGGCGACGGTCCTGCGGGCGCTTCAGGTGGCCGCCGACAGGGCCGGATCGTGACCGCCGGGGCGTACCGGCGGGATGTGCTGGCGCATCTGCGGGCGCACCGCGGCCATGTCATCCACGTCATCGATCCTTTCAAGATCGACGTGGCGGAGGCGGTCGAGAAGACCCGCGCGGTCACCGCGGCGGGCCTGCCGGCGCTGTTGCTGGCCAGCACCGATTACCAGGACTTCGCCACCCGCATGCCGGCGTACGTGGCGGCGGTGCGCGCCGCGACGGACATCCCGACGATCCTGCACTTCCCCCCGGCGCCCGGCCATGGCTTCCCGGTCGTGGCGGAGGCGGACAGTGTCATGCTGCCAGCGCTGCTCGGCTCCGACGACCCCTACTACGTGTGGAAGAGCCTGCTGGAGACGTACGCCCTGGGCAACGCGGCGCCCCCGGCGCCCCAGCCGCTGCTGTCCGCGGCGCTGACCTTCGGCTCGGACGACCGCTCCTACTCCCGGATGGGCACCCGGCCGATCGCCCAGGACGAGCAGTCCGTCACGGCCTGCGCCGAGCAGGCCCGTCACTTCGGCTTCGACATGGTCTACCTCTACTCCCGCCACGACCGGGTGACCCCGCGAACCTGCGAGATCTTCCGCGAGGTGCTGGCGCCCGAACAGTTGCTCTTCGCCAGCGGCGGCGTGCGGACCCCGGAACAGGTGGATGCCTACCTGGGGGCCGGCGCCGACTACGTGATCTTCGCGGGCGCACTCGAGACCCCGGACTGGCGTGCGGCCCTCGACCGGATCCGCTCGGCCGGCCGCCTTCCGGGCCGCACACTCACCCTCACCTGAACGGATCAGCATGCCTAGACAACTCGTGGTCCTCAACAATCCTCAGGCGACCGGGGCCTCCTGCGGCACGGGCGCGGTCGCGGCGGCACCGGAGCGGTCGGCGACACCCCGATGGCGCAAGCGGAAGCTGCGCATCGCTCTGGTACGCCACCACGACCTCTGTCTCAACACCCGGCAGATCAGCCAGATCCAGCGCCGGGCCGGCGTCCTGCCGCACCTCGGCCTCGGCTACATCCACACCGCGCTCAAGAGCGCGGGTTTCCACAACGTCATCCAGGTCGACACCCCGGCCCTCGGCCTGGACGGTGAGGGGCTCCGCAAGCTGCTCGCCGATTTCCAGCCCGACCTGGTCGGGATCAGCACCACCACTCCAGGGCTGCCCGGCGCGCTGGAGGCGGCCGAGGCCGCGAAGAGCACGGGCGCGAAGGTGATCCTCGGCGGACCGCACACCGAGGTGTACGCCATGGAGAACCTCTACCACGAGTCCCTCGACTACGTGGGCGTCGGCGAGGGCATCACCATCATGGTCGATCTCGCCGAGGCACTGGAGAAGGGTGACGACCCGGACGGCATCCGCGGGCTGGTCACCCGCACCTTCGACGGCGGCGCGGCCCCGATGGTGAACCTGGAGGACGTCGGCTGGCCGGAGCGCGAGGGCCTGCCGATGGACAACTACTACTCGATCATGGCGCCGCGGCCGTTCGCCACCATGATCTCCAGCCGGGGATGCCCGTTCAAGTGCAGCTTCTGCTTCAAGCAGGCGGTCGACAAGAAGTCGATGTACCGCAGCCCGGAGGACGTCGTCGGGGAGATGACGCTGCTCCGCGACCGGTACGGCGTTCGCGAGATCATGTTCTACGACGACGTGTTCACACTCCACCGCGGCCGGGTCTACGAGATCTGCGAGCTGATCAGGTCGACCGGGCTCAAGGTCCGCTGGGAGGCGCCGACCCGCGTCGACCTGGTGCCGGACAAACTCCTCGCCGCCATGGCCGGCGCCGGTTGCAAGCGGCTCCGGTTCGGCATCGAGCACGGTGACAGCGAGATCCTGCAGCGGATGAACAAGGAGAGCAACGTCGGCAAGATCGAGAAGGCGGTGACCTCCGCCTTCGACGCCGGGATCAAGGGTTTCGGCTACTTCATCGTGGGCTGGCTCGGCGAGACGAGGCAGCAGCTGCAGTCCACCGTGGACCTCGCGTGCCGGCTTCCGTTGGACTACGCGAGCTTCTACACCGCGACCCCGCTGCCCGGGACACAGCTGCACAAGGAGTGCGTCGCCGAGGGGGCCATCCCGGCCGACTACTGGGACCGGTTCGTGAAGGGTGAGTTCAACGTCCGGCTCAACCACCTGGTGCCGGACGCCGAGGCGCGGGCACGGTACGCGTACCGCTCCTTCTTCCTGCGCTGGCAGATGGCGAAGCCGCTGCTCGGCCACGCCGCGACCACGGGACAGTGGCGCAACACCGCGTCCGGCGTGATGAGCCTGGCCAAGTCCGACAACAACACCGACCGTGACTTCTGAGGCCGGCACGGCCCGCCGGGACCGGCGGACCACTCTGCAACGGCTGGTCGCCCGGGGGTACGAGCCGGCCCGGCCGCCCGCCGGGGCGGTCACCGTCGTCCACCGCGGGACGGTCACGACGGGAGTGCCGGACGGCCTTCCGCACGGCGGACTCGGGGTGCTGCTTCCCACGTACGTGAACCGGTGCGGCCCGGAAGAGCAGGCCGCCGCGGTGCGGCACGTCCTGGACCGGCTGGCGCCCGTGCGGGCAGCGCATCCGGCGTTGCCCCTGACAGTGTGGATCGGCATGCAGTCCGAGGACGGCGATGCGCGGGCGATCGAGCGGGTCACCACCCTGCTCGGTCACCTCCGGGTGCCGGCCGGGCTGACGGTGGCCGGCGTCGCGCTGGCCGGCCGGGGCAAGCTGATCACCACGAACGCCGTGCTGCGGGTGACCGCCGGCCTCGGCTACATCGGGTGGCTCTGGGTCGACGACGACGTCGAGCTGGCGCCGGACTGCCTGGAGCGGCTGGTCACCCGGTTCTTCGAGCGCGGCGGCACGGGTGCGGTGGGCGCCAGCGAGGTGGCGCAGGTCAGCACCACCCCGTCGGCCCGGGTGATGGACAACGTCTCGGCGCACACCGCGCCGCCCTACGATTACCCCGCTGCCGGCTGCATGCTGGTGGCTGCCGACGTGGTGGCCGGCGGCATCTCGCCGCGCTGTCTCACCGACGACGGATTCGTGCTCTTCGAGCTGCTCGAACGGGCACCCGACGGCGGCCCCGCCGACTTCGAGGTCTTCGGCGAGGCCCGCTGCGGGTTCTGCCGGATCGGCCGGGCGGGGGACACCCTGATCCGGCTGCGCCGGTCGATGTACAGCCACGTGGTCCTGATGGCCGACTATCCGGTACGGGCCGCGCACTGGTACGCCACCCGCTGTCTGTTCTACGGCCTCTGGCCGGTGGCCCCGTGGGACGGCCGGCGGGGTATCGCCCGTGGTCTGATCCGATGGCTGATCAAGGCCCTCTACCTCGCCTGGTTCTGCGTCGTGGTCGCCTCGCTGGCGTTCCGCGGCCTGGCCGGGCGGCCGCGGCGCAGCGTGAGCTGGGGCACTGACGGCGACTTCCGGACCGCCCTGGACGGCACGACGGCCGGCTCGGGAGGGGGCGCCGATGGCCGTTCGTGAGCCCGCGCTGCTCCGCGGCCTGCGCCGCGGGATCTCCCGGGGCTACCGTCCCAGCGGCACCTGGCGCCGCCCGGTGGTCTACCTCGGCGCCGACGGCACGGCCACGGCCCGTCCGCCCGCCCCGCCGGTGGCCGTGCCGGGCGCACCGAGCTTCGCCTTCGTCCTCCCCACCCATCTGCGCCGGTACGACGAGGCCGGCCACCGTTCCTGGTTCCGCGACGTGCTGGCCCAGTTCGCGGGGCCGGTGGGGACCGGTGCGCAGGTCATCGTCATGGTCGGTATGCAGTGGATGCGACCGGAGGAGGAGGCCGAGGCGATCGGGCGCCTCCGGTCGCTGGCCGCCGAGACCGCGGGGCACGATGCCGTCCACTTCATCGGTCTGTCCCTGCCCGGCCCGGGTAAACCCGCCACGCTCAACGCCGGCATCGCGGTCGCCGACGAGTACGACCTCACCGCGGTCGGCTGGGTCGACGACGACATCCGCCTGGAGCCGGGCTGTCTGGCCGCCATGATCGAGGACTTCGTCCGGGGCGGATGCCGGGGTGCGGTCGGCGGCACCAAGGTGCCGCACGCCCGCAAGTACGCGACCTCGCGCCTGTTGCACCGGCTCAAGGCGCTGACCGCGACCGCCACCAACTATCCGCACGGCTGTTGCCTGCTCGTCGAACGGGCGGTGGTCAGCGGCGGCATCCCCGATCGCTATCTCTGCGACGACGGCTACGTCTGCTTCCGGCTGCTCGACCCGGAGGCCGCGGACCCCCTGCGGCACCTGCGGCTGGTGCCCGACGCCCGGTGCCACTACGAGGTGGCCGGCCCGGCCGGGCAGACCGGCCGGCGCATCCGCCGGCTTCTGCTCAACCATGTCATCTACCTGGCCGACTGGTCCTACCCGGTGTCCCGCCACTACTTCCGGAGCATCCTCTTCTCCGGCATGTGGCCGCTCACCGATCTCGACCGCTCCGTCGGCCTGCGGCACGGCGCGGCCAAGTCCGCGATCAAGTGGATCTATTTCTGCTGGTTCGGCCGTACCGCCGCGGAGCTGTGGTTCCGCGGGCTGTTCCGCTGCCCGCTACGGCAGGTGCAGTGGGCCGAGTACGTCGCACCGGACTCGCCGGGAGCCGCCGGTTCCCCTCTGACGGAGGTGTCAGCATGAAGGTTCTCTCCCTCCACTCACTCGGCCACGACGCCGGCGTCTCCTACTTCGAGGACGGTGTCCTGCGCTTCTCGATCGAGGCGGAACGCCTCAGCCGGGTCAAGCACGACGGCCGGGTGGACGACGCCCTGGCGTACGTGTTGCGGTCCGCGGCGATCGATCCGGCCGCCATCGACCTGGTAGCGGTGAGCACGCCGTTCTCGCACGCACTGCTCGGCCTGCCCGACCTCGACGCGGCGCTCGCCTCGATCGAGGCCGGGAACCCGCACTTCCGGACGACCACGACGATGCTGGGACACCCGGTGGACTGCGTGATCGTCACCCACGAGGTCTCGCACGCCGCCCTCGCCGCGCACTACGCCGGGCACACCGAGGGGTGCGTCGTCCTGGTCAACGAGGGCCGGGGTCAGATCACCCGCAGTTCCCTGTTCCGGATCGAGCAGGGGATGCTGCGCTGGCTGGAGAAGGATCCGTTGCCCTGGTACGGCAACGGCTTCGGCTGGAGCGCGCTGGGTTACCTGTTCGGCTTCGGCAAGAGCCCCAGCGTGGCCGGCAAGGTGATGGCCCTCGGCGGTTACGGCCGGCCCCGGGACGACGTACGCGAACTGCTGCTCGGTGTCCGGGGTGACGTCATGGACGATCCGGCCGCGGCCCGTGCCGTTCAGCTCGACCTCGCCGGACGGCCGCAGTTCGCCCGGGACTTCCAGACCATGGCCGACGTCATCGCCACCTTCCAAGACCTGTTCACCGAACGGGTCTTCGAGTTGCTGAGCCGCTGGACCGGGGTGCCGGCCGGAGTGGACGTCGCCCTCGGCGGCGGGTGCGCCCTGAACATCGTCGCCAACGCCGAGCTGCGCAGCCGCCTGGGCCGGGACATCGCGATCCCACCGGCCTGCGGGGACAGCGGGCACTCGATCGGCGCGGGCGTCTACGCGATGAAGTACGTCCTGGGGCAGCACGTGGCGCCGTTCGGGGTCTACGTCAACGGCCGGCCGGAGGACACCGGCGATTCGGCGGCGGCTCTGACCGCCGCCGGCCTCACTCCGATCGCGTACGACGGGAGCGCCGCCGCCCGTACCCTGGCCACCGGTGGTGTGGTGGCCTTCCTGGAGGGCGCCGCCGAGGTCGGGCCCCGGGCGCTGGGGCACCGTTCGCTGCTCGGTGATCCGAGCGCCGACGGCATGCGCAAGCGCCTCAGCGAGGAGCTCAAGCGCCGTGAATGGTTCCGCCCGCTCGGCGCGGTGATCCGCGACGACACGTTCGCGGAGCTGTTCCCCGGTCAGCACCCCTCGCCGTACATGCTTTTCAACTACGACGTGCGGGAGGGGCTGTTCCCGGAGGCCCGGCACGTCGACGGCACCAGCCGGTTGCAGACGCTCACCGCCGCCGACCACCCCCGCCTGTACGACCTGCTCGGCGAGTTCCATCAGATGAGCGGCGTCGGTGCGTTGATCAATACGTCGCTCAACGGGCCGGGCAAGGCGATCGCCCAGTCCAGCCAGGACATGATCGACGATTTCGGCGGCCAGGACGTCGACCTGTTCGTGAGTGGTGACGTGATGGCGTACCGGGCGCGTGCGCGGTGAGTGTCCCCGCCGCCTACCGGGTCCCCGCCGGCGTGCCGGCCGACCTGGCCGCGGAACTCGACGACAGCCACCGCTACGTGAGTGGCGTCCTGATGGAGACCATGCGGGAGTTCCAGGCCTCCCCGGAGCTGGTCCGGTACGTCGGTGATCTCCGCCTCTACCTGCGGGCCGCGAGCCTGCTGACCATGTGGCTGCCCGGGCACCGCCTCCGCCGGGAGGTCGCCGTCGAGGTCGGCATGCACATCGCGGCGATGAAGCTCTTCGACGACCTCCTCGACGACGACAGCGGTTTCGACCGTTTCGAGCTGGGCCTCTGCCTGCTGCTGGAGCAACGCGCGGTGTCCCGGCTCGCCGCACGGTCCGGTGACCCGGCCGCCGTGCTCGCCGTCCTGGAGTCCAACTTCGTCACTGTCGGCCTGGGACAGCTCAGGACCAAACGTGAGCCGGCCGCCGGCCTGGCGAGCTGGCGCACCCACGCCGAGACCTACGGCGGCTGCTTCCTCAGCCTCTACGGCACCCTCGCCGCGCTGGCCGGCCGGACCCCGGCCGCGTCTGCCGCCGCGACCGACTTCGGCTGGGGCTTCGGCATGATCGTCACGATCGCGGACGACCTGCGCGACTACGAGAGGCACGGGGAACGGGCCGGTAACCTCGGCCATCTCCTGCGCACCGGCCGGGTGACCGAGGCCGAGCTACGCGCGCTGGTCGAGGAGGCCCGGGAACGCGCCACCCCGCCCGCCGGGCTCTGGTGCGCCCACGACGTCCGCCCGATGATCGACCGGTACGCCGACGACGTGCTGGACCGTTGCCTGCCGGTGCTGCTCGCGCTCCCGGACGACGGACCACCACCGCCCGGTGGACAGCCCTGATGTGCGGTGTAGCGGGGTGGGCGACGACTGATGATCCCGATCCGGACGTCGTCCGGTCGATGCTGGCCGCGCTGGCGCACCGTGGCCCGGACGGCGACGGCCTGCATGTGGGCGCCGGCATCGCGATGGGCATGCGGCGCCTCGCGATCGTCGACGTGGCCGGCGGCGCCCAGCCGATGGTCAGCGAGGACCGTGCCGTGGTGGCGGTGCTCAACGGCGAGATCTACAACCATGGGCGCCTCCGGGCCGAGCTGACCGCTCGGGGCCACCGCTTCGCCTCCGGCAGCGATGGCGAGTGCCTGGTCCACCTCTACGAGGAGTACGGCGACGCTCTCGTGCACCACCTGCACGGGATGTTCGCGTTCGCGATCTGGGACGCGGTGGCCGGGCGGCTCCTGCTCGGCCGGGACCGGGTCGGCAAGAAGCCGCTGTTCTGGCGCCGCGTGCCGGGCGGACTGCAGTTCGCGTCGGAGCTCAAGGCGTTCGCCGCGGATCCGGCCTTCCCCCGCGAGGTGGACCCGGAGGCCGTGCACGGCTTCCTCGCCTGCCTGTACGTCCCGGGCGCCGGCACCGTCTGGCGTGATGTGCGCCGGGTGGCGCCCGGCTCGGTGCTGACCTGGGAACGCGGGCTGATCCGCGACCACCGCTACCACACGCTCGGTGTCGCGCGGCCGTCACCGGTCGGCTTCGACGAGGCGGCCGCGGAGCTGCGGACCCGGTTGCTGACCGCGGTCCGGATGCGGCTGACCGGAGAACGGCCGATCGGGTTGCTGCTCTCCGGTGGCGTCGACTCCTCCGCGGTCCTCGCCGCGGCCGTCCGCTCCGGGCACGGCCCGCTGCCCACCTTCACGATCGGCTTCGACGACGCCGCCACCGATGAGCGGCGTTTCGCCCGGGCGGTGGCCGGCCGGTACGGCACCGACCACCACGAGTGGGTGCTGGGAACCGATGTCCTGCCCCTGTTGGAGGACCTCGGCGCGCAGTTCGACGAACCGTTCGCCGACTCGTCCGCGATCGCCACCTTCTATCTGGCCCGGATGGCGAGCCGGCACGTGACGGTGGTGCTCAACGGCGACGGCGGTGACGAGTGCTTCGGCGGGTACGACAGGTACGCCCTGATGGCGGCCGGCGCCCGGCTCCGGCTGCCGGCTCCGGTCGGCGCCCTGGCGGTCCGGGCCGGCGCCGCGATGGGACTGTCCACCCGCGGCGCCCGGGTCCGGCGTGCCGGACGGTTCCTGGAGCTGGCCGGCCGTGACCCGGCCGACCGGTACGCCGCCCTGATGTCGGCGTTCGAGCCGTTCCGGCTGGCCGGTCTCTACACGCCGGAGTTCGCTCGCCGGGTCGGCGCCCTGGACCCGATGCGGCATCTGCGGACCGCTTGGACGGAGGCCGCCGACCGTCCGCTGATCGACCGGATGCTCACCGTCGACCAGCGCACCTACCTCGCCGGTGATCTGTTGCCCAAGATGGACCTGGCCACCATGGCGCACGGCGTGGAGGCCCGGTCGCCGTTGCTGGACCAGGATCTGATGGCCTGGGCGGACGGCCTCCCGGCGTCTTACAAGGTCGCCGACGGGGTGGGGAAACGCCTGCTCAAGCATGCGGTGCGGGACTGGCTGCCGGAGGGGGCCGCCGAGCGCCCGAAGGCCGGCTTCGGCATCCCGATGGACGACTGGCTCCGCGGCCCGCTGCGCCCGCTGGCCTGGGACCTGCTCACCGACGCGACGGCCCGCCGGCGTGGAGTGTTCCGCCCGGACGCGGTTCGCCGCCTCCTCGGCGAACTCGACGCCGGGCAGCGCCACGGCCGCCGGGTGTGGGCCATGGTCCAGCTGGAGTCCTGGTACCGCCGGCACGCCGACCGTCCGCGCCCACCGGCCGGGCTCGGGACCGGTGCTTACGGAATCGAGGAGGAACGCCCGTGCTGACCGTGATCGTCCCGCATTTCCGCAGTGCCGCCTATCTCCCCGCCGCGGTACGGTCGGTGCTCACCCAGTCGTTCCGCGACCTGCGGCTGATCGTGGTGGACGACTGTTCCCCGGAGGACGACTGGCTCGGCGCGCTGGCGCCGTTCCGCGGCGATCCCCGGCTCACCGTGCTGCGGACCAGCCGCAACGTCGGCCACCTCCGGATCAAGAACGCCGTGCTGCCCCGGGTGACGAGCCCGTACATCGGCTTCCAGGACGCCGATGACGAGAGCGAGCCGGACCGGTTCCTGGTTCAGGTGGCGATGCTCGAGCGTGGCCGTGCCGACCTGGTGGGCTGTGGTTACACGCAGATCGACGAGGAGGGCCGGGAACAGGGGATCCGGCGGTTCCCACGGCACGGCAACCTCTGGGTACGGATGGGCCGCTCCACCGTGGTGCACCACCCGACGACCGTGGTGCGCCGCTCGGTGTTCGACCGGCTGGGCGGGTTCGACGGCACGGCGGTGTTCGGTGCGGACACCGACTTCCAGCTCCGCCTGGCCCGGCTTTACCGGATTCGCAGCACCCGCCGGCTGCTGTACCGCTACCGGGTGTGGCCGCAGGGGCTGACGTCGGCGTCGGAAACCGGTTTCGGCTCGCCGGCCCGGCGTGAGTACACGGCCCGGATGCTCGCCATGGAGGAGCGCCGCAAACGTGCCCGGAGCCGCTCCGAACTGCTCGACCTGCTGGTGGCACCGGCCAACGACGTGGCGTTCGATCTCGAGGCCGTCTGATGGGGACACCCGCCGTGGACGTGGTCGTGTCATCGCGCGGCGGCTGGCGCCCGGTCGTCACGGCGCTGCGTGCCCAGACCCGTGCCCCCGGCCGGATCATCGTGGAGTCCGCCGCCGGGCCGGACGGGTTGCCGGAGGACGTCGTCGCGGCGCGGCCCGGCCGGGGGATCGCCGCCGCCGGTGCCGAGTTCGTGGCGTTCCTCGACGACCTCGACCGGCCCGGCCCGGGGTGGCTCGAGGCCGTCGCCGCGGCGGCCGGGACGGCGCCGGGGGAGGGGCCGGACGTCATCGGCTGGGGCGTGCTGACGGTACGGGCCGATGGGATCGTCGAGCGGGTCGATCTGCCACCGGTCACCGCACCGGCCGGCAGACGGCCGCGACCCGGCACCGCGGTACGCCGTGCCGCGCTGACCGACGGCCGGCTCGCCCGGGATGCCGGCGCCACCGGCATAGCCCGTCTGCTGGTGACTCGCCGGCCGGCTGGTTCCGTTCCGGCATCGGCGGAGACGGGCGATCCGCTCCTGGTCAGCGTGGTGCTGCCGGTTCGCGACGCCGCCTCGACCCTCGGCGAGCAACTCGCCGCCCTGGCCGCCCAGGATTACGCCGGACGGTGGGAACTGGTCGTGGTCGACAACGGATCCACCGACCGGAGCATGGCGGTCGTCGAGGAACGGCGCCGGTCGCTGCCGGCGCTGCGTACCATCGCCGCGCCCGGCGCCCGCAGCGCGGGAGTCGCGCGCAATGCCGGTGTCCGTGCCTGCGCCGGCGCTCTGGTGCTGTTCTGTGACGCGGACGACGTCGCCGATCCCGGCTGGATCTCGGCGATGGTCGCGGCCCTGGCCGAGGCCGACATGGCCGGCGGCAGGGTGGAGTGCGCCGTGCTCAATCCCGGCCTCGCCGGTGAGGAGCCGGCCCAGTTGCCGGACCAGGGCGAGGCGCTCCCCTTCGCCCGCAGCGCGAACTGCGGGATCCGCCGGTCGGTCCTGACCGCGGTGGGCGGCTGGGCCGAGACCTTCGCCGGCGGGGCCGGCGAGGACGTCGACCTGTCCTGGCGGGTGCAGCTCGCCGGCTACCGGCTGGTCTACGCACCGGCCGCCCGGATGGGCTACCGCCTGCGGGCCGACCTGCCCGGCTTGGCCCGGCAGAAGTGGGCCTACGGCTTGACCGGTGCGCTGCTCTACCGCACCTTCCGCAACGCCGGTTACCGGCGTCGTCCGTGGCGAGCGGTGCTGCTGAGCTGGCTCTGGATGATCCGGCATCTGCCCGATCTGGCACGCCGGGGTATGCCGCGGCGTCGCTGGATCCGGTACGCGGCGCGGCTGGCCGGTTTCGCGGCGGGCAGCCTGCGGCACCGCGCGGCCTACTTCTGACCAGCGGCCACCGGTCCGCGACATACGAGGAGGAACGGAATGACCAGTACGAACGAAGCTGTCGCCACGGACCCGTTGGTGCTCAGCCAGGACGTCGCCCGGCGGGAGGTGGACGACGTCTTCGTCCGCTTCCTGGAGGGAGCCCGACGTACCTGCGACGACGAGGGCTGGCGGTACGGTCTGGACACGGTGGAGGAGTTTCTGCTCGGCTCCGGCAAACGGGTCCGGCCGACCTTCTGCCACCTGGGCTGGCGCAGCGCCGAGGGCGGCTCCGACGCGGGCATCGTCGCGGTGGCGGCCGCTCTGGAGATGTTCCACGCATTCGCGTTGATCCATGACGACGTGATGGACCGCAGCGACACCCGCCGGGGCCGGCCCACGGTGCACGTGAGTCTGGCCGGGCAGCACGATCGCCTCGGCTGGCGGGGCGACGCGGCCCAGTTCGGCCGCAGCGCCGCGATCCTCTGGGGCGACCTCTGTCTCACCTGGGCCGACCAGCTCTTCCACAGCGCAGGACTGCCGGCGGAACGGATGCAGCCGGCCTTCGAGACCTTCCGCGCGATGCGGTCCGAGGTGCTGCTCGGGCAGTACCTCGACATCCGTGGCGAGGCCGTGGTCGCCGAACCGGCCGCCTGTTACCGGATCCTTCTGTTGAAGAGCGCTCGCTACACGGTGGAACGGCCGTTGCAGATCGGCGCGAGGTTGGCCGGCGCCGATGAGAGGATCCTCGGCATCCTGTCCCGGTACGGTGTCGCACTCGGTGTCGCGTTCCAGCTCCGGGACGACGTCCTGGGTGTCTTCGGCGACGACGGGGAGACCGGCAAGTCGGCGATGACCGACCTGCGGGACGGCAAGTCGACGGTGCTGATGGCGATGACCCGGCAGGCTGCCTCGGCCCCGCAGCTCGAGGTGCTCGACCGCTGGCACGGCAACCCGGATCTGGACGATGCGGGTGCGGCCGAACTGCGTCAGGTGATCGTGGACACCGGCAGCCTGCGCGAGGTGGAGCGGGTGATCGACGAGCGTACCGAGGAGTCGGTGGCGGCCCTGGCCGACGCCGGCCTGCCTGCCGACGCGGGCCAGGCGCTCACCACGATGGCCTGGACGTTGGGGCACCGGACCCGATGACCGCTGTGCCGCACGCGGCCCCGGGTGGTGTGGTCAGCGGGTGCCCGCGGGGACCGGCTGGGTCAGCACGTGGATGTGCTTGCGGCGGCGCAGCCGGATCGCGGTCACCACGGCGGCGAACAGGATCAGGCCGGCGGTCACGCCGAGTCCGTGCTGGAGACCGCGTTGCAGGTAGTCGTCGCCCACGGGGTCGACGATGTAGGTCCCGATCTCGCGGGACGACCAGAAGGGCAGGTACTTCGCCGAGTCCTTCGCCGGGTCGATCGCCATCTGGACGCCGACGAAGGCGATCAGCACCAGGGTGCCCTCCAGGTCACGCGGCACCAGCGCGCCGATCAGCATGCCGAGCGGCACCGCGATCGCCGCGGTGAGGGCCAGCATGACGGCCAGCGCGCCGGGGCGCTGGATGTCCTGGTCGAAGTAGATGAGCAGGAAGTACGCAGCGGCGATCGTCCAGGAGATCAGGAGCAGCGCGACCAGCCGGCCCACCAGCAGGGTCACCCAGGAGTAACCGACCAGCCGCAGCCGTGGCTCGACGGATTTGGCCGAGTTGCTGGAGAAGAGGCCGGCGGTGCTGGCGCCCCAGCCCAGGCCCAGGCTGGCGAACCGGATGGCCTGGCCGGTCTGGTCGTGGCGGGCCGCATAGAAACCGAGCGGCAACAGGAAGAGCAGGCCCAGCACGGTCCGGCGGCGGGCCAGATCACGCAGCACCATCTCGGCGACGGTGAACATCTTGGTCATCGGTTCCGCTCGTTTCCGGTCGGAGTGAGGTCCAGGACCTGGTCGACCTTGTCCATGGCGTTGAGCATGTGGGTGATGACGACGATCGTGTGCCCGGAGTCGCGTAGCCGCCAGATGACTTCCCAGAAGTCGGTGTAGGTGCCACGGTCGAATCCCTGATAGGGCTCGTCGAGCAGCAGGATGTCATGACCACCGAGAGTCGACAGGATGACGTTGAGTTTCTGCCGGGTGCCGCCGGAGAGGTGGCGGCTCTGCACCTTGGGGTCCGGCGACCAGCCGAGCAGGGCGGCCATCTCGTTGCCCCGGGCCAGGGCGACGCCGCGTTTGAGCCCGTCGCCGCGGCCGAAGAGGACGAAGTGTTCGCTGGGCCGCAGGAAGTCGAAGGTGCCGCCGACCTGCGGACAGTAACCGACGGACCCGTTCACCTCGACCTGGCCGCTGGTGGGGGAGATCAGGCCGGCGCAGATGTTGAGGAAGGTCGACTTGCCCGCGCCGTTGGAGCCGATCACGGCCGCCACCTCGCCGGCACGGACCTCGAAATTCACGTTCGACAGCACCTGGCGGCGGCCGAACTTCTTGGAGATTCCGGTGGCGCGCAGCCGCACCGGGCGCGGGGGCGACATCATGTGGCCGCCGGCCTGCGGTCGCCGGTCCGGCGCCTCACCGGAGTGTTCGCTCGTCCACATTGCTGACTCAGGGCTCCCTTCGCTGCGGGGGCAGCATGTTCCGGCGGTCTGGTGACAGCACCGGTTCCGGGTGTGGCTCGGTCGTAAGCAGAAACACACATTCTACATTTACCGGTCAATAGCGAAGAATTCCTGACCGAGGGCGCCGCAGGGCCCCTCGGCGTCCCCGAAGGTCAGGAAGGCCCGTTCCGAACCTGCCTCCGCCACCTCGGCGGCGAGTGCGGGGGACATCAGGAAGTGGCGATCCCGGCCGCGGGGCCGGAACCCTCGCTGTCGTAACGGCTCACTCCAGCGTGCGTCGATGAACGAGGCGAGGACCACCGACGCGCCGGCCCGGACGAGCCAGGCGTGCGCCGCGGACAGGACGGCCCCGGCGTCCGAGGGGGCGGCGAATGCATCCCAGAGAACGCCGACCCGCAGCGACCGGAACCGCGGATGCCGGCGGAAGCGGCGGATCCCGGTGACCACCCAGCCGGCCACCTCGCCGTCCCGGCGCACCACCAGGCGGTGGTAACCGTGATCACCGGGCGGGTAGACCGCGCGCATGGTGGCGGCGTCCCGGCCGGCCACGAACGAGTATTCCCGCGCGTTCCGGGTCCACAGGGTGTCGGTCCAGTCGCCGAAGTCCGGTTCGACGCTGGTCCGGACGCCGGCCGGTGCGAGCCGTCGGGGGCTCAGCGCGGGCGGGCCCCACCAGACCATGGTCGGTCCGGCCGTCGAGCGCCAGCGGAACATGCCGAACAGGTCGAGCATCTCCGGTCGCGACTCCAGCCCCCAGCCGTACAGCCGGGGCTGACGGCGCATCATGTCCTTGATGATCGAGAACGAGGTGCGGGCATGCCGGCTGTCGGCAGCGCCCTCCGAGTAGGGGCCCTGCACCGAACCGACGGACCGCTCCGCGCCGCCGACGAGGACCCGCTCGTGGCGCAGGACGTATCCGCCGTGCGCCTCGCCGTCCGCACCGAGCGCCACGAACAGTTCCCGGTGCGTCGGGCTGCCCGGCGCCGGCGCGAGCCAGTCCGGCACCGGATCCTCGAAGAAACCGGTCGCCCCGGCCGCGGTCATCCGGGCGTTGAAGGCCCGCACCAGGGGCCGCCACCGCTCCTCGTGGGTCACCACCCGGATGGTCAAGACGTCCCGTTCTCCGCCTCGACCCGGACGTGCAGCAGGTGCAACGTGTAGGGGACGCCGGCGGGGGTCGCGAGGCCGCCGATCGCGGAGCGGATCTCGGCCTCGGCGTCCGCGCGGTCCTCGCCGCCGGCCGCCAGCATCTGCCCCTCGATCCGGACCCACCAGGCCATGTGCCCGTCCACGGTGTCGTAGCGGGTGTCGTACCACTCGCTGACGGTGACACGCCGGTCCGGCATCGCCGCGGTGAAGACGGCGGCCGCCTCCTCCCGGGTGAGCTGGCGGCGCAGCCCGGCCGCGGCGAACACCCGTGCCGGACCGAACCGGCGCAGGAAGACCGGGGTGGTGGCCTTGATGAACTCGCGCCCACTGAACCGTCCGATGAAGAACAGGTCGGCGTGGCCGTCCGGGGACAGCACCCGGCCGATCTCGGCGGCGCCGGCCGCCGGGTCGGTGACCCAGTGGAACGCCATCAGGCTGTAGAGGTAGTCGACCGACGCGGCCGGCAGCGGCAGCGCTTCGAAGCGGCCGTCGACGATCTCCACCGCGGACAGGTCGCGGGTGCGTTCGGCGGCGATGGACCGCAGGCCCGCAGCCGGTTCCACCCCGATCAGCCGGGTCTGCGGGGCGGCCCGGCCGAGCATCTCGCGCAGCGCCGCGCCGTCGCCGGAGCCGATGTCGGCGATCGTCCGGTCACGCGGGCGCGGGCCGAGCCGGGCCCAGAGCTCCCGGGTCGCCAGCCCCCAGCACGATGCCTGATTGTCGGCGCCGGCATAGTCGTGAGCTCGTCGTGAGTAGGTGTCGATGATCGGATCAGCGGGCATCGGCCGGCTCCGCGGCGGCGTAGACCCGGCACAGTCGGGCCACGGTGGCCAGGTCGTCGACGTCCAGGTCGACCAGATCGACGGTACGTCCGGACGACTCGGACAGGAACGTCATCAGATGGATGAATCCCAGCGAGTCGAGGACACCGAACTCCAGCAGGTCGGTGTCGGCGCGGACCGGCACGTCGGCGGTCTCCCGGTCGACGCGGTGCTCGTTCACCCACCGCAGGGCGTCCGCGGTGAGGCTGTCAGCTGAGAACGACGTCATGTCGGCCCTTCTCGAGGAGTGCGGCAGCCGCCTTGCGGTCCAGCTTGCCGTTCGGGTTGCGGGGGATCTCGTCGAGGACGGCCACCCGGCGCGGGACCATGTAGCGGGGCAGCGTCCGGGCGCAGGCCTCGAGGATCGCGTCCGGGCCGCGACCGGCGCCGCGGGTGACCACGGCGATCAGATAGCGCGGCGCGGTGGCGTCCGGCCAGGGCACGGTCAGCGCGTCCGCCGAGTCGCAGGCCGTCCGCAGGACGTGGTCGGCCTCGAGCAGCTCGACCCGGAACCCGCCGATCTTGATCTGGTCGTCGACCCGGCCGTGGAAGCGCAGCGCGCCGTGGGTGTCCCGGTGGACCAGATCGCCGGTGCGGAACCAGTGGCCGTCCGCCCGGGTCACGAAACGGTCCGCAGTGCGCCCGGGGTCGGCCCAGTAGCCGCTGGTGACCTGGGACCCGGACAACCACAGCTCGCCGGTGTCGCCGGGTGCAACGGCCTCGCCGTCAGCCGTCACGATCGTGCTCTGCCCGGGGAAGGGCCACCCGATCGGCAGGACACCGTTGCCGTCGTCGTCGCGCCACGACTCCGCCGGCGGCTGGTAGCCGGTGATGGCGATCGTCGCCTCGGTCGGGCCGTAGAGATTGTCCAGCGTGGCGGACGGCGCCGCGGCCTGCCACGTGGCGGCCACCCGGCTGATCAGCGGTTCGCCGCAGAACAGGCTCCAGCGCAGCGACGGCAGGACGCCCGGGCCCAGCACACCCAGACCGCCCGCCCGGGCGGCGGCGGAGGGGACGCTGAACCACGTGGTGAGCCGGTGCCGGCGGATGAAGGCGGCCGGTTGCAGCAGCGCCCGGGCGGAGAGCGGGTGCAGGCAGGCGCCGGACTGCCAGGTGGCGAACATGTCGTGCACGCTCAGGTCGAACGTCAGCTCGAAGGTCTGCGAGGCGCGGTCGCCCGGCCCGAGATCGTGCCGGCCGGCCACGGCGTCGAGGTAGGCCGCCACGTTCCCCGGGCTGACCGGCACCCCGCTGGGTGTGCCGGTGGTGCCGGAGGTGAACAGCAGGTAGGCGGGGCCGGGCAGGTCGGCCGGATCGTGCCGTGTGGGCACGCCGTCGACCGGGTCGGCCCGGACCACATGGTGCCGGGAGGTCACGTCCACCCCGGGGTCGCCGCCGCCGAGCAGCACGATGGTGATCGGATGGGGGAGGGCGGCGGTCAGCCGGCCCAGTCCGGCGACGGCCGGCTCGTCCACGATCAGGGTGTCGGCGCCCGACGCGAGCAACATCGCCGCGTTGCGCCCGGCGGGGTAGTCCGGGTTCAGGGGGACATAGGCCCGGCCTGCCCACATCGTGGCGAGGAGCGCCGCGTAACCGGTCGCGTTCCGGGCCACCAGGACCGCGCCGAGCGCCGGCGCCGGCCCCGCGGCGGGCAGGGCCGCGGCGATGCGGCGGGTGCGGGCCAGGAGAGCGGAGTAGCTGACCGCGCGGTCGTCGTGGACGGCCGGATGATCGGGAAAGCGGCGGACACTGGTGAGCACCCGCTCCAGCGGCGAGATCATGGAGCCGGGGCGTGGGCGTCGGGCATGGACCGGATGGTACTCCACTGTGGAATATCTTGTCCGACCCGGAATTAGTACAATTTTCCATTGCCCGTAATCAAAGCCTCCGGTATTGCCGGACGTTCCGAAACCCGGATCTTGCGGCCGCTGATGTGCCTGATTACAGTGGATTCCCGGGCGGGTGGCGCAGGAAGCGCAGGCCCGGAATTCGCGTGGCTCGCTCTCGTGCCCGATCAGGGCCCGGTCTCCACCCCGCCGTCACGGCGGTTTCCATCCGCAATTCGACGGGGCATCGGGGGGCACCGTTGCGCGACAAGATCATGCATCCGCCGGGGCGGGCGGACGTCCGTGCCGATCCACCGGAGCCGCTCCGGCGGCGCGGCGATGCCGCCGGGTGGGAGAGCAGCCAGACCATGGCACATGATCCGCCCGGCTCGCGAATGTCTTTCGACCTGGCGGTGGTCGGCCTGGGCTATGTCGGAATGCCACTCGCCCGAGAGGCGGCGACCCGCGGGTTGCGTGTTCTCGGGGTGGATTCCGATAGCGAGCGGGTGGCGTCACTTAATGCCGGTTTCTCACCTGTCGGCGACCTGTCGGACGGCGAGTTGAGAGCGATGCTCGACGGCGGATTCCGCGTGGTCGCCGACCCGGCGGAACTGGCGTTCAGCGACACTATTGTGGTATGCGTGCCCACGCCATTGGCGGAGGCTTACCAGCCCGATCTCACCGCCGTCGTCCAGGCGATCACCGATATCGCGGAGAACCTGACGCCGGGCACTCTGGTCGTCCTGGAGTCCACCACCTGGCCGGGCACCACCGACTCCGTCGTCCGCCCGCTCCTGGAGCGTTCCGGTCTGACCGCCGGAGTGGATTTCCACCTCGCCTACTCGCCGGAACGGATCGACCCGGGAAACGGTGAGTTCGGGCTGGCCAACACGCCGAAGGTGGTCGGCGGCCTGACACCGGCCTGTCGTGACCGGGCGGTCGCCTTCTACGGGAAGATCGTTCCCCGGGTGGCGCCGACCCGCGGGCTCCGCGAGGCGGAGATGGCCAAACTGATCGAGAACACGTATCGCGCCGTCAACATCGCGCTGGTCAACGAGATGGCCACGTTCTGCGCCGACCTCGGCGTCGACATCTGGGACTCCATCGAGGCGGCCGGCACCAAGCCGTTCGGGTTTCAGAAGTTCCTGCCCGGCCCCGGCGTCGGCGGCCACTGCATCCCCGTCGACCCGTCCTACCTGTCCCACGCCGTCCGCCGGCACGGCTATCCGTTCCGGATGGCCGAACTGGCCCAGGAGATCAACGACGCGATGCCGTCCTGGGTGCTCACCCGGATCCAGCACACGCTCAACCAGGCCGGCAAACCGGTCAACGGCTCGCAGATCCTGCTGCTCGGCATCACCTACAAGTCCGACGTCGCCGACGCGCGGGGGACTCCCGCGCTGCCACTGGCCCGCTCGCTGCGTCGGCTGGGGGCCCGGATCAGGTACGGCGATCCGTTCGTCCGGCACTGGTCCGTGGACCAGCACCTGATCCCCGGTGAGCAGGTGCTCGACAGCGCGGTCGCCGAGGCCGACCTGGTCGTCCTGTTGCAGAGTCACAGCGCCTTCGATCTGGAGATGATCGGCCGTGAGGCCCGCCTGGTGCTGGACACGCGTGGCGTGCTGCAGCGCCGGGGAAACGTCGTACGGCTCTAGGTGAGAGGACCACATGGCGAAGGCACTGGTCACCGGCGGTGCGGGCTTCATCGGCTCGCACCTGTGCGACCACCTCGTCGCCCTCGGGCACGAGGTGCTGATCCTGGACGATCTGTCGACCGGGTCCGCGGCGAACATCGCCCATCTGCGGTCGTCACCGGCGATGCGGTTCGTCCAGGGATCGATCATGGACAAGGCGCTGGTGGACGAGCTCGTGGCCGAGGCCGGACTGGTGTTCCACCTGGCTGCCGCGGTCGGAGTGCACACCATCGTCGACAAGCCGCTGGCATCGCTGCACGTCAACCTTTACGGCACGGAGAACGTGGTGGAGGCCGCGGCCCGGCACGGCGTCCCGTACGCCATCGCCTCCACCAGCGAGATCTACGGCAAGAACGACGCCGAGCTGCTGGACGAGGACGCCGACCGGATCCTCGGGTCTCCGCTGAAGAGCCGGTGGTCGTATGCCGCGGCGAAGGGGCTCGACGAACTGGTGGCCATGGAGCACAGCCGGGCGAGCGGTGTGCCCTGCGTGATCTTCCGGCTGTTCAACGTGGTGGGCTCTCGTCAGACCGGGCGATACGGCATGGTCGTCCCCCGGTTCGTCGGCCAGGCGCTCAACGGTGAGCCGATCACCGTCCACGGCACCGGCCGGCAGCGCCGCTGCTTCGGCTCGGTGCACGACGTGGTCCCGGCGATGGCGGCGCTGATGGCGGAGCCGGAGGCGCATGGCCGCGCGGTCAACCTGGGCGGCCGGGAGGAGGCGTCGATCGCCGAGTTGGCCGACCGGGTGCGGGAGCTCACCGGCTCCGCCAGCGATGTCCGGTTTGTGCCCTACCGGGAGGCCTATGGCCCCGGATTCGAGGACATGGAACGCCGCATGCCGGATCTGACCCTGGCCGGCCGGCTGATCGGCTACGCCCCGCAGTACCGGCTGGACGACATCATCAAAACGGTCATCGACGAGCGGGCTTCCTGAGCGACACCTTTGGGAGTGCCGGAAGTTAGCCCAACGTGGCTGAAATCCCCAAAAACGGTAAGTCGGTGCTGCGCCGTACCCTGATCGTCGGACTGGCGACGTTCCTGGTGGCCCTCGGCGGGGCCGCGTTCGCCGAGATCGTCACGACCGACCCGGTCACCTCCCCGTCCTTCAACGGCTCGGTGTACGCGGTCGCGTACCGCGGCGACACCGTCTACGTCGGCGGCAACTTCACCAGTGCCGTCGTCGCGGGCCGTACCGTGCCGCGGGCCCGGCTCGCCGCGTTCAACTCGCGGACCGGTGACCTGCTCGACTGGCAGCCGGCCGCCGACGCCAACGTGCGGGCGCTGGCGATCGCCGGCGAGACCGTGTACGCGGCCGGCGACTTCGACCGGGTCAACGGCGTACCCCGGGATGCGGTGGCCGGGATCGGGGCGTCCGACGGGGTGCTCACCCCGATGCGCCACACCGTGCTCGGCCAGCCCAACGCGCTCGCCGCCGGTGCGGGACGGCTCTACCTGGGCGGCCGGATCACCGCCGTCGACGGGGTGCCGCGCGCGAACCTGGCCGCGTTCAGCCTGGCCACCGGGGCCCTCGACCCGTGGGCGCCGACCACCGACGACACCGTGCACGCCCTGTCGGTGACCACCGACCGGGTCTACCTCGGCGGCAGTTTCCACCGGACCAACAACGTGCGGAACACGCTGCGCCTCAGCGCCGTCGACCCGGCCACCGGCGTGCTGGACCGCGGCTTCGTGGCCAAACCGGTCTCCCAGGTGTTCGCCGTGCACGCCCACCCGGACGGCGTGTACGCGGCACTGGGCGGCCAGGGCGGACGGGCCGTGTCGTACACCCGCTCCGGCGAGACCCGCTGGACCCGGGTGTTCGACGGCGACGCGCAGGCGATCACCGAACTCGACGACGTCGTCTACGTCGGCGGCCACTTCGACAAGGCCTGCACCACCTCGAACAACGGGGCGCGCGGCATCTGCACGGACGGCTCGGTGCCCCGCGGCAAACTCGCCGCCGTGGACCGGGAGGGCAACCTGCTCGACTGGGCGCCGCAGGCGAACGGGGTGGCCGGCACCCGGCAGCTGGCGTCCAGCACACCGCTCGGCGCGATCAGTGCGGTCGGTGACTTCACCGTGATCGGCGGCGCGACCCGGAAACGGTACGCGGAGTTCTACAGCACCCAGATCCGCCAGGAGTCGGCGGTCGCGGACGGGCCGGACTATGTGGCGTCGTACAACTTCGACACCACGATCGCGGACGGGACCTTCGACGACGGCTCCGGCCACGGCCATCTGCTGCGGGCCGTGACGCGCAACGGAGGCGTACCCCATCTGGTGTCGCACGGCAACGGCCAGGCGCTGAAGTTCCCAGCGCAGTGTGCGGGAGTCTCCTGCCCGCGCCTGATCCTGCAGGCCGAGGCGACGGCCGATTTGAACCCGGGAACGCGGCCGCTGCGGTACGGCGCGGGTGTCCTGCTCTCCCCGGCGGAGACCGGACGCGGCGAGAACATCCTGCAGAAAGGCTATGCGACCGGCGGTGGCCAGTACAAGCTGCAGGTCGACGGCCTGTCCGGCAAGCCGAGCTGCGGCATGAGCGACAAGTCCGGCGGGCCGGTCCACATCGCCCGCAGCCGCACCTCGGTGAGCGACGGCCAATGGCACACGCTGGAATGCCGGCGCACCGGACCGACCCTGGCGATCGTCGTGGACGACCGTCTGGAGGCGAGCGTGCCGGTGCCGACCGGGCTGAGCGTGGAGAGCGACCAGCCGTTCACCGTGGGCGGCAAGGGCACCGGCCTGGACGGCGACCAGTTCCACGGCACCCTCGACGACCTGTGGGTGCACATCGGCTGACGGTCAGGACATGTTGTGCCGGGTGTACGCCGGCTCCCGCCACCCCAGCATCGCCTCGGTCATCCGGATCGCGTCGGTGGCGGCGCGCACGTCGTGCACCCGCATGATCCGGGCGCCGCGCAGGACGCAGAACACCACCGCGGCCAGCGTGCCGGGCATCCGCTCCTGCTGCGGGCGGTCCAGGGTCTCGCCGATGAAATCCTTGTTGCTGAGCGCGGCGAGCAACGGGAACCCGATCCCGGCGATCTCGTCCAGCCGCCGGGTGATCTCCAGCGAGTGCAGGGTGTTCTTGTTCAGGTCGTGACCCGGGTCGATGATGATCTGATCCGGGCGTACGCCGTGCTCCAGCGCCAGGGCGACGCGCTGCCGCAGGAAGGCGCCCACCTCGGCGGTCACATCGCCGTACTGCGGACGCGGATGCAGTGTCCGCGGCGCGGCGAGACTGTGACAGATCACCAGCTGCGCGTCGGTGCCGGCGACCGCCGCGGCCATCGCCGGATCCCGCAGACCGGACGTGTCGTTGACGACGCTGGCCCCGGCCGCGATCACCTCCTTGGCGACCTCCGGCCGGAACGTGTCCACCGACACCACCGCCAGGTCCCGTGCCGCCTCGACGACCGGCAGCACCCGGTCCAGTTCCTGCGCCACGGACACCTCGGGACCCGGCGCGAACGGCACCCCACCGATGTCGATCCAGTCCGCCCCGTCGGCGGCCGCCGACCGGACCGCCTCGGTGGCCCGCTCCAGCGCGAACGTGCGTCCCCGGTCGTGGAACGAGTCGGGCGTCCGGTTCACGATCGCCATCACGGCGACCCGGCGGGCGAAGTCGAAGGTCCGCCCGCCGATCACCCGCGGGGTGCTGTCTACGCTCACGCCTCGGGACCCTAACAGGCCGTTTACCCGCCCCGGGCAGGGGAACGGCAGGGACATGAGACTCGGATACAAGCTGGCCGCGGAGGCTTTCGGGCCGAAGGAACTGATCCGCCAGGCGGTCCGCGCCGAACAGGCCGGATTCGACTTCGTCGAGATCAGCGACCACTTCCACCCGTGGCTGGACGTGCAGGGACACTCGCCGTTCGCGTGGAACGTGCTCAGCGCGATCGCCGTCCAGACCCGTACCCTCGGCCTCGCCACCGGCGTGACCTGCCCGTCGGTGCGCTACCACCCGGCGATCGTCGCGCAGGCCGCCGCCACCCTGGCGATCATCGCGGACGGGCGGTTCACGCTGGGCGTCGGCTCCGGCGAACGCCTCAACGAACACGTGGTCGGCCAGGGCTTCGGCGACGTGACCGACCGCCACGAGCGCCTGACCGAAGCCTTGGAGATCATCAACCTGCTGTGGCGGGGCGGCTACCAGTCGTACCGCGGCCGGCACCTGCGCCTCGAGGACGCCCGGATCTTCGACCTGCCGGACACGCCGCCGTCGATCGCGGTCGCGGCGGGCGGCACCCGCGCGGCGGAGTTGGCGGCCACCCACGGCAGCGGACTGTTCGCGACCGAACCCCGCGCCGACCTGGTGGAGACGTTCACCGCGGCCGGTGGGCGCGGTCCGCGCTACGTGGAGATCCCGGTGGCGTGGGCGCCGGACGAGGAGGCTGCGGTCGCCGAAGCACACCGGACCACGCGGTGGGCGGTCACCGGCTGGAAGGTGATGTCCGAACTGCCGAACCCGGCGAACTTCGAGGCGGCCTCGGCGACGGTGCGGCCCGAGGACATCCGGTCACGGTTCGTGGTCGGTCCCGATCCCGCGGCGTACGCGGACGCGATCCGTACCCACATCGACGCAGGATTCGATCACGTCGTGCTGATGAACGCCGGTCCCGATCCGGACGGTTTCCTGGACTTCTTCACCAAGGAGATCCGCGACCGTTTCTGATCGAAGTCTCAACCGGAGCGGCCGGCCGCCGACGGGTCAGCACGACCGGCCGGCACGAGGGCGGAGACCCGTACCCCATGATCCTCGCCTTGCGCGCCCTGGGCGCCGGAGATCTCGCCCGGGCGGCGCCGGCCCTGCGCGCTCTGCGGGCCGCCTTCCCCGGCGAGACGCTGGCGGTGGCCGCGCCCGCCCGGCTGGCCCCGCTGGCGGCGGCGATCGGCGGCATCGACCGGATCGTCCCGGCCGGCGAACTGGAACCGCTGGACGCCGCCCCGGCCATGCCCCGGATCGCGGTGAACCTGCACGGTTCCGGCCCCGGCTCCCACCGCCGCCTGCAGGCGCTGCGCCCCGGCGAGCTGTGGGCGTTCGCCAGCCGCCCGGCCGGCCACCACGACGGCCCCGGCTGGCACGACGAGGAACATGAGGTTCGCCGCTGGTGCCGGCTGATCCGCTACTACGGCGTCCCGTGCGACGAGTCCGACCTGGACCTGTCACTCCCCGCCACCCAGGGCAGTTCCGCCGCGAGGGGCATCGCCGCGACCCAGGGCAGTTCCGACACCCAGGGCAGTTCCGTCACGAGGGGCATCCCCGCCACCCAGGGCAGTCCCGTCGCGAGGCGCAGCGATGTCCCGGACACGGGCCGCCCCGGCGCAAGCCCGGTCATGCCGGATGTCTCGGGCCGCGGAGCGGACGCCGCCGAGCCGAGCAGGCATGGTCCCGGCAGTGACATCTCGAGTCTCCCGGAGAGACCCGTGCTCCTCTACCCGGGAGCACCGTCACCCGGCCGCCGCTGGCCACTCGGACGGTTCGCGACGGTCGCAGACCGCCTGCGCCGGGACGGCCACCACGTCCTGATCACCGGTTCCCCCGCCGACCGCGACCTGTGTACCCAGGTAGCCGTAGCCGCACGATTCGACCCCGACACGATCCACTGTCCCGACCTGGAGGACCTGCTGTCCCTGGTAGCCCGTGCAGCCCTGGTGATCAGCGGCGACGCGGGAACAGCCGCCCTGGCGGTCGGGTTCCGAACCCCGTCGGTGACCCTCTACGGCCCGATCTCGCCGGCGTTGTGCGGCCCACCACCCGACCGCCAGTTCCACCGAACCTTGTGGCACGGCACCCGAAACGATCGAGGCGACCTACCCGGCCCACCCCACCCTGCCCTGCTGAAGATCACCGAAGACGAGGTCCTGACCGAAGCCGCCGCGGCCCTGTCCGCCCGCCCCGTCGCCGCCACCCCCTGAATCCGCAGCCGCCCGCCCCGCACAGCCAATCGGGTGCGGTGGCCGTCTCTCACCTGGCAATTGGGTGCGGTGGCCGTCTCACCTGGCAATTGGGTGCGCTGGCCGTCCCTCACCCGGCAATTGGGTGCGCTGGCGGCCCCGACCCGGCAATTGGGTGCGCTGGAGGCCCCGTAGACGGCATGATCGCGGTCGCACGTCGTGACCATCTCCAGTGACCGCTCCCGATCAAGCCGCTGGGTACGCTCACCGTCCCACGCGGCCGGCCAGCGCACCCGATCAAATGATCGGGTGCGCTGGCCGGCGTGGGGGGTGGTGGCTGCACCCGATCAGGCGGTTGGGTGCGCTGGCCGGCGTGCGGGGTGGTGGGCGTCCCCGGTCAAGTGATCGGGTGTGCTGGCCGTCGCGTTGGGACCGGTGGTTGCACCCGATCAAGCGGTTGGGTGCGCCTATCGTCTCGTGGTTGCTGGTGGGTGCACCCGACCCCTTGATCGGGTGCGGTTCCTGCCGGGGTCGGGTGCGTGTGTTGCCTGGCCGGGTGGGTGAGCACGTTGTGTGGGAGCGGGTGGGGCAGTAGCCGTCCCCGATCAAGTGATCGGGTGCGCTCGCCGTCGCGCTGGGACCGGTGGTTGCACCCGATCAAGCGGTTGGGTGCAACCCCGCCTGCTGGGGACCGGTGGTTGCACCCGATCACGTGGTTGGGAGCGGTGGCCGTCGTGTGGGGTGGTGGGTCTACCCGATCAAGGGGTTGGGGGTGCTTGCCGCCTTGGAAGGGTGGGTGGGTGCACCCGATCTCGTGATCGGGGGCGCTTGCCGCGTGGGGCGATGTCCGGTGGGCCGGCAGGTAGGCAGACCAGCATGCAGTCGGGCAGTCGGGCAGTCGGACCAGCGGACCAGCGGACCAGCGGGCAGTCGGGCAGTCGGGCAGGCGGACCAGCGGACCAGCGGGCAGGCGGGCAGGCGGACCAGCGGACCAGCGGGCGGGCGGACCAGCGTGTCGGCGGGCGGGCGGACCAGCGTGTCGGCGGGCGGGCGGACCAGCGTGCCGGCGGGCGGGCAGGCAGGCAGGCGGACCAGCGTGCCGGCGGGCAGATAGGTCGGCGGGAAGGCGGCAGACAGTCCGGGAAACGCGAGGGGCCGGCCCGGGAACGGGCCGGCCCCTCGGAGCGTGTCAAGCGGCAACGGGAAACAGTCGGCAGTGTGTGCAAACGGGTGGGAGGCGGGCCGCCTACCGAGGAGCGTGGCGGCCGGAGTCCGTCAGGCGGCCAGGACGTGGGGGAGCCGGGTGTGCTGGGTCTCCGCCTCGCCGGTGCGCGGGTCGACTGCCTGCACCTTGCCGGTCTTGAAGCAGTATCGGGCGGACACCGCCTCCACCATGCCGCGGCGGATCGCCTCGTCCACCATCGACGAGCGCTGGCGGACCTGCTCCAGCGTGTACGCCGAGTGCAGAGCGGTCACCGCGGCCGGGTTGTCCGCGCCGGCGTGGCGGGCGCGCAGCACGTTCGGGGCGATGCGCTCGGCGACGTCGCGGATGTAGCCCGGCGGCACCTTCGCGTTGTCGATGATCTTTCCGGCGGCGGCGACGGCACCAC
This sequence comes from Actinoplanes sp. NBRC 101535, assembly GCF_030269225.1. Classification (NCBI taxonomy): domain Bacteria; kingdom Bacillati; phylum Actinomycetota; class Actinomycetes; order Micromonosporales; family Micromonosporaceae; genus Actinoplanes; species Actinoplanes sp. NBRC 101535. The sequence continues at coordinate 39,432 of NZ_BSSY01000029.1, read as the reverse complement.
ACTCGTCGTGGCCGAGGACGACGATCAGGGAGACGCCGAGGACGCCCACCGCGTACTCGACCGAGCCGAGGACCGCCGCGTCGACGACGTGGCCGGCGGTGCGGACCACGAACAGGTCGCCGAGGCCCTGGTCGAAGAGGATCTCGGCGGGTACCCGGGAGTCCGAGCAGCCCAGCACCAGGGCGAACGGGGACTGGGAGCCCTGCAATTCGGCCCGGCGGGCGCCGCTGCGGTGCGCCTCGGCGGTGCTGCGGCCCTCCACCCAGCGGGTGTTGCCCTCCTGCAGCCGCGCCCAGGGGCACTCGTCCGCGCCGGCGTCGACGCTGTGCGGCTTGAAGTTCGACACGATGTGACTCCTTGAGGATCAGTTGAGGTTGGCGCTGGTGACGAGGTTCAGTTGAGGTTGGCGCCGGTGGTGGTGACGAGGTTCAGTCGAGGTTGGCGCCGGTGGTGGCGACGAGGGTCAGTTGAAGTTGGCGCCGGTGGTGGCGACGAGGTTCAGTTGAGGATGGCGCCGGTGGTGGCGACCTGCTCCTTGAGGACGCCGCCGATCAGTTCCTGGGTCTCGTTGATCTGTTCGACGGCGGTGTGGATCTGGGCGAGTGATGCGGTGACCTCATCAACGCGCGACTGGATGGTGGCGACACGCTGGCTGACCTCGGTGGTCGCCTCGGCGGTCTCCCGGGCGAGTTCCTTGACCTCGCCGGCGACGACGGCGAAGCCCTTGCCGGATTCGCCGGCCCGGGCCGCCTCGATGGTGGCGTTGAGGGCGAGCAGGTTGGTCTGGGCGGCGATCGACTGGATGGTCTGCACCACCTTGTTGATCTCGGCGCTGGCTTCGCCGAGGGCGGCGACCTGCTCGTTGGCCTCGACGGTGAGCTGTTCGCTCTTGGCGGCGACGGCCGAGGCCGAGCCGACGTTGCGTTCCACCTCGGCGATCGAGTCGAGGAGTTCGCGGCCGGCGCTGTGCAGGTGTTCGGTGGAGGAGAAACGTTCCAGGGCTTGTCCGACCAGGAATGCGGTGTTCCGCAGCGCGCTCTCCCGTCCCGGGTACATGATCAGGGTGCGGGTGGCGAAGAAGTCCATCGTCCCGACGATCTGGCCGTTGATCCGGATCGGCAGGCAGACACCGGACTTGACGCCCGCGGCCTGCGCGGCCGGCCGGCGTACACAGTCGGTCAGTTCGCCGAGGTCTTCGACGAACACCAGGTCGCCGCGGGCCCAGGCCCGGCCGGAGAGGCCGACGCCCTTGGCGAACGAGGCGGACATGGTGACCCGGCGGAATTCGGCGCCGGCGTCCCCGGATTCCAGGGCGAAGCGCAGCACCTGGTCGTTCTCGTCGAGTTTCCAGAACGAGCCGTACTGCCAGTCGAAGTCCTTGCGGATGGTCTCCAGGGCGGACCGCAGGGCCTGGTCGCGGCTGGTGGCCTGGGTCATCTCCCGGATCACGGTGGAGACGGCGTCGACGTCCTGGGTGGCCTTCTCCTGGCGGACCTCCTCGTGCAGGCGGCCCAGGGCGGCGCCGACCAGCACGCCGACCGAGCGCAGCACGTTCAGGCGGCTCTCGGTGGGGTCGAGTTCCTCCATGGCGAAGAAGTCCATCGTCCCGACGACTTTGCCGTCCTCGACGAGGGGCAGGCAGACGCCGCTCTTGACGCCGGCGCGGGTCGCCGCGGGCGCCCGGACGCAGTCGGTGAGGTCGGCGAGGTTCTTGACGAAGACCAGGTCCCGGCTGCGCCAGGCCCGGCCGGAGAGGCCGACGCCTTCGGCGAAGCTCGCTTCCAGGGTGACTTTGCGGAACTCGTCGGTGACGCTGCCGCTTTCCTGCGAGAATCGCAGCACCTGGGCGGTGTTGTCGAGCTGCCAGTAGGAGGCGTACGCCCAGCCGAAGCGGTCACGTACGAGGGCGAGAGCCTTGCCGATGGCTTCTTCGGGGGTCTTGGCCTTTTCCATCTCCCGCACGGTGGCGGTGACGGCTTGGACGTCCTGCCGGGCCTCGGCCAGTTCCGCGTTGAGCTGTGCAGACATCGGCTGCTTCCGCTTGTTGAACAACCCGGCTCCCCCCGTGAAGCGGCGGTGTGCCGCTTCGTTGCGGGACAATTCGGCAGCGGGCCGCGAGGGTTGAGGATCCGCGTGACTTTCTCCGGCGGGAAGGGGCGAACGATTCAGGCGGCCGGGCCGACCAGTTCGGCGACCCAGCCCACCGCGGTGCGGGCCTGGGCGGGGGTGCCGGAGTGCAGGCCGTCGAGGATCAGCCAGATGCGGTCGGCGAGCAGGTCCGGTTCGTGGGTGCCGAGGGCCCGGACCAGGTGGTCGACCTGGGTGCGGGAGTCGGCGAGGTAGGTGGCGGCGACCCGGGCGGGCCGGTCGTTCTCGCCGGGGAACTCGGTCAGATAGTTGCGGAAGGCGCAGCCGCGGTATCCGGGCCGGGCGATGGTGTCGGCGGTCTCCCGGATCAGGGCGAGGAGCCGTTCGGCGGGGGTGTCGGCCCAGCGCAGGGCTTCGGCGACGGCGCGTTCGCGTTCGCGGCGGACCGTTTCCAGGTACGCGGCGGCCAGTTCGGCCTTGCTGGCGAAGTGCCGGTAGAGCAGGTTCTTGCCGCATCCGGCCACGTCGATGATCTGGGCCATGCCCACGGCGCGGACGCCGTGCTCGTAGAAGAGCCCGGCGGCCGCGGTGAGGATCGTGTCGCGGGTGCCCGGGGCCGGCGCGCGTGCCATGCGTGCCAGCGTAAAGGACTAACTACTCCAACCGGACATGGGGCGGGAAGGGAACTATCCGGTCGACCAGGTCCAGGCCGTCCGTCCGGTGGGCGAAGACCAGCACGGTACGCCCGGACGCCGCGTCCAGCAGATCGGCCATCAGCTCCTTCGCGCCCGCCTCGTCGATGCCCTCGGTCGGCTCGTCCAGGATCAGCAGGCCCGGTTCGGCGACCAGCGCCCGCGCGGTCGCCAGCCGCCGCCGCTGACCACCGGAGAGGGTGCTGCCGCCGGCACCCAGCCAGGTGCCGAGACCGTCCGGCAGGCCGGCGTGCCAGTCGCCGAGACCGACCCGGGCCAGCGCCGCGGTCAGCTCCGGATCGCTCGCCCCGGGTGCCGCGAGGCGCAGGTTCTCCCGGACCGTCGAGGCGAACACGTGCCCCGTCTCGTCGCCGACCAGCGCCACCCGCTGCCGGAACTCCGCGTCGGGGATGGTGGCCGCGTCCCGGCCGTCGATCGTGATCGTGCCGTCGACCGGGTCGAGCAGCCGCGCCAGCACCGCTGCCAGGGTGGACTTGCCGCTGCCGGAGACCCCGGTGACCGCGGTCCGGGAGCCGGCCGGCAGGTCCAGGTCCAGGCCGCGGAAGGCCGGTTCCCGGTCACGGTCCCAGCCCGCGGTGAGGGCGGTCACGCGTACCCCCGGAGCGGTGGTGACGGTGCCGCCGTCTCCCGGCCGGGAGGCGGCGGGAATCGGCTCCGCGGCCAGGCTCGCCACCCGGTCCTCGGCGCCCGCGGCCTGGCGCCGGGCGATGGCGGCCTCGGGCAGTGTCACCACCGCCTCACCCAGGGTGATCATGCCGAGCAGGGCCACCGCGCTCCACTCCGCCGACAGGCCGGACCGCGCCAGCACGATCGCGGTCACCGTTGCTGCCGCACCCCACCCGCAGTGGGCCAGCGCCGCGGCCAGACCGGCGTTGCGCGCCGCCCGCGCCTCCAGCTCCGCGAGCCTCCGGCTTCTCCGGTGGGGTACGTCCGAAGCACCGTTCCCGCTGCTGAGGTCCTCGACGCCGGCCACCGTTTCGACCATCGCGTCCCGCAGCCGGGCGCGCGCCTCGCCGGTGGCCGCCTCCTGCCGGGCCGCCAGTCGTCCGGCGATCACGGGGGCGAGCACCCCGGCGACCAGCACCCCCAGCGCGAGAGGCGCCGCCAGCAGCGGATCGGCGAGACCGGCCGCCAGCGCCGCCACCGTGACGGTCCCGATCGCCGCGGCCAGCGGCAGACGACCGCGCAGCAGGCCGTCCACCCGGGCGTCGACGTCGTCGACCAGCCGGGTCAGCAGGTCACCGCGCCGGTTGAGCCGGGGCCCGGGCACCCGCGGGATCAGGTCGGCGTAGACGCCGGCCCGCCGGGCGCCCAGCCGGGCGAAGGCGACGTCGTGCGCGACCAGACGTTCGAGGTAGCGCAGCAGCGGCCGGGCGACGGCACTGCCGCGGACCAGGACGACCGCGGCGGACAGCGTGAGCACCGGAGGGAGCGTGGCGGCCCGCACCAGCAGCCAGGCGGCGGCGCCGGTGAGGAGGATGCCGGCGAGCGAGGAGCCCGCGCCGAGGACGACCGCCGTGGCGGGACGTGCCCACCAGCGGGACCGCTCCTCCCGCGGTGCCTCGGGACTCGCCGGCGGCTGTGGCGTTCCGGGGCTTCTCGCCGGCACCACTGCCGGCGCCGCGGGAGCTGTCGCCGCCACCGTCGCTGTCGCAGCCACCGTCGTCGCCGGCGCGGGCGCCTCGATGGTGACCTGGCGGTCGGCGGCCTCCAGCAGGGCCGGGCGGTGGGCGACGACCAGCACGGCACAGCCCCGGGCGGTGAACTCGCGCAGCCGGGCGATCATCCGGGCCTCGCCGTCTGCGTCCAGGTGCGCGGTCGGCTCGTCGAGCAGCAGCGTCACCACCGCCTCGGTCGCCTCGCCGGTCCGCTGCTCGAGCAGGGCCCGCTCGGCGCGGTGCAGCAGCGCCGCCAGTGCCAGACGCTGACGCTGGCCGGAGGAGACACCCCGGCCCGCCTCACCCAGCGCCGTCCCGCCGGTGACCTCGGTGTCCAGTCCGGTGGTCCGCAGCGCGTAGCGGATCTCCTCGTCGGCGGTGCCCGGCGGGAAGACCTCGGCGACGGTCCGCGCGTGCGGCAGGCTGGGGTGCTGCGGCAGGTAGAAGGCGCGCCCGACGGCGATCGCGCCCGTCGTGGCGGGCTGGAGACCGGCGAGCACCCGCAGCGCGGTGGTCTTGCCGGACCCGGACGGCCCGCGCAGGGCGACCAGTTCACCGCCGCGGACCCAGAGTTCGTCCAGGCGGACCGCGTCGGTGACCGAGCCGGGATAACGGGCGGTCAGCGCGGCGGCGCGGACACCCCAGCGGCCGGCCGCGACCGGGCCCAGCGCCCGGCGTACGGTCGCCGCCTCGCCGTCCCCGGTCTCCTGCCCGCCGGCCGGCGGCTCGGTGAGGATCTCGTCGACGTCGGCGATCACCGCGGCGGCGTCGGTGGAGGCGTGGTACCGGGCCGCCATCTCGCGTAGCGGCCGGTACGCCTCCGGCGCCAGCAGGATCACCAGCAGCGCCGGGGCCAGGGCCATGTCGCCGGCCGCGACCCGCAGGCCGGCCTGCACCGCGATCAGGCCGACCGAGAGCGTGCCGACCAGGTCCAGTGCCGTCGACGACAGGAACGCGACCCGCAGCACCCGCAGGGTGGCCCGCCGGTGCTGGTCGGTGAGCCCGGCGATGACGGTGGTCTGCCGTTCGGCCCGGCCGAAGACCTTCAGGGTGGCCAGGCCCCGGACGACGTCCAGGAAGTGCCCGGCGAGCCGGGCGTCGGCGGCCCAGCGCTGCTGCGCGCGGGCCTGGGTGGCCCAGCCGATCAGCGCGCCCAGGACCGGGATCAGCGGGAGGGTGAGCAGCGCGACGGTGGCCGAGGCCGGGTCGACGACGGCCATCGTGACGACCACCGCGGGCGGGAGGAGCACACCGAGGATCAGCGAGGGGAGGTAACCGGAGAACCAGGGGCGGAGCGCGTCGAGCCCGGTGCCGAGCACCGTGGTCAGGCGGCCCGCCCCGAACGCGGCCACCCAGGCGGGACCGCGCCGGAGCACGGCGGTCACCAGGGAGCGCCGCAGTTCGTCGGTGACCCGGGCCGCGGTGCGGCGGGCCACCGTCTGTTCCAGCCAGGCCAGCAGGCCGCGCACGGCGAACGCTCCGGCGAGCAGGACCACCGCGTGGTCCCGGGGCCCGGCGACCAGCCGGCACAGGGCGACCGCGACGGCGAGGGTGGCGGCGGCCTGACCGGCGCCGATCAGCGTCAGCACCCCGATGCCGGCCCGGCTGGCCGCCGCGTGCCTCAGCAGCCGCGGATCCACCGGCCCCCGCGACACCTTGGCGCCGCTCGCCGTGCCGTTCGTCGTGCCGTTCGTCGTGCCGTTCGTCGTGCCGTTCGTCGCGCCGCTCGCCGTGCCGATTGCCGCGCCGTTCGTCGCGCCGTTTGCCGTGCCGTTTGCCGCCCCGTTCGTCGTGCCGTTCGTCGCGCCGATTGCCGTGCCGCTCGTTTTGGCGATCTTGGTGCGTTGACCACCGATGGGGGTGGCTTCCGCACCAAGATCGCCGGGAGAGGCGGGAGAGGCGGGGGAGTCGGGGGAGTCGGGGGAGTCGGGGGAGTCGGGGGAGGCGGGGGAGCCGGGGGAGCCGGGGGAGCCGGGGGAGTCGGGGGAGTCGGGGGTTGTGGGTGTGGGTGTCACGAGGGGACTCGTTCGCTGGCGACCCGGCGGCGGAAGACCCAGTACGACCAGAGCTGGTAGACGATCACGCCGGGCAGGATCAGGACCCCGGCCACGGTGATGATCTTCAGGGCTTCGGGGCCGGCGGCGGCCGACTCGCGGGTCAGCGACCACGCCGGGTCCAGAGTGCTGCGCAGGACCACGTCACCGTGCACGGTGAAGATCGCAACGACGGTGGCGGCCACGGCCACCACGACGGCGCCGAAAGCGGTCGCCTCCCGGGCACGGCGCGCCTGCAGTCCGGCGACGAACACGATCGCCGCGGCGGCGAGAGCCATGCTGTTGCCCGTACTCACGCCGAGGACGAGAAGGGCGACCGCGCCGAACGTGCCGGTGTGGCGGGCCAGGTCGCGGGCCCGGCGGCGGACCGGGCCGGTGGTGCGCAGGGAGAGGAAGGTCGCGCCCAGCAGGATCGCCGCGAGCAGCGCGGCGAGCGCGCCGAGCCCGGCGGCGGGGGAGAACAGCGGGCCGAGGCTGCGGCTCAGGCCGGTGCCCGCGACCTCACCGTCGGCGCGCAGGGCCAGACCGTCGACCAGGACGCCGAGGATCGCGCCCCAGAGCAGCACGATGCCGCCGGAACTCCAGGCCAGCAGGTGGTCGCTGCGGCGGCGCCAGGACGGCGCGTCGTGCTTGCCGCGGAACTCCAGGGCGACGCCGCGGACCGCCAGTAGCAGCAGGACGCCGACCAGCGGCAGGTAGAGGGCGGACATCCACGCGGCGTACCAGTCGGGGAAGGCGGCGAAGGTGACGCCGACCGCGGCGACCAGCCACACCTCGTTGCCGTCCCAGAACGGGCCGACCGTACGGATGACGGCTCCGCGCTCGTGCTCGTCGCGGCCGAGGATCGGGGTGAGGATGCCGACGCCGAAGTCGAAGCCCTCCAGGACGAAGTAGAGCACCCAGGCGAGGACGAGGACCGCGAACCAGAACGTGATCATGCTGGGTGCTCCTAGTAGGCGGGGGCCGGCTCGGGATCCGCGTCCGTGGTCTTCTCGGGTTCGCGGAGCGGTTTGCGGGACAGGTGCACGACCAGGCGGATCCAGGCGATCGCGAGCAGACCGTAGACCAGGGTGAACCCGGCCAGCGAGGCGATCACCTCGGCACTGGTCAGGCCGGGGGAGATGCCCTCGGCGGTGGTGGAGATGCCGAACGCGAGCCAGGGCTGGCGGGCCGTCTCGGTGAAGATCCAGCCGAAGGTGTTGGCGGCGGCCGGCAGCATCGGGGCGAGCAGGACGAGCTTCATGAACCAGCGGGGTGTTCCGGTGCCGGGCTGCAGGAGTGCCGGCATCATCGGGATCCGCTTGGTGAAGCCGGCGTTCTTCCACAGGTAGAAGGCGGCGAACGCCATCGCGGCGATGCCCGCGCCCATCATCAGGCGGAACGTCCAGAACGCCACCGGGATCATCGGGACGTAACTGCCGGGGCCGTACTCCGCGACGTACTGCGCCTGCAGGTCGTCGATGCCCTGGACGGTCCCGCCGAACGAGCCGGTACCCAGGAACGACAGCAGGTACGGCACCTCGATGCTGAAGAACGGCCGGTCGTGGCCCAGCTCGCCGATCGCCAGGACGGAGAACGGCGCGCCGGTGGTGGTCTCGTAGAGCGCCTCGGCGGCGGCCATCTTCATCGGCTGCACGGCGGTCATCACCTTGCCCAGGTGGTCGCCGCTGATCGCGGTGCCGAGACCGCCGAGCAGGGTGGTCCACGCGCCGATCCGGCCGAGGGTGGTGAACGCCGGGTCGGCGTGGGCCCGCCACATGCCGATCGCCAGGAGCACCCCGCCGCCGGCCATCGCCGCGCCGGCCATCGTGTGCGGGAACGCGGCCAGTACGACCTCGTTGGTCATCAGTTCGGCGAAGCTGGTCAGGTGGGCGCGCCCGGTCTCGGGATCCAGGGCGTACGCGATCGGGTTCTGCATGAACGAGTTCGCGGCCAGGATGATGTACGCGGAGAGCAGGGTGCCGACGGCGACGACCACGATGGTGGCGGCGTGCACCCTACGGGGGAGCCGCTCCCAGCCGAAGTACCAGAGGGCGAGGAACGTCGCCTCGAGGAAGAAGGCGAGCATGCCCTCGATGGCGAGTGTGGGGCCGAACACATCACCGTAGAACCGGGCGAAGGCGCTCCAGCCCAAGCCGAACTGGAATTCCTGCACAAGACCGGTCACCACGCCGACCGCGAACGTGACAATCAGCAACTTTCCCACAAATTTCGTGAGATGTAAGTATTTATCGTTGTTTGTTCGCATCCAGGCGATTTGCAGACCGGCCGCCGTGACCGCTAGACAGATCGACAGCGGCACGAACAGGTAGTGATAGATCGTCACCACGGCGAACTGCAGCCGGGTCAAGTCGAGCACGTCCATGGATCAGGCCCACCCCTCTACGACGCTTCGTAGTAGATACTACGACGTGTAGTACGACGCGGTGACGTAGACTGCCCCACATGGGTATGGGCGACCTCGAACGGGAGGTCATGACGAAGCTGTGGGACGCGCCCGCACCGCTGACCGTGCGACAGGTGCACGACCTGCTCAGCCGCGACCGTGACCTGGCCTACACCACCGTCATGACGGTCCTCGACCGGCTGGCGAAGAAGGGTCTCGTCCTGCAGCAACGCTCCGACCGCGCCTACCGGTACGCCCCCGCGCAGACCCGCGAGGAGATGACCGCCGGGGTGATGCTCGACGCCCTGAGTTCCACCCCCGACCGGGACGCCGCCCTGGCGTACTTCGTCGGGCAGCTCCCACCGGACGCCCTGGCCGCGGCGATCGAAGCGGCCCGCTCCACGACCCGGTCGTGACCGCGCTGGCGCTCGGTGCGCTCGGCCTGGCCCTGTCGCTGATCGCACCCGGCATCCTCGCCCACGCCCGCTGGCCCGACCGGTCACCGGTCGCCGGCGTGCTGCTCTGGCAGGCACTGACCCTGACCGCCGTCCTCTGCGCGCTCGGCGTGGTGCTCGCCGCCCCGGAGGAGCTGTCCCGGGCGGCCGGCGCCCGGCACCCGGAGACGGTGGTGGCCCTCGGATTCTCGCTGGCGGTCGCGGCCCTCATCGTGATCCGGCTGCTGATCTCCCTGGTCCGGGTGAGCTACCGCGCCCGGGCCCGGCGCGCGCGGCACCGGATGCTCGTCGACCTGCTCGACCGGGCCGAGCAGCGCCGCACCTTCAGCGGCGCCGAGGTGCGCGTGCTGGACGGCGCGCTGCCCCTGGCGTACTGCGTGCCCGGACGGTCGCCGCGCGTCGTGCTCAGCGGGGCCGTGCTGCAGGTCCTGGACCCGGAACAGGTCGACGCCGTGCTGGCCCACGAACGGGCCCACCTGCGGCACCGGCATGAACTCGTGATGGAGTCGTTCACCGCGTTCTACCAGGCGGTCCCGGCACCACTGCGCAGCCGGGCGTCGCTTGACGCCGTACACCTGCTGCTGGAGATGGTGGCGGACGACGCCGCACGCCGCCGCACCGGGCCGGAACCGCTGCGGGCCGCGTTGTCCCGGCTCGCCCACCCGGCGCCCCTCGGTGAGGCGGCGCCCGCCGACCCGGCCGCCGAGACGCGGCGGAGGCTCGATCGGATGGCCGGCCCGGCACGCTCGTCGCGGCCCCTCACCGTGCTCGCCACGGCCGCCGCGATCGGCCTGCTGGTGTTACCGACCGTAGTGCTCGTGGTGCCCTGGCTGGCTCGGGCCCTCGACGCATGGCCATTTCGGTAACCCTCGGTATTACTGCAGGTGCGCAGGGTTTCCGGTACGATGCGCGCTTCATTTGCCCGCATGATCCGAGTACGGTTGTCCCCGGTTCGGCAGTCCCCCATCGTCCAACCGGCCGATCTGACGGACCACCGCCTAATCGCCCTCGTGCGAGCCGGGAACCCAGGTTCATGGGGTGAAGCCGCGGAAACGCGGCCGGGCGTGCTTCCCGCTCGAACCCGTCAGCTAACCCGGTCGGCGGCTGAGTAGGAAGAAAGGACAACACACCCACGTGAAGCGGATAGGCGCGCGTCGCGTCGGTTTTCTGCGCATCGTGCTCTGTGCCGTCGCGGCGGCCGGAGTTGTTGTCACGGGCCCGGCAGCCGCCCACGCGGCACCCAACCCCTCGAAGATCGAAGATCAGATCGACGAGCAGTGGAACAAGCTGGAGCCCGTCATCGAGGAGTACAACGACGTGCACAGCAAGCTCAAAGAGCTGAAGAAACAGCAGAAAGAGCTTGCCGCGACCCTCGCGCCGTTGCAGAAGAAGGTCGATGCCGCCATGGTGCAGGTCCGTGGCCTGGCGGTGGACGCCTACATCCAGGGGCCACCCAGCGCGATGAACGCGATGCTGGTGACCGGTTCGCCGACCGGCCTGGTGGACAAGCTGACACTCCTCGACCAGATCGCCTCCCGGCAGGAGGCGTCCATCACCGAAGTGGCGAAACTGCGGGACAAGTACGCCGCCGACAAGGCTGACGTCGACAAGATGGCAGCCGAGATCGCCGTCCGGGACAAGGACCTCTCGGCCAAGAAGACGACGATCGAGGCGAAGGTCGAGGAGCTCCAGGACCTCCGGATCGAAGCCTACGGCAGCGCCACGGTCTCGAAGAGCGGACTCAAGATCGGTCCGTGCCCGGTCGACTACACCAACGACCGGGGAGGTCGCGCGGCCCAGAAGGCGTGCGACCTGATCGGCAAACCCTACGTCTTCGGCGCGGAGGGTCCGAGCAGCTACGACTGCTCCGGCCTGACGAAAGAGGCGTGGGGATCGGTCGGCGTCAGTCTCTACCACTACACGAAGACCCAGTGGAGCACCACGAAGTCGGTCAGCCGCAGCGAACTGCAGCCGGGTGACCTGATCTTCTACGGCTCCGATCTGCACCACGTCTCCATCTATGTGGGCGGCGGCATGATGGTGCACGCCCCGCACACGGGCGACTACGTGCGGATGGCGAAGATCGAAAGTCCGGGTTCGATCGCCGGATACCGGCGGCCGGCCTGATCGGCTCCTGTTCCGCTGTTCTCCGGAAGGCCGCTCACACTTCGGTGTGGGCGGCCTTCCACCTTCTCTCCCCTTCAGGCCGGCCTTCTCGGGGGTACGGCCTGAGCCCGTACCGTCGCCATCCGGTGTTTCAGGTCTCAACCCGGCGTCGAGCGAGCGCGGCCCCGGCTTGCCGTGAGCAGGCCGGCCACCGGCGCGGGCATAATCGCCTGTCATGAGCGATGCCTTGATCAATAGCCTCGCCGCGGCGGTGCAGGCCCAGCCGGACGACCTGCCACTGCGGTTGCACCTGGCCGAGATGCTGGTGGCCGCGGGCCGTGGCGCCGAGGCGATCGGGCACGTCGCGCAGGCCCTGGCCCAGGATCCCGCGAACGTCGGAGCACAGCAGTTGATGGCCCGGGCACTGGGCAACCCCGTCCCGCCGTCGCCTCCCGTGCCGACAGCCCCTTCCGCTCCGTCCTCCGCGCCTGCATCTCCTCCCGCGCCTGCATCCCCCTCCGCGCCTGCATCCCCCTCCGCGCCTGCATTCCCTTCCGAGACCGCATCTCCTTCCGAGACTGCATCTCCTTCCGGGCCCGGTGGTCCGATTCCGCCGTCAGGTATCGACTGGGCGGCGATGGAACAGCAGTTCGGCGATGTGGTTCCGCCGCGTTTCTCCCGGCCGGAAAGCTCGTCGTCCGGTGATGGCGTCGACCCGGTCCGCGGCCACGCCGACCGTTCCTTCGACGTGGAACGCTCCGGCGTCACCCTCGCCGACGTCGGCGGCATGGCCGACGTCAAGAAGCGTCTCGAGGTGTCGTTCCTCGGCCCGCTGCGGAACCCGAAACTGCGGACCCTGTTCGGTAAGAGCCTGCGCGGTGGTCTGCTGCTCTACGGCCCGCCCGGCTGTGGCAAGACGTTCCTGGCGCGCGCGGTGGCAGGCGAGATGGGCGCCTCGTTCATTTCGCTGAGCATCACCGACGTACTGAACATGTGGATCGGCAGTTCGGAACGCAACCTCCACGACCTGTTCGAATCGGCGCGCGGCCACGCCCCGTGCGTACTGTTCCTGGACGAGATCGACGCCCTCGGGCACAAACGCAGCCAGTTGCAGTCGTCCATGCGTACCGTGGTGAATCAGCTCCTCACCGAACTCGACGGCGTGGACGGCGGCAACGACGGTGTGTTCGTCCTGGCCGCGACGAACGCACCATGGGACGTGGACGCGGCCCTGCGCCGCCCCGGCCGCCTGGACCGCACCGTGCTGGTGCTGCCGCCGGACGGCCCCGCCCGCGCCGCGATCCTGGAGTACCACCTCCGGGACCGCCCGGTGGCCGGCATCGACCTCGACGCGGTGGCCGCCGCCACCGACCACTACTCGGGCGCGGACCTGGCCCACCTGTGCGAGACCGCCGCCGAGTACGCCATGCGCGACTCCATCGCCACCGGCGAAGTCCGCATGATCAGCCAGGCGGACATGCTGGCCGCCGCCCGCGAGGTCCGCCCGTCCACGGACAGCTGGTTCGCCACCGCCCGCAACGTGGCCATGTTCGCCAACGAGAGCGGCGAATACGACGACCTGGCCGCCTACTTGAAGAAGCGCAAAATCCGTTGACCCGCTTGAAGAAGCGCAAAATCCGTTGACCCGGCCCGGTGCCCACCAATGCGGCCCGAGCCAGGCGCCACCGTCACCGCCGGCCCGGCAGCCGAGCCGCCCCAGCAGACGCCGGCGCACACCGGACTAGCCACATTCGCAGTCAGGGTCCGCCTGCGTGGTGACTTCGGGCGCGCTGACCACCCGTATTCACCACACCCCCATCGGTGTGGTGAATTGGGGTGTCCAGCGCGCCCGTATTCACCACACCCCCATCGGTGTGGTGAATTGGGGTGTCCAGCGCGCCCGTATTCACCACACCCCCATCGGTGTGGTGAATTGGGGTGTCCAGCGCGCCCGTATTCACCACACCCCCATCGGTG
>NZ_BSSY01000029.1:0-25898 GCF_030269225.1 Actinoplanes sp. NBRC 101535 | reverse complement strand
GTGTGGTGATTTCGGGCGTCCAGCGCGCCCGTATTCACCACGCGGACGGGCTTCGCACCCTGACCGCGAAACGTGTCTAGCCACCGCGGTGTCCTGTAACACACCCTGAGCCGGCTCCGTCTCGTGAAGGCACCAGTGCTGGTGGCGATGGCAGCGTGAGTGCCAGTGGTGGTGGTGAGAGCGCCGAGCCCGGTGCCCGGTGGTCGGCGGCGGCGGTGACGGGGCCAGTGACAATCCGGGGGAGCGCTCTGCCTCCGCCGCCAGTGCGAGTGCCGGGTCCGGTGCGGGTGCGGGTGCGTTCGATGGTGACGAGCTGCGGGTGGGGGCGGTGTCTGTTGGATGCGTTCGATCGTGATGGAGTCTCGGGGCGAGGGCGGGGTTTGATGCGTGTCGTGGGACGGAGGCGATGGTGACGGGAGTTCCAGACCGGGGCGGACGCGCGCATGCCGAGCGGGCCCGCCTGCTCGCCGACGTGGGCCGTTTCGCGGAGGCCGCCGAGGTGACCCGGGCCGGTCTGGCCGAAGCCCCCACAGACCCGGTGCTGCTGGTCCTGCTGGCGGGCCTGTTCCGTCTCCAGGGGATGGTCGAACCGGCCCTGGCCGCGGCGGAACGAGCAATCGCGGTAGCCCCGCACCTGGCCGGCACCCACATCGAACGCGCCGAGTGCCTGCTCCTGTCAGAACGTCTCGATGAGGCCGTGTCCGAAGCCCGCGAGGCCGTCCGTCTCGAACCCTCCCTTCCTGACGCGCACCGTGCACTGGCCCGAGCCCTGGCCTTGCGCCGTGACTTCGACGAGGCCCGGACAGCGGCAGCCCGAGCCCTGTCCCTCGACCCGCATTCGGTCCCCGACCTGCTCACCCTCGCCGAGGTGGAACGCGCCGCCGGCCGTCGCGATGCCGCCGGCGCGGCCGCCCGGGCACTCCTCGCCGAGGATCCCGACAATCCCGGCGGCCGCTGGCTGGTAGCCCTCCTCGACGCCGAACGCCTCCACGTGGGCGCCGCCATGCGAGGCCTCCGCCACCTGGCCGCCGACCATCCCGCCCGCCTGGACGCCGCAGCCTTGACGTTCCCGATCCGCGGCCTGCTGGCCGGCTTGCGCAGGGGCCTCCTGGTCGGCATCCCCCTGACGACCCTGCTTGCACTCGCCGGTTTCTGGTGGTCACCGTCCACGTTGCTGTCCCGAGCCACCGCCGTAGTCGTGGCCGCCGTAATGCTCGGCTTCTCCGCCCGGGTCCTGATCCCGGCCCGCACCACCCCGTGGCGTTGCCTCCCACTGCTGCCCCCGTCCCAGCGCCGAGCCGTCCTAACCGCAGTGGCGACAGCCCCGATCGCGGTGACTTTCCTCCTCGCCTACGCCCTCACCCCACACCCGTCATCCCTGGCGGCAGCAGCCGTAGCTCTTGCCCTGCTCTTGGCAACAGCTCGAGCCGATCGTCAGTAGCCGTGGCCGTGGCCCTGCTCCTGGCAACAGCTCCAGCCGATCGTCAGTAGCCATCACCGTGGCCTGTTCCTGACGGTCGGCTCGAGCCGACCGTCAGTAGCCGTGGTTCCGCCCCTGCTGTCGGCACCCGATTCGACAGCCGGTAGCCGCCCCTCGAGCGGCCGCCCTGCGGTATCCCCAACGTCCGTGTCCGGGAGCCGACGAAGCGTGGGCCCCCTTGAGCGCCAGGTCTTTAAGCGTCGGCCTCTCAAGCATGGGTGATGGGGTGAGCGTGGGCCTTTGAGCGGGACCTTTGAGCGGGGGAGGTGGGTGGTTTCGGGGTGGTCAGGGTGTGGAGCGACTCCAGTGCATCGAGAAACCGTTGACGGCCCGCTCGGTGCGGATCTCCATCGCCGAACCCAGGATGGTCGCCCGGTCCACGACCAGGACCGTGTCGTCCAGGCCGTAGGTCACCCGCTCGGACACCAGCACCGCCTCGCCCGCCGGACGACGGAGCAGCGCCGCCTCAGGATCGGCGAGGACGGCGGGGCGGACCACTTCGGATGCCCGGCGCACGGCGGTGCCGGAGTCCTCGAGTGCCCAGTACAGCGACGTGTCGCTCAGGTCCGCCTCGGCGAGTGCGACTCCCTGGATCCAGGACAGCTGGTGAACCGCGGGGCGCCCCGCGACCAGCCGTAACCGTTCCAGGCGTAGTGCCGGGCCGCCGCCGATGGCCTCGGCCCAGTCCGGTGGAGTGCCGGTGGTCTGGTCGAGGATCTCGGTGGTGACCGTGTGGCCCTGGGAGCGCAGGTCCTCGGCGAAACCGCGCAGCGTGTCCAGCCGGTATGCCGCCCGCGGAGGGTAGACGAAAGTCCCTCGCCCGGGCTGCTGGGACAGAAGTCCCGCGTCCTGCAACTGCCGCAACGCCTGCCGCAGTGTGGCCAGCGTGACGCCATACCGGGTACTGAGCTCTTTCTGCGGAGGCAGCGCGGAACCCGGAGGCAGCTCGCCATCCTGGATCTTGCGGCTCAGGTCATCGGCGATCACCTGGTATTTCGGTGTGCGCGTGGGCAGCGTGCACCTCCTGGTCGGCCTGGTCGAGGGCGGCGCGTAGCGCGGCGACCTCGGTGCGGAGCTCGATGGGCGGAGCTCCGTCCAGAACCCTACGCATGAGGGCGGAGGCGACGACCACCCCGTCCCCGGCACGTGCCGCAGCGGCGGCTTGGGCCGGGGTGGAGATGCCGAAGCCGATCAGGACCGGTTTGTCGGTGATCGCCTTGATCCGAGCGGCGAGTGGAGCCGCGGACGAGGCCAGCCCGTCACGTTCGCCGGTGGTGCCGAGCAGGCTCACCGCGTACACAAAGTCCTCGCTGAGGGTGACGATCTCGGTGAGCCTGCCCGGCGGTGTGGTCGGGGCGGCGAGCAGAGTCAGCCGCACCCCCGCCTCGGCAGCGCGCCGGGCGACTTCGGTGGCCTCGTCGACGGGCAGGTCGGGAATGATCAGGCCGGTGACGCCAGCGGCCGCGAGTCGGCGGCAGAAGGCCTCGGCCCCGTCGTGGAACACCAGATTCGCGTAGGTCATCACGATCAGCGGCACCCGGATCCGGTCACGAACCGCGGCCAGGTCGTCGAGGACCGCCGTTACCGTGGCGCCTCGCCGCAGCGCCTGGTCGGAGGCGCGTTGGATGGTGGCCCCGTCGAGCATCGGGTCGGAGAAGGGCAGCCCGATCTCGATCGCGTCGGCGCCGGCCTCCTGATAGGCCAGCAGATAGTCGGTCCAGTCGTCGGTGACGCCACCAGTCATGTAAGGAACAAGCCGCTTCGCCGAGCCGGCCGCCGAAGAGCCGCGGTGTCCCGTCGTGCCGCTCGGAGTGGAGCTGTGCGCTCCCGGCGTGGCGGCTGGAGTGAAGTCGTGCTGTCCTGCCGCGCTGGTCAGGGAGGAACCGGGTTGGCCTGCCCTGTGGGGCGGTGAGGAATTCTGCTGTGCCGTAACACTGCTGGAAGAGGGGCCGGGCTGGGCCGTGGCGTCGGCCGGAGCGGGGAGTTTCGTCGTGTTGGTCGGGTTACCGGACGAGGAGAAGGGCTGGTCCGTGCGGCTCACCGAGGTCTTGGCAGGCTCAGTCGTCGGGGCGGTCATCGGATCCCTTTCGTGGAGTCTTCGGCGGTGAAGCCGGAGAGGAGACGGAACTCCCTGGTGAGCAGGCCGGAGGCAACCGATTCGTTGCCGAGGCGAGGAGGCGTTCCGCCCAGGAGCGGAGACCTCGAGGCGGCCGGGAATGTCCCGCCCACGGAGGACGGGGAGGCTGTCAACGACACAGCGTTTCCATGTCCTTGTCGCCTCGACCGGAGACCGTGAGCAGCACGGTGGAACCGGTGGGCAGCTCCGGGGTGCCGGCGGCGCGAAGGATCCAGGCCACCGCGTGGGCGGACTCGAGAGCGCAGATGATGCCCTCGGCGCGGGCCAGTCGCCGCAGGGCCGCGAGCGCCTCGTCGTCGGTGGCCGTCACGTATTCGGCGCGTCCGATGGCACCCCAGTGAGCGTGCTCGGGGCCGATGCCGGGGTAGTCGAGGCCGGCCGAGATCGAGGTGGCCTCGACGATCTGGCCCTCGGGGTCCTGCAGGAGCATCGAACGGTAGCCGTGGACGACGCCGGGACGGCCGTGCGTCATCGCCGCGCCGCCGGCCGCCTCCACCCCGACCAGCCGGGCCCGGGTGTCACGGAATCCGGCGAAGGTGCCCGCCGCGTTGGAGCCGCCGCCCACGCAGGCGACCACCACGTCGGGAACGGCCGGGCTCTGCTCCCGGGCCTCCTCACCGATGCAGCTCTGCAGCTCACGGACCATCCAGGGGTACGGGTGAGGGCCGGTGACCGAGCCGAGGCAGAAGTGGGCCTCACCGACGGCGGCGACCCAGGCGCGCATCGCCTCGTTGGTCGCGTCCTTGAGGGTGCGGCTGCCCGCGGTCACCGGGACGACCTCGGCGCCGAGCAGCTCCATCCGGAAGACGTTGAGTCGCTGCCGGGCGATGTCGCGCTCGCCCATGTAGACGGTCGCCCGCAGGCCGAGCAGCGCGGCCGCGGTGGCCGTGGCGACGCCGTGCTGGCCGGCACCGGTCTCGGCGATCAGCCGGGTGCGGCCCATCCGCTGGGCCAGCAGGGCTTGCCCCAGCACGTTGTTGATTTTGTGCGAGCCGGTGTGGGCCAGATCCTCCCGCTTGAGCAGCAGGGTGATGCCCAGCTCTGCGGAGAGGGTGGTGGCCGGGGTCAACGCCGTGGGCCGGCCGGCATAGGTGGAGCGCAGCTCGTCGAGGCGGCCGCGGAAGGCCGGATCGGCCCAGGCGTCGCGGAACGCCTCCGCCAACTCGGCGCAGGCCGGGACGAGGGACTCGGGGACGAACCGTCCGCCGAAGTCGCCGAACCGGCCGGTGGACGTCGGGGGAAGGACCGCGGTCATGAGCACCTCCGAAAGTTATAGAACTCTGCCGCGCTCAGTGTTGCACACCGGCGCGGCAGAGTTCTATAACTATTCGCGTGAGCACTCAGGCAATCGCGTCACCCTCAGGCGACGGCGTACAACGCCTCCGGCGTGACGGCGCCGGCGAAGACCCGGCCGTCGTCGGTGATCAGCGCGCTGAAGAGCGAGCCGCGCAGCAGGCGGCCGCTGCCCCAGGTGCCGCTGACCTTCTCGAGCGTGTCGACCAGCGGTGCGGCCTCCTCGCTCTTCTCGGCCTCGGCCACCGAGTCCTTCGGCAGCGAGGCGGTGAGGATCGAGGTCCAGCCCTTGCCGATGACCTTCGGCCCGTCGCCCGCGGTCTCCGGCTTGCCCGACGGCTCGCCCTTGTTCTCCGCGTGCTTCTCGGCCGCGCTGCCGGAGGCCTTCTCCTCGGCCACGTCACCGGCGGCCTTCTCATCGATCGTGGCGCCCGGCGGCGGGTTGAACGTGAACTGTTCGGCGTCCGGGACGCCGAAGCTGATCTGCTCGAACGCGACACGGACGGCCGGCTTCACCGTGTTCTTCGCATACACGTCGACGCGCAGCGGGATGTGCTGTTCAGCGTCGACCGCCAGCCGGACCTGGCCGACCAGCGAGTCGGTGTCCCGCGGGCTGAGCACCAGCTCATAGGCATCCCGGCCGGCCACCTTCGCCGCGCCGGTCGTCGTGACCGCGGTGGTGGAGTCGATGGCTGCCAGGGCCGCGTCGGCCGCCTCCTGCGGCGTCGACGGCAGGCTGCTCGGCAGAGACTCCGGCCGGGCGTGCTCGCCGGCCTTGGCGGACGAGCCGTCGAGGGTCACGTGCGTGGCCTTGTTGGTGCCGCTGTTCCACACCCAGACGTCCGAACCGTTGCGGATCACATCGGTCTCGCCGTCGGTGCCGAGCAGCGCCAGCCGGACCTTCTCATCTCCGGCGTACCACACGCGGGCGGTGTTGCTGCCCGCGATGAGGCTGGCCGGGTTCCCGCCGGAGACTGTGCCGCCCGCCTTGCCGAGCAGTCCGGCGATGCCGGGCAAGCCGAGGTCGGAGTTCTGCACCACGGTGCCCGAGAGCCCCTTCACGTCGGCGCTCTGCAGATCGACCAGCAGCTGTGCCGCGGTGCGGTCCGGCAGGGCCGGGTCCGCATTGGCGACGATCGTCCCGGCCGCCGCTCCTCCGCCGATGACCGCAATCGCCGCGGCCGATGGTACGAGCCAGCGCAGTGCCGGCCTGGACATGAACACGGACACGTCGTCCACCTCCCCTTGTCTGTCGCCAATCGTGCTCCGCCGTGCCTGTGACCGCGCTGAGAAAGTCCCTTAAGGGAGGCCCTGTCCGGGGCGGTCATATAGCGTGATAGTCGACATAACGGACGTTGATCGGGGGATCACATGTCAGACAGCCCCACCTACGAGGGGCGCCTACTGCCCCGGCCCGACGAGGAGATCGTGGACCAGGGACTCGCGTTCGACCTGGGAACCATCGCCCGCCGGCGGCAGGTGCTGCGCGCATTCGGACTGGGTGCCGTGGCTCTCGGTCTCGGCGCCTGCAGCGACAGCGACAAGACGACGACCACCGAGGCGACGTCCGAGGCCACCAGCGCCGAGATCCCCGACGAGACCGCCGGGCCGTACCCGGGGGACGGCTCCAACGGGCCGAACGTGCTGACCGAGAGCGGCGTGGTGCGCAGCGACATCCGTTCCAGCTTCGGCGATGCGAGTGCCACGGCGGAGGGCGTGCCGATGACGCTCACCCTCACGATCAAGGACTTGACGAAGTCCGGAGCGGCCTTCGCGGGGGTGGCCGTCTACGTCTGGCACTGCAACCGTGCCGGGGAGTACTCGTTGTACTCGACCGGGATCACCGAGGAGAACTACCTGCGTGGCGTGCAGGTCGCCGACGACTCCGGCAAGGTCACCTTCACCAGTGTCTTCCCGGCTTGTTACGCCGGGCGGTGGCCACACATCCACTTCGAGGTCTACCCCGACCAGGCGAGCATCACGGCGTCCTCGAACGCGATCGCCACCTCCCAGGTCGCGCTGCCCAAGGAGACGTGCGACGTCGTCTACGCCACGACCGGCTACGAGGCGTCGGTGACGAACCTGGCCGGCGTCTCCCTGGACACCGACAACGTCTTCGGCGAGGACTCCGCCGCACTGCAGTTGGCCACGGTGACAGGCGACACCACCGCCGGGTATGCGGTGTCGCTCGACGTCAGCGTCGACACGACGACCACACCCACCGGCGGTCAGCTCAGCGGCGACGGAGCTCCGTCCGGCGCTCCCATGGGCTCCGGCGGTCCGATGGGCTCCGGCGGCCCAGGCGGCGGTGCGCCCCCGAGCGGCCCCCGCCCCAGCGGCGACATGCCAGGCGGCACACCACCGACCAGCTGACGACCGCAGCGGCGGGTGGCGGCACCCGTATCCCGATCCCCGTGGAGCCCGTATCCCGATCCTCGTGGAGCCCGTATCCCGATCCTCGTGGAGCCCGTATCCCGATCCCCGTGGAGAAGGGCGATCACCGCCGGTGGGCCAGATGCGCCGGCTTCCCGGGCAGGGCCGTCTCACGAGGCTGCGGGCGGGGGCGCTGTGAGGTGGCTGAGAGGCGTTCACGTACGGATGCCTCGGCATGCCAAGGTGTGGGGGTGCGGGTGCTGGTGGTGGAGGATGAAGCGCGGCTGGCTGCTGCTCTGCGGCGGGGACTGCAGGCGGAAGGCTTCGCGGTCGACGTTGCGGGGGACGGCCAGGACGGGCTGGAGATGGCTCGGCACGGTGGCTACGACGCGATGATTCTCGACGTGATGTTGCCGCGGCTGTCCGGGTACCGGGTGGTGCGTCAGCTCCGGGCGGAACGTCACTGGCTGCCGGTGCTGATGCTCTCCGCCAAAGACGGCGAGTATGACCAGGCTGACGGACTCGACTGTGGGGCGGACGACTACCTCACCAAGCCGTTCTCCTACATCGTGCTGCTCGCCCGGCTGCGGGCGCTGCTGCGGCGCGGCGCACGGGAACGTCCGGCCATTCTCACGTACGCGGATATCGAATTGGATCCGGCGGAACGCCGTGTGCTTGTCGCCGGCGACGAGGTGACGTTGACGGCCCGCGAGTTCGCGCTGCTGGAATACCTTATGCGGCGGCCCGGGCAGGTGGTTTCCAAGACCGAACTGCTGGATCACGTCTGGGATGCCGCGCTGGAGACCGCGCCGAACGCCGTCGAGGTCTACGTCGGGTACCTCCGTCGCAAGATCGGCCGGGATCGGCTGGAGACCGTGCGAGGCGCCGGCTACCGGCTGGCCACGCCCGGACCGGCTGAAAGCGCCGGGGCCGCCGGAACTGCCGAAAGCGCCGGGGCTGCCGGGCCGGCCGGAACCGCCGGGCCGGCCGCCTAGTGCGGCGACCCCGGGAGCTGAGCCTCCGCGCCCGGCTGCTGCTGGTGGCGGCGGCCGGCCTGACCATGGGGCTCGCGGCGGGCGGCATCCTGCTCGTCGTGGTGCTCGGGTACGCGCAGACCCGCTCGGTGCACTCCGAGTCGATGGACACCGCTCAGGGCGTCGCCCGGCTGATCGAGCAGGAAGCACTCCCCAATCCGATCCCGGTCACGCCCGGCGTGCAGGTCCAGGTGATCGACTCCCAGGACCGGGTCACCGCCGTCTCCACCACCGCCGACCGGCTCGTCCCCATCCTGTACGCGGAGGAACTCCGCGATCTGCCCGACGGGCGGAGCGTCGTGATCCCCGGGAACCGGATCGGCTTCGACGGGCAGGCCCGGGTCGTCAAGGTGACCGCCGGACCGCCAACCGACCCGCTGCGGATCCTGGTGGCCCGGTCCACCAACGAGATCACGCAGAGTGTGCACCTGCTGCGGATCACGCTGCTCATCCTGTTCCCCCTGCTGGTCGCGTTGCTCGCCGCCGGCCTGTGGCGGGCGCTCGGTGCGGCCCTGCGACCGGTCGACGCGCTCCGGGCCGGCGCCGAGGAGATCACCGGCGGGACGCGGGAGGGGCGGCTGCCGGTACCCGACTCGCGGGACGAGATCTTCCGGCTGGCGGTGACGCTGAACGGCATGCTGCACCGGCTGGACGCGGCCAGGGCCCGGCAGCGGGCGTTCGTCGCCGACGCCGCGCACGAGCTGCGCAGCCCGCTCACCAACATGCGCACCGAGCTGGAGGTGGCGCAGCGCCTGCCCGACGACACCGACTGGCCGGGGCTGGCCGACGACCTGCTCGCCGACGTGCAGCGGTTGTCCCGGCTGGTAGACGATCTCCTGCTGCTGGCCCGCCAGGACGAAAACGCCCGCCAGGACGAAAACGCCCGCCAGGACGAGAACACCAGACCTGACGGGAACGGCAGGGACGGGAACGGACGGCCGGCCGGCCGCCGCTTCGAGCAGATCGATCTCGGTCAGCTGGTGGGGGAGACCGCACAGCGGTACCCGGACGTCACCTACCGCGACCCGGATGCGCCCATGCCACTGCTCGCCGAACCGGACGCGCTGGCCCGGGTGGTGGCGAACCTGCTCGACAACGCCGTCCGCCACCGCCGCTCCCAGGTCGTCGCGAGCGTCGCCGAGGACGGTCCGCACCTGCTGATCACGGTCACCGACGACGGGCCGGGCATTCCGGAAGCAGACCGCGAACGGGTGTTCCAGCGGTTCACCCGGCTCGACGACGCCCGGGCCCGCGACGCCGGCGGCTCCGGCCTCGGTCTGGCGATCGTGCATGAACTGGTCCGCAAACACGGCGGCACGGTCACCCTCGGCGACGCCCAGCCAGGGTTGAAAGCAGTGGTACGCCTCCCGCGCTAGACACCTATCGCAGTCAGGGTCTGCCTCTGTGGTGATTTCGGGCGCTCAGCGCGCCCGTATTCACCACGCCACCAGGGGTGTGGTGAATTGGGGCGTCCAGCGCGCCCGTATTCACCACGCCGCCAGGGGTGTGGTGATTTGGGGCGTCCAGCGCGCCTGTAATCACCACACCGCCACGGGTGTGGTGACTTCGGGCGTCCAGCGCGGCTGAAGTCACCACGCGGACGGGCTTCGCCCTGACCACGGAACGTGTTTAGCTGCCGTACCGTTTCTCCGCCCGGGCACGCGCCTTGGCCGCCTCGACCTCGCGGTCCCGGGGCGGCGCCGTGGTCACCAGGTTCGCCAGCAGTTCCGTGGTGGCCGCCGCGACCGCCGCGACCGCCGCGTCGAAAGCCGCCTGGTTCGCCTGCGACGGACGCGTGCTCCCCGCGATCTTCCGGACGTACTGCAGGGCCGCGGCCTGAACCTCGTCCTCGGTCGCGGGCGGCTCGAAGTTGTGCAGCTGGTGGATGCTCCGGCACACGGCGTTTCTCCTCGGCGAGGTGCGGGTCGACGCGCAGTAATCTATGCCATACTCGCCGTTCCGGCCGACTGCTCAGCTCGACCGGGCGTCTGCCGTTGGTGACGGGGTGGGCATGGGACTGCGGGCGGCGCTGCTGATCGGCATCGTGATCGCCGCCGTCGTGCAGGTGCTGCACACGATCGTCCCGCCGGCGGCCGGCTACGCCCTCTCCGACGTGCTCATCGCGCTCGCCAGCGCGTACGCCGCCTTCTTCTTCCGCCGCAAGGCGCGGCATCGCTGGATCGTGCGCCGGGTGCGCGTGGCCCTCGGTATCGGCGCGGTGGCTTGCGGCTTCTGGTCGGTCTCCAACGTGCTGCTGCTCGTGTCGGTGGCCGGTGTGCCGCTCGCCGCGGTCCCCGGGCAGCTCTTGTCGACCATGGCGGCCCTGCTCGTCCCGGTCGCGATCGTGCTGGCCGGACCGCGTCCCGAGGGCCTCGCCATGATCCGCCAGGTGATCGACGTGGCGGCGGTCTCCGGCGCGATCTTCGTGTTGGCCTGGGAACTGGTGCTGGCCGGTGCGGACGGCGCGCTGATCGCCGCGCAGCAGGTCGTGGTGATGGGGGTGCTGGTGGTGGCCGCCGCGGTCGCCCTGGTCACGCTCTCCACCGCGAAGGCCGGGCTGGGCGCCACCGTTCAGCAGGTGCTCGCCGCCGCCGCGCTGTTGCAGGCCGCGACCCTGCTCGGCGGTATCCGCAACGACGTCGCCGACGACCCGTGGTGGTCGCACGGGGTCGGCGCCGGTTACGTGCTGTGCGCCTGGATGATGGCCGTCTCCAGCCGGCTGGCGGTGTCCCGGCCGGGCGAGGAGATGGTGGGGCGGCTGGTGTTCGGCGGCTGGGCGCTCCTGCCGTACCTGCCGGTGGTGATCGCCGTGGTCTTCGCCGGCTATCGGGAGGCCCGCGACGGGCGGCTCACCGTGGTGCTGGTCTGGATGCTGCTGGCCAGTTTCTCCCTGGTGCTGATTCGGCAGTTCCTCACCCTGGTCACGGTCGGCCGGCTGGCGTCGGAACTGGCCGAGCAGAAGGCCGCCCTCGCCCACCAGGCGCACCACGACGGGCTGACGGGCCTGCTCAACCGGGCCGCCTTCGACGCCCTGGCGGTCACCGCCCTGTCCGGGAACGACGTGTGCATCCTGCTCCTGGACCTGGACGGCTTCAAACCGGTCAACGACACCTACGGGCATGCCGCCGGCGATGAGGTGCTGATCGCGGTCGCCCGGCGCCTCTCCGCGGAACTGCGCACCGGCGACCTGGTGAGCCGTATCGGCGGCGACGAGTTCGCGATCCTGCTGACCGATGCCGATCAGCGCGGCGATGAGGTGGCGATGCGTCTGCTGCGGCGTATCGCCGAGCCGATCCCGGTGCCGGGCGGTCACGTGACGGTGGGTGGCAGCATCGGCTTGGCGCAGGCCCGGCCGGGCGTCCCGGTCACTCTCACCGCGCTTCTCAAACAGGCAGATGCCGCGATGTACGCCGCAAAAGCCGCCGGAAAGGGCCGGGTCGGCCGCTACGAACCCCACGGCCCCACCGCCTGGCTGGAATCCGCCTGACGATCCGCCGGTGGTCCGCGACCTGCCGTGCACGTCACCCGAGATCGTGTCGGTGACGGGGGCCTGTTCGCGGGGGACCGCGGGCGGTGCGCCTGCCGTGGTCGGCCGATGGGCGATCACGCCCGCCCGGGAGCGGGGCGGTCAGCTCTCCCGGATGGTGAGGGGGTCGGCGGTCAGTTCGTCGCTGTGGACGTACACCAGGTCGATGGTGGTGTCGGTGAACCAGAGGACCGGCAGGGTGAGCGGGGGCGGCTGGTCCGGGGTGAAGACGACCGGGATCAGGCCGAACAGCTTGCCGGTGAAGCGGGAGGTGTAGAACTCGACGTTGCCGTCGATGGTCAGCTCGCTGCTGGTGATCAGGGTGGTGCCGCCGCCCGGTTCGGCGATCTCCAGGCTGAACGGGGTGTTGACGGCGCGGTCCATGGTGAACTTCAGCGACCGGATGCTGCCGTCCTCGGTGGGGACGTCGACGACGCCGTCGTAGGACGAGTCGTACATGGTCAAGGAATCGGTCTTCATCAGGCCGGGCTCGGCGCCGGCTCGGGGCGGGGTGTCGCCGTCGGCCAGCAGGCCCTCCTGGCGGGCGCCCAGACAGGGGATCTCCTCAGGTGAGGCCGAGGCCGATGTGGAAGCCGGCGCCGATGCCGGAGGGGAGGAGGCCGCGGACCCGGTGACCGAGGTGGCGGGCGTGGCGGCTGAGGTGCCGGGGGAGGACGGCCTCTCCGAGGCGGGGGTGACGTCCGGGGAGGCGGAGGCGGAGGCGGACGCGGACGCGGATGTGGAGATGGACGCTTCCGGTGAGGGCGTCTCCTCGTCGCCGATGCCGAGCAGGTCGCCGACGCCGTCGAGGACGTCTCCGATTCCGTCGAGGATCGGATTCTCCCCGTCGGGCGCAGCCGAGACGGTTGGGGAGGCCGATGCGGGGACAGAGGTGGACGCCGAGGCCGGCGGCGGGGAAGCGGAGGCGGTCGGGGACGCCGGGGCGGGCCGGGAGGGGGAGGCCGACGACGACGGGGTGGACGTGCGGGAGGGCAGTCCCTCCGGGCACTCGGCGGCTCCGGCGGGCCGGTCGCCCGCGACCAGCACGGTCGTCGCCACCACGACCGGGGCGATCAGTACCAGCGCGGTCCGTCGCCAGTGTCCCTGCCCCGGGCCGGGGTCGGGGCCGGGAATCACCGGCGGCGCGGCAGCCGGCCGGATCTCCGCGGTCTTTTCTCCAGGGCCGAAGCCAGGGGAGGAATCAGGACCGGGGGAGAACAGGTCGGGTTCCAGGATCGCCGGGCCGGGGTCGCCGGGTTCGGGGGCGGCCGGTGGCGGCGGTACGGCCGGCGTGACCCGGGCCGGCCCCCACGCGATGGCGAGTGCCCCGCCGACGATCCCGAGCAGCATCCCGGCGATCCAGCCGCCCAGGTTGAGGCCGATGAACGAGTACAGCGCGGTCAGCACCCCCACGATGCCGTAGAAGTGCCGCTGGGCCGGGGACAGCCAGGTCAGCGCCCCGCAGACCAGCATGATCGACGGCAGCAGGTAGGACAGGAAGCCTTGCGGCCCGATGTGGACGTCCATGTTCGCCACCGACATGTTGGCGCTGAGGAACATCTCCAGCCCGGATGTCAGCAGGAGCAGACCGCCCCAGAACGGCCGGCCGCGCCGCCATCGCGCGAACCGGTGCCAGTATTCAGCCACTAGTCCTCCAGCAGCAACGGGGGAACGGACCGGGTCAGTCCGCGAAGCACTCGTGCGAGCCGCCGATGTGGAGCTTGAGGGTCATGCCGTTCAGCGTGAACGTCGAGGCCGAGGTGTAGTACGCCTGCTGCCGCAGGTTCGTGATGGTGACCGTGCCGGCCTGCTGGCCGAACGAGCCGGCCGCCCCGTGCGTCTCGGAGCCGTCTCCGGTGAGGGTGGACGCGTCCAGGCCGATCTGGATGTCCTCGAACACCGCGTCGCCGCCCAGGTCGGACATGCCGATCAGCAGGTCGTCGGCTTCGACCGGGTGGGCCGGGTCGCCGCCGGCCTCGATCCGCAGGGTGAGCGGGCCGGCCGCCACCGACTGGCAGAGGTTGGTCAGGGTGGCGTGCCGGATGCCGGACATGGCGGCCGGGATCTCGCCGTCCTCGTAGTCCGGGTCGTCGGTGTCGAGGGTGCTGCCGTACTGGGTGAAGCCTTCGCCGACGAGGCTGTCGGCGGAGAGTTTGAACTGGGCGCCGGAGACCGTGAAGTTCGCGGCCAGCGCGCCTTCGGCCAGGGCGAGGACGAGGCCGCCGGCGACGACCGCGGGCAGGCCCACCGCCACCGCGAACCGGCGCCAGTCGGTGCGCCCGCCGAGCTGCTGATCCTGCACGCGAAGCCTCCCGGGGAGAGCGGCCGCAGCGACGGGTGTCGATGGCGCGACCGTAATGTGCGGGAAATGTTGCCGCTACCGACCGGCGGGAACAAGGGTCTGGGCTACCTGCCGGTAACCCGGATCACATTGATCAACTTGACTCTCCGTGATGCGGCTCCACGCCTTGATCCGGCAATTCCGGCAAAAGCGCCAGTTATCCGTTACCCGTGGTACGCAAGGCCTGGATTGTTGCGGATAGGTAACAAAAGTCGGCGGCTCTTCCGCGCGTGCCTTAGGTCACCCGGCGCTCCTGCCGAAGTGAGGTGCATGAACGCCCCCGAGGAGCGCCGCTGATGAGCGTGCAGCGCCGGCTCAACGTGGGGTTCGCCGCGCTGTTCCTGCTGTGGGTGACCTTCCTGGTGGTGCAGTTCGCGGTCGGCGGCCGGGTCCGGTCCGGCCACGAGTCACGGATGGAACGGATCGAGGTGGCCCGGCTGGCCAACGACGAGATCCTGCAACGGATGACCGACGCCGAGACCAGCGTGCGCGGCTTCCAGCTGACCGGCGAGAACCTGTTCCTGGAGCCGTACCCACCGGCGCGGGAGGCGGTCTTCGCGGCGCTCAACACGGCGGCCGGCCACACCCGGGACGCGACCGTGCGGCAGAAGCTCGTCGAGGAGAACCTGGCAGCCCGGGCCTGGTTCACCGAGTACGCCGGTCCGATCGTGGCGGCCGGCGTGACGAACACCGACGAGGCCCTGATCTCCGGGGGCAAACAGCTCTTCGACACGCTGCGCCTGGTCAACAGGGAGTCCGCCGCCGCGATCGAGGCCGAGTACCAGGCCGAGGCGAAGTCCGGCCGGGAGGCCACCGAACTGGTGGACCTGATCGCCGCGGTACTGGTCGGGGTGATCCTGGTGGTCGGCTGTCTGGTGGTCCGGACCGCCCGGCGGCAGCTCCTGGTTCCCCTCGCCAACCTGGGTGACACCATCCGCAGCCTGGCGGCCGGCGACCGTTCGGCGCGGGCCACGCCGGCCGGCGGGCGGGAGATGCGGTCGGTGACCGACGCCCTCAACGACCTGGCCGCCCAGACCGAGACCCTGCTCGCCGCCGAGCAGGCCCGCGCCGCCCGCGCCGGGTTGCGGCAGGCGGTCGGCGTGGAGTTGCAGGAGAAGAGTTCCGAGCGCAGCAGCCGCGATCCGGCGGTGACCGGGCGCCGCATCGCCCAGCTGGTCGGCTCGGCGGTCGGCGCCGACGCGGTCTACTGCCGGTTCGCCCACCCGTCCGGCGCCATGGTCGCGGTCCACTGGCCGGGCCGGGCCGGCGGCCTGTCCGCGCCGGTGGAGGACGACCTGCTCGCCGGGCCGCCGGGCCGCGCCGGGGTGCGTGCCGACGGCGGTTTCGGCGTGGCGATGGCCGGGCCCTCGGAGCCCGGCTTCCTGCATGTCTACCGGGTCGGGCCGGTGGACTGGACGGAGTCCGAGCAGCGGCTGCTCACCGCGGTGGCCCAGGAGATCGAGCGGGTGCTCCGGCAGGTGGCCTTCCAGCAGGACCAGGCCCGCCTGATCAGCGAGCTGCGCCTGCTCGACCAGCGCAAGGACGTCTTCATCCAGACCGTCACCCATGAGTTGCGGACACCGCTGACCAGCATCCTCGGGTACACCGAGATGATCAGCGAGGAGGACTTCGCCGGGCTGTCGCCGCTGCAGCGCCGGGCACTGAGCGCGATCATGCGCAACGCCCACCGGCTGCACGACACCATCGGCGACCTGGTGCTGCTGGACCGCCCGGACTCCGGCGCCGTCGGCGAGCCGGAACCGCTGGACCTGGTCGCGATCGCCACCGCCGTCCACCACGAACTGGGCAACGCGGCCCGGTCCAAGGACCTGACGGTGACGTTCTCGGCGGCCGAGGCGGACCAGGCGTGGGTGCTGGGCGACCGGGTCCAGCTGCAGCGGGCACTACGCAAGCTGCTCGACAACGCCATCAAGTTCACCCCGGGCGGCGGCAGCGTGTCCCTGCTGCTGACCGCCGACGACCGGACCGTGACGATCACCGTCACCGACACCGGGATCGGGATCCCGGCCGAGGACGTGCCGGGCCTGTTCACCCCGTTCCACCGGGCCGGCAACGCGATGGACCAGGCGGTGCAGGGCCCGGGGCTGGGCCTGGCGATCGTCCGGGACATCATCCGCGACCACAGCGGCACCATCGCGGTGCAGTCGGTGGTGGGCAGGGGGAGCACCTTCACGCTGACGTTCCCGGTCGCCCCCGGACCGTTGACGAGCGCGGAGCGGGAAGCCGCGGCGTCGGTGCCGGCCTGACGGGACTCAGAGCCGCACGACGTCGAGACCGTCCAGATCGGCCTCGCGGTGGGTGATCAGCAGGACCGACCGGTGCCCGGCCGCGGCCAGCAGATCCCGGGTCAGCTCCCCGGCCGTCTCGTCGTCGAGGTGCTCGGTCGGTTCGTCCAGGATCAGCACCCGCGCGTCGCCGAGCAGGATCCGGGCCAGGGCCAGCCGGCGCCGCTGCCCTCCGGAGAGGGCCATCCCGTGTTCGCCGACCAGGGTGTCCAGCCCGTCCGGCAGGGTCCGCACCCAGTCCAGCAGCCGGGCCGAGGCGAGCGCCTGCTCCAGCGCGGCGCCGGTCGCGTCCGGGCGGGCGATCCGCAGGTTGTCGCCGATCGTGGTGTCGAACAGGTACGCGTCCTCGGGCAGGTAGCCGACGACCTCCCGGACCCGTTCCGGCACGATCGACCGCAGATCCGTGCCGTCGAGGGTGACCCGTCCGGCGCGCGGATCGAGGAACCGGACCAGCAGGGCGGCCACCGTGCTCTTGCCGGACCCGCTCGGCCCGACCAGCGCCACCCGGCCGCCGGGCGGCAGCGTGAGCGAGACGCCACTGACCGCGGTCCGTCCCTGCACCCATCCCGCGGTCACGTTCTCCACCCGGATTTCGGGAATGTCCGAAAAAACAGGAGTCGCCGGCGAAGAGCCGAGGGAGGAGAGCGGCGAGGGCGCGTCCCACAACTCCGCCAACCGGCGCATCGAAGCACGCGCCGAGACGTAGGTCTGCGCCGCCATCGGCAGCGGCCCGGCGATCTCGAAGACCGCCATCGGCGTGAGCACCACCAGCGCCAGCAGTTCCCCGGGCAGGGCGCCGGAGCGGACCGCCACGGCACCCGCGGCCAGCCCGACCAGCACGCACACGCCGGTGCTCAGCATGGTCACCGCGGCGGACAGCCCGGCCACGTTCGCCGACCGGCGGCTCGCCCGCGTCATCCGGGCGTCCACGTCGTCGAGCCGGGACAGACGGGAGTGCTGTGCCCCGTACACCGAGAAATCCGCAAGCCCGTGCAGCAGATCGACCACACCGGTGGTGAGCTCACCGCGCAGCGGAGCGAGCCGTCCGTCGGCACGCCGCGCCGCGGCACGCTGCAGCAGCGGCACCCCGATCGCGACCACCAGCAGCGCGACCGCGAGGGTGAGGCCCGCGACCGGGACCAGCGCGCCCACCACCAGCACCGCGGCCAGGCCGACCACGGCGGCCACCGCGTAGGGCAGTGCCACCCGGGTGACCAGGTCGAGGACCGCGTCCACGTCGGCGGCCAGCCGTTGCGCCAGGTCCGCGCGCCGGAAGTCGGCCAGGCCGGCCGGCGCCAGGCGCTCCAGCCGGGTGAACAGCCGGGCCCGCACGTCGCCGAGGATCCGGAACGCGGCGTCGTGCCCGATCAGCCGTTCCAGGTAACGCAGCACGCCGCGGCTCAGACCGAACGCGCGGACCGCGACGATCGCCACCATCAGGTGCAGCACCGGCGGGTGCAGCGCGGCCCGGGAGATCAGCCAGGCGGAGACCGCGGTCAGGGCGACGGCGGCACCGGCCGCTCCCGCTCCGGCCAGCACGGCGAGAGCCAGGCGACCCGCCGCCGGCTTGATCAGGGGGTACGCGCGGAGCACGGTCATCTCAGGCACCTGCGGGAGTCAGCGAGCCGGCGAGACGGAGCTCCCGGTCGGCGAGGGCGATCAGTTCCGGACGGTGGGCCGCGATCAGTACCGTCCGTCCGTGGGCCAGGCGGCGGATCGCGTCCATCACCTCGGCGGCGGTGGTGGTGTCCAGGTTGGCCGTCGGCTCGTCGAGCAGCACGATCGGCGCGTCCTTCAGGAACGCCCGCGCCAGGGCGATGCGCTGTCGTTGTCCCGCGGACAGGCCCGAACCGGCGTCACCGAGCAGGGTGTCGTAGCCGTCGGGGAGTGCGGCGATGAAGGTGTCGGCACCGGCCAGCCGGGCGGCCTCGACGACCGCGTCGTGGTCCGCGCCGGTCAACGCGATGTTCTCGCGCACGGTCCCGGCGATCAGATGCGGTCGTTGCGGCACCCAGGCGATCTTCGACCGCCACGCGGTGGGAGCGATCGTTTCCCGATCGACGCCTCCGACGGTGATCGTGCCGGAGGCCGGCGACACGAAGCCCAGCAGCGCGGCGAGCGCTGTCGACTTGCCGCACCCGGACGGCCCGGTCAGCGCCACGATCTCCCCGGGCTCGATCGTCGCGGACAACCGGAGCGCGGGTTCGGCCCGGCCGGGGAACCGGACTTCCACCTGGTCGAACACGAGGGCACCGTCGCGGGGAGCCGCACCGCCCTCGGCGGGCAGCGGCGTCTCGAGGATCGCGAAGACCTCCTCCACCGCGGCCAGGCCCTCGGCGCTGGCGTGGTAGTTCGCGCCCACCTCGCGCAGCGGCCGGTACGCCTCCGGCGCCAGGATCAGCACCGTCAGCGCGGTCGCCAGGTCCAGTTCGCCGTGTACCAGCCGCAGGCCGATGCCGACCGCGACCAGCGCCACCGACAGGGTGGCCAGCAGTTCCAGGACCAGCGACGACAGGAACGCGGTACGCAGCGTCCGCATGGTCTGCTGCCGCTGCTCGCCGCTGATCCGCCGGATGATCCCGGCCTGCGCCCCGGCCCGGCCGAACAGTTTGAGGGTGGGCAGCCCGGCGACCACGTCGAGGAAGTGGTGCGACAGCCGGGCCAGCAGCCGGAACTGCCGTTTGGTGGCCGCCTCGGTGTGCATGCCGACCAGTGCCATGAAGACCGGGATCAACGGCAGCGTCACCGCGATGGTGAGGGTGGCGATCAGGTCGGCGGGCAGCAGCCGGGCCAGCAGCAGGCCCGGCACCAGCACGGACAGGACCAGCTGCGGCAGGTAGCGGGCGAAGTACGCGTCCAGCGCGTCCAGCCCGTGGCCGGCCAGGGTGGCGATCTCCCCGGCCGGCGTGCGGTGGTACGGCCCGAGGCCGGCCACGTGCGCCAGCAGACGCCGGCGCAGTTCGCTCTTGACCGCCGCGGCGGAGCGGGTCGCCGCCACCTCCTGCAGCCAGGCCACCACCGAGCGGGCGGCGACCACGGCGATCAGCGGGAGCAGCTGCGGCACCCCGGCGCCGTGCAGGAACACACCGGTGATCGCGTCGGCCAGCAGGAAGGAGAGGGTGATCAGCAGCGCCGCGTGCACGGCGCCGAGGGCGACGGTGGCCACCAGGTACGCCCGCGTCGCACGGGCGTACCTCAACAGCCTCGGGTCGAGGGGTTTCACGCCGGGATGTCGCTCAGCTTCAGGCGCTTGCGGAACACCCAGTACGTCCAGCTCTGGTAGATCAGCACGAGCGGGGTGAAGCAGACCGCCACCCAGGTCATCACCGTCAGCGTGTACGGCGTCGACGAGGCGTTCGTGGTGGTCAGACTGTTGGCCGCGTCCAGCGTGGACGGCATCACGTTCGGGAACAGCGTCACGAACAGCGCGGCGGTGGCGAGCACGATGGTCGCGGCGGTCGCGGTGAAGGCCCAGCCCTCCCGGCGTACCCGGGTCAGCACGACCGCGGTGACCAGGGCGAGCGCCGCCGGCACCGAGACCGCGATGCCCCAGACGTCACCGCTCGCGATGCCGGTCCAGATCAGGAACGCGGCGGCGACCGGGACGGCGGCCACGGCCAGCTTGGCGGCCAGCGCGCCGGCCTGCTCGCGCATCGGTCCGTCGGTCTTGAGCGCCAGGAACACCGCGCCGTGCAGGGTGAACAGCGCGAGGGTGGTCAGGCCGCCGAGCAGCGCGTACGGGTTCAGCAGGTTGAAGAACCCGCCGACGTACTCGTGGTTCGCGTCCAGCGGCACCCCGCGCACGATGTTGCCGAACGCGACACCCCAGAGGATCGCCGGGATCAGGCTGCTCCAGAAGATCGCGGTGTCCCAGCGTTTCCTCCAGACGGCACCGTCACGTTTGCCGCGGTACTCGAACGCGACACCGCGCACGATCAGCGCGACCAGGATGAGCAGCAGCGGCAGGAAGAACCCGGAGAACAGGGTGGCGTACCACTCGGGGAACGCGGCGAACGTGGCGCCACCGGCCACGATCAGCCACACCTCGTTGCCGTCCCAGACCGGTCCGATGGTGTTGATGGCCAGGCGGCGGCTGCGGTCGTCCCTGCCGAGGACGGGCAGCAGGATGCCGACGCCGAAGTCGAAGCCCTCGAGCAGGAAGTACCCGGCCCAGAGGACGCCGATCAGCAGGAACCAGAAAGTGGTGAGATCCATGTCGTCGATTCCTCAGTACGCGAACGCGAGCGGCTTGTCGGCTTCGTCGGACTCCGGCGTGATCTCCGGTGCGCCCGCCTTGGCGTACTTCAGGAACAGCCCGACCTCGATGACGGCGAGCACCCCGTAGACCAGGGTCAGCACGATCAGGCCGGTCGCGGCCTCACCGGTGGAGACCGACGGGGACACCGAGTCCTCGGTCTTGAGCAGTCCGAACACCGACCAGGGCTGACGGCCCATCTCGGTGAAGATCCAGCCGAACGAGTTGGCCAGCAGCGGCATCGCCACCGTGGTCAGCGCGCCGATCCAGAGCAGACGGCTCTGCGGCAGGCGGCCGCCGCGGGTGAACCAGAGGCAGGCCAGCGCGACCACCATGGCCAGACCACCGAACCCGATCATCAGGCGGAACGACCAGTAGGTGACCGGCACGACCGGTGTGTAGTCGCCCTCGCCGTACGTCTGCTGGTACTCGCGCTGCACGTCGTTGATGCCCTCGACCTCGCCGTCCGGCGAGCCGGTCGCCATGAACGACAGCAGCGACGGGATCCGCACGCTGTACAGCTCCTCGGAGCCGTCCAGCGAACCGATGGTGAACAGCGAGAACGACGCGCTCTCGGTGCTGTCGTAGAGCGCCTCGGCCGCGGCCATCTTCATCGGCTGCTGCTCGGTCATCACCCGGGCCTGGATGTCACCGGTGATCATCACGAGCACCCCGGAGACCAGGACCACCCAGGCGCCGATCTTCAGGGACGGGCGGAACACCTCGTCCTGGTTGCGGCGCCGGATGTGCCAGGCGCTGACGGTGAGCATCACCGCACCGGCGGTCAGGAAGCAGGCGGTGACGGTGTGCGGGAAGGTGACCAGGGTCGTCGAGTTGGTGAGGACCGCGCCGATGCTGGTCAGCTCCGCGCGGCCGTCGCCCATCGTCCAGCCGACCGGGTGCTGCATCCACGAGTTCGCGGCCAGGATGAAGTACGCCGACAGCAGGGTGCCGGTCGCGGCGGTCCAGATCGTGGCCAGGTGGACCTTCTTCGGGAGCTTGTCCCAGCCGAAGATCCAGAGTCCCAGGAAGGTCGACTCCAGGAAGAAGGCCAGAAGACCCTCGATGGCGAGCGGCGCACCGAAGATGTCGCCGACGAACCGCGAGTAGTCCGACCAGTTCATGCCGAACTGGAACTCCTGCACGATGCCGGTGACCACCCCGATGGCGAAGTTGATCAGGAAGAGTTTGCCCCAGAACTTCGTCGCCCGCAGGTACTTCTCCCGGCCGGTGCGCACCCAGGCGGTCTGGATGCCGGCCACCAGGAAGGAGAGCCCGATCGTGATGGGGACGAAGATGTAGTGGTACACGGTGATGATGCCGAATTGCCACCGTGACAGATCGAGCGCGTCCACGGACGTCCTTTCGATGTGAGTCTCCCCTGACCCTGCTCGCCGCGTCGCACGCCGATCAGGGGCGAAGGTCCCGAAAAACGTCCGCGGGCGGGGCCGAAGGTCCCGAGGGGGACCCGGACCCCCGGTGACCGCGGCCCCTGGACACATCGGGGAAACGGTTTGCCAAGATCCGAAACACGGGTCACGTAGCGTACGAACGTGGATCTGCACACCGTCACCGAAGTGATCAGTCCCGCCGCGCCCGGCTCGTGGCGCCCCGGCGACGCCTGGCTGGGTGGCGGGACCGCGCTGTTCAGCGAGCCACGACCGGACGTGCGGCGCCTGCTCGACCTGCCGTCGGCCGGGTGGCCGTCGCTGCGGGTCCACGACGACGGCGCCGTCGAGATCGCCGCCACCTGCACCATCGCCGACCTCGCCGAACGCCTCGCCCGGCACGGGATCGTCCGGCAGTGCTGCCACGCGTTCCTGGCCTCCTTCAAGATCTGGAACGTGGCGACCGTCGGCGGGAACCTCTGCGCCGCCCTGCCGGCCGGGCCGATGATCTCGCTGACCGTGGCGCTCGACGCGACACTGCTGCTGCTCGGGCCGGACGGCACCCAGCGGGTGGTGCCGGCGGCGGACTTCGTGACGGGGCAGGGCACGACCCTGCTGCGCGACGGGGAACTCCTGCGGTCGATCCGTCTGCCGGGGGAGGCGCTGGGCTCACGGACGGCGTACCGCAGAGGATCCCTGCACCGGCACGGACGCAGCGCGGTGCTGGTGATCGGCCGGGCGGAGCCCGCCGGGGGCCTGAGCCTGACGATCAGCGCGGCCACGCACCGGCCGCACGTGCTGCGATTCCCGTCATCCCCCTCGGCAACCGATCTCGCGGAGGCGCTGGCGGTGCTGTCGCTGGCGGACTACGTCGACGACGTGCACGGGCGGCCACTGTGGCGACAACATTTGACCAGGCACTATGCGGAACAGATCAGAGCGGAGCTGGTCGAGTGAGCATGGAGATCAACGGCGAGACGCATGCCGGGGAACCCCGGCCGGGGCAATGCCTGCGCACCTACCTGCGGGAACAGGGCTGCTTCGGGGTCAAGAAGGGCTGCGACAGCGGGGACTGCGGGGCGTGCACCGTGCACGTCGACGGGAGACCCGTGCACAGCTGCGTCTATCCGGCCTTCCGCGCCCAGGGGCGCAGCGTGACGACGATCGAGGGGCTCGCCGGGGACGACGGACTGCACCCGGTGCAGCAGAGTTTCCTGGACGCGCAGGGATTCCAGTGCGGCTTCTGCACCGCCGGAATGATCATGACAAGCGCGGCACTGACCCCGGAGCAGCGCGAGGACCTGCCGCGGTCCCTCAAGGGAAATCTCTGCCGTTGTACGGGATACCGTGCTGTCACCGACGCCGTCAGAGGCGGTCCGGAGTCCTGTGCCCCTGCCTGCCCTGCTCCCGGCGCCGGCCGTGCGGTCGGGTCTAGCCTGGGCGCGCCGGCCGGCCCTGCGGTGGTGACCGGGGCGGCGCGGTACACCTTCGACATCGACGTGCCGGGCGTGCTGCATCTGAAAGTGCTGCGGTCGCCGCACGCGCACGCGCGGATCGTGGCGATCGATGCGTCGGCGGCGCTGGCGGTGCCGGGGGTGGAGGCGGTGTTCACGCACGCCGACGTGCCGGATGTGCTGTTCTCGACGGCGCAGCACGAGACCGAGTCGGAGGATCCCTACGACACCCGGATCCTGGACGATGTCGTGCGGTTCATCGGGCAGCGGGTCGCGGCGGTGGTCGCCTCGTCGGAGGCGGCCGCGGAGGAGGGCTGTCGGCGTCTCGTCGTGACATATTCGCTGTTGGCGGCTGTCGTCGACCCGTCGTCGGCGGTCACCTCGCCGCCGATCCACGGCGACAAGTCCGAATCCGACGGTATTTCCCGGGCTTCTTCCAATGTCGTCGGGGAATTGCATGCTTCCATCGGCGATGTCTCCGCTGGGTTCTCCGCGGCGGACTTCGTTTACGGGGCGACATTCCGGACGCCGCGGGTGCAGCATGCCAGCCTCGAGACGCACGGCTCGGTCGGATGGCTCGACGACGACGGCCGGCTCGTCATCCGCTCCAGCACCCAGACACCGTTCCTGACCCGGCGGCTGCTCGCCCGCCTCTACGACCTGCCCACCGACCGGGT
Organism: Actinoplanes sp. NBRC 101535; assembly: GCF_030269225.1. NCBI lineage: Bacteria > Bacillati > Actinomycetota > Actinomycetes > Micromonosporales > Micromonosporaceae > Actinoplanes > Actinoplanes sp. NBRC 101535. Next base: position 1,634 of record NZ_BSSY01000029.1, on the reverse strand, counting down.
CCGGGTGATGGCCGGCCGGGTCGGCGGCGGATTCGGCGGCAAACAGGAGATGCTCACCGAGGACCTGGTCGCGCTCGCCGTGCTGCGCCTGGGCCGCCCGGTCCGCTGGGAGTACACCCGCACCGAACAGTTCACCGGCGCCACCACCCGCCACCCGTTCGTCGTGACCGCCACCGCCGGCGCCCGCCGCGACGGCACCCTGACCGCTCTGCAACTGGACGTGCTGGTGGACACCGGCGCGTACGGCAACCACGGCAGGTCGGTGATGTTCCACGGCTGCCACGAGACACTCGCCGTCTACCGGTGCGCGAACATGCGCACCGACGCGATGACGGTCTACACCAACACGGTGCCGGCCGGCGCGTTCCGCGGGTACGGCCTCGGCCAGGTCACCTTCGCCGTCGAACAGGTCCTCGACGAGGTGGCCCGCGGCATCGGCATGGACCCGGTCACGTTCCGCGAACGCAACGTGGTCCGCCCCGGCGACGACCTGACCGCCCCCGGCGAGCACGTCGACGACCTGGGCATCGCCAGTTACGGCCTGGACCAGTGCCTGGACCGGATCCGCGCGGCCGGCCTCACACAGGACGACGCCCCGGACGGGTGGCTGGTCGGCGAGGGCATGGCGATCGCGATGATCGCGGCCGGCCCGCCCGGCGGCCACTTCGCCGACGCGACGATCCGCACCCTGCCGGACGGCCGGTACGAACTGTCGGTCGGCACCGCCGAATTCGGCAACGGCAGCACCACCGTGCACGCCCAGATCGCCGCCGACGAACTGGGCACCACCCCTGACCGGATCGTGATCCGCCAGTCCGACACCGACGTGGTCGCCCACGACACCGGCGCGTTCGCCTCGACCGGTGTCGTCGTCGCCGGCCGTGCCGTGCTGCGGGCCGCACGCTCGCTGAAACAGTCGCCGGAGACCGGCGTCGGCCGGGGGCACTTCGACGGGACACCCCGGTCGGTGGCGTTCAACGCCCAGTGGTTCCGGGTGGCGATCGACCCGGACACCGGCGAACTGCGGATCCTGCGCAGCGTGCACAGCGCCGACGCGGGCACGGTGATGAACCCGGGACAACTGCGCGGTCAGATCGAGGGTGGCGTGGCGCAGGCACTCGGCGCGACCCTGTCCGAACACGTGGACATCGACGCGGACGGCCGGGTGACGACCACGACGTTCCGCCAGTATCACCTGCCCACCGTGGCGGACACCCCGTTCACCGAGGTCCACTTCGCCGACACGACCGACGCGATCGGCCCGCTCGGCGCCAAGTCGATGAGCGAGAGCCCGTTCAACCCGGTCTCCCCGGCGCTGGGCAACGCGATCAGAGACGCCACGGGGGTACGCATGACCGAACTCCCCTACACCGCCGACCGCATCTGGCAGGCCCTGCAGGACTGATCAGCCGGCTACCGGGATGCGGGCCAGTGCTCCGGCCTTCAGGCCGGGGGTGAAGGCCCGCGCTGGGAGGGCCGCCAGGCCCGAGCAGTGCCTTAACCGGGGCGGTTCTGCTGCTCGGTGTACTGCTTCACGACGCTCAGCGGTGCGCCGCCGACGGAGCCCGCGAAGTACGAGCCCGACCAGAGCTTGTTGGCTCGGTAGTAGTGGCGCACCAGGTCGGGGAACTCCT
>NZ_BSSY01000028.1:0-106958 GCF_030269225.1 Actinoplanes sp. NBRC 101535 | reverse complement strand
CTGGCGGTTCAGTTCCTGGTCCAGTTCGGTGACCCGCTGGGTCTGGCGGGTCAGGTCGCGGTTCGCTTCGGTGAACCGTTGGGTCTGGCGGTTCAGGTCGCGGGTCAGGGTGGTGACCCGTCCGGTCTGGCGGGTCAGTCTCTGGGTCAGTGCGGTGACCCGTCGGGTCTGGCGGTTCAGGTCGTGGGTCAGCTGGGTGACCCGGTTCGCGTGGGTGTCCCGTTCGCCCTGAACCGTCGTGAGCCGGTTCGCCCAGGTGACCCGTTCGGCGTCGTGTTCGGCGGTTCGGGTCGCCTCGGCGGTTCGGGCGTCGGTGGCGGTTCGGGTCAGCTGTTCGGTGAGGCGGTTCACCTCGGCGCGGTTCAGGTCGGCGATCCGGTTCAGGTCGGCGACGACGGTGCGGTGGGTCGCTTCGGCTTTCACCCGGGTCTGGCGTTCGGCCGCGAGTTTCGCGCGCAGGTCGGTGAGCGCGGCGGTGACCTGTGTGGTGCGGATCCACGGCAGGATCCAGATCCACCAGGGGGGTGCGTCGACGCTGCGTGCCCGGCGGAGGGCTTTGGTGTACCGGACCTGGCGGAGGTGTTCCACGGCGTCGGCGACGGCGGCCGGGGCGCCGGGGCGGGGTGGGTGGTTACGCCAGGCGACCCAGGCGCAGAGGGTGTTGGTCGGCCAGGTGATCCAGCGGAGGCCGAACTTCGGGTTTTCGCGGACGATGTGGCCGGTGCCGCCCTCGAACTGGGCCAGGAACTCGTGGAAGATCAGCATGCCGAGGATCGACAGGATCGCCAGGTAGACGGCGCCCAGGACGGATCCGCCGCCGGCCTCGTGCAGGAAGTTGAGTCCGGCGGAGGTGAGCATGCCGGCCCAGGCGATGTGGATCGCCTTGTCGGGGTTGAGGGCTTTCTTGACGGCCCGGAAGGCGAGCAGGGCGAACGCGATCGCGATGCCGTCGAGGGTGAATGGGACGAGGTATTCCCAGCCGCCGGTCCATTTCAGGTCGTCGCGGCCGAAGCCGGTGAGCCCGCGGGCGGAGCCGATGACGACGGCGATCCAGAACAGGCTGGCGGGGACGAGCGCTGCGATGAGCAGTTTGCGGTCCTGGCGGTCTTCGGCGGTGAGTTCGGTGCGGTTCTTGCCTGCGCGCTGGCCTGCCTTGTAGGCCTGCAGGCGCAGCATCGGCAGGCAGAACAGGGTGCCGAGGCCGAGGACGACGACGATGGTCACCCAGGCCAGGGCGGGGATGTTGGTGGCCCAGCTGGTGGCGGTGTCCCAGGTGGTTTCGGCCCAGCCGCGGTCGGCGCTCGGGGTGGCTGCGCGCGCGGGGGTCACGGGTGGGCTCCGGGTCCTGCCGTTCGGGGGAGCGGCCGGTGGTGGGTGTTCATGGTCGGCAGTCTTGCACGCGTGTGTGAGTTTTGCGAGTTTTGCGAGTTTTGGCCACCCGGACGGGTGCGGCAGTTTCCCGGGCGGGATGATCTGATGGGCTTGCGAGGTTTGCGACTTTGAAGGGGCGCCACGTGACGGAGAAGACCCAGGACGGGCATGCGCCGCGGCCGACCATGTCGGTCAAGCGGGCCGCGGAGCTTCTCGGAGTCCATCCGGAAACCGTTCGCCGCTGGATCGACGACGCCGACGCGGCGGGCGCCTCGGTCGCGGTCCGCAACCGCGACGAGCACGGGAAACCGGTCAAGGGCCGCCACCGGCGCCCGTACGCCGACGCCGTGCAGGAGTGGGCCCGCCGCCGGTCCGGCGAGGCGGCACGGCCCGGGCCGGACGAGGACTGAGGGGGCGCCGGCCGGGCGAGGCCGCCGGCGCCGCGATATGGGCGGCCGCGACCGGCTGGCAACCGCTTTCTTCGGGTGAGTCACGGCATCGATTGTTGCACCATTTTTGGTCGGTCGTTAGCGTGCTTGTACGTCCTGCGTGCGGCCGCCGGCAGGGTCCGGGCATCCACCAGCACGATTGCCCACTCCGGGGCGGCAGGGCCGTGGCGAGATGGCACGGGCAGGCCTGCGGCGTACCGCCGCGGGCGCCGATCGGGGAGAGGCGGCAGGGTGGCCGAGGACAGGCGGATGCAGGGCGAGCCGGGAGACCCGGGCGATCCGGAGGGTCCGGGAGCGGGGCGGGTGCCGTTGCCGCGTCAGCCGCGGGCGTGCGCGGACGCGGTGGCGCTGTACGACGAGCTGTTCGCTCTGGCAGCCGGCGGCGGCCAGGATGAGGAGTGGGCGCCGGTGGTCGACGCGTGGTTCGCCCGGCAGGGGCTCACCCCGCTACGGCGGCCCTGAATCGACGAAACGGCCCCGCCGCCCGGGTCTCGGGTGGCGGGGCCGTTCGCTGTCCGCGGGGCGGTCAACGCCACTCGAAGAGTTCCTCGCCGTCCTTGACACATTCGTACTCGGTGTACGTGCGGGTCTTGCCGTTCTTGGTCTTCGTCTCGACGTCGGTGACGACCTGGCCGCCGCGGCGGGCGCATTCGTCGCGACGCGATTCGCAGGCAGCCGTGCCGAGCAGGCTCAAGGCCAGGGCGATGGTCAGGGCGATCGAGCGGATGTGGTCCATCGGTCAGTGCTCCGGGTGCTGGTCGTGGCGGTGCAGGAGAGCGCGGGTGCTGAGGAGGACGGCGAGGTATGCGGTGCTGCCGCCGGCCAGGTAGACGGTGAGGCCGAGGGAGGCTCGGCTACAGCCGGGCTGGGCGCTGGTGATCTCGTGGAGGGTGCAGGAGAGCGGTTCCACCTCGGCCAGCAGGGCGATGACCGCGGCCATCGCGGCGAGGGCGATCAGGGTGATGCCGATCTGGGCGGGGGTGTGGTGGGCGGGGTGCACGCGTCTCCTTCGGGCGTGGCCGGCCCGCCCTCCGCGAGTGCGGTGGGCGGGCCGGGTAGGACATCAGATGTGGGCGAGGAGCCCGGATTGTTCGGGTTCCCACCATGCGGTGAGCGGGCCGTGGGAGTATCCGCGGAAGTGCACTGTGCCGAAGCCGGCCATGTGCCGTCGTGCCTGTGCCATCCGGGACTCGACGTACCAGCCGGGCTGGAAGTAGGTCGGCGGGCAGCAGCCGTGGTCCAGCTCCAGCAGGTACTCGCTGACCTCGACGCCGCCGCAGACAGGGTCGCAGCACACCCAGGCGTCGACAGGGGCGCCGGCGGGACCGATGTGGGCGGTGTAGGGCAGCAGGACCCGGCCGCGGCGGTGCCGGGTGACGAAGTCGCCGACGTCCGGTGCGGTGGTCCGGGCGAGTTCCCACAGCAGGTCACGCTGAGGCGCCGGCGGGAGTGAGGTGCTCATTTCCGGTGTCCGGTCTTCGTGCGGATGATGTTGTCGCGTTCGATCCAGGCGAGCCGGTCGTGGAGCTGTTCCAGGCGGCGGGGCCGGAGCCAGCGGTGCAGGTGGCGGGTGCCGTCGGGGCGGCCGGGGTAGGCGTGAGGGCCGCTGGTGGTGAGGGTGAGGGTGGCGGGCCGCCACCAGCGGCGTTCGTCCCAGGTGACGCGGGTGATGGCGTCGGGGCGGATGTGCTGGACGCGGTGGTCGCGCAGCAGGATGCGGCGCCACCGGGCGGGTCGCAGCAGCAGGCCGCCTTCGGTGGTCCAGCTCAGGGTGATGCCGGAGGCGGTGACGGGGCGTTCGGCGGGGTTGGCGGCGGCGGGGCCGGCGAGGGCGGCGATGGTGTGGCTGGTGTCGGCGGCGGCGGCCCGGTGCCGGGTGGTGATCATGCGTCGGTCCGGGGCTCGGCGATGATCTGGCGTGCGGTCGGCGGGGCGGTGGCGGGGCGGACCGGGGTGCGGGTCTCGGCGGCGACGTCGGCGGCCGGGGCGAAGCGCTCGCGGGCGGCGGGGGTGTGGTGTCCGGGGGTGGCCGGGCCGAAGCGTTCGTCGAGGAGCTCGCGGGGGGTCTCGGCGCCGGTGGTCTCGGCCAGGAGGGCGGCGGCGAGGGCGGTGAGCTGGTCGGTGGTGGCCGGGTGCCCGGTGTGCGGGCGGGCCGGCTGGACGATGTGGTCGAGGTTCCGGGGCCGGGAGGCGCGGGTGCGGGCGCGGAGGTAAGCACGGTTCACGGGGCGTTTCTCCGATCATGGCTCGGTGGCCGGAAACGCGGCTGCCCGGGACACGGGGATGTGGTGGTCCGGTGTCCCGGGCGCCAGGTGTCAGGTGCCGGGCGTGCCCTGCTGCGAATAGGGCTTGCCCGATGCCCCGACGCTACACGTGCTCGGAGTCATGCAATATGGGCTGTCGTGATTTTAGAGCGGTCATTCACTCCTGTGGGTCAGGCGAGTTCGGGGCGGAACGCGATGCTGGGCATGCCGCCGTAGCGGTCGGCTAGGGCAAGGACGTAGCCGACGACGTCGTCGGGGCGCAGGATCCGTTCGGTGAGGTCGGTCTGGTCGTCGGGTCGCTCGTATCCCTGCGGCGGTGGGATGAGCAGGGTGTAGGTGACGGTGTCGTAGGTGTGGCCGGCGCCGTCGGTGTAGCCGGGCGGGTTCTCCGATTGGTAGGTGACCCATCCTTCGTCGTCGGCTGCGATGAGCAGGGTGCGGCGTAGTGAGGGTGGGGACAGCTCGGGGCTCACGGGCAGGTCGTCAGGCACGTCCTCTCCTCCGGATGTGGCAGGGCGGCGGCGAGCGCGGGCCCGTCGCTGTCGCCAGAGAGCGCGGGTCGCGCTGCTGCCGGTGGTTCGGCGCAACACACGTTAGGACTATCGGTGCTCGTGTCGCCGCGTCTACGGGAGATGGCATTGGCCACTGTGGACAGTAGGCCGCCGGGTCTACCGTGGGCGCGGTCCGGGGTCTGGCGGACCTCGGCGACGGGCGGCATCGACTTTCCTGCCCGAGATATTGGGGCAACAGGCCTGTTGTGCGCATCTGGGCTCACCGGCCGGGTGGTTTCCGCAACCCGATGGTGATCTTCCGGTGCCCGGCTTCCCGCCCGGCGCCGGCGGGTCAGCCTGCTCCGGGCGGGACGACCTTCGACCAGGCGGAGGCGCCGCAGCGGCCGCAGGACCAGTGCCAGCCCACTACCGGCTCGTACTGGTACGGCTTGTCCACCGCGACGGTCGGGGCGTGGCCGCAGGAACACGTCTGCCGGCCGTCGGTGACCTCGAGGACGCCCGCTGCGGGGGTACGCCACAGGTTGTCGGCCCGGTCGTACGTGTAGAGCAGCGCCCCGTCGGCGCCGGTCACGGTCACCGTCACGGTGCCGCGGCAGCAGGTCAGTTTCCGCGCCTGGCGGCGGGCCACGGCGACGTCGTCGTGCACGGTCTCGACGGTCTGGTCCTGCCCGGCGACGGTCATGGTCAGCGCGCAGGCGACCGGCTCGACGATCCGGACCGGTGCCGGACGCCCCGGCGGGTTCTCGGGGTGGGTCGTCATCGTCGGGACCTGCTCTCGGCGCACGGGTCGCAGAAGGTTCCGCCCGGGTAGAGCCGGGCCGGTTCGGTCTCATGACCTGGAGTTTGGCAGCGGTGGGGGTAGGTCCGACAGATATGCCGGGCAACCCGGTGCGAGAACGGCAGGCCGTCTTCCCCGGCGGCCACCGCCCGGACCGCCCACCGGCGGCCGTCCCAGAGGGCGATCAGGTCGTAGAGCCCGGCCTGCAGGTCGACCAGGGCCGGGCCGCCTTCACCGTCGAGGTGCGGCAGGGCGGCGGGGCTGACGGCGCCGCAGGCCGGGCAGGTCCGGGCGGCCGGGTCCTGGCCGGCGCCGAGTTCGGCCAGCGGGGGCAGGGGCGGGGCGTCCTCGAGGGCACGGCCGCTCGTCCCACCGGGTCGCGGCGCGGTGGCCGTCGACGGGCCGGGGACGGCATGGAGACGCCGGCCGACGGGCTGCGGGTCCAGACCAGCTGCGGCGAGCGCGGCCGCGCCGGTGACCGGGGTGTCCGGTGCTGGCTGGCGGGGTGCCGGGACGCGTCCCGCGGGTGTCAGGGCCGCGTCCGGGACAGTCCGGGACTGTCCCGGACAGGTGCCGGCGTGCGCGGTCCACCCTCGGCCGTCGGCGGGTGGGGTCTCACCGTCGGCGAGGGCCCGCATGCGCCAGTCGCCGGGGGCGCGCATCGTCCAGACGAGCCGGCCGTCCGGGTCCGGGGTGTAGTCGACCGCGATCTGCTCGCCGTCGACGGTCTTGGCGTGGCGGATCTTCGCCCGGCAGCGGCGGTGCGGGCAGACGTCCGCAGCGGTCGGGCGGCCGGGTGAGGTCGCCGACCCGGGCCGGGACCGTACCGCGGAGCCGGTCATCGGCCCGGGTCCCGGCGGGCGTGGTCGTTGAGCAGGCCGACGATGAGCTCGGCCAGGGCGCGGTCGTCGTGGAGGGTGACGGCGACGAGCTTGTCGTCGGGGCGGCGGCCGCGGTCGTCGGCCGGCCCGGTGCCGGTACGGACGATCGTGGTTCCCCAGGACCCGCCAACGCGGTACGGCTGGTCAGGCATGGTGGATCACCTCGACGTCGCCGAGCTGGTTCAGCTCTGCCCAGGTAAGCCCACCCTTGCGGCTGGCCCAGCCGCCGGAGTACCAGCGGTCGTCGCCGAGCCGCTGGTAGGCGACCGGACGGGGGCCGACCATCAGCAGGGCGACGGAGCCTACGTCCGGTTCAGCCAGGATCGGCTTACTGGTCGGCGTGCACAGGTCGGCACGGACGAACGCCTGGATTTGGTCGGTTTTGGAGAACAGCTCGACGCCAAGGTCGACATCGTTGGGGTGCAGCTCGACGACCTTGGCGGTGATGGCGACCCAGGTGCCGGGCTGCGGGCGGTTATCGGTCACGGAGTCTCCTCGAGGACGGGCCCGCTCCAGCGGGTGGGGCCGTGCCGGTGCTTCTCGCCCCGATCGAGGTGTCCGGCGTCGAGCTGGCAGCGCATCGGGGTACCGGGGACGGTCAGGACGGCGGTGCAGATCGTGGCCGCGTCACGCAGATGCCGGCGCCGGGTCATCCGGCCATGCCCAGGTCGCGGGCGTGGTCGCAGTACTCCCAGCCGTCGTAGCCCTGCCAGCAACCGCAGTAGGGCTGGACGAGGTGTTCGATGTATCCGGCCGTCCAGCCGGTCTTGGCGGCCAGGCCGGCGACGGTGAACGGCACCCGGTCAGCGGCCTCGCGTTCGGCAGATCGGCGAGCCCGGGCATCGGCAGCCCGCTGGGCGCGGTCCTCCGGGGTGGCGTTGGCCCAGTCAGCCAGGCCTTGGCGAAAGGCTTCGTCGTCGGCGATCTGCTCGTCGGTCATGATGATCGTGGTGCCGTACTTCTCGACGGTGTACATCGCGGTCCGGGCGTGCTCGATGTCGCGAAGGACGACAGCGGGCCTGGCGTTCGGTCCGGGCCGGGGCGGCATGCGCACGGTGCTCCTCTGCAAGTGGGCGTGGGGTTCGTCAGGCCCAACAAGGTCCGAGGCATCGTGGCGCGGGAACATCCCCTGGACGTGTCGGGGGAAGCTGTTCCCGCGCACGGTTGCCTCACGACAATCAATACCCGCTGTAATCGCCTCTCCCGGCACAGCTGGCCAAATGCCTCATGCGGGTACCGAAGCGCCCAGAACTTCAACCACAGGCCCATCCTGGGCGCCTAAACCGGCGTCAGAACCAGGTCGCGGGGGAAATTCTGCAGGGTATGCGGCCATGAGGGCCGCAGCCATTCGAGCGCGTGCCTCGTCGGTCTCTGCACGGGCATGGGCGTCTTCGGAAGGCTCTTGCCGAGGCTTCACCCGAGGCTTTGGCGCAGTACTGGCCGGTTTTGCACTGCTGCGGCGGGCCTCGTGTTCAGCTACGGCTGCTGCGACCCGGGCACGGTTCTCCTCCGCAAGCTGCCGGCCGTTGGTCTTCGGGTCCGAGGCGTGAGGGCTGGACGGGGATGTGCCTCGTTCGTCGGCCAGCTGCGTCATGGCGTCGCGCCAGTGGGGGCACTCCGCGATGTGCCACATGCGCATGGGCACGGTGAACGGGTCCCGGGCGCCGATCAGGAAGGCGCGGCGAACCAGTTCGGCATCGCGCTGTCCGACCTCTCGGACCGCCGCCGATCCGATCACCTTGCGGAGTAGCCGGGTCGACCACAGTGGGGCGGCGGTGGCCACCTCGTCGAGCAGGGTCTGCTCGACGCTGGTGAGGACCGGCCAGTGGGCGTCCGACTTCACGTACTCCGCGGTCTCTTGGTTTGTCGTCTCCGGAGACGTCATCGGGTTCTGCTGGTCTGCGGTTTTCGTAGCGTGAGTTGCGCTCTTAGAGGGAGCAGAAGGAGTACGGAGAGTTCCCCTATCACCTGCAGTAACACCAAGAGTTGTTTCCCGCCCTCTGTTCGGGGGGGCAAGTTCCCCCGAGCTCGGGGCGGCTAGTCCACCTCCATCCGGGGGGGCTTGTTCCCCCCCATGGGGGGGAACAAGGGATGTCGTTTCGGGGGCCGCCTTCTTGGCTTTCGCCTTTGCTCGGCGCTCTTCGCGATCGCGTGCGTCGGCCTCCAACCGTGCCGTGACCGCGGAACCGTTACGGGCGTACCACTCAGCGGGCGACACCGGGCCGGCATAGCCGCGGGGTGGGAACATCTCCACGGTGTAGTACTTCTTAGCCGGTACGCCGACGATGTCGATGGCGATCGCGCCGAGGGCGATGAGTTCCTTCTCGAAGACGCTGATCTTGTCGCCGCGCGAGTAGGACACGACCTGGCCGCCGCGGTGGTACATCAGGATCATCGCCAGGGCCTCGGAGCTCGTCCAGGTGAGGTCGTCGCCACGGCGGTCGTTTACGTGTGACCGCAGAATCGCGTACAGCGCCTTCGCGGTGGCGCTGATGTTGGCGAACAGCACCCAGTCGTGAACGGGCGTGTGGGTCGGGCCGCTGCGTGTGCCTCCGCGGACGCCGACGTCGAACCGGTTGGGCGCAGTCTTCGCGGCGGCCTTGGTGGCCTGTTGGCGGCGGGGACGGCCTTTCGGTGGGGTGCGGCCGGCGCTCATGCGGCGCCTGCGTTCGGAGTACGGGTGGCCGGCGGCGCGTACGCGCAGGTGTTTCGCCAGGTGGTGGGCGTGTCCGTGATGCGTTTGTGGTAATTCACAGGAGGTGTCGCTCTCGATGTAGTTGCGAGAGCCGCCCGGCATCGTAGAATCGTTAACGTTCTGGGCGAACGTGAATGTCCGTCCAGGCCGAGTGGCGAGTCGCGTGTGTCTTGGGAGACGGGTGCGGGATCTCTACTTGCAGCGGTTACGTCGAGGGCTCGCAGGTGGCACTGCGAGTCCTCAGCCGTTTCAGGCCGCGGACTGGCCGAGCACGCGCTCTGCGTCGGCGAGCAGGTAGTCGCGGAGTCCGCCTTCGGTGGCGGGGTAGCCGTGCAGCTCGATGAGCGCCCAGATCTTGTCCGCTTCGTCATCGTGGGCGCGAGTCTTGACCCACCTTTTGCGTGCACCACGCTCTGTTGCTGGGCGGCCTGGTCCGCGGCGAGTTGCTGTGTCCATCGGCGGAGGTCCCCTCCAATTACTAGGTCTCGGTAATTGGCGACCGTACCGGCAATCGATCGGATTTGCTCGACCAGACTCGGCGTGTCGCCGACAAGCCTCGATCGAGTGACGACCTCGCGAGGGTCGGCCGGGGCGAGGAAAACGGACGTGAAGAGTCCCGTGAGCACGTGGAGCATGACCTGATCTCTCAGACAGGCGAGCAACACGAACGGGCAGCCCACAAGGCGTGGCAGACCAGTGTCCGGCTGGTCGGCTATGCTAGGGCCGCCGCGTACGCGTGTTCGCACTCAGATGTTGTGTGCGTACTTACTTCGTGGAGTAGTAGGGCGTTGGGCTTGTGATTTCGGGCGCTGCGAAGAACGGCGGGCAACCGCCTTAGTTCGAACGTTGCAAGTTTCCGGTCTTGATCAGCCGGATTCCAGAACCTCCTTCCCGATGCGTGCGTTGAACGGCCCGCTGGTGTTGTCCGCGCCGGCGGGCCGTTTCTCTATCTCCAGGGCCCGCCCCGGTGAGGCCGATACGCCCCCGGATCGTAGTCACCCCGAGCCGACGCAAGCGAGCACCCGCGAGTCTGTGGCGCCGCGCGATGCCAGGTAGATCCACATATGCCCCGGGATGGGTCCCCCGGAAGAAGTCGCAATGTGCGACATGCCGGACGCGCCGCGCCTCGAGGACGAACACCCGCCGGCACCGAACTCATCGGACAGCCGGTGTGGACCCGGCCGTTTCCGATCACGCACCAGGCGAAATCTCCGGTGTGCCGATCATCCACGCAGGTCAACACACCTCTACGATGTCCCGTACCGAAGTACCGGGACCCCTCGGGAAGCACACGGAGGAGACACCATGGCGACGAAGATCCATGTGATAGCCAACCAGAAGGGCGGCGAAGGCAAGACGACCATCTCGGTCAATCTCGCCGCGATCACCCACTCTGTCCTCACCGACTCCAACAGCCCCTTGGAGAAGCAGCAGGACCAGAGCGCCGGCCACAGCCCCGTCATGGTCGCTTCCACTGACCCCCAGGCTTCCTCGGTCTGGTGGGCCAACCGCGTCGGCGAGCGCGGTGGGCTGCCCTTCGACTTCACCCAAGTCGACCGTCCCAGCGACCTGGAGAAGCTGCGCGGCCTCGGCTACGAGCACATCTTCGTCGACACCCCCGGCAGTCTGGAGAACGCGCACATCCTGCGTGCTTCTCTCGACCAGTGCGACGACGTCGTCATACCCATGCAGCCCGCGGCGCTCTCCTACGAGCCGACCCGGCTGACCATCAACAAGGTCATCAAGCCGCTCGATCTGTCCTACCGCGTCGTCGTCAACAACTGGGACCCTCGCGACGGAACCGTCGACCTCCAGCAGACCGCCCAGTACATCGCCAAACAGGGCTGGCCGGCCTGCAAGACCGTCGTCCGCCGCTACAAGATCCATACCCGGGCGAGCGCCGAAGGACAGGTCGTCACCCAGTACCCCCGCAACCGCGTCGCCGCCGAGGCCCGCGAGGACTTCCTCCTGCTCGCCCTCGAGCTCGGCTACGGCGGCACCCGCAGCACCGCGAAGGAGGCCTGACCGTGGGGAAACGCGTCGACCTCTCCGAACTCGCCGACGAACCCGCCTTCAACGAAGAACGGGCACCCCAGTTCGCCGCGCGGCACCCCGACAAGGTGCCCGCTGAACAGGTGGCCCCCAACCCGCTCAACTCCCGGGTCATCAACCCCGACTCCCGGCAGTTCAAGGAACTCAAGGCGTCGATCGAAGAACGCGGCCAGATCGAGGACTCCACCGTTGCGACCCGCGACGCCTTCCTCAAGATCTACCCCGAGTTCAAGAGCCAGATCGGCACCTGCCCCTACGTGCAGGTCACCGGCGGCCAACGCCGAGCCATCGTCTACGCCCTCGCCCGCCCCCTCGGCATCAGCGTCAAGGACGAACTCGCCACCGACCGCGCCACCTGGGTAGCCGCCACCGCCGAGGAAAACCTCAAGCGCGCCGGCTACAACGCGATGGAGGAAGCCGACGCGGTCGCCCTGGTCGTGAAGGAATGCGGGAACAACCAGTCCGAAGCGGCACGCCGGCTCACCATGAGCCGAGGCTGGGTGAACCAGCGGGCGATGTTGCTACGCCTGGACCCTGAAGCCCAGCAGCTCCTCCGCACACACGCCATCCCCGTACACGAGATCAGGGGCACCGGCCTGGACTGCCTTCCCCGTGAGGAACAGCTCGCCCGAGTCCGAGCGATTGTTTCCGCCAGGGAGACTGATACGGTCGTATCAGGTGCCACCGGCACTGCCGAAACGGCGGCGAACAAGCCACCCGTTCCCCGCCAGCCGACCTCCCGCGCCGCGTCCGCCATGCGCAAACTCGGCCGCATCCCCGCCGACCGCGCCGAAGAACGCGCCGCCGTACGACGCCAACTCGGCGAAGCGCTCCGCACCGAACTACTGTCCTGGGAAGACCGCAGGGCTGTCGCCGAGGAACTCCTGCGCGACGCGCCCACCGACTGACCCGGAATCGGCCCACAACGACCGAGGCCCTCACCCAGCACGGGTGAGGGCCTCACATGTCGCCGCGCCGGGCCTCAGCCCGCGACCGGCTCCTGGCCGCCGAGCCAGCCGGGCTCGTCCGCGTCGACGTGCACCTGGACACCACGGAACGGATCCCGCACCACCCGCTGCTCAGCCGGCACCTGCCGGGCCGCAGCACGCGCCGCCTCGAACTCCCGGAGCCGGCGGCGGCCGTCCTCGAGGGCGGGCCACTCCCCGGCGGGCACAGCCCGTCCGTCGGCGAACTGGACGCCCAGCACGACGCCGTCGCGTTCGAGCCCGGCCGCGTTCAGCGCCGCCTCGGGCTCGCTGCCGAAGATGTCGTAGGTGGTGTTGTCGAAGTTGTTGACATACCAGACCGCGACCGGCTTCCGCGGCTCGTCCTGCCCGGCACCGGCCGGTGCGCGCTCACCCGGAGGCGCCTGCTCTCGGTGTGCCCGGATGAGCAGCAGGGCGAGAGCACCGATGGTCTTGTCCAACTCGTTGACGCGCAGGTCGTCCTTCATCAGGTCGTAGAGAGCACGGCCTGCGGCCGTGTCATCGGCAATGTCGTCGACGACGGACGCCTTCTCGGCGAGGACAGGCAGCAGGGCCTCCAACGTCATGTCGGTGAACCGGCGGCCGGCGGGCTCGATCGTGGTCACTGGCGGGGCTCCTTAAGTCCGATGATCTCGATGTTCGGGTTCTTCATGCTTCGTCCATCGTCTTCGGAGATGGGCGGGCCCGTCCTCGAGGACGGGCCCGGTGCGTAACGGGCTACTGGGAGGCGTGGCTGGTTTCGGTCTGGTCCTGGCGCCCGGCGGTGGGCACCGTCTCGGCAGGGGGGCTCTGGCCCGGCGCCTCGTCGGCGCTCGGGATCCCGGGCGTGACCGGCGGCTGCCCGTCGGGTGCCGTGTCGAGGTCGGGTTTCGGGTCCGTGACCGCAGCCGTTCGTGCTCCGGCCGGGTCGAACCGCATCAGGTCGAACACCAGCCACTCGATGCTGAACGGCGGGAAGGTCATCTCCTTGCCGTTACGCATCCGCGGCTTGCCGTCACAGATGATCGGGTCGTCGATCCCGGGCCGCAGCCCGCGCCGGCCGACCCGGACGCCGAGGACTGCGGGCGGGATCTCCCGGTCGAGGCGCACGAACGCGTGGGCCTCGTACGGCGTCTCCGACTGCACCGCCACCCGGTACGTCTTCTCCCCGCGCCGGGCGGCCATGTTGTCGATCTGCCCCTGAGCGTTGACGATCACCCCGTCCTTACCGCGGGCGGTCATCACCACGACCGCCTGCATGCTCTTGAGCTGGCGGATGATCCGAAGCCACATCTTGTTGACCGCCGACCAGTTCAACGGGCCGATGTTCACACTGGCGTATGGGTTGCGCATCAGGTCAGCAGCAGTCGAGTCCTCGCGCCGGGCGCGGGCTTCGGCGATCGCCGAGAACAAGTCCCACAGGACGCTGCCGGAGTCGACCAGGACCAGCTGAGGTTTGCCGTCCACCAGAGGCTGCGCGTTGATCTCCGCCGCGATCTGCTCCACCGCCGCGGTGAACTCGTACGGCGAGCCGTCGTGTTCGACGATCCGCGCCTGCGGGTCGTACTCGGCGATCTGGTCCGGGTCCTCCCCGAACGGCAGCACCCACGTGCGCCCGAACCGGCCGGACGCCGCGGCGATCCCCACCGCGGTGGTCTTGCCACTGAACTCGCTGCCGGTCAGCAGGATCAGCGGCCACACACACCCGGCCTTCGGTGCCCGGGTCCGCAGCTTGTACGAGTCACGGGCCGGCGGGCGTACCGCGGCCCGCTGCCCCCGGGGCCCGGCCTGCCCGCCGCGCTGGGCGCGGCCGTCGGTGTCGGCGGGCGGCTCCTGTGCCCCGGACAGCCACGCGTCGTCGGCGACCGGCCGGGCCGCAGCGGTGACAGTGGTGGGGCGGTCTGCGGTCGTCGTCATCGCTTTGGCTCCTTGAGCACTCGGTACGGCTTCTTGCCGTTCATGCCGGCCCAGTCCCACGTGAGGATTTTCCGGGCGTTGTCGGTCAGGGTCAGCGCTCCACGTAGAGCGGCTTTGATCTTGTTTTCGACCAGGTCCAACTCGCCGGTCAGCACCTTGATCTGTTCTTTCAGCTCGCGCCGCCGTCGCGCCCACTCCGCCGAACCGGCCACCTCCGCGAATTGGTCCAGCTTCTCCGGCGGCAGACTCGACGCCTTGATCGCCTCCGTCGTCGCCTCCGACCCGTCGACGTCCGGCTCGTGGCCCAACTCGATGTGCCACCACCACCAGTCGTCCACGGTCTTGACCATGGCGTCCAGCTCCGCGTCGTCACGCTCGATACGCCACCACCGCAGGCCATGCCGGCCACCGTCGGCGATCACGTAGCCGTGCGGGGCGCCGGTGACGGCCATGCACCACTTGACCTGAGTGACCGCGTGCACCGCCGGGCCGTGTTTCCAGGCCTGGCCCCAGTCGTCGGTGTCCGGTGCTTTCATCTCCGCGACACCGCCGTCGGAGGTGAACCGGTCCGGGTTGCACCGCAGGTGCTCGGCACCGTCGACGACCCACGTCCCGGTGCGCCGCAGGGCGATCCGGGTCTTGTCGGCGAACCACTGCCCGAGCATCAGCTCGGCGTACCGCCCCCTGGTCATGATCGGCGTCTCGTCCACCGGTCCGCGGTAGCCCATCTTTGTCAGCCAGACGCCGTACTCGCGCTCGTAGCCGACCAGGCCGAGGATCGCGGCGATGTCCGACCCGCCGATCCCGTTGAGTCGTTCGTCGCGCCACGTCTCGTACATCGTGATCGACGCGTCAGCGGGCAGAACCTCGACCGCGTCGACGGGGCGCAACCAGCCACCAGGCTCCAGGCTCGTCGTGTTGTGCGCATCAGCCGGGCGGCTGATAGCCTCGCCCATGCAAGTCTCCAAACGTTCGCGCGAATGATCTTTCGGGTTGTGAGCACGACAGTTGGGTCTTGTCTCTGAAGGCCGCCCCTGCAAGGGCGACCAAGATCGGTCCGCACTCCGAACGCGATGAGGCGTCCACCTCAGTCCGGAGACCGCGGGCCGATCGTCATATCCCGGCTACGGCATCGCGCCGAGAAGCCGCTCGACCTCCGCGACCTCCAGCCCAGTCCGCTCAGCAATCGTCGACGCCGCCCCGGACATGTTCTTGCGCCGGCCGTCCGCCATCAGCGTGTTGGCCAACGCTGTGACCTGAGCCGCCAGCGCCGTCCCGCCCAGCCCGGTCAGGTCCCACGGGTCGTCCTCATCACGCAGCTTCCGCCCCGCAGTCACCCGCCGGGCCACCTGCCGCACCGACAGCGCCCGGTCCCGGGCCACCTGCGCCTTGGCCTCCTCGAGGGAAGCACCCTGCGCGATCAGCGCCTCGACCTGACCGAGGATCTCGACCGCCTGGTCCTGCATCGGCGGCCGCCGCCGGCGCCGCGGCGCCACATCCCCGACACCCTTACGCCGGCCCACCGGCTTGTGCCGGACCGACCGGCCCTGCCGGTCCATCAGCCCGACCCGCATCATCCACTGCCGGGCCCGCCCGGCATACCACCACGGCGCCCGGCCGAAATAGCCGTCCGGCGCCACGATGGCCCGATCGTGCGGCACCGGCGGAGTCCGGCCCCGCCGGCGTGCCCTATCGGCGGCCTCCCGCCATTTGTAGTAATCCGAGACCCACACCCGGAACCGGCCCGTCGACCGGCCGGACTCCGCCGCGAACCGAGCGGAATCCCACTGCTCATCGTCGGTGGTCAACGCCCGGTACAAGTCGTCCGGCCGGTTCAGCAGAGCGGCGAACTTCGCGGGTGGCTGTCTCAGGGGTGGAGAGGACGGCCCTGGTGGGCGCGGGTCGGCGGTCGCGGTCGCGGCCATGATCACCTCGTGTCAGGTCAGGGGTTCAACCACCAAAAACATATCCGGCCGCCCAAAATCACGCAACAACACGTAACGGTCACTAGCCCGGAAGATACGAAAAGAGCAGGTCGCGCACCCACCACCCGGGCACACGACCTGCTCCACCACCCCACCAACCAACTACACGACGCCCAACTCCCCGATCGCCTTCAACGCCACCGACACCCGATACGGCAGCCGACACGACTCACACGCCGGCTCCCCGAACTTCGTATCCCCGAACTCAGCACCGTGATACCGACACGTCTGCGGCAACCCGGCCAACGCAGTCCCCGCCCTACCCAAAGCCCACTCCACCCGCTCCAGACGGCGATGCGACTCGACATACCGATCCCGGCCCCGGACCGCGGCGTCCAACTGCCGGCGCATCTCCCCGAGCAGGGCATCCTTGCGCTGGAGCTCCGTCTCCAGCCCGGCACGCACCTCAGCCACCGCCACGTCGACGTCCTCCCGCGGCCGTTCCTCGATCGCCTGCCGGACATAACAAGCACCGTCGAGCAACTCCTCGTACAGATCCCGGAGCGCATCCCGCCCGTTCCCCGGCTGCAACGTGGTCCCGTACCGCTCAACACCCAACCGCTCCCGCACGACCAGGTCCTCGCGCACCATCGACTGCACCGACGGCGACCCGTTCGGCACCGGAGCCACCTGCTCCTGCACCAGATCCTCACTACGCAACTCGTGCACTCCCTTCCACCGGCGCAGCGCCGGTCGCATCCCTCGCGGCCAGCGCCGCCTCACCACCCGGCGTCAACCGAAACAACCTGCTCCCCGGCTCCGGCTCCCCGACCACCCACCCGGCATTGACCGCCTTGCGGTGGGCACGGCCGGCCCGCTTGTTCTGCCCACCGTGGCGAAGCCCCCGCTGCATCACGAGGCCACCCTCTGACAGGTAGACTCGCCCGTCCTGCACCGCACGCAAGAAAAACGCATCATCGACCGTCAGATACACCCCGGTCACCCGGCGCTGCCGAGCAACCCGGCCTGATACCCACGCGCGACCAGATGCGCCCGATTCCGCGCATCCAGCTTCAACCGCGCCTCCAACAGCCGCGCCCGCGCCGTCGTCTCACTGATCCGCATCAAGACCGCGATCTCCTCGTCCGTATGGCCCTCCGCGACCAGCCGCAACGCCTCAACCTGCCGCGGGCTCAACGCACCCCGTCCGATCTCAGCGACCCGGTCCGTCACCACCGCGTTTCTCGGCACCACCCACCACCTCCTCCCACTTGATGCCAACCCACGCGCCGATGACCTCCTCACCAACCGGCTCGAAGAGGTTGAGCTGGGTGCCCGCCAACGGCAGTTCGCTGGTGAAGAGCGGCGCGGGGAGGAACCCGGTGCGCTCGGCGAAAGCCTTCATGCTGTGCGTGATCCCGGCAGCAGCGGCACCAGCGCCGGTGGTCGCGTATCGCCAAATGCCGGGGGTGAGCCAGCCAGCGGCCAGGCACGCCTGGGTGTCCGCATCTCCGGTCTTGCGGTTCATTTTCTCGAAGACGCGCAGCTCGCCGTTGCACACACGGAGGATGATCACCTGAGCCGGGGTCGGCACGGGCCGGGTCAATACGCCAGCCATCACGACTCGCCACCCGAGAGACCCTGCGCGGTAACCAGATCGAGCAGCGCCAAAGCGCCGGCCACAGTGCCGTCGAGGGACTCGTACACCGGCACTCCAAACCGCCGGGCGGTCCAGATCAGGTAGCGGTTACCCTTCGGCGACGGGCAGTCCGGCGGGCACCCGAGGACAGCGCGGCCGGAGCCCACGTACAGGCCGAACTCGACGTTGGTCGTGAAGGCTGGCATCGACTGGAGGTCGCGCGGGATCCAGAACAGGATCGCGCCAACGGCGTCCAGGCCGGCGACCTCCCACCCGACCTGATCGTGGTAGTCAACGGCCCACCGCCCGTCCCGGGGCTCCGGGACGAGGACGGTCAGCGGCTCCGTGCCAGTCCAGGTGTCGCCGAGCGCGGCGATCGCGTCCGGCCGCCAGGAGGGCACCGCCGCGGACCTTGGGGTCGGGCCGGCCAGGAACACCGACGGGCCGCCCGCGGGGATGGGCTCGCGAGCCCAGACGAGGTTGAGGGTCATGCCGTACCTCCGACGGTTTGCTGTGGCGTCCACGGCAGCGGCAGGCCATCGCCGTGGCTGCGCGGTACGACGTGGATATGGAGGTGGAAAACGGTTTGGGTAGCGGCGGCGCCCCGGGACGTGATGATGTTCGCCGCGTCCAGCTCGCCCGCGAGCTCGGCGGCGCGCGCCATCGTCCAGGCCGACACGACGGGGTCCACACCGACGTCCGCGACGTGGGTACGCGGGATGACCAGGGTGTGGCCCGGGTGGACGCCGCCGATGGGGCGGATGGCGATGCTGTCGTCCCACGAGCGGATCATGATGGCGGGTGCTTCGCCGGCGATGATGGCGCAGAAAACACAGGTGGCGTCACGCATCGCGCGGCTCACGGTTCGCCGACCGATGGCTGTGAACCGGTATCTCTGCGCAGCACGTTGAAGCCGATCTCCGTGAGGGCAGCCCGGAGGCCAGAGAGCGTCCGGTCGGCATCGTGGGTGATGCACTGCTCCCACGTGTCCATCTGCGCACCACGCCGATAGGCGACCATTGCTCGGTCGAGCTGATCCGGCGTGACTTCTATGGGGTCGGACATTCGTGCCGGGCCGGTGCGCGTCAGGCTCAGCGACCACCACTTACCGCCGACGATCTGAGTGATCCTGATCGACTGGTACGCACCATCTTTCGTCTCATGACACAGGCGGAACTGAGTCCATCGGAAGGTCAGCAGGTACGTCTTCCAGCGGCTAGCCACGCCGCTCACCTCCCACCTGACGACGACGGGCGGCAGCCAGCGCTTCCCATGCCCGGTAGTGGCCGCGCTGTGAGCGGACGGCCTGATCACCGAAGAACTTCCGGTAGCGCCGCAGATACCGCTCCCACTGGCGCAGTTTCCGGTTAGCGCAACGGACGCTAGGCACCAGACACCTCCGGCGGATACGGACGGACATCCATGACGTCCTGGTCAGCGGGCTGGAACAGGTTGCGGAACTCGGCGTCCTCACGTGCCCGGAAGTCACCGCTGGGTGTCCGGTAGATCCAGTCGCCGAAGTTGGCCTTGTTCCGGCCAGTGGGCTCGAAGACGGTCAGACCGGAGCAGGACTTGTCCGGCTCGATGAACGGCTTGGAGTCGGCCCACTCGAAGACGGCGTTGATGTTGTCCCGGGTGAGTTGGACGGCCGGCACGGTGAACCAGCCGCGCTTGAAGTACTGAAGGTCAGGAGTACGCACGGAAGTTCACGCCTCCCTGGTCGCCGGGTGGTTTGTGATCCGGTAGCCGGGGCTCGGCTTGAGCCCCGGTGCGCCGAAGAGCGGGACGACCTTGAGGTCGCCGTCGGCGAGCGGCATCTGGCCGAGTGCGGTGCGGCCGTCCTTGGCGGCCGGCTCGGTCGGGTAGGGGCCGAAGGCGCCGAGGATGCCGCTGCCGTCGCTATAGGTCAGGACGACGGCGTAGCCGGTGATCGGGCTGGTCATCAGAAGGTCACCGCCTGGGGGTAGGTCGAGCCGCAGCCCGAGCCGTGGACGTCGAGGGCCATGCAGGAGCGGCACCGGCCGTCCTCGCCGCAGACGCCCATGACCGGGTTGGCCGCGGGCGCCGGGTCGGGCCGGTCGGTGAGCGCCGGCGCGAGGAGCTCACGGAAGCGGGCGTACTCGGTGGTGGTCATGGTGAGCTGACCGCTGCCGCCGAGGTGCTGGCCGCCGGTCGCGGCGAAGAGCCGGAAGTGGACGTGGTGGCCGTTGTCGCTGAAGACCTTGATGCCGAAGCGGACGTCGCTCATGCGATCCGCCTCGCGTTCGGGTCGGGCGTCGCGAACCGCTCGACCTGGGTCTTGATGTCGGTGACCTGGCCGGGCTTGAAGTCGCGGGCGAAGCCGCGCGGCGCGGTGGTGATGACGCCGTCGGCGTCGAGCTCGAAGTAGTCGAAGTTGAGGGTCGAGCTGCTGCCCGAGTGGCGCTGCATGGTGCGGACGCGGATGGCGTAGCCGCCGTCCTTGCGCTCGTGCACGGCGGGGCACCAGCGGTCGCCGAACCAGTAGCTGGCGTCGGCGAGCGGGAAGTAGCGCTCGATCTCGGCGATCGTGATGACGCGGGGCGGGCGCTTGCTCATCAGGCGCTCACCGCCATGTTGGCCAGCTCGAGCAGGACGTCGGCGTGGCATGGCTGGTCGAGCGGGCACCAGCACGCCAGGTCACGGCTGGCGAGGACACGGGTCCGCAGGGCCGCCTTCATCACGGTGTGCGCCTGGATCAGCTCGGCGTCCCAGAACATCGGGTGGAGCTCGTCGGCGTCGATCCAGGAGCGGAACTTCCGGACCACCTCGGCGGGGGTCCACAGGCACTGGATCGTCGGGCCGCAGAAGTCGACGCCGACCCGGAACGGGTTGCCGAACTTGGTGGGCCGGCCGACGTAGACGGCGCCCTCGGGCATCCGCCACCCGGCGGTGCGGCGGCGCTGGATCCGGGCCGGGGGCATGCCGGTCAGCGGGTTGTTCCGTACGGGGACGGAAAGACGGTTACCCACGAGATGTCAGGCCTTCCGGGTCAGAGCGTCGACGGCGAAGTGGAGCCGGTTCTCGGCGGCAACCCGGGAGCCGCGGTCGCCGGCCCCGTCAGCCTCAGCCCAGGCCACCGCCGCGGCGATGAGGGTTACTTCCTCACTGGTGGCCAGGTGGTTCTCGCTGGCCGGGACGTCCTGGCATCCGCAGGTGCCCGTGTGGAGGTCGCGGTGCTTGCCGTCTGGTCCGAGCGGCCGGTGCCGGTCGCATTCGTCGATCAGCCGGCCGAGCCGGGCGATGTGGATCTCTTTGTGTTGCTGGCCCAGGTCGGAGCCGCCGATGCAGGCCTGCGCCACGGACAGCGTCTCGCGTAACATCTTCGGCCCGTCAGGGACCTCGTAGCTGGTGGTCATCGGCGTTCAGCCTTTCGCTCGTGGCCGGGTCGGCGATCTGCCCATCGGAGTAACCGGCCTTCGCGAGGCGCCGGGTGACCACGACGTCGTCGAAGTCGGCGTAGTCGGTGTGACGGGTGACCAGGTAACCCTGGCCACCCGCAGCGCTGGTCATGGACCGTGCTCCCGGTGGGCCGAACACGTCGTGGACCAGGGCGCGCAGAGCGTGTAACAGCGGCGGCAACGGCCGAGGCCGGCCCAGCCGGAGATCGCGAAGACCGTGGCGGTCAGGGCCAGCAGCAGGATGAGGACGGTCACCGGCGGACCACCAGCCCGAGAGCGATCAGGCAGAGACCCAGGTACAGGCCGCCGAGCGACTCGACGACCAGCACCGGGTGGGCGAGCAGACTGCTCACAACGGCACCCGCACGTCCTCGGCCATGGCCGTGGCGGCGCCGGGCGGTCACTGCGGTGCCCCGTCGGCGAGCGCGGCGTCGAGCAGCTGCACGGTCCGCTGGGCGGCGACGAGCCGGGCCGCGACCACGACCGGGTCCTCCTCGACGCGGCGCAGCATCCCGCCGGGCCCGGGGACCAGGGTGGTGACACCGGTCCGGGCGCCGTGGCGGTCGACGGTCTGCTGGGCTTCGGCGCGCAGGTCGGCCAGGGCGGCGCGGGTGTGGAAACTCCAGGCGCGGGCGGCGGCGAGGCTGAGGTGGTCGCGGCCGATGCCGAGTGGCTTGTACAGGGCGGTCCAGGGGGTGGAGCCGCCGTCGTCGCGGATGTAGTGCCACTGGTGGTCGGCGCTGGTGGCCTCCCACGTCTCCAGGCCGGTCAGCCCGGCCTCGGTCTGGCGTGGGGCCTTGACGGTCAGTGCGGGGTCCAGGGGGGTCAGCGTGCTGCGAAGTCGCGCCGGCCTGGCGGTGGTGGTGGGCATCCGGTGTCCTTCCGGGATGTCGTTCGGCCCGGTGTCCGGCCGGGCCGAACACCACGCTACCGGAAATGCTGAATCACGACATCTCTTGTTGCGTGACTCTTTTGGGTCGAATACCGTTCCTCTCATCGCCGCAGCACATCGGGCCGGACACCCGACCACCAGCGGCCTCCAGAGACAAGATCCCTATCGCAGCAGGGAGCACCCGATCACCATGCGCACCATCAGCGACACCGCCGCCCGCGCCGCCCTCAAGGCCATCCTGCGCGGCACCCTCGTCGTCCTCCTCGGACGCGACGCCGCCATGGGCACCATCCAGGCCTACGCCCGCAACCACTGGGGCGACCTCGTCCGCTCCGCCACCGCCGACACCCGCGGCCGCATCACCCACCGCACCATCGGCACCCGCCTCAACGCCGCCGGCTGCTCCCAGGTCCGCGACTGGTGCCTACGCAACAACCACCCGATCCCCGACCTGATCGCCAAGACCACCCCACAGCCGACCCCACGCCAGTCGATTACTCGGCAGGCCGACCCGCTCGCCCTCATCGGCGCAGGCACCGCCCCCGACCTGTTCTAACCAACCCGCGCCGTAGGCCCACACCAGGGCCTACGGCACCCCACGGCCCGGCCACCCGGAGGACCCGGTGTACCTGTTCCCGACCGACTCCCACGGACACCCGCTCCTCGACGAGCGCACCGCCACCCCCGTGCGCTGCGACGGCTGCAACACCGCGCTCACCGCCCAGCCCGGACCGGCCCAGCGCCGCCTCATCCCCTCCCCGTACTCCGAGGCCCTCTACCGTCAGCCTCCCGGCGAACTGTTCTACGTCGCCTGCACCCGCGGCGTCCTGTGCCTCGACCTGGCCGAACTCGCCGACGAGCTCCACTACCGCCACGGCTGCCCGCTCCCCGCCTGCTGGTGCCGCGCCATCACCCGCCCCACCGGCGCCAAGGCCGTCCGGTGACCGACGCCATCGACGCGATCGCCGCGGACCTCACCCTCCAAGAAGCCAAAATCCTCGCCCACTTCGCCGCCGGCGAAGACCTCCGCACCATCGCCGTCGCCGTCCGCGCCACCACCACCGACGTCCACACCGCCATCACCAGGCACACGTCCGGCAACCGCAACAAAGCCACCAACATCGTCACCGCCTGGCGCATCCGCGAACTCCTCCACGAAGAAGCCCGCCTACTGCGCCACCGCCTCGCCGAAATCGACCAGAAGCTCAACACCGCCCGCCCCGCCCGCACCCCGAAACGCAACAGCCTCCCCGCCAACATCTCCGCCACCGCAGCCGAGGCACCCAAGATCCGCGCCTGGGCCGCCGGCCGCGGCATCTACTGCCCCGCCCGAGGCCGCATCCCCTACCGCGTCATCTTCCAATACCGCCAGCACAACACCCAGACCTAGAAAGACCACCGACCATGCGCCTCACCCTGGCCCTCTACGCCACCCACGCCGCCGCGATCGCCGCCTCCGGCCTGTTCGTCTTCGCCGCCGCCGACGCCTGGCTCGCCCTCACCCACTGACCGCCACACCGGAAGGAACCACCCGTGACCCGCGCACCCGACGACATCGACACCACCCGCGTCCTCATCCTCCAAGGCGTCAACCAGGAGACCGGCCACCTCGACGAGCAGCAGATCACCGAGGTCCTCCACGACCTCGCCGCCGACTTCCAGACTCTCGACCGTCACCTGCTCGCCGGCGGGAACCTGCCCACCGCCTGGCAGAACGCCCGCCCCAACAACGAGACCGCCCTCGACCGCATCCGCGACCTGCTCCCACCGCTGGCCGGCGCACCGGTCGATGGCACCCTCGCCATCGTCGAGCACACCGGCGGCCACAAGAACCACGTCGACAGCACCCGCGTCTACGTCCGCTCCGACCTCACCGAGGAAAGCGCCCGCGTTTTCGGCTGGGCCTGGCCCCTGCCGGGCCTCTCCGATAACGGCGCCTGGTGGGAGATCGGCGCCGACGACGGCACCGGGCCGCGCACCTGGGACGAACTGAACTGGCTCGACGACCCGCCCTGCGACCGCGGCACCGTCAACATCACCCTCTACGCCCCCACCAGCACGATCGCCCAGGTCCTCGACGACCGCCCCGGCCCGCAGCCCGAGACCGCTGCCGGCCACCCGGCCGCGCAGCCCGACCTCCCCGTCGACGACGCCGTCGAGACGTACGCGCTCAAAGCCGTCCTCTCCGGAGCCGAGGGCACCCTCGAGGACGACCTCAACGAGGACGGCGCGGTCACCGACACCCAGCACGAACAGGCCGTCGACCTCGGATACGCCCTGCTCCACGCGATCCGCGACCACGCCGACCTCCTGCTCGCCACCGCCCGCCAGCACCTCGAGGCCGGGAACACCACCCGATGACCGGCACCGTCTCCACCGTCCTCGCCCGGCTCCGCAAGGCGGTCACCATCAAGGCCGTCAACCTCGACCCGCAGAAGACCGACGCACTGGTCACCGAGGTCAAAACCAGCGTCCAGGCGATCATCAACCGCCTGCACGACGGCCCGGAACCCCCCACCCAGACCCCGCCCACGCCGCCACCGGACCTCACCGCGGTGCTCGCCTGGGCCCGCAACGAATACAAGCTCAACCTGATCGCCGCCCGCTGCACCACCAGCAGGTTCATGTACGCGATCTGCAACGGCCGCCTCGAGGGCATCCGCCAGGTCACGAACCAGCTCACCACCACCGCCGGCCTCACGCCGGTCGACTGGGAACAGATCAAACGTGACGTTCCCGCCGACGGGATGTACCGGTGACCGCCACCGGCCCGATCAGGTTCGGGATCGCCGTCGACCAGCGCACCCCCGCCCACGTCCACTTCCGGCTGTTCGCCGCCACCGGCGGCCAGCACCTCGGCTGCGCCGGCGTCCTCGCCCTGGGCGCCGCCGAGTACGACGCCTTCCGTACCGCGCTCGGCCCGCTGCTCACCGACCGGCCCGACCCGCCGCCCGCCCTGGACCACACCCGGACCGTCCACGGCTTCTACCTGGTCCGCGACCCAGCCACCGGCCGCACCGTCACCTACGACGCCATGGCCGAGAAACTCGACGCGAGCTGGCTGCCCGCCACCGACCGCCGCACCAGCGCCAGCGCGACCTGGATCGCCGCCGGGATCCTCGACCAACACGGCGAACCCGCCCTCTGGGCCCACCTCGAAGGCCTCTTCCACCAGCTCACCGAGAAGGACACCACCCAGCCGTGACCGACACCCACACCCAGCACGGCCCCGACCAGACCCCCGCCGGCGAGGTCCACGCCGCCGCGAAACTGCTGCGCGTCCACGCCGAACGCGCCACCCCCGGCCCGTGGAACGCCTCCCCGGTCTGGTCACCTCGGTCCCACGTCACCAGCGCGGTCTACGCCGAGGCGCACCCGCCCGGCAGCGAGGTCATCGGGGCCACGCTCAGCAACAACGTCGTCGGCCCCACCAAGAAATATGGAGGCTGCTGGCGCCCGCAGGACGCCGAGTACATCGCCCTGATGGACCCGACCGTCGCCGCAGCCCTGGCCGAGATGCTCGACCACGTCGGCGACGACATGCACGACAACGACGCATACGAGAAGTCCCACCCGGGCGGCGTGTTCGTCCACGACCGCTTCGACGACGCCCGGCACGACTGGACCGCCGCGCTCGCTCTGGCCCGCACACTCATCCCCGCCCCGGTCACCACCGCCAGCGGCACCGAGGACGGCGCCCCGTGACCAACGGCCACGACACCGCCCCGGACCGGCAACCCCAGGGCCACCCGGACGACGACCAGAACCCGACCGCCGCGCAGCCTGTCCCGGACGCCGCACCCGACGACGAGCCGTACGAGTCGATGGGCGACATGATCCAACGCTGGCGCGGCCCGCTCGGCGGCGGCTGATGCCCCACACCGACGACCACGGCTACGCGCTCATCGCCACGCTCGGGCCGATGCTCCCGCTCCCGCTCGTCACCGCGATCATGCGCGTCATCGCCGACGCCGCCGAAGCGACCGGCTGCCGCAAGACCGGCATCGGCGACGGCCTGGAGATCAAGGCGATCCTGCCCGCACCCGGCACCCGTACCGAACTCCACGCCATCACGATCGGCCCCAGCGGCTGGCACCCGCAGATGTACGCCTGGACCTGCTCCTGCCTCACCGAAGCGACCAGCTCCTACGGCGACCCCGGCGGCGCGTTCACCGACGCGCTCGCCCACATCCCGGACGGCGACACCTGGACCGCCCACCCGACCAAACCCCGCACCACCAACTGACAAGAAAAGGGGGGCCAGGCCGTGGTCACCCGCTGGACACCCGCCCACCGCGCCGACCTCGGCCTCACCCCCACCGACCTGCCAGCCCACACGATCACCGTCACCAACCGCACCTGGCACCTGCTCCACCAGTACCTGACCGCCAGCGGCGCCCGTGCCACCGACCACCTCGCCGGCCGCGACCAGTACATCCCCGCCCAGCTCGCCAACCACTGGGGCGCAGTCCTGTCCGCCACCGACCCCGGCGACTGGCTGCTGGTCGGCCGGTGGAACGGCCACGCCGTCGTCACCGCCGGACTCACCCACGCCACCAATGCCCACGGGTTCGCCGACACCCACGAACTGACCCCGCTCGCCGGAACCCCGCTGCACACCTGGCTCCAGCAGACGGGCCTGCACCTCGCGACCACCCCGACCGGGCTGGTCATCACCGCCACACCACACCAGGAGAACCGCATGTCCGTGAACCTGTCCAAAGGCGGCAAAGTCGACCTCACCAAACAGGCCGGCGGCACCCTCGCCATCGCCCGCATCGGCCTCGGCTGGGACGTCCGCCGCACCACCGGCGAACCCTACGACCTCGACTCCTCCCTCATCGCCCTCGGCACCGACAGCATGAGCGTCGGCGCCGACTGGTTCGTCTTCTACAACAACCCGGCCTCCCCGCACGGCCTGATCAAGCACCACGGCGACAACCTCACCGGTGCCGGCCAAGGCGACGACGAGCAGATCCTCGTCAACCTCGACCAGCTCCCCGCCCACATCCACGAACTGGTCGTCGCCGTCACCATCCACGAAGCCCGCGCCCGCGGCGGCCAGAACTTCGGCCTCGTCGAGAACGCCTACATCCGGATCCTCGACGAGGCCACCGGCACCGAACTGGCCCGCTACGACCTCACCGAAGACACGGGCCAGGGCGTCAACTCCCTGGTCTTCGGCAAGCTCTACCGCCGCGGCACCTCCTGGAGCTTCCGGGCCATCGGCGACGGCTTCACCGAGGAACTGGCGTGCCTCGTCAGCGCCTACCAGATCCGCTGACCTTCGGACAGCCCACCGGGGCCGGGCCGGTTCGACAGCCCGAACCGGCCCCCGCCCCGGACACCCCGTCCTTCCCGCACCACCAGCAGAAAGGCCCGCCATGGGACTGCTCGACCGCCTCAAACACCTCACCACCAGCGCCGGCACCAGCCCGCTCACGCCCGCCCACACCGTCACCCTGATCAAGGACCGCGCCGGGACCCCCGCCGTCGACCTCACCAAACTCCGCCGCGACGGCCACATCGACCTCGCCAAACGCGCCGACACAGCCGGCATCGCCCTGCAGAAACGCGGCCTCGCCGGCATCCGCGCCCAGGTCGTCCTCGTCCTCGACCACTCCGCCAGCATGCACACCGACTACCGGCACGGCCACGTCCAGACCCTCGTCGAACGCGTCCTCGCCTTCGCCATGCAGGTCGACGTCGACGGCCTCGTCCCCGTCATCCCCTTCGACACCCACGTCCGCCCGGACGTCGCCACCACCGTCCACACCTACCCCGGCGTCGTCGACCGCGAGATCTGGCACCCCCAGGGCATGGGCTCCACCAACCTCACCGCAGCCCTGCACACCGTCCAGACCCTCGCCGCCGACACCGACCAGCCGCTACTCGCCGCGATCGTCACCGACGGCGACCCCAACAACAAACAGACCGCCACCCGCGCCGTCGCCGAACTCTCCCGCTACCCCGTCTTCCTCAAAATCCTGGCCATCCGAGACGTCCCCTACCTCGCCCAGCTCGACGACATGCGCGCCGACCTGCGCCTGGTCGACAACGTCGACACCAAGACCTTCCCCCAGCCCGCCACCATCACCGACCTGCAGTTCGCCGACGCCATGGCCGACGAATGGCCCACCTGGATCACCGCAGCGACCCGCGCCGGCGTACTCGCATGACCCGCCCCCTCGTCTTCCTCGACACCGAAACGACCAGCCTGGGCCCGGACCGCCGACCCTGGGAGATCGCAGCCATCCTCCGGGAACCGGACGGCACCGACACCGAGTACTGCTGGTTCGTCGACCCACGCGACCTCGACCTCGGCAACGCCGACCCCGCCAGCCTCCAGTTCGGCCGGTACTACGACCGCCACTCCGCATACACCCCCTACGACCCCAACCGCCACGCCACCCGGGTCCGCCGGGAAACCGACGTCCTCCACCTGCTCGAAGGCCTGACCCGCGGCGCCACCCTCCTCGGCTCCAACCCCGCCTTCGACGCCGACATGCTCGCCACCCGCATGCGCGCCAACGGCATCTGCCCCTCCTGGCACTACCGCCTCGAGGACGTGCCGACCATGGCGAAGGGCTGGCTCTACGGCACCGGACGCCCGCTGCCCGAACCGGCCAAGTCCGACCAGATCTCCCTCGCCTGCGGCGTCGACCCGCAACGCTACGACCGGCACACCGCCCTCGGCGACTGCCGCTGGATCCGCGACCTCTACGACACCATCACCCGGAAGGACCGGCCCACCGCATGAACACCAGCACTCAGACCGCCACCACGCCGACCGGACTCAACTACGTCCAGCAGATCACCCGCGACCTCACCACCCAGCTTCCCGACTGCGACACCCACCTCATCGGCTTCTACGCCCTGCTCGCCCTCACCCACGGCCAGGACACCACCCTCGAACACGTCCACGACGCCTGGGCACTCTGGCGCATCAGCACCCGGCCCGACCACCCCGACCTCATCCTGTTCGACCAGCTCACTCCCGAGGTCCAGGAACTCGACCGGCCGTATATGCAGGCCATCCACCAGGCCGCGGCCCGGGTAGCCGCGGCATGAGCCGGCACACCGTGCCCGCCGACACCGACGGCATCGAAATCATCGTCGGCTGGGACGTCCCGCAGGCCACCTTCTTCGCCCAGGCCTGGGACCGCCGCCGCCTCGCCGACGACCCAGCCGCCGAGCTCGTGTGGATCGGCACCGAATACCGCGAGATCCAGGACCCGCAGACCGTCCTCGACGCGATCAAGCCTTGGGCCACCATCCCGGAGGGCCTCGCCGACACGCTCTACCAGGAGGCGCACGCGTGACCGACAGCATCACCCCGCCGATCCCGGCATCGTGCGCCAGCCGCCCCGTCGTGGGCGGCCTGGCCGCACCGTTCGTCAACATCCGCCTCGCCGACGGCGGCGTCGACTTCCGCACACCCCACCAGCCCACCTATGAACGCTGCTGGGTCGAGGGCCTCTGCCAGACCTGCGGCCAGCCGGCCGGCCCGCTCGTCGTCCTCTTCGGCGGCCCCCGCCAACTCGAATCCGGGCGCTTCGACGAACCGCCGCTCTGCCCGCCCTGCGCCGTCTACGCCTCCCGCGCCTGCCCGATGGTCGCCGGCCGCATGCCGCACTACGCCGACCGGCAGCGCCTCGCCGAAGGCCGCCGCGGCCACGTCTGCCCGGACGCCGGCTGCACGTGCGGCGGGTTCCGCGAATCCGACCCGGACGCGTACGACGCCTCCGGCGAGCCCGCCCACGACTGGTACGCCGTCTACGTCCGCGCCGGGGCCTGGCAGCTCACCGGCAACGACGTCGAGGTCCCCTGCTCGGACCGGGGGTGCCTGCACAAGCGCCTGCTGATCAACGGCTGCCAGCTCACCGAGGAACCCCGCAAGGTCGTCCTGGTCTCCACCCAGGACCGCGGACGCGTCTGGGAACGCGTCCACCAAGCCACGCCCGCCGGTGAGCACGTCAACTGCCCGCACGACCCGGAAGGCGCCGACGGCAACCCGTTCGCCACCACGGTCTGCGCACCGCTTCCCGCGGACGTGCGTACCGAGGTCGTGGATCTCACCGAGACGAAACTGGCCGGCCTCCAGGGCGAAGACCCGGCACGCCTCGCCGGCACCCTGCGCCGCCTCACCGACCGGGTCCAGGAACCCGGCCACAGCATCAGCGGCTACAACCCGCAGCGGCCCGGCCATTGACCTGGACCGGGAAGAAGACCTGCCCCTGCGCGCGGCCGCGGTACTCCTCGGAGACCGCCGCCGCGCGCCAGGCCGCCGCCGAGAACCGCCGGTGCGACCCGGTCGTCACCGCGTACCGGTGCGAGGGCTCCCGGGCCTGGCACCTCACCGGCCGCGGTTTCCAGCCCACCGCCCTGCGATCGGCCGCCCGCCGGCTGGCCCACCGCCTGGTCGCCCACCCGGCCGGTGTGCTCCTGGACGACTTCCGCGCCACCACGCTCGGCCAGCGGCCCGGCAGCAAGCCGTGGAAGAGCACCTGGCGCACCGCGAACCGGCTCGTCGCCCTGGGCGCCGCGGCCTACGCCCCGGACGTCCTCGAGGGCGAGACCCAGCCGAGGCTGCTGCTCGCCGACGACCGGGCAGCACGACGGATCGTGCAGATCGGCCTGGACGCCTACATCGAAGAGACCAGCCGGCCCGCCCTCGAGGCGGCACCGGGGTGAGGCCCGCCGTCCGTGAGCTTCTCGCGCCGCGGCCGCCGCCACCCCGGCCCTGCCCCGATCAGACTTCGCAGCGCCCGACCTCCAGAAGAGGACCAGACCCGCCATGCCCCAGCAGCCCGCCCTCGAGGCCATCGCCGCGCGGATGGACGACACCGACCGGACCATCCTGGAAATGTTCTCCGCCGGCAAACGTGTCCGTGCGATCGCCGCCGACATCGCCGCGGACCTGCACACCGTCACCGAGGTCATCAGTGAGCTGGCGTCGAACGAGCGTGACCTCGCCGCCCGCCTCGTCGCGATCTTCGACCAGCGGCACCCGCGCCCCACCGCGCCCCCGGTACCCGAGCTGCGTCCCACCCCGCCCCCGGCACCCGGGCCGGGCGCCGACGAGCCGCAGGAACCGGCCGCCGAGGACACGGCCGGCACGGGCCTCGCACTCATCACCCGCGGCCCGGTGCAGGCCGCGCCCAGCACGGCCGCCGGTCCCGGGGAGCGGGCCGAGACCGCGATCAGTACCGCGTACGCCGAACTCGCCGCTCTCGCCGGGCCCCGCCAGCCGCTGCCCGAGGTCTCCAACCTCGACCAGCTTCTGGCTGCCGCCGTCGAGTCCGGCGACACCGGCCTGGCCGCGCTGGCCGGAAACATCACCACGATGCTCGCCCGGATCCGGTCCTACTACGACCGCGAGCAGCACGCCCGCCGGGTTCGTGGGCTGATCGCCGAGCACCGGGCCGCGATCGACATGCTCTTGGAGGACCTCGACGCGCTCGGGCCGGACGCCGACGGCCCGTTCCCCATGGCCGCTGTGGCGGCGTTGCCCGGGCTTGCCCCGCGGACACCTCACTCCTGAGGGTGGCCTCCACTCGGATTCACCTTTCCGGGGTGATGTCGGGTGATGTCGCGGGGATGGCACACCCGCGTCGCCGAGCGGGACAGCCCGTACCGGCCCTGACCGCGGGACCGGCATGCACCTGCATGCCGGGCCCGCCGTCTCCGGGGGCGGGCAGCGGCACTGACCTGCGCGGCAACGACGAAAACAGGGGCGAAGGTCTCTACCCGGGCCGCGCGCCTACCGGCGCGTACGGTCCTGGGTAGAGGCCTTCGCCCCTGCTCTGAAAACGCTCTCTGTGGTACGCCAGGCCCGGAAACCGGCACCCGTACCGCGTGAATGATCTAAACCGGGCCATAACGCCCCGCCTTACGGGGCGTTATGGTACCCAAGAGTGAGATCCGGATAGAGACCACCGAACGGCAGCTCGGCGTCTCATCTCCGCGATCTCATATGTGCAGGTCAGGACACCTGAAATATGTACCGTCCACGGTCTGCGCACGCCCCTGGGGAAGCGTTTCACCCCGGTGAAACCACCCTCAGGGCGAGATGTAACGCACCGTTGACGGACCTGCTGACGACTTGCTCTGATCAGCGCAGAAGCCCTGCGCCGTGAAAGCTTGTCCACCGCGGACCGTGCCGCCGCGCGCCGATGGGGACACTGCCTTGCCCGCAGTGCCCCCACCGACGGTGCAGACGGCGTAGTGCCGGCCGCAGTAGCGATCCGGTGGGGACGGGGCGGTGATCGTTTGCCGCGTACGCTGCCTCGTCCCTGCCGGCTCGCCACCCCTTTTACAAGGCAAGCCGCGGGAGACCCAGCCGATATCCACGGCCATGGGTCCATCGTGTCCGGATGTGATCCGGTCCGTGCCATTGTGCCTGAGATAGCCGCGAAAGACACCGTTTGCGACCGATCTAATGCTACGGACGTACGAGTTACGCCATTCCGGCCGCCGGGGCGGCTGGAATGACCAACGCCCCGCCTCAATTCCAGTGACGCTCAGGTAATCAGCAAAGCACCCACGGTTATTTCAATGTGACCGAACGGCCGAGCATCGACGCCCACGTCCGCGCCCCCACCCGGCCATCCACGACAAGGCGGTGCCGGCCCTGCCACCACCGCACCCCCGACTCCGTCTTCACCCCGAACACCCCGTCCGGCTTCCCCGCCATCGCACCGATCTTCTTCTGCAGCCACAGCACATCCGCACCCCGCACCGGCGGCCGCCGCAACCGCAGCAGCCGCTCGCCTTCCCGCCACACCTTCGCAGGCGCCTGCAACAGCGCCACCGCCGCCAGGAGATCCGCCTTCGCCCCGCGGGCCTCGAAATGCATGTCGTCCGGCCGCGTGAAGTCCATCCCGGCCCGGATCAGCCGCTTCCCCTGGTACGAGTACTTGTCCTGCAGGTCCCGGATCGTCGCCCGCTGCGACGGGCTGAACGTGTTCTTCGCGCCCATCGCGTGCTCCGGAGCGTTCAGATCCATCGCCCCGCCCCAGGCGTGCTCCGACCAAACGTTCGTGCCCGCGATCTTCCGCGGGTTATGACCCCAGCACCAGCCTTCGACCAGCGGCTCCACCTCGCGGTGGAAGTCCCCGGCGAACCCGAGCAGCAGCGCCGCGACCTCCCGCCGCAGCGGCAGCACCACTGTGGTGGTGGGCACCTTGAAGTTGCCGATCTTGCTGGAGCCCCACGGCTCCACCGACCACCCCGACACCGTCGCCATCAGGACCCACCCCCGCCCGGCTGCACGACCACGGCCTGGTCCGCCGCGTCGTCGTGCCCGCCCGGGCACGCCGTCAGATCCTCCGGCGGCATCGCCACCGTGCCGGCCACCTCCTCCATGCCCACCGGCGCGAGTTCCGCCAATGGCTCGTCCTGCTGCTCGTTCGGCTGGCCCACGCCGCCTCCTTCTCCCGGAATGCGCAAGGGCCGCGCCCTCGAGGACGCGGCCCTTCTGAACACGCTGTGGTACCGGCGCGCCCGCTGCCGCCGGTACGCTCGGCCTCGTGCAGCCCCAAGACGACGACGCCCTGACAGCGTGCGCCTTCTCCGTCTACACCAGCCGTATGGGCGGCGAGCCACTCGTCGTGGAGATCTACGACGGCGACGGGCCGCCGCGGCGTTCCACCGTGGTACCCGCCGGCGAGACCCGATGGCGGGCCACCGGCACGCCAGGGCAGATGTTCGCCGGCCCAGCGCACGACATCCCACAGCCCATCCCCGGATCACGGGCGGTGGACGCCTGCCCCGTCACCGGATGCCCGTGGGAATACGAGCTGGCCAGCCCACAATTTGAGGACCGCGACGGCCGCACCGTCGTGGTAGTGCCGCCGCCGGCCTGCGCCGACCCGGCCACCCGCGCCGCTGGAGTGCTCGCCGCCCAGCAGGTCCTCACCGGACCGGCGGCTGCCAACTTCGAGGCGGTGAGCCGGCAGATCATGGAGGCGACCAACGCGCAACACGACGCGGTACTGCGCGCGCACCTTCTCGCCCACCCGCACCGCAATCTCCAGGCGACGTTCGGAGACCGGCTCGACGCGGTGCTCCAGGTGCTGAACCCGCCAGCCTGAGCCGCTCGCAGGTCAGGTCAGGTTCTTGGAGCTGTTGAGCACGTACCACTTCGCGTTCGAGGCGACATAGACGAACTCGAACAGGTCTCGGCGGCTGGCGGTGGTCGTGAGCGTGTTGGCGTGGGTCGTGGAGAAGACGAACGCCGCGTTCCACGTGACGGCCCGCGACCCCGTCGCGTCCTGGATCAGCTCGACGATCAGGCGTTGGCCGTCCGCCGGGTTGGTCGGCGCCGCCAGGGTGGTGGCGCCGGTGAGAACCAGACGCTGGTACGACCCGGCGTTGCAGTCGATCGTCACCGTCGCCGCGTACGTCAGCAGCTTCGTCTTGCCGATCAGCGCCGCTCGCCCGGCCCGCAACGCGGCCGCGACCGTGCCCGGCCCGTCCAGCACGATGTCCTTCAGTACCAGGGTCTCGACCACATCGCCGTTGACCGTGGACCCGGTGTCCGCGTAGATCGCGCACGGGCCGAAGACGTTCGGGTGGTAGCTGTTGTCGTCGTCGACGAGCGTTACCGTCGCCGCCGGCTCGACGTAGGCGAGCCCGCACATGACCTGGGAGAAGTAGCCGTCGAGGTCTGCGAGGACCGCGCCGTTACGCAGGGTCACGTGGACCATGTCGACCACGCAGTCCCGCGACGACGACCCGAGCGACACGGTCGTCAGGAACTGCTCGGCGTTCGAGTCGATGACCCGGATGTGGCTGCTGCCGCCGTCGAACTTCCACATCGTCGTTCCGGTGTTCGCCGGCTGCGCGATCCCGAAACACGCGATGAACGTCATCTGGTTGCAGCTGCCCGCAGGGGAGCTGATGTTGTACGCGGTCCCGCCGTTCCCGATGATCTCCACGAAGCAGCGGGAGAACACCGCGTCACCGCAGTTGAACGTCGCGCTCTCGTTCAGCACCCGGATCCCGTTGAGGACCCCGGCGACCTCGATGTTCGTGACCGTGAACCGGAACCCCGACCCGAGCGACATCGCCCAGCCCGTGTGCGACCCGGACACGAACGGCCCCTTGATCGCGACACGCTCGATCGTGCCGTGCCAGAACGACCGCTCACCCGCACCGACCGCGACCGGCTTCGTCGCGTAGATCCCGTGCGTGGCCCCCGCGATCGACAACGTCAGGTCCGACACCACCGGGCACACCGCGTCCCCGAGCTGGATACCCGCCAGGATCCCGGACGTCACGTGCAACACCGTGTTGTACGTACCCGACCCGCGCAGGATCTTCGTGGTTTCGGTGTCCACGTCGTTGACCCCGAGCAGCTGCACCGGCGCCGCGATGTAGTAGTCGCCCGGCGACAGCATCACCGGCAGCCCCAGCACGTTGTTCAGCGCCGTGTTGATCTGAACGTCGTCGGCCACCCCGTCGCAGAAGTAGTTCGCGCCGGCGAACCCGGTCGGGGCGTTGACCGCGGCGACCCACAGCACCCCGGTCGGCGACGCCGTGCCCCCGCCACCGCCGCCGGACGGCGTCGCCCACCGCATCCCCGCGCCCTGGCTGGAGTCGGCGGTCAGCACCTGCCCGTTCGTTCCGACACCCAGCCGCTGCAGCGCCCCCGACCCCGACGCGGCGAGGAGATCGCCCTTGGCCGTGGCCAGGGCGTGCAGCACGGCGTCGCCGACCCGGCCCGCGATGTCGTTCGCGAACATCAGCTTCCGGGGGCCGCCGTCCGCGGACGCCCACATCATGGACACGCCCTCGGGCCCGTAGAACTGGGCGATGTCACCGGCGGCGTACGCGCCGTTCGAGCCGTCCTGCGACACGACGCTCGTGATCGGGGTCGTCCCGTCGACGTCCTCGGCCAGGTCGGTGTACTGCGTCCCCCCGGTCCGCGCGCTGAAGAACTGGATCACCGCGCCGGAACCGACCGACACGACACCACCGGTGTCGGCCTCGAACACGTAGTCGGCGATTCCCGCGCCGAACGGGTGCCGCACAGTGTCAGCCATGAATGTCTCTTCCCGTCAGGCGGTGGCGGCGAGCCACGTGATGTTGCCGAAGACGAACGACCCCGAATCGATGCCGCCGCCCTGATACGTCGGGTCAGCCGTGATCACACCCGCCGTCGTGATCCGCAGATTCGACGAATGGTCCGGCCCGGTGCAGTGGTAGACGCCCTGCCACTCGGCCGCCGGCCGGTACGCGGCACCGAGCGTCGCGACCGTCGCGACCACCGTGTTCGCGATGTTCGACCCGGTCCGCTTGACCGCAACGGACGCGACGACCAGGTCCCCGGCCCGCACGACCTTCGTCGACCCGGACCAGCCGGACGGCGCGGGAACCTCGATGACCCCGGAATTCGACGCCAGCCTCATGTACGTGCCGCTGGTGGTCCCGATCCAGTGGATCCCGGTGTTCTGCTCCGTGAACACCACACCCGCCTCGACCGGCGGCCGGCCCAGGCTGAACCCGACGTACCCGGACCCGGAGATCCACCACGCCCGGTTCGTCACGTCCGCCGCCGCGATCGTCGTGGCACCCGCAGCAACCTTGATCTCGGCCAGGGGGATGTCCCACACCCCGGTCCCGTCGACCGTGTCCTGCCGCACCGCCGACGGCACGATCGGCGTCGCCGCCGCCGTACCGGTGATCACCACCGGGGTGATCGAGAACGCCGCCCCGGCCGCCCGGTTCATCCGCAGCACGAGCAGGTCGATCCGCGGGTTCGACGTGGCGTTCGCGACGATCTGCGTGTTGTCCACGACCGTCTCGGAGATGTTGCGCCAGATCATGCCCCGGATCAGGGCCCGCACCCCCGACCGGATCTTCACCTGCCTGCCGGACGAATCGGCGTACACCGGTGTCGTCCCGGTGAACCCGATCAGCCCCGACAGCCGCGCGCCGGCCAGCTGCTCCAGTTCCGGCATGGTGACCGCACGGTTGTTGTGTCCGGTGTTCGGGTACGACTCGTACGCCACCCGGCCACCTCCTTCGTCCTCGGTGGTCGGGTAGTGAAGTCGTGTTTAGAGGGCGCCCTGCAGCCGGCCGATCGTCCGCCACAGCTTGCGGATCTCCGCGGCCTTCGCGTCGGCGAGCAGGTCGTTGTCGGTGCCGACGATCGGCTCGACAACCTCGCCCCGGTCCGGCGTCACCGTGATGTCCGCCCCCAGCACCAGCGCGGACACGAACGGCCCGCCGCCGTACGGCTGCACCGACACCTGCGCCCCGAGCGGGTAGTCGAAGCCGTACCGCAGCTGCGGCGTCTCGATCACCCGCGCGCTGAACCGCGTCTGCGGGCCCTGCTCCTTGAGCGCCTCGTCACCGGCCTGGTCCAGCTCGCCGGCGTTCGCCGCCCCGCGGGCGTCGACGAACACCTCACGCCGCGCCCACCCGCTGCTGTGCGCGCCGGTGTTGATCCGTTCCTTGATGACCCGGCCGATCCCGGCGGTCGCGTCACCGACGACAGCCACCGTCGCGGTCGGCGCCGACGCCGCGTAGGTCAACTCGCGGATGTTGCCCATCGGCCGGCTGAACACCACGCTGGCGGTCAGGTCCTGCGGCTTGAACACCTGGAACTGCATGCCCGACGACGTCTGCACGATCCGGTACCCCAGCCCCGCCCCACCGGCCAGCCGCGACACCTCCCGCAGCGCGTCCGACAGGATCGTGTCGCGGGTGAACGACGCGGACACCGTCACCCCGGGCAGCAGGCTCGCGCCGGCCGCCATCGTCAGCCCGGTCAACCTGCGCGCGGCCAGGGCACCCGGGCCGAGGTTGAGGTTGGCGAGGGCGTACATCGCGGTCTCCGGGTTTACCGCGGCGATCGCGTACTTCGCGGACGTCTGCGCGGTCGCGGCCTGCGCCGGGTTCGGGTACACCAGGCGGTAGCCGCACCACACCCGGTCGTCGGTGCACTTGACCTTGACCGTGCCGTACCCGTCCGTCCCGTCGGTTTCGATGTTGTAGGCATTCTCCGGCGCCTCGATCGGCCCGGAAAACTCCACCGCCACCTGCCCCGACGGCTCGTCCGTGCGCCGTACGACCAGGCGGGCGTCCGGCGTTTGCACCGCCGACAGGATCCACGGCACCGCGCTGACCTGCAGCTCGCCGAACCCCGCCTCGTTGTGCCTGGGCTTGAGCTCGATCCGGCTGTGGCCGGGCGTGTTGGTCACCGGGTCGGCGTGACCGATCGGATCCGTCAGGATCGTGGTGCCCGCCGCGTTGGTGATCAGCACCTCGTACCGCGACCGGCCCATCAGGCAGTCTCGAATTTCTCGTGGAACTGCGCCGTGATCGCCGTGCCGTCAGTGCCGCCCGGCACCGTCGGCGCCGCGGCACCGGACGCGGAGAACTGGATCTGTGTCTGCGACCGGGCGTCGACCCGCCACGGAATCCCACCGGCCAGCAGGTTCAACGCGCTGATGGCCTGGACACCGCCCGGGCCACGGACCTGGATCGGCCGGGTCGACATCGTCAGCACCTGCCCGGCCGTCAGCGTGTACGTCAGCACGAACGTCTCACCGCGGGTGACGTTGGTCGCCGTCAGCGAGGAGAGCGGCCCACGGATCGTCCACGTCGGCCACGCGTCCGCCACCCCACTGTTGGACAGCGTCGCCTCACCGAGCACCTGCCCGCTGCTGATGGCCGGGTAGGTCGGGGTGATGAAATCCGCCCCGGTCTCCTGCGACCACGTCTTCGACACCGGCTCGACGCCCTGCCAGTACCCGTCCGGGCACAACAGCGTGATACTCGGGGTGGCCTGCCGCCACGCACCGTCTTCCGGCTCCTGCTCCAGCCCGGACCGGTACCGCGCGATGATCTCCCTCGAGGTGCCGTCCGGCCGGATCAGCAACAACCTGCCCGGGCCGAGCCTCTTGGTCTGGGTGAACAAGTCGGTCACGTACCGCCACCGCTCCAGGAACTGCAGGTGCGTGTCCCCGCGGATCCGCAGCGGCCACACGATCGTCCGTTCCCGGACCCGCTCGGACTCCACCGTCACACCACCGTCGGCGGCCGGCGCGGTCACCTGGTCCAGGGGGACCGCACCCAGCCCAGACACGGACTTCAAGCTGAACAGGTCGGAGCCGGGCGGGTTCAGCTGCAGGTCCGTCCCGTCGGGGGCCAGCCACCACGGCTCGTAGAACCCGATCGGCTCGATGACGGGAACGAACCCACCACCGCCGCCTTCGCCGGCACCGCCGTCACCGGGATCCGGATTGCCACCGGACTGGGCACCCCTGGACAGAGGCATACCGTGCGCCCCCTTCTCTCAGCTGCTGCAGGACAGGGGACTAGCGGGGCCGGCCGACCCGGGCACGGGCGTCCATCTCCCGCTGATACGTCGCCAGTTCCGCCGGCGTCGGGTTGTAGCTGAGCGGCGTGACTGACAGATGCGTCGAGTAGTCGTACGACGCCGACGACGCCGGACGTCCGTACGCCACCCGCCCGCCGTACCAGCCCGCCGCGACGTTGAGCAGGTCCCGGCCCCGTTGCCGCGACCCGTTGCGCGGGATGAATGCCTCGCCGCCGGTGCCACGCTCGGCGAACCCGTACATGGTTGCGGCCCGTCCCATGAACAGCTGGGCTTTGTCCATCCGGGCCAGGCCCTGCGCGGCCATGTGGATGCCGCCCTCCCGGTTCGGGACCAGGGTGATCCGCCCGTACGTCTTGATCAGCGAGTCGATCGTGGCTTTCGGGTAGCCACTCGACGCGAGCATCTTGCGCAGCGCGGCGATCTGCTTGTCGTACTCGCCCGTCGCCGACTTCGCGGACTTGGTCTGCTCGTAGCGGGCCTGAGCCATCGCCGCAGCCGACTCCAAGAAGCTGATGATGTTGGACAGGTTCTCGCGGCCGTACTCGGTGCCGGTGTTCACCCCGACCTGGTTCAGCGACAGCTGGTCGCGCAGGTCGTCCATCCCGCCGAGCGTGGAGATCCACGCCTTCGCGAAGCCGATGTTGCCCAAGCTGTTCGTCGGCACCGGCGGCGGCTTCGGCGCCGCCTTCGGCACGTCGTACTCCGGCGGCTGCGCCAGCTTCATCAACGACTTGATCGTCGCCGAGTTGACCTTCTGCTGCTTCAACGTGGTCTTCAGACGGGCGATGTACTGGTCGTACACCGCGTTCGCCTTCTTCACGCTGCCCGTTTCCTCGAACTTCGTGTTCGCGGCCTCCTGCGCCGCCCGGATCCCGTCGAACAGAGCGGACCGGTTCTCCCGGCCCTTCGCCGTCGCCGTCGAGAACGACCGGCCGTTCGCCTTCAACTCCTTGTTCAGCGCGGCGATCGCGTTCTTCGCGTCCAGGGCGGCCTCGGCGTAGTCGAGCTTGGTCGCCTTCTGCCGCGTCTCCGTCGACGTGGTCGCGACCTCCTTCGGCGCCACATTCACCAGCCCGGACGCCGCGGCCAGGGTGACGCCGCCGAACCGCATCGGCATCATCCGCATCCCGTACCACTCGGCGGCCACACCCAGCAGCGCCCGGCCGCGGGCCCGGTTGATCCCCCGCCGTGGCAGGAACAACTCCCCGCCCGTCTCCGGCTCCGCCCACTGGTACCTCGTGCCCGGCGGGGCGATCATCGGCTGCAGCAGCCCACCCGCCGCAGCCGTCACCCCACCGCGCTGCCGCGGCACGTACGCGCCGCCGGCGGCGTTACCGATCGCCACCGTCGAGCCGCCCAAGTTGCTCAGGTTCTGCCGGACCTGCCGGATCGCCGCCAGGGCCTGCGTGTTGTTGACGTTGATGGAGGCTTGGCCGTCCGGCATCCCCTGCAGCTCTGCGACCAGGTTCTCCACCTTGCCGGTGGACCCGTCCACGCCCGGCGTCGACACCTTCGTCGACTTCGACCCCGGAATGCCCTGCACCGCCTGGGCCAGGTCGTACACCTTCCCGGTCGAGTCGACCAGGTTCTTGCCGTCCCACTTGAACGTCTTGCCCGGCGGCAGCCCAGCGATCCCGTGCGCCAGGTCCAGCA
Organism: Actinoplanes sp. NBRC 101535; assembly: GCF_030269225.1. Lineage (NCBI taxonomy): Bacteria > Bacillati > Actinomycetota > Actinomycetes > Micromonosporales > Micromonosporaceae > Actinoplanes > Actinoplanes sp. NBRC 101535. The sequence goes on along the minus strand of NZ_BSSY01000028.1, from coordinate 66,193 downwards.
CGTTCCCGGCCCCGTCGACCACACTGTCACCGTTGAACGTGAACGTCGTCCCCTTCGGGATCGACGCCAACCTCGCGTTCAGCGTGTTCGCCGCCTGCCCGGCCGCCTCGAGGGATGCCGGCATCTCCGCGTACTTGGCGATCAGCGCCTCGACCTTCGCCGGCGCGTACCCCTGCTCGAGCAGCGCCGCCCGCAGCCGCTGGATGTAGCCGTCGTAGACCTGCGCGGCCTTCTCCACCGACCCGGTCTCGTCCAGCTTCGCCTGCGCCGCCGCGGCCGCGCCCTCGACCATCGCGAACAACGCGGTCCGGTTGTCCCGGCCCTTCTTCGCGTTCGCGTCGAGCGTGCGGCCGTTCTTGTCCAAGGTCTCGTTCAGCGCGTCCAGGGACTCCTCGGCCGCGATCTGCGCCTTACCCCACGACAGCGCGCCGCCGTTGAGCTCGTTGAAGACGTCCAGCACCGACCGTGCCAGGGTGACCGTCTGTTCCAGCGGAGCGTTCAACAGCGCGGTCCGGGCGGCCAGGGCCGCGGTGCCGTCGCCGGCGCCGTGCGCGGCGGCCTGCATCTTCTGCAGTTCCGCCCACGTCCCGGGCAGCAGCTGCTGCATCTGCTCGATCGAGACGCCGGACCGGTTCATGACCTCGTTCCAGGCCCGGCCCGTGCCTTCGACGTCCTTGGTCGTCTGCGCGTACGACAGCAGCTGCGCGTCGAGCGCGGCGAAGTTCCCCTCGGCCTGCGCGAACGACGGGCTGCCGAACAGCTGGGCCAGGTCCCCGGTCAGCGGGATCGCCTTCTCCAGCCCGCCGAGCATGCCGGCGAACCAGCCGTCCGACGACGCCATCCACGCCTGGGTGTCCATCTCCCCCCAGCCGTAGCTGAAGGCCTCCTGCAGCTCGCCCGCGTACTTCCCGGTCTCGGCCAGCTGCTTCAGCGACGCGTCGAGGCCGGCGACGTTGGCCGCGTCGTTCTGGAACGCGTCGAACACCTGGTGCCCGAGCTCCAGGGCCAGGAACGCGCCCGCGGCCTTCCCCGCGCCCGCGGCCAGCCCGGTCAGGCCCCGACCTGCTGCGGCACCGGCCGCACCGTACCGGGTCAGCGCGGCAGCGCCTTTCGTGGCCGCGGCGGTGGTCACGGTCATCGCCGTGCCGATCTTGGCGACGCCGACGGCCAGAGCGACCGCGGCGAACAGCACCCCGCCGAGCGCATCGTTCAAGGTCAGCAGGATCCGCAGCAGGGTGGCCACGGTCTCCGACCCGGCGGCCAGGATCCCGAACAGCTGCGCGACCGACGCCGCCATCCCCGGATCGGCGACCGCGTCCCGCAGCACCGCGCCGATCGGCCCGAGGACGGCGCTCAGGCCTTCCCACGCGGTCGTCAGCGTGTGCACGATCCCCGCCACGTCCCCGGCAGCCTCACCGGAGGCCACGTAGGTGCGCAGGGACGCGCCGGCCTGACCGATCGCGTCGTTCGACGCCGCCGCCTCCTTGATCACCATGCCGGTGATCGCCAAGACGTCGTGGGTGATGTTCATCAACTCACGCGCAGCGTGCTGCCCGCTCTCGAAGAACGCCGCCAGGTCCCCACTGGCCCGGGCGCTCTCGACACCGGCGTTGAACTCGTCCAGCCAGCCCAGCAGCCCGTCCCCGACCGCCCGCGCCACCGGGTCCGCCGAGTTGATCAGCGTGGCGATCGACTTCGACGTCGGCCCGACCCGCGCCGTCACCCCGTCGAAGAAATGATCAGCCGACGCGGTGATCGCGTTGAACGCCCCCACGGCCTCCGGCGACGAGCTGGCCAAGGCGATCTCGGCGAACAACTCCGACCAGTCATCGGCGATCTTGTTGAGGCCGCCAGACACCTGCGGCAACGTCTGCGACACCAACAGATCCAGCCCGGCCGCGGTGCCCTTGAACGCCCGGCCCTGCAGATCCTGCTGCATCCCGACCATCGCCGGCCGCAACGCCGCATACTGCTCCACCAACTGCCGCGCCGACGGGGCCAGCTTCTTGAACGGGTCCTTCCCCGACAACTCATTGACCTTGCCGAGCGCGTCGCCGAGATTCCGCGACGCCACATACATGACGCCCATCCCGGACGCCGCACCCGCCAAGATCCCCGGCAGGGCTGCCGCACCCGTCGCCGTCGCCGCCAGCAACGGCGGCAACGCCTTCAACCCACCGCCCGCAGCACCCAGCGCCGCCACACCCGCACCCGCGAACAACAGGCCACGCCCCGCGGCCTGCCCCGAACGCTGGACCTGCTCCCCGGCCTTCTTCGCCTGGTCGCCGTACTTACCCAGCGCCTCACCGGCCTCACCAGCCGACGCCCCGACCTGCCGCTGCGACAACTGCAGCTGCTTGTTCGCCCCGATCGCCTGCGCAGCGCCCTGAACGTAGTCACGGACTGCCATTCGCAGCCGCACGGACACAGTACGAGACGACACGCGGCGCCCCTTTCATTCTCAGGGTGGGCGCCGCCGGCCAGGAGCCCGCGGAGTCTTCGGCACCAACTGCGTCGTATGGATCAGCCACGGCGACGCGTCTTCGTCGTCATCGCCACGCGGCGCGGCCCGCCGCTCCGACCGCGCGAGGACCTTGCAGGAGAAACACTCGGTGGGGTCCTCGGCCCGCCACGCCTGCGACGACCGCGGATCGTCCGGATCGGTGTCCGGATCAGCCGACTGCTCCAGGTGCTCACCACACCTGCGGCACAGCCCCGCCTCCCACATGTCCAGCGCGAGCATCAGGCTGCGTTCCCGGCCGTCCCATTCCGGCTCCGGCCGCATCGTCCAGGCCGCCGGCCGTCCCGCCTCGTCCCACGCGGTCACCGCGCAGATCGTCGCCGGCTCCCAGCCCTCGAACCGGCGCACGCTGACACCCAGCGTCCGGGCCACCTGGACCCGGCGCCTCAGCGCCGGTGACTCTCCAAGTCGCCGAGCGAGAAAGGGAGATCATGGTCCCGGCGGTTCACCTTCACGGCGGCCTCCGCCAGCCGTTCGAACTGCGCGTCGGAGATCCGCGCCCGCCCGGTCAGCAGCTTCTCCCACCGGGCATCGGTCATCTCCGGCTCCGCCAGCGACAACCGCACCAGCGCCGGAAAGAACGTGATCGAGTTGAACCCCTCCGAGTCATGCGGATGCAACCGCTTGGCGTCGGCGGGGTCCCGGCGCGGCGGGTGCGCCTGGATCAACTTGTTGTACTCCGCCCCGATGTTCGCCAGCGTGAACACCACGGTGAACCGGCGCATCTCCTGCTGCAGCCGATCCGCCTCCTCCTGCTCCGGATCCCGCACCTCCACCGGCACGCCCGGCGCCCGGGTCCCGAGCCGCCGGTCCGGATCGTCCGGATCCACCCTGCCGGCCACCCGGGCCGCAGCCGCCCGGTCGGCGGCACGCGCCCCGATCCGGGCGATGACCGCCTCGTACTGCTGGACCAGCCGGCCGTTCAGGCACAGCGGCACCTGGGCCTGCGACGGGGAACCCTCGTCGAGGATCTGATCGAACGTCAGCGGGGACTTGGGAAGAGCCGACATCGCGGGGAACTCGCCTTCTGCCCCCGGCTGCGCAGGGGGCGCACGGGGACAACCCAGACCCGGCAGCCTCACAACAGGGCGTACCAGGGCCGGACAGAAACGACAGGGACGTGCAGGTGCCGGGCCGTGCGGGGAGGTGCACGGCCCGGCACCTCTTCGCGCCACGTCCTCGGAACAACGCGGCGCAAGATCTGGCGAACCAGACGTCAGGTGGTGACGACCGCGTTACGGATGACCTCGCCAGTGACGAAACATTTCTGCGTGATCCGGTGCACGCTGTTCCGCGACGGGTTGTTGCGCCGCTGCACACCCAGGATCACCGGGAACACATCCACGATGTCGCCCGCAGCGAAAGCCTGGTCAGCGTCGATACCCCACCGCATGACCACGAAGCCCTTACGACCCGCGACCAGCTCCAGCTCGGCCTCGTTGTCCGCCGGGCTGTCCGGGTTGAACACGTACGTCCACTCCAGGGTGTCCGTCGAGTCGCCCGGCTGCTCGAACACCTTCTTCGAGCAGAGCCGCGGGTCCTCCACGTTACTCTCGGTGGTCTCGGTGTTGAGCGCGTTATCGCCCGCCAGGTAGCAGGACACATCCAGCGACCCCACCGCGCTGATCTCCGTCGGCGACGGCTCCTCGAGATCGGCGATCGTCGGCACGAAAACCACCGCGACCGTCCCGTTCGTGGTCACCGACATCGGCTGGCTCACTGGCCCGGCTCCTTCTTACTCGAACCCTTCGCCGAGCCGGTCTCACCGATCGCGGCGAGCTCGGCCACCGTCTTCGGGCTCCGGCCGACCTTCTTGAAATTGACCTCGTAGCCGGCCACCGGCTTCAGCCCGGCCTTGGGCAGCATCGACGCCGGATAGTCCGCCCGCGCCCCGGTGCTCTCGTCGGTGCACCAGACCCACGCCCTCGGGCCGTGGGCGGTCACCGACCCATCACTGTTGACCTGGACCGTCGCGCCCGGCGCGGTCGCAGGATTCCTCGTTCCGGCCAAGCCGTCACGCTCCTCTAGCTGGTCATGGGGGATGAATGCAGGGAAAACAGAACGGCGGACGTCCATACAGGACGTCCGCCGTCAGCGGGAACAGGATCAAGAACCGGTGGGCCACCCCCACCGTCATGCGCCACGTCACCGGGCCTGCGCCCGGGCAGCACCGGACGCCACCGGTGCAGCGCGAGGATCAGCCGGTCGACGCCGCCGATCACATCGGCACGGGCCAGGCCGGCGACCGTGACCGTCACCGTGGTGACCACCTCACCGCCCCACCCGGACAGCCGCTCCGCGTCACCGCCGAGCGGGCTACCGCCCGCGGTCCAGACCACCGCGTACGGGTATTCCGCCTGGTCGGGCACCTCGTCGAGGTACACCGTCAGCGCCGACCCCAGCACCGCGAGGCGGGTGGCGGCCAACTGGGCGAGCGCCTGGGCGTGCGCGACGGAAGGCTCAAGGTCGGGCACGGCCACCGCCTCCGTGCAGGCCGATCATCGAGATGGCCTCGGCCGCGGCGACGAAGTCCGGCTCGACCCGGTCCAGCGCCGGGCCGAGGTAGGACTGCGGGGCCATCCGGCGGGTCCCGTACTCGACGAAACCGGAATACTTCAGGTCCGAGCCGATGTCGGCGGTCATCGCCCCGAACCGGCCATCACCGTCGAACTCCGTGCTGATCGAGTTCTTCAGCGCACCGGTGTCGACCGGCGCGAACCCTTTCGCCAAGGCCTCCACCTGGAACCCGCACTTCTTCACCACCGCCGCACCGCGCTGGCCGATCGTCCCGGACGCCGACTCGATCTCCGCCGTGACCGTGTTCAGCTCCTCGATCCCCTCGAACCAGATCGTCGCCACCGCCAGCTCACCCCCGGATCGTCGGCCGGTACACGTCGGCACCGAGGTTGCGCTGCAGAATCTGGGTCGCGGTCGGGACGTCCACCACGTGCAGCACCAGACCGGCCTGCAGCGGATCAGGCGAGCACACGACCTCGACCAGATCGTCCACAAGCGGGACGTCGCCCAGGTCGACCGGTACGGCGACCAGGTAGTTCCCGGTCACGAGCCGGGCGCCGGCCTCCGACGCCGCAGGCGAGAGCCCACCGCGGTTCTGGACCCGGCCCGGCCCCTCGTAGTACACCCGCGCCGGGACCACCGGCGTCCGGCCCGACACCGGGTCCCGGGTACCGAGCGTCTCCGGCCGGCTCACCCGGACTGTGGCTTCCATGCCGCCGGTCACGAGCCGGGTGTGGTGCTGCTGCCACCTCGGGTGGATCATCCGGGTGTTCGCCAGCGGCATCAGTACCCGCCGCCGTACCAGGCCCGCGGCCCCAGGTCCACGAAGTCGAATCCGAACCCGTCGTCGATGTCCGCGCCGGCCGGGTCCTCACGGTCGGCTTGCTCCCGCAGCGCCTTCGCCCGGGTCCGCAGGTCCGCCGACACGGCCGGGCCGTCCGTGCTGAGGTCCTGTGTGCTGATCTTCTTCGCGACCAGGGTCTCCGAGGTGGCGATCGACTCCAACTGCGCGGCCGCCGCCCGCTTCAGGTTCCCGCCCTCTAGGGCGAGGAACGCGAGCAGCTCGGCGTCGGTGTGCAGCGGGAACGCCACATCCGTGTCTGTCGTCAGCAGCCGGATCCGGCCGACGTCCGACGACAAGTCCGTCGTGATCGGCGGCGCCCCGGTCACATCCGGGCTCACCACGAACTTCCCGGCGATCACCCCGTCGGCCGTACCCGACGACTGCACCCGCCACCCGTGCTGGCCCGACGCGGCCGCCTGGTACGACAGCCGGTACGTGCCCGTGCCGGTCTCGTGCGCCAGGACCATCGGCGCCGTGCCACCGGACGGCGTCGCCACGATGCCGGCCACCGTCGCATCCGGCACCGGCGTCCCGTCGAGGTCGGTGATGTCCCACTCGACGACGAACACCGACCCGATCCAGTACTCCCGGGCTGCGGTCACCACACACCTCCGATGATCCGGACCTGCGGCCCGTTCGGGATCCGGACCCGGCCGGACGAAGACGGATACACCCGGACCCGGCCGCCCGCCGGCCGCAGCCGCGCAGGAACCCGCACCACCACCAGCAACCCCACCGACTCGGCCACACCACGCACCCGGCCCTGCTGGCCGCGCCCTGCCTGGCCGTCGACGGCCAGCACCACCGTCGCCGCCGAACCACCACCAGCGGCACGCGTCACCGCGTCCGCCAGCACGACCGTCTCGGCCGCAGCCCGCGACCGCGCCACGACCCGCGCCCACCCGTCCGACACCGCCACCGCAGCCGACCCGGACGCCGTACCCGAACCGGTCCGCGACACCACGTCGGCCACGCCGAGCGCCTGGGCGACCGCCCGGGCCATCACCAGACCACCCCGGACCGCCGCGTCGGTCACCACCGCAGCCTCGGCCACCGCCCGGGAACGGCCGGCACCCGACCCGCCCACCGCATCCGACAGCCCCACCGCGGACGCACCGCCCGCAGTCGCGCCGGACGACCGCGACACCATGTCCGCCACGGGGAGGGCCTCGGCCACCGACCGTCCCAGCACCACGACCCGACCCAGCTGATCGGCCACCGCCGCAGCCTCGCCGACCGCACGCGCCCGGCCCGCCGGCCCACGGCCGACCGCATCTCCGACGGTCACCGACTCGACCACACCGACCAGACCGGACCCGGTCCGCGACACCGCGTCCGCGAGCACCACGCCCTCGAACAGCGCACGCGCTCCGGACCACACCGACCGGACCGCCACGTCCACCACGCCGGCCGCCTCGGCCGCACTCCGGGCCCGGGCCACCTGACGGCCCACCGTGTCGGCCACGGCCAAGGCCTCGGCCACCGCACGAGCCCGCCCGGCAGCACCACGGCCGGTGGCGTCACCGACCACCACAGCCTCAGCCGTACCGCGCGTCAGCCCGGCCAGCCTGCCGACGACATCGGCCACCTGCACCGACTCCGCCGCACCCGACCCGCCGGCACTCTGCCGCGTAGCCACCACGCTCAGACCCACCGCCTCGGCCACACCCCGGGCCAGGACCAGCCCGGACCGCGCACCCTGGCCGTCGACGGCCAGGGCCTCACCAGCACCGGCCGCCCGGGAGAACGGGCCTCGGGCGACCACGTCGGCCACGGCCACGCTCTCCGTACCCGCCCGGACCAGCCCAATCGCCCGGCCGACCTGGTCGGCCACCGCGACCGCCTCGGCCACCGGACGTGGACGACCGAACACACCCCGGACCGGGCTGTCGACCGTCGCGACCGCCTCCGCGGCCGCGCGCGGCACCGCGCTGGTACGGCCCCAGGCGTCGGCCACCGTCAGGGTCTGCGCCACCGCCCGGCCCGCCATCGCCAGCACACCACGCGCCGGAACATCCCCAGCCGCCACGGCCTCGGCGACCGACCGCGACTGCGCCGGCGGTCCCGGCAGCCCCTGGTCGGTGATCAGCACGTCGTCCACGCGGATGTCGACGTTCGCCACCGACGCCACACACCCGACCGCCAGCTCGTCCACCGCGGCCGTACCGAAATCCGCCGCCGACGCGGTCAGCGTCTCGTCCGGCACCGACGACGCCGGGTTGTAGTAGATGTAGACGATCCCGGTCGCCGATGATCCGATACTCACGTCCCAGGCGATCCGCCACACGCTGCTGCCCAAGGTCATCGCCCCGGACGACGCGGCCACCGACGTGTTCGCCGCGTTACGCAGCTCGATCACACCCAGGTTGTTCACGCTGATGCGGAACGCCTGCGACACACCCGAGCGCACCCGCAGCAACGCCGTCTGCGACGGAGCCGCCGTGGGGGCGACCGTCATCCGGCCGTACACCCGCGACACCGGAGCACCCCACTCCGACGCCGACCACGTCGCATACGACTGCGCCGCCGTCCCGCCGGTCGTGTACCGCATCGCGAGCGACCCACGCGGAGCCGCCGAGTCGTACGTCAGCGACGCGCCCGAGCCGATCGTCACCGACCCGAACGCGACCCCGCCCACGCCGCTGTTGCCTGCCGAGACCGCAGTGCCCGATGGTTGGCCGGACTCGAAGGAGTGCCAGAGACGAGCCATGGTGCTGGGCCCGGATGGGGCAGACCTGGTGGACAGGACGATCGGATGCCCGTAGCTGATGGGAGACGACGCCGTAGCCACCGAGGTGCCCGAGAGCGCGGTCTGGTTGGCACCCCCGCCGGTCCAGTCCAAAACAGGAACCGAAACATCAGGCTGATCAAAGACCCACATCGCGCCGGCGCCGAGAGACAGCCACGATCCAAGCGAGAATGCATACCGTGGAAGGTCCGCTTCGGCCACGGGTCGGCTGAACCATCCAATGGCAGCAATGTCGCCGATCCAGGGAGAGGCGCCAGAAACCGCGCTACCGATTCGCGCACCTGTGAGCGCGTTAGCAGCGCCTAACGCGCTGGAGGTTCCGGTGCTCGTGGTTGGCACGCCGCTGCTGTAAGGCATGGTGCATCGGCGCTGGCTTCCTGACCCCTGGGTCTTGGAACACGCAATGAATGCCCAACCGGTTGATGCATTCATATTGTGGGTACTGGACCAGTTGGCTGCGCCGCCCTCAATGCGAGTGCGCCACACCCCCGATGACTGAAGCTCGAACCACAGGCCGTTTAACGCATTCTGGATTCCCGACGGCGCCTGGTTGGAGGCCACCGACCCAACCCGGGCAATGGCCAACATCGTCCATTGATCGATAGTAGGTAATTGGCCGGTGGAAACGGTGATGGCCCCGGAGCCCCCGAAATTCCGTGGCATGACGACTCCTTGTTCAGGTCGTGGTGTAGCTCAGTGCCACCTGTACAAGTTCCGCATCATTCGTAGCTGTATCCGATCCGTCAGCAGCAGCACGCGCGACGCGAACCACCACGAAGTCCCCTGCTGCGAGAGAGTCCGCGTTGGTCAGCGTGATCGACGTCTCGGCCAGGTAGCCGGCCGTGCCCGGCACCGTCGTCGTCCCCGTGTTTGCGCTCGCGAAGTCTTGGGCGTCGACGTCCTGTGCGTCGCCCGGCGTCGTGGCCGAGACCCGCACGTCCCATACCACGCCACCCGACGTTGCGGAGGCCATCTTGAACTGGACCTTCGCCACTGGGGAGGAGGCGTAGTCGTCGGGCATCCGGAACTGCCAGCAGCACCACTCTTCGCTGGACGCGTCGAACGCGAGCTGGAGGAAGTACACGCCGGGTGCGGTCGCGGATGACTTGGTCATCTGCATCGCCGGGGCAAGGTTGCTGGACGTCCCGTCAGGCAGTGTCGCCGCGCCGGGGGACAGGATGATGGAACCGGTGGCCATGCTGCTGCTCCGTCAGGCTCGGCGGGTAAGAGGGGCGGGCGTCGGCCCGCAAGCGCGGGCCGACGGGTGCCAGGTCATGACACCGTTACGGTGACCGTGATCGTGGTGTTGTCGCCGGAGGCCGAGAACGTTGCCGACGGGGAGAGCAGCGACGAGTAGACCATCGTGCCGCTCGACGACGCGTTCAGGACGGCGACCTTGTTGACCGTCACCGGATATGAATCAGATCCATTTCCGGTGAACGTCTTGGTCAGCGTGTACGTCGCCGCCCCGGTGGTGTGCGCGTACGTCCCGACCGCCCGCACCAGACCACCACCCGCCGTGGTGATCTCACCGGTCAGCGTCGTGTCACCCGCAGACGGGGACGTGTTGTTCGCGGTCAGCGCGATGTACTGCGCCGCCGCCGGACGCGAACCGGACGCGTCTCCGAGAGCGCCGCACACGAAGTCACGGCCTGCAGTGTGCAGCATGTCAGCCCTTACCCTTCGTCTCGCCGGCCACCGCGGCGGTGTCGGTGGTGTACGGACCGTGCATGACGTCCGGGTCCTCCGGCTCGCGGACCTCGACCCCGCCGAAATGCTCGGCGAGCAGGCTCGCGTACGCGCCGCTGGTCGACGCCACCCACGCCGGCGCGGACGCGTCGGACATGTGCGGCCACGCCTTGACGACGGTGCCGACGCCCTCGAGGAGCGGGGTGCCGCCGGGGATGTTGAGGAAGGTGCACGCCTTCTTCATCGGGATCGCCCGCCGCACCTTGGGCTCGCCCTGCTGGGCGAGTTCGGTGTCGGTCATCGCCGCGAGGCGCTCGTGGTCGGTGACCTCTTCGACCGCCTGACGGTTACCGAGCCACACCCTCACGTCGGGACTCGGCTCCGGGCTGTCCTTGCTGGTCGCGCTGGTGCTGGTGCTCGCCACCGCGCTCCTCCTGTCTGGAGTGTGTGGGCAGCGGCACCCACAGCCCCGGGCAGGCGGGGTTGTGGGTGCCGCTGGGATCAGATGCCGCGCCCCGGCCGGGCCGGCTTACTCGCCGTCGGCGCTGCCGGTGGCGGGTTTCGGCTTCCCCGCCCGGCGCGGGGTACGGCGCCGAGTACCAGGCGCCGGCGCGGCGGCCGGGCCGTCGCCGGTGTTGCCGGGGTTCTCGTCCTCGCCCTCGGGCTGCTCGTCCAGGACGAAGGTGGCGTCGTGGCCGGGCCGGACCGGGGTGGGGCCGGAGTCGGCGGGGAGTGCGGGTTCACGCAGCAGCACGCCGTCCTCCTGTCCCTGCCGGTCGGTACCCGGCGCGGTTTGGCGGGGTGTGCCCGTCCCTGCCCGGGTGGGGCCGGGACGGGCAGCGCCCGTGCTGGTCTTGCCCGCCGCCGTGCTGGTGCCGGCCTGCTCGCCCCCGAGTGCGTCGAGCAGGTCGGCCAGCAGCTCGCACATGACGACGCCCACCGGGTCTCGTTCGAGGTCGATGGGCGTGATGTGCTTGAGGCGCTGTTGGAGCTGGTCGCGGCGGTTCATCAGGAGACGGAGGAACCGTCGCCCTTCGATGCGATGCCCATCCGGCTGTCCACGAACGAACCGCCAAGGATGTGTTGGACCTTGCGGTGCGCGTCACCGTGGTCGAACGACCACGCGACCTCGGCGCCGCCGCCGAACCGGCGCATGTCCGGCACCTTCTCGTACAGCGCCGGCTGCTCGTACCCGCGCAGGAAGCCCATCTCGGCGAGCGGCCGCGGGCCGTCCGGGGAAGCGAGCAGCCACCAGCTCGTGTCGGCGTTCGCGGTGGTCTGCACCGCCGGGAGCTGGAAGTTCACGCTGATGGACAGGTTCGCGGCGATGCCGTTACCCGAGATGTGCGTTTCGTTGCCCGAGCCGTCCTTGAGGATGTAGTTCGTGGCGTTGATGATGTCGTTCGCCGTCGCCCACAGGCCCGGGCCGACGACGAGGTTCACCGCGGTGATGACGATCGGGTTGCCCCGCTCGTCGGTCCGCTTCATCAGCCGGGTCAGTGCCGCCTGCAGACTCGCCCGGGTCAGCGCCGCATTGGACGCGGCGACGTTGTCGTTCGCCAGGTTGAAGTAGGAGGCGTTCGGGCCGGATGCGTCGGCGAGCAGCCGGGCGGCGAAGTACTCCTCGGTGATCAGCGCGGACTGCGCCAGGTCACCCGGCAGGCTCTCGTACAGGTCGAGGTCGTCGTTGACCATCGCCTCGAAGGAGAGACCGAAACCGGCCTCGTACTTGTCGACGGCGTACTCGTAGACGCCCTCGGCCGTGGTCCGTTCCGGGTGCTCCGCGAGTTCCGGCACGATCGTCAGACGGCCGGCGATACCCGTGTTGGTGAACCGCTTGACCTTGCGGAAGTCGTTCACCTTCGCCCGGCGGATGTACTTCGACCAGGTCGTCGGCGCCGCCAGGTACCGCGCGTACATCTGCCGGTCGATCGTGTCCGCGTGCAGCAGCGGGAACAGATCCGTCGACATCGCCTCGGTGAACTTGTAGATCGGCGTGCGGCCCTTGAGGATCGCCTCGACGAACTGCATCGCCTCGACGGTCGCCGCCTTGTACTTGTACGGGTTCCCGGCGATCTTCGGGTGGGCCATCGCCAGGGACCGCGAACCGCCCTTGACGTGGCCGGTGGAACCGAGCATGGCCCGGCCGGTCTCCGCGGCGGAATCGCCGAGCGACTCGACCACCGGGGTGAACAGAGAAGTACTCATGATGCTGTTGGGTGACCCTTCTTGGGTTGCGGTCAGAGGAGCAGCCGACTCAGACGAAATCGACGATGATGGCGCCCTTGGCGCCCGAGGCCAGGGCCTCCGCCGCGACGCCGAAGAACTTGCCGTTCGTGGCGTCCTTGTTGATGTTCGGGTTCGACGCGCCCGGGCTGTTGTCGTAGTACAGGTCGTCGCCCGCAGCGATCGCGTTGTTCGCCGACGCGTCGTAGCCGTGCGCGTTCACCCGCACCGACCCGACAAACTTGACCGTCCCCCGGCCCGTGGTCGCGTCCTGATCAGTCAGCAGGTAGCCCGGCCGCCGGCCGACCATGCACGGGTCACCGACCTTCCCGCCCGAGGCCGGGAAGGTCAGCTTGCGGTCGAGCTGCTCGCCGTGTTCGTGGACGATGAAGTCACGCTGTGCCATCGCGGAAATCTCCTTGTCTTGAAGTCACAGCCCCCACGCCGCCCGGCCACAAACGGCGCGGCGGGCAGCACCAGAAGCAGAAAGAGAGGGGGTGAAGGGTCAGGAGGCGTTGACCGCGATCACGGCGGCCTCACGCGTCATTCCGCGCCCCATGTAGATCCCGATCAGTTCCTCACGGTTCGCCGCGTCGGCAGCCCGCTCGGCCTCCGACAGCTGCACCACCGGGTTGGCCGGCATGAAGTCGAAGAACCCGCCCGGCGCCGACGCCGCGGTACCCGGGCCGGCGAACCCGGCCGGCATCCCCGAACCCGCACCCGCAGCAGCACCCGCACCCCGGACCCGGCCCACACCGGCCGACTCGAGGATCTGCGCCGCGTAGGCCCGCTCGGCGTCGATCGACGCCGACACCCGGCCCTTCAGCACGTCCTGGTCCAGAGCGCGGTCGGACTCCCGCAGCGGCAGCACCGCAGCGCCGTACTCTGCCCGGACCCGCGCCCGCGCCGGCTCCGGCAGATCCGACTCGGCCAGCAGCGCGTCCACGACCGGCCGGGCCGTCTCCGCCGCCCGGTACCGGGCCAGCTCGACCTCCGCCGCAGACGCGCGCTGCTCGGCGGCCTCGCGCGCCACGACCTCGGGGGACTTGTTCTCGGGCATGAAGCCCTCCTTCACGGTGGTGGGCGCGTTCGGCCCGGAATCGGCCGCCGGCAGGCTGCCGACGGAAGAAGAAGTAGATGGAGCGGCCGGGCCGGGCCCGGTGGCGTCCTCGGCCAGCAGCACCGGCCCGGGCATCTCGAGCGCGGGCAGCTCGGGCGCGGGGGTCTGCTCCCACGGGTGGCGCTGGTACAGCTGCGGGGCGCCCACCTCGAGACGGCCGACGAACACGGCCAGGGCGTCACCGATCGCCGACGAGAGCAGGATCCGCTCGTCGCGCGTCAGGACCCCGTCGCCGTACATGCCGTCGGCGAGCTGGGTGAACTGCAGGTGGATCTGCGACTCGACCCGGGTACCGATCGACTCGGCCTCCCGTACGGCGGTCTCACCGGACCGGTCGGACTCCATCAGCGCGAGGATCCGGCCGCCGGCACCGGGGACCGTCACAAAGTCCACGCTGCGGCCGGAGGTGAGCGCCTCGATGATCAGCCCGTCGCGGCCCTCGGCCGTGCCGTACTCGCCGTTGCCCGTACCGTTGATCGAGACGCCGATCGTTTCCCACGCTTCACGGATCAGCGGCTGCCACGGCGCGAACACCCTGGCGGTGGTCCGCATGACCAGCCGGCCGTCGGCCTCACGGACCGGGTACGGGTCCTCCTCGAACACCGCGGCCAGCGTCCGCAGCGACCGCTCGGGAAGATCAGCGTCTTCGCTGGCCGTCGGATGATCGATGTACATCTGCGTGCCGGCCGGGTACTGCACCGGCACGTCACGCTCGAGGACCGTGTCGGGGTAGTACCGCGACCCCGACCGGTTCCACCCGGACCGGATGACGTCGATCGGGATCAGCCGGCCGGTCAGCTCCTTCGGCGCGGCGGTGACCGACCCCGACGCCTCCCGAAGATCGATGATTTCGCCGGCAACGGCCGGCGCCGGTGGAGACAATGCGACCTCCAGGCAACAAAGGCGCCGCCCCATCAGGGACGACGCCGAGAAGAAAGAGAGACAAGACTGTGGGCGAGCAGAAGCGGTACGGCGACAGCACCACCCGCCGCCTCGACCGGATCACCGCACGCGAATGGCACCAGCTCTACCTGGCCGTCCAGGACCGCATCGAGACGATCAGCCAGCAGCCGGCCAGCCCCGAACGCTCCGACGCCCTCGCCGCCCTGCGACCACTCCTCGAACGGCTCAGCCAGTAGCGACCATCGTCATCGGTGCCCTACGATCGGAGACGGCCGCCGCACCGCCGGCCAGGATCCAAGCCCAGCACCGCGCGCCTACGCCGTGCCAGCCGGGCGAGGAGGACGAAGGGGCGACGCCTCGCGGGCACCCTCATCGAAGACGCTGGCCCGTCATGCTGTCCGAGCACCGGCCGGAGATGAGCGTAGGACGTCCCCGGCAGACAAAGGTGATCCGGCATGACCGCCAACAAGCAGCTCAAGAAAGACGCCCGCGCGCTCGCCGCAGCCGAGGGCATCTCCTATCAGGAAGCCCTGTTCCGCCTCGACCCCGCCCGCGGGGACCGTCAGCTCGCCCAGCAGGCCGGCACCGTCGACCTCGACCGGATCGCCCGGGACCTCGCCGCCGTGTGGAACCGCGGGCGCACCGTCGACCCGTGGCCGTACGACCCTTACGACGACCCGAACGCCGAGCCGTGCACCGGCCACGGTTCCTGCCGGTGCGACAGCTGCCTCCACACGGAACACCGGGAGACCCGGAAGTGCCGTGTGGTCGTCCCGACCGACGGTCAGCCGTACGCCTGGTGCGCGAAACCGGCCCTGTGGCGGGTCATCCCGATCTGCATCCACAGCAGCGGCGTCATCAGGCAGGGATCGGACGGTGACCCGGACGCCGACAAGTTCGGCTCCGTCACCCTCGGCGACAACATCCAGCGCGACACCTGGACTCAGCTGTACGCCTGCTCCACCCAGCACGCCCGCCAGCTGATGAACGACACGAAGCAGAAACGCGACCGGGGCGACTGGCCGGGCCAGGGAACCGGGTGGTTCTACGAGGTCGAGCCCTACGTCTACCAACCCGACGTATTCGACGTCTCGACACCGCTGCACCTGATCGAGTCCCACGCCGACTCGATCACGTACTGGGCCAAGGCAGCTGCCCGAGCCCTGTTCGACGGTGACCGAAAGCAGCAGCAGTACGCCACCGAGGCTGTCCTGTCACACCTGGCCAGCGCAGTCGGCAGAGCCGCCCAGATTGGCCAGCAGCCCCCCGCTGAAAACGACGAGGACGACTACCCCAACGACCCGGGATACTACGGCCGGCCCGTCGACGACCCGGACGGCGAAGCCGCAGCGCTCACCCAGGAGCACGCCGATCACCTGAACGAGCTGGGATGGCACGACGAGCTGGGTGACCAGGGCCGGGACGAGACGAGACAATAGCCCGATGAGCCCCGATTTGATTGTCATCTACGCGTTCATCCTGCTGATGTTCTTCGGCGGCAGCATCATGGGGCTCGTCAAGCACATCCAGGGCCAGCGCCAGACGTTCAGACTGGACATGGAGAAGGAGAAGACCAAGCAGCTCCAGGCGCAAGCCCTGTCGGCCGAGCAGGCCAACATCGCCAAGGACCTGGAGCTCCGGCGAGCCGAAGCGGAGATCGCCCGGTTCGACCGGCGGCTCCTCGACGGCCCGGCCGCCTTATCCGAGTAGGCCAGTGACCAGGCCGGCCGCCGCCTTGCGGTAGCCCATGCACGGCCACGCCACCCGCGACCGGTCCGGGCTGCACGGCCAGCACAGCACCCCGATCTCTCCGTCCGCCCGGCCCGGCGCGTGCCCGGTCAGCACGCCCAGCCGGGCGGGGGAGACCAGGGCGGTGCGGGCGGCGGTGACGGTGAGGGTGTGCTGGAGCGTGGTGGTGAGGCCGGCGATGTTGACGAGCGCCATGGTGGGCACCTCCGGAGAACGACGAAGGCCTCCCCGTGGGGAGGCCTTCGGTGTCCTGTTGGCCGGGGAGAGAATGCCTACAATTCCTATTGACATTCAGATACATCATAGTGACGATTATGTTGTAAAATAATAATGTGTGTCACACACTATTGTTTATCGAACTGCAACTCGCTTACCTCTGAGCCTCGGCCCGGCGGTTCGATCGGAATCCCGAGAGAAGGACGCTGACAGAAGTGCTTCGCTGCGCAAGCAAACAGTGTTGTCCGCTCACTTCGAGATCGGCGAAGGCCCGTATCGTCCGACCTGACCGGCTCGTCGAACGAAGGAGCGAACCATGGCCAGCAACGCACCCGATCCCCTGGACGTCGGCACCATCCTCACCCGCGAGCAGCGCCTGGAGCAGCTCACCGCACGGGCCGACCGCCCGGCCGGCGAGCGCGTCGCCGTGCTGAGCGAGGAGGAGCTGCTCGTCGTGGCCGAGCTCCTGGACGAGCTGAACGCGATCACGAACCCGGACGGCGTCACCCGGGATGGCTGGGGCCGTCTGGCCAGGGTGATGGCGGTGCGGGTCTACGACCGGCTCGGCATCTAGCCGGCCTGCTGCGATGTCGGGGCGGTCAGGGTGACGCCCGGCTGGGCGACCGGTGTTGCGTCATTTTAGTTCGGCTGGATACCGTGGGGTGGTTCCCGCGTCGCACCCGCTCACCCCGGAGGCACCCGATGTCCGACCTCGTCCCGACCAGCAGCACGCCACCCGCGTCCGCGTTCCCGGCCACCACATCCGCGTTCACCTCGTTCACGATCGACTGCAGGATCGGCCCCCACGGCTTCCAATACCTGGCCACCCGCGACCGCGCAATCGTGCTCGCCGTCAGCGACTGGGACCGCGACGCCGGCATCGCGTGGGCTGACCTCACGGCCAAGCTCGCCCCGATGATCCTGCGGACCGCGAACCGCGCGATCAGCTGACCCAGCCCGTTCCTCCGAAGCCCCCGCGGCCTGGCGCCCGGGGGTTTCGGCGTGCCCGGCCCCGCCCGGGTGTCGCCTGCGCGGGTGTATTCGTTGTATGCCGCTGTCACCTAACGTCTTACGTGTGGAGCAGCGCAAACTCGGAAAACGGTCTCTGTCCGTCCGCGTCGGGCAAGACGGCTACCAGCACATCGAGGGCCGAGCCGGACGCGCCGATGTGGACGTCTCGCACATGGTCCGCCGGATGCTCGCCTACGCGGCCCAGCACATGCCCGAGGGCTGGGTCCCGCCTCGGGGAAAAGCATGATGGCCGGCGAGCTGCTCGTCTGGCGCCCGGCTCCTCTGCCCGTACCCCGCCAGTGGTTCACCAGGCGCTGGCGACGCCGGGTCAGGCAGCGATGGTACGCAGACCCGCCGGTCTTCGTCATGGTGGCCGGCCGGTGCGTCCGATGCGGGCTACCGTTCACCTCGCGGGTCAGCCAGCGGGCAGCCGCCGGCCAGGACCACCTCTTCTGCTCCACCACCTGCAAGAGCAGGATCAAGAAGAGACGCAAGAAGGCCAACCAGAGGGAACGGTTCCTCGAAACCCTGGTCGAGGACGCCAGCCCGCTGGTCCGCGTCGTGGCCCTGACCGCGTTGACCGTCTACCAGGAGATGGGTGGGGAGGCGGTCAGCGCGCTGAGGATGTGCATCGGGAAGCACCGCAACACCCTGGACCAGGCGAAGAAGGCCGCGCTCGATCTGAACCACAAGCACCTGGGGGCCGGCACGCCGGTGGCCACCGTATACCGCTGCCCGATCTGCGGGACCTACCACGTTGGCCGGGGCGAGCGGCTCGATGTGGAGCGGTACCAAAACGCCGGGCCATGGTTCGCGGCGCTGCTCGGTGAGGCTGGCCGGCTGGACGAGATGGTCGCTCTCCTCGAAACCGCTCCACGTGTTGGACGGGCAGAACTGACCGACCTGCTCACGGAGGCTACGACCTACTGGTGAAAACGTCCGAGCCGACCGATCTGCCCGGTTCTTGGCGGGCGGCGAGGAGTTCGAGCTGCCGGACGGTCCGGGGCACGTACGACGGCCGCCATCCGGGGTTGTCCTTGAGGACGGCCATGTCCTCGAGGGCGACCGCTCCCGTGCGGTAGAGGGCGTGCCGGGCGGGGCCGAGGATCGCGCGTTGCTCGGCGGCCGGCAGGGCCGCGAGGACCTGGTCGCCGCTGCGGAAGTCTTCGTCCGGCTCGTCGAGGTCGATGCCGAGCTCGCGCCACGTCTTGGTCAGGGGCAGGCGTGCGCAGCGGCCGGAGTGGTGGTCCCAGGGGCCGGGCTGGGACAGGGGCCAGACGGTGCCGTGCATCGCCCAGCAGCTCACGCAGGTCCGGCGGTCGAGGGCCGATGACCACCGCCATCCGCGCAGGACGTCGGCGTTGGCCGCGTGGACCTGGCCGGATGTTTCCCGGTAGGCGTCGAGGATCTCGCAGCGGGCGATGTTGACGGCGCGGGTGAGGCCGCCGTTGAAGGCGCCTTCGACCCGGCGGACCATGTCGCGTGCGGCTTCCTTCGGGTTGCGGCCGAGGGCGATGCCGGCGACCAGGGCGCGGTGCATGGCGGCGGTGGCGTCGGGGGTGAGGGGCCAGGTGAGGGAGGTGACCTGCTGGCGGACGCGCAGGACGATCGCCTCGAGGGCGGACGGCGGGACCATGGCCGCGTACCGTGCGATCGCCGTGGCGGTCAGGTGTGTGGGGAGCTGGGAGGCCATGATGCCCGGTTCGGCGTACAGGGTGGCGCGGATGACGGCTTCGGCGGCGGTCATGATCGTGGCGATGGTGGTGAGGGTGAGGCTGCTGAGGGCCTGGGTGGTGGCGGCGGTCGCGGCGGCGAGGTGGGGCAGGGAGTGGATCTGCCATGGTGCCGGCCAGGTGCCGTGCTGCGCGAGGTGGCTGATGAGCTGGTCGACGAGTTCGCGCCACAGGCCGGTGAGGGTGTCCCAGGCGTTCGTCCAGGCGGTGGTGAGCTGGCGGACGGCGTCGTCGGTGTGCCCGCCGGTGGTGCGGGTGAGTTGGTCGAGGAGCCAGAGGGTGCGTTCGGTGACGGCTATCTGATCCACCTCTTCCGATCTTCCGAGGTGGTGAGATAGTGTCGCGTTACCTGGTGTTGCGTGGTTCCGCATCTGCGGTGGCGGCTGGAGACCCGCTTCTTCGCCACGCGGTCAACATCAGGTCATGCAAGTAGGTAGGTGCAGTGGAAAAGGCGGGCGGGACGACCGGCCAGGGCCCGACACCCGGACCGGACGTCCCGCCCTTCCCCTCTTACGCCTTCTTCGCGAGCGAGGCCCGGTGCCGGCCGATCAGATCCAGCAACTGGTTCGACAGCAGGTCATCCACCGCGGCCGGCGCGGACCGCGCGGCGTGGTGCTCGGCGTAGTCCGACGGACCGCCCGGCCCGGCGTGCGGAGCCGAGTCGCCCGGGTCGGCCGGGACGCTGTCGGCGTGTTCCTCGGTCCAGGTACGGGTGGCGGCCGCTGCGGCGGCGAGCATCTGCTGCCGGTTCATCTCTGCTCTCCGCCGGTGCTGCCAGGGACCGGGCCAGCCGCCGGTTCGGCGAGGACCGGCGGCTGGTAGCCGCCGTCCATCCGGTCTACGAGTGAGCTGGCAGGTGGAACAGCGGTGACAGTGGCCGGCACCTCGTCGGTTGCCCACCTCTGGGCAAGGGAAGCCGGTTTCGCTTTCATGCGATCACCTCGATGTCTAGGACCCGGATACCGTTTTCGTCGACTCCGTGGTCGGCTACCACGCGACGACGCTGGCCGCGGGCGGTCAGGATTTCGGCTTCATGCTGGAAATCAAGCCATACCTCGTCGGGACGCCCCATCGGGGATACCTGGACGCCGGGAGAGCCCTTGGGCAGCAAGATCCTCATCATGACCGGCGGCATGTCGGGTTCTTCCATCTGGGCGACTTGGGCGAACTGGCTGGCGACTCGGACGTCGGCGGTGGTGGAGGCGAAGGCCGAATCCTCCCACTCCATCCCGGTGACGTCGGGCCCCCAGGCGTCACCGAAGATTTTCCCCGGGTCTTTGATCGTCCGGTAGACCAGTACGTCTTTCGGCAACGGCGAGGCAGCCATCGCATCGTCGATCTTCTTCACCACATCGGTGATCTCAGGACCGCCATCAGCGGTACCACGCAGGTAGGAGTTGATCTCGGAGAACGCCTCGCCCTGGTATGTGGCCAGTGCATCCCCGATTACAGCGCTCTGGGATTCCGACCAGCCGGAAGGCACAGAAATGGGGACCCCGGACCCGAACCTGACGGGAACAGAATCAAGGCCGCCCTGACCCTGTGCAGCCTTCTTCGCTGCGGCATCCCAACCAGAGGCTGTCATCCCACCGGACACAACGCCACCCGGCGCTGGGCCGGCAGCGGGAGTTTCCTGCCCGGCGGGTACCGCGGTACCGTTTCCACCAGCCCGGGCAGGGGCGGGCGCGGCTTCCTGTTTGCCCGCCTGCTGTCCAGCGCCGGCCTTCGGCAACACGCGGACGTCGATCTGGCGGATCCCGTCGACCACACCGCGGTCGGTTACGACCTCGATCTCGTGGCCGCGGTCGATGAGGATCTCGGCCTCGGACGGATCACGTGGGTCGTAGAGGTCGATCGCCTTGGTGCCGGCAGGGACGGCCACCCGCATCTGGACGGGGTCTTCGCCGCGGGAGAACGGGGCGATCGCGCCGGTGTCGGTGGACGTCGACAGGAAGCCGTCCTCGCGCCAGCGCATGCCGGTCAGGTCGCCGTCGAGGCGGTCGCCGAACATGGCCCGGGACTGCCGGACCCCGCGCAGGACGGTGATGTCGGCGTTCAGTTCCGAGCCGGTCATCGCGTCGTCGATCCCGGCGATCGCCTGCTGGGTCTGGGCGTTGCCCGGACCGCCGGTCCGCAGCGCGCCGTTGATCTGTTTGAAGTCAGTGCCGTTGCGAGAGTCCTGGTAGCCCTCGAGGCCTGCGCGCTGGTCGTCGGTCAGGTCGCTGCCGGGCCGGTGCGGGCCCTTCGGGATGGCTGCGGAGACTGCGGCCCGGTCGATCTCGGCGGAAGCCGGCGCCGGGACGGCCGGTTGCGCCGGGGTGGGCAGACCGGTGCCCACCGTCGTCTCGCTGGGCGCAGGCCCGGACGGGGTCTCTGGTGCCGTCTGCGGGACGGCCCCCTCCCCGGCGGACAGGCCCTGCTGGTGCTTGTCACGGATGACGTCCGGTTTGAGGTCGTCGCGCCGGTCCGGGTCCGCGTACTGGGCCTCGAGGTCCGCGACCGCACGGGCCACCGCCGTGTCGATCTCCAGTTTTCCTTCGCGGGACTCGTGCCGCCGGTTGTGGGCCTTCTGCCTGACCTGATCGGCCAGACGACGGCCGGACATCCCGCCCTTGTCCCATTTGGCCAGAGCCTGCGACAGGGCGTCGGTCTCCATGCCGTCACGGCGGACCAGGGGGATCGCCCACAGCTGGTCCATCAGCTTGCGCAGGGCGTCCGGGGTCGAGTCCGGGACCTCCGGTGCCGGGCCGTCGGGAGCGTCGAGACCGATGACCGCCAGTTGCACGGCCCGCTTACCGGGCCCGTCTGGCAATCGGCCCGCGAGCGTCTTGAGCTGGTCGAGCTGGGCCTGGGCGGGCAGACGTCCCATGACGGTGTCGGTGGCCAGCCGGCCGAGGTGCTCGGCCAGCGGCAGGCCGTCGACGTCGAGCATCCGGTCGTCGCCGAGCATGCCGACGGCCTGGCCGATCTCGCCGTCGGCGTGGAACGCGACCGGGCTGTCGGGGTCGACGCCCCACTTGTTGTCCGACAGCGGCTGGGTGCTCATGACCCGCGGCAGCGGGCCACCCGGCTGGACCGTCGGCACGTCGGGCACTCCCGCATCGGCGGGGGCCTCGGGTGCGGGGGCGGGCGGCGCTGCCGGGAGCTGGTTCTCCGCAGTACCGGGCGTGGGGGTGATCTCCACGTCGGCGGCGTCGAAGATGACGAGCTGGGACCCGCCGATCTCGGCGCCCAGCTCGTCGTCCATGACAGGCTGGTGCACGTACACCGAGTCGTACCCGGCGGCCTTCAGCCGGGCGGTGATCTCTTCCGGGCCGAGGTCCTCGAGGCGTTCGGCCAGGCCCTCGTCGGCCATCCGGTCGATCAGCAGATAGGTACCGTCCGAGCCGTCCGGTGCCACGTCGACACGGAACGGGTTCTTCACCCGGGACTGAGCGGTGAACTGCAACTCCGCCTGGTTCTCCGGGGAGTCGATCTCCGAGTAATAGAGGTCAGCTGCGTCCTTGTTCGTGGACAGGTAGATTCCACGGCCGAATACTGCGCCGTACGTGCTGCCGTCGCCTACCTTGAGGCCTTCGTTGCGGATCGAGGCCGCCGTGGCCTTCGTGGAGGCCGCGTGCCATAGCTGCGGCCACGTCACCGGCCGCGGGTCGGCCTCGGCCTGGGCGGACTTCGGCGCGGTGACCTGGGCGGTGTCGAGGCGTTTGACGCCCGACCAGGAGGCGTCGAGCATCAGCTGCTTGCCTGGCCACATCGCGGCGCGGCCGCTCCCGGACTCTGGTGTCCAGCCGACCATGGCCCACTCCATCGGAGTGGGCATCTCGTCGAGCGAGGCCGCCTGCGTAGTCCGGTCGACAAGGCCCTGCATCGCGGTAACGGTCGCGTCGTCCCACGTGCCGTCCTTGCCGCGGTTGGCGATCAGGCCGGCGGCATCATTGCCGATAGATTCGGCGGAATCGGTGTTGGCGAAATCGAAGCCGGCACGTGCCCAGGCGTAGCCGCCGACGTCGAGATTGGCGCTGAGGCCCACTTTGGTGAAGCCGTGAGCGGCCGCGAATTGCTCGTTGCGGGCAGCGAAACGGTTCGCGAAGCCCGACCCCTGGACAGTCTTGTGGAGGCGCAGGAGTTCGTTGAAGAGTTGCGGCTCTTCGCCCCGCTGCAGAGCAAAAGCCCGGATGGCCTGGCCGACATTGTCGCCGTCGGCGTTCGTCAGGTCGAGAGTGACCATGATCTGGTCGGACAGAACGCGGACGCCGTTAGGGGCCATCGAGGCAGTGATGCCGCTCGTGGGATCGGCGAAGTGCATGCGCTCGCCCAGGAACTGCCCCAGCTTCTCGGTGTCCTGGGCGCTGAGGCCGTTGTCCTGCATGCCGCGCAGGACCTCGGAGATGCTGAGCGCGTCACCGGGAAGATCACCGGCTGTTGCGGGGCGGAGCGGGTCCACGTTGTCCGCATCGGCAACGGCGTTCGACGTGCTCTTTTCTCCGGCTGCGGCTCGGGCGAGTTGAAGCGCCCGTTCACGTCCGGACTTGGAGAAGGAGATGAGGTGCATCTCGTCTTCTTCAGTGGAGATCGCGGCTTCCTCATCGCGTTCGTCCGGGTCCAGCGAGGCCGACAGGACCGCCCCGGGCCGATCGAGGATCTTGGCGATTTCGGCGTCGAATTCCTCGTGGGAGAGCACGTCCACGCGGGTGCGGAGTTCGCTGAGCGGCACGGTGGTGCCGTCGGCGGCGGCCAGTCCCCGTTCGGCGAGATAGGCATCGGCGGCACCGCGGATTTTCGCTTCGGGGCTGGCCAGATATTCGAGTGCCGACATGAGCTCGGGGGTTTCGTCGCCTCGCGCCTGGTTCTGGTCGAGAAGGTCGAATGCCCTGTTCAGCAGGTTCTCCGGCGGTCCGCCATCGTTGATGAGCGCCACGAGTTCCTGGCCGATGGCCTGGGCGAGTTTCTGATCGTCCGTCACAGCGACCTGGGTGCTGTCTGCATCGACTGGCTGCTGGCCGGGTTCGTCGGCAGCCGGTTCCCCGGTGGTTTGTGTGGCAGGGCCGTCTTCGCCGTCACCTCGGCGGTCGGGTTCGTTGGTGGAGATCAGGTGCTTGGCCTCGGGGCCGATGACGATCGCCGCGTCGAGTTCGTCCTGGGACAGCTCGTTGCGGGCTGGGTCCGGCTCGAGGCGGATTCGGCGTTCCCGGTCGAGGCGGCGCAGTTCGGCGTCGGTGTCCTCGCGGGACATGCCGGGCAGCTGGTCGCGGACCTTTGCCAGAGGAACCAGGTCGCCGGGCTTGCGGCCGTCGGCGGTCAGGGCGTCGTGGATGGCGTCCATGATCTGGTCGGCGGGTGCGACAGCCTGCTCTTCGGGCGCTTGTGGGGCAGAGTCGTCCTGGCCGTCGGCGGCCGCGGGCGTCCCGGGGGTCCCGGGGGTCCCGGGTTCCGGAACTTCGGTGGGCTGGCTGTCGTCGCGGTCGGTGCTGGGCGTCTCCGGGGCACTGGCCGCGGGCACGTCTACGGTAGGAGCGGCATCGCGGTCGCGGTCGTCCTGGGGGCCCATCTCGTCTTCGATGAGGGCGTCGACGAGCTGGGCCTTACGCATCCGGCCGGGCTTGAGGCCGCGTTCGCGCATCTGCTCCTTGAGCTCCGGGACGCGGAGCTTCATCAACTGGGCGCGGTACTCGTCGGCGGTCAGGTCCGGCTGCGGCTCGTCGGCGTCCGCGGGCGCGGGGGCGTCGCCGGGCAGGGTGGTGCCGGCCGTCGTGTCCTCGGGCGCCTGCTCCGTGCCGTCCTGGCCCTCGCCGTCGTCGTTTTGGGCGGGACCGGGAGCGGCAGTCCCCGTTTTTCCGCCGCTCCCGGTGCCCCCGCCCCCGGGCGCAGGGTCCTGCTGGCCCTGGCCGGAGTCTTCAGCAGCGTCCAGTTCGGTCTGCTGCTGGTCGTCGTTGGCGGGCTCGGGCTCAGGCGCGCTGGCCGGGCCGTCCCCGCTGGTGGTGGTGTTCGTGTCTTCGCTGCCAGGGGCGGCCGTGGTGCCGTCGTCCACCGTGGTGGTGTCCTGGTCGCCGTCGTCCTGCTTGCCCTTGCCTTTCGGCTTGGCGGGGGTGTCGGTACGGGGGATGACCACGCCGTGGAGGTCCCAGCCGCCGGCCGGGTTCTCGGTTGCGCCGGTGATGGCGATTTCGGTGTCGCGGGCGAGGAGGACTTCGCCGGCGTCGTCGTTGATGTAGGCCTTGGTGCCGGCGGGTGCGGCGATGTGCATGGTGACCATGCCGGGTGCGGACGGCCCGGGCCGGTCCACGCTGGTGGAGGCGGGGGCGGCGTCGCGCATCTTCATGCCGACCAGGTCGGAGCCGGGGATCTCGTTGAACATCTTCGACGGGACGACGCGGCGCAGGACGATGTCTTCGGGGAGGTCGGTGAACGCGGCGTCGAGCTGGTCGATCGACTCGACGGGCTTGCCGGAGCGTAGGGCGGGGTTGGTTTCCTTCCAGCCGCCGGCAAGGTATCGGCCGATCGCGCCGCCTTCAGCGGACGGGGTGGCGGCGGAGTTGCGCTGCAGCCACTCGCCGGCAGCGTCGGGGCTGCTGATCTCGGCCGGTTTGAAGCCAGCCATGCCCTGTTGGGCGCGTTTGCGGTCCTTGCCGGTCATCGCCTTGGTGGCGGACCGGATGAACCGGCCTTTCGAGTCGCGGGGGTGTGCTGCCGGGTTCCAGGTCGCCTTACGCTTCGCGGCCACCGGCGCACCTCCTAGATCTTGAAGAGGGCCGGGTCGTATCCCCGGTTCGCCGCCGGGGCTGTGCTCCCGGGCGGTGCGCTGTCAGGTGGTGGGGTGCCGTCCTCGAGGGCGGCACCGTCCGGTGCCGCGGACGGGGCGCCAGGCGCGGCCGGTGTCCCCGGGGCTGCGGGTGCGGCCGGGTCGGGTTGGCCGTCGTCGGGCACCGGCGGTTCGGAGCCGAACAGGCCGAACTCGGCGTCGGCCTGCCGTTCCAGGGCCTCCGGGGAGACGCCTTGTTCGGTCGTCGGCAGCATCGCGGCCGCCGCGGCGGCCGGGTCGCCCGGGTCCGGGAGGGGTTTGCCGTCGGGGCCCATCTGGCCGGGCCCGGCCTGGGCGGGGTCGCCGCCTGTGCGGGCGAGGTCGGCGGCCTGCTGTCCTGGTCCGCCGGCGCCGTTGGCGGGGGTTTCGGGCCAGAGGAACTTGCCCTGATCGTCGATCATGGAGTCGACGATCTGTTCGACGTCACGGACGCCGAGGGCCTGCAGGACCAGGCGCAGCAGCAGGTCCGGTTTGAGGGTGCCGGTCCCGAACGCGGACACCGCCGCGTCGATGACCGTCTTGGGGTCCTGTTCGCTGATCGGCGGGAAGACCACTTCGACGGTGTCGTCGGTGTCACCGCGCAGCTTCACGGTTTCCCGGTCGGTGACCTTGTCCCGGACGATCTTCCCCTTGAGGGGGCCCTGAGCGGCACGGACGGCCTCACAGACCACATACCGCAGGATCCGAAGGAACGCACCCGTCCAGATCTTGCGCCGCAGGCCGAACGTCAACTCCGTCGGCTTGTCCAAGGTCTCCGCGGTCGCCCGTGCCCCGGTCTGGCCGGGGTCGGCGAGCAGGATCGTCACCGGCAGATCCAGGCCGGCGGCGACCATCGTGGCGATCGGGCGGCCGGACTCGGCGTCGATCGTCGCCCCGGACTTGGGGATCGCCTCGAGGGACGCGCCCATCGGGGTGATCGCGGTGCCGCCGATGTCCTGCGGTTCCCCGGTCGGCCCGCGGCTGGTGCCGGCCGCGGCGATCGCGGCGCGGGCCTGGGCGCGGTTGCGGCCTTCGGCGGTCAGTTTCCACGCGAATTTCGACAGCGACCGCATCAACACGGCCCACTGCTCCAGGAACTCCTTGTACGCCCGCGCCCAGTTCACCACGCTGTAGGCGTCGGGGATGCCGCGTTTCCAGCCCTTCGGCCGGTTCACCGCGACGTGGACGACCGGGGTGTCCCAGGCGACGTCGATGCCGGCGAACCGGGCGGGCCGCGGGGCAGGCCGGTAGTCGACGTCCGGGTAGAGCCGCTTCGTCTTCTCGGTGGTCTTGATCCCGTCCTTGCCGTACGTCTCGGTGTCCCACTCCCGCAGGTAGAACCAGGGGGTGGCGGCGTCGTCGGGGTCGGAGATGATGTCGGTGATCTCGTCCGCGACGATCGTGCGGGCCTGCACCCAGCCGGTCTGCGGCCGGGTCGCCAGGCTGATGTAGATCTCGCCGTCGGTGCCGAGCGCGCGTTCCATCTCGTCGCAGGCCTGCGGCCCGAACACCGCCGCCGCGTTCCGGTCATCACGCAGGAACGCGTCGACGACGGCCTGGACGTCCTGCTCGCCTTCACGGTCCGGGTCTTTACCGGTCGCCCGGGCGATCACCTCGTAGCCCTGGCCCCACGTGTACACCGACCGCAGGGTGAGGCCGTGTTTCATCAGCGGGTTCGCGATGCTCATCAGCCGGCACACCGCGCGTAGCTGCACCATGCCGGTGGCGGTGAACTCCTGCCGGGCCAGGACGGTGAACGCCCGCCACCCGGGGTCGTTGACGATCTGCCGTTCCAGGTCGGCGACACCGGCCTCGGACAGGCGGGTGGACGAGGCCTCGGCCAGGCGTTCGGACAGCAGGTGCACGGTGTCCTGGTGCTGACGCAACTCCGTACGCAGCTGCACGGCCAGACCGGACTCGGCAGCCTCGGACAAGCTGGTGGTGCGGCGGCCGCGGCGCCGGGCGGTCGTGGCGGTCACCGCGTACCCCCGCCCCTGGTCTCGACATACCGGCGGATCCAGGCCGCGCGGTCCGTGTGGACGTGGACATACCGGCCGCCCTGCCACCGCCGGCGGACCCGGCACGGGCAGTCAGGGGCCGGGGTGTGGGTGGTGCCGTCCTGCGGGATCTCGTGCATCGCCACCCCGCGCCTCCCCTCACACAGCCGAAGCCGCCGATAGGCTGAGACACGACGGGGCGGCCCCCACGGCAGGGAAGTGAAGTACCGCGCGGATCGCGCTTTGCCGGTTGGGCGCGCATGCCCGCGAAGATCCGCGCGGTCGCCGCCCCGCCCGCACGTCAGCGCAGAAGCGCGTGGATCTCACGCTCGAGGAACCGGCGGTGCCTGCCGGGCGTCCAGATAACGGTCAGCTTTCCGTCGGCGGCCCACCGCGCCACGGTTGACCGGCGGACACGGAACAGCGCTGCAACTTCGCAGGGACGCAACAGCGGCTCGACGGGTGCCTGGTCGGCGGTCACGTCGGCCTCAGTCCCGGGGCGGCCAGGACCACTGGCCCGGCCCGTCACCCGGGCCGACGTTGTACTCCGTGAAGCCGCCGGCCTCGCCGGGCGTGAACACCCACAGGTGGACGTGCTGGTCCGAGTCAAGGCCGGGGATGACGCCGTCCTGGACGCCGCGCGGGTCGAGAGTCTCGATGTCGGCGGTGACGACCGCGGCACGGACGGCCTTGTAGCCGATCTTGCCCCGGTAGCGCAGGATGCGCCCGGTGGCCGGCTTCATGACTGTTGGGGCGACGTCCATGATGGTCTCCTTCATGATCTGCCAGGGCGGGCAGTCGCAGCAGGGCACGTAGCAGGTGTGGTGGTACGGCCGGGTCCCGGCAGGGATAGGACCGCCGCGGGCGTAGACCAGGGTCAAGGCGGCTTCCAGTTCGGCCCAGGTCAGCGGTTCGGCGGCGATGCTGTGGACGTCCGTCGTGGGCGGCGGGGCTGTGAGCGCGAGGAGCCGGGCCACGAGCTGTTCCTCAGCGTCGAGCTCCGCGGTCATGCGGTGGCGGGGCGTGACCGGGCGGACCGCGCCTGGAAGGTCTGCGCCAGCTCGATCAGCGTGTTGATGTCCTGGGCGTTGCCGCCCTTGCTCTCGACCTCGACCGCGGCGATCGTGAGTGCCTGCGGCATCGCGGCACGGGCCGCGATCGCGGCGAGGCGGCCGACGTGGCCCGGGTTGTCGGCCATGTACGGGAACTCGGCGATCAACGCCATGCGGATCTTGTTCTCGACGGCGTCCAAGGGCGGCTTGCGCCCGGGCCGCGCCGGGCCGGGGACTGGCTCCGCTTCCGCCGGGCCATCGGTGGCCCAGACGATCGGGGTCTGCCGGGCGGCGCCGAGGGCGGCCCATGCGTGGCCGAGGCGGGCGCGGGCGTCGCCGTAGGCGATCCCGTCTTTGACCCGGGCGCGGCCGTCCGTTCCGAGTTCTTCGCAGGTGGCGTCGAGGATGATTTCGCTCTGCTCGAGGGACCGTTGTGCCCGGAGGAAGCAGGTCTCGGCGTCGGCTGGGGTGGTGGGCTGGTCGTCGAGCACGGGGAATGCCCTTTCAGGAGTGCGGGGTCTCGCAGAGCTGCTCGTCGGCGGCCGGCGGCCGGCCTTCGACGCGGTACGACATCACCGGGCTGGTGCCGTGGTGGCGGTTGGTGGCGATGAGCGCGCCTTCGGGCCACCAGGCCGGTCCGGTGTCGGGTTGGCCTTCAGGAATCTGGACGCGGCCCTGGTACCAGGCGGTGTTGTCGATGATCAGCGAGCCGCAGGTCGTGCAGCACTGAATGCCGTCGTCCTGTGGGGCGGCGGCGGGGTGGATGATGAAGTCGGCGACTTCGGGCACGGGGATGCCTTTCAGCAGTCGGGCGGGATGTTCAGGGGTGAGGCCGGGGCGGTGGCCAGCAGGCCGGCCTCGGCGAGCTTCAGGGCCTGGTGCTGGGCGTGGCTCTTGCCGAGCTCCGACCAGCCGCAGAGGCAGCCGCTGAAGTCACGGCGCTGGTGGGCGACGAGAACGGCCTGCGCGGCCGTCACGGTTGCGTCCTGGTCCACGGGCCTGCCTCTCACCACATGGAGATGGAGCCTTCGGCCGGGCCGTCCTCGTCGTCCTCGACGATCTCTTCGTCGGTGAGGAGCGGGTCGATCAGCAGCCGGTTGAGGGCTTGGGTGAGGGCGTCGACGATGTCGTCGTTCTGGCCGCGGGGGAACGCCTTGGCCTCGTTGGTGACTTTGTAGACCCAGACGTGGAGGTCGGAGTCGGGCAGCCATACGTTGCCGGCTTCGACGAACGGGGTGACGGCGTACGCGCGTTCGACTTTGCTGCCGTCGGGGGTGACCGGCACGATGCCGCCGATCTTGCGGTGCAGCACGTTGATCACGGCGGGTCCGTTGGCCTTGTCCTCGACGAGTTTCAGCCGGGCCTCGGGCCACTTCGCGGTCAGTTGCCGGAACGCGGTGACGGTCTCGGTGAACGACAACCGTTCGTGGATCATGTCGAGGAGGAACGCCTCGACGCCGCGCCGGCCCCAGATCTGCAGGCAGACGTAATCGGAGTCCTCGGTGTCCTTGAACGCGAAGTCGCAGCTCATGACGACCTCGTCGAAGCCGATCGCGAGGTGAACGCCGTCCGGGCGGGCCTGCCACTGGGGCTGCTCGTAGAACCGCCACCAGTCGCCCTTGAAGATGTCGCCGGTGGCCGGGCTCGGCCGGCCCTGGCACAGGGCGGTCCAGGCGCGGGTACCCATAGCTTTCTTACGGGCGTCCCACTCGGCGGTGTCACGGCCCCGGGCGGAGACCATGTACTCGCCGGGCTGCCGGCCGAGGAGGTCGGTCTCGCCTTTGTGCGGGTCGTGGTCGGCTTGGGCGGGGATGTTGATGACCCGCCAGATGTCGCCGTCTTCGCGTTGCTGGAGCCAGCCGATGAGGTCGTCGTGGCGCCAGCGGGTGGCGACGATCGCGACGGCGACGCCGGGCCCGAGGCGGGGGACGGCGACTTCTTCCCACCAGTTACGGACTGTGTCCTGCCAGGCGTTGCTGTCGGCCTGCTTGCCGTCCTTGTACGGGTCGTCGATAATTAGCAGGTCGACGGCGCGGGAGGTCAGGCTGCCCATCGGCGAGGTGCAGTAGACCCCGCCGCGCTGGCCGTCGAGTTGCCACTCGTCGACGGCGACGTCCGGCTGCACGGAGATGCCGAGTTTGTCGCCGTGGGCCACGATGTCGTCGCGGATCGTCTTGCCCCACCGGCGGGCGATCCGGTGCGCGTACGAGACGATCGCGATCCGCAGCGACGGGTCGTTGGCGAGCATCCAGGTCGGGAACCGGCGGCTGATCCGCTCGGACTTGCCCTCCTGCGGCGCGAGGGACACCATCAGCCGATTGGTCGTACCCGCCTTGACGTCCGCAAGCGCCGCGTCGATCACGTCGAGCGCCGGCGTCTGGATCGTCTTGGGTTCCAGCGCGGCCGCCATATGCCCCGGGGTGTCCCAGCGCTGTGACCGCGGGGCGAACTGGGCGCGGGCGTGCTGCCACGCGGAGCTGAGGTCGAGCAGCCCGGTCATGCCGTCAGCAGCAGCGGCCCGGCAGTGGCCTGGTCGATGTGTGTGACGACGAGGTCCTGGACCCGCCGGTCGGTCGCCGAGACGCCGAGGTCGCGCAGGACGCCGAGGATGACGGCCTGGATCATCACGCCGACCTGCTCGGCCAACGCGATCCGGGTTTCGGCGACCTTGGCCTGTACGGCGAGGGAGCAGAACTTGCCGACCATCTCGTGGGCCTTCTGCTCCAGCTGCACGAGCGCGCGGATGCCTTCGTCGGTGGCGAAGATCCGGCCGTCGCGGTCGACGTCGTACTTGTCGCCGACGAACGCGGTGACGCCGCCGGTGGTGAAGATGCGCTCGAGGTCGGCGCGGGCGGTCTGCAGGGCGGGGTCCTCGTGGAGGATCCCGGCGAAGTCGCCCGCGTCGTTGAACCGGGTCTCGGTCTCTTCGTCGGCGAGGAGGATCTTCTTGGCTTGGTGGGCTTTACGGAGTTGCTCGGCGGCTTCGTAGGCCTCGCGGAGCAGGGTGCCGTAGAGGTTGGACTTCCATTTCCAGAACGAGATGAGGCGCAGGATCTCGATGCGGGGGTCGAGGTTCGCGCCGTCGTGGCCGTCGAGGGTCCACTTCGAGAACTCGATCCGGAGTTGGCCCTCGGCGCGGTGCTGCTCGAGTTTCTTGCCGGCGTGCATGCGGCAGGCGGTGGTGCCCTTGACGGCGTCGCCGTGGCAGAGGGCGCCGGTCTTGGTGCGGTGGCCGTAGTGGCCGCATTTGGTTTTGGGGAGTTCTTCCGGGTGTTGGCGCTTGGGGATTGGTTGGCGCATGGGGTTCCCCTCGGGGTGGGGCACCGTGGTGGTGGGTTGTGGTGGCGGTGGTGGGGCTGTGCAGGTGCCCGTTCACCGAGACGCTTGTTGCGCCATTTTAGTTCGGTCGGATATGGTTGGGTGGGGTTGGACGGCCCCTCGTTCAGAGACGAGTGCAAAGGGAGACGGCGTGAGCCACTTGAACCGGGTGATCCAGTTGGGCCGGCGGGTGCTGGAGATCGAGCGGCTGCAGCTGGCCGGTGGGCTGGGTGACGCGGAGTACGGGGCGCTGGATCTGGAGCTGCGGGAGGTGCTGGCGTTGCGGCAGCTGGAGATCGTGGCGGCGCATCGGGCTGGGGCGTCGTGGGAGACGATCGAGGATGCGATGCGGTTCCACGGTCAGCACGTGGACCGGGTGCCCGGTGGCGAGGAGCCTTCGCCGGCGGATGTCCTGGACTCGCTGTTGCGGGAGCACGGCGCCGAGTGGGTGGTGGAGGGGCTCGACTGGATGCGGGCGGCGGTCGCGGAGCACGGTGTGGAGCGGGTGCGCGCGTTCATCGAGGGCCTGGAGCCGGATGGGCGGCTGGTCCTGCGGGATGACGACGTCGACGCCCGCTGAAGGCTGGTGCCAGGCCGGGCGCCGTACCCCCGCGGAGGGGTGCGGCGCCCGGTTGGCGTTTTGGAGACCGGACGGCCGAGCGTGCTCTTCCCGGCCGTCCGGTCGTTGCGCGCCCTTCACCGGGGCCCGTCGAGCATGCGGCAGCGGCTCGGGGCGGGTGGGGCGGGCGGGTTTGTGCACCACGCGTGGGTGCGGGTCGCGGTGGTGTCTCGGAGGACTCTCAGCGCGATGGTTGCAGATTGGGGGTGATACGGGGATTTGTCAAGACGATCCGGCGCTTAGCCAGTGACTTCCTTGATGGCCTGGTAGAACTCGGGATCGTTGGTCCGGGGTATCAGCGCGTTCCGGTTCCCGGACCACAGGTCGGTCCTCAGCTGGAAGCTGCATACGCTGCGCCACTTTCGCCGGCGCCATCGCTGCGGGAGGGCCAGGACCTCCACCGTGGCGGTGTAAGGGCCGTCTTCCAGCTGGGTCTCTGGAGCGTCGTCCCACTGGAACTCGATCACCCGCTCGACCGACTTGCGGCCTTCGACCGCGAACGGCATGGCGTACTGCCGGTGCTTGCCCTGCTCCGGGTAGACGGACCCGTGGGAGGCGATCCAGAACATCCGCTTGGGCAGGGCCTTGTGGTCTGGGGAATTCTCATCCCCGGCGCCACCGCTGAGGCGCAGCTTGATGTCGGCTATCACCAGGGCCGCGGGGGCCGGGTTGTGGAAGACGAGCGGGATGCAGAGCACGATCTTGTGGTTGGTGATGGCCCCGCTGAACACGTGACCTGTCTCGACGCGAGGGCGGCCGCGGCGAACCTGTATCCACCAGAACGATGCGAGCGTGAAGACCAGCGCGGCTACGGAGATGACCACCGGTGGGGTGATCCAGGCGTTGGTGGCTCCGAGGAACGGAAGCGCAATATCCATACGCAGAGTGTTCCGAGCGAACGCAACTTCAGGTCGTCGGCCCCGCCGGCCGTGGCCAGCCGAGAGCGTCGGCCGCGGTGACCGTGAGCTCGTAGAGGGTGCGGGCGGGGCGTGCCTGGGCGTGGGCCTGGTCGGCGGGCTCGGCGGTGGCGGTGGCCCAGCCGGCTTCGCGCATACGTCGTAGGACAGCGTATACGCCGGACATGGACATTCCGGTGTGGGCGATGATCGCGGTTCCCCAGGTGTGGCCGTCGCGGATGGCTTCGGCGACGGCGCGGGTCTGGGTGGTGAGGCGCAGGGTGCCGGGTGGGACGTGGCCTCTCATCGGGCGAGGGGCCAGGCCGGCGGGGGTGCTGGCTGTGCTTGCGCGGCCGCCGGCTGGCGGGGTGTGGCCCAGAGGCGGCGGGTTTCGGTTTCGTCGTCCATGGTGCGCGGTGGCAGTGGGGCGGGGGCGAGGCGGGCGACGCCGACGGCGCGGGCGGTCTGGGTGATGCGGTTGCGGAGATCTTGGACGTCGAGGAGTTGGGTTTCGGGGTCGCCGTCGTAGAGCGGCCGGGGTGGTGCGGGGAGGTCGGTGGCGGTGCCGGGGTTGTAGGCGAGGACGGTGCTGCGTGATCCCCAGCCGTCTTTGAGGCAGGTGGCGAGGCCGATGTAGGCGAGGCAGAAGCCGGTGTAGAAGTTGAGGAGGGAGGCCAGGGGTGCGAGGGCCCAGAGGCTGAGGTGGGCGCGGAAGGGTTCGCCGGGGCGGGCGATGGTGAGGTAGCGGGCGCCGGTGATGTAGGTGAGGCCGAAGGCCCAGGCGGCGATTTCCCAGGGGATGTCGCCGAGGGCTGCGGGGCGGATGATCAGGACGAACGGCATGACGACGGCCATCCAGGTCATGGACAGGAATGACCACATGGTGGACCACCAGACGAAGCGGGTGGGGCGGAAGACGCGCAGGGTCCAGACGCCGCCCCAGAACAGCGAGCGCCACCAGCGGATGCGCTGGGAGGTGAGCTGGGCGAGTTTCTCGGGGTGGAGGGTGTAGCCCCAGCAGCCGGCTTGGAAGAGTGCTTCGCCTTCGAGGAGGGCGTAGCGGGTCATCATGGCGTCGTCGCCGGATTTCATCTTGCGGCCGGCGACGGTGTGGGTGAGGTAGTGGTCGAGGTACTTGTCCCAGATCGCTGCGCGGTAGAAGGAGAGGGCGCCGGAGTTGACGGCGACGCTGCGGAGCAGGGAGTGGGCGGCGCGGCCGTTGAGGTAGGCGCAGACGAAGGCGGGTTCGACGAGGCGGGTGAGCAGGTTCGCGGTGGTGTTGAGGCCGACGAGCATGCCGGTGACGCAGGCGGTCCGCGAGTTGCGGAAGGCGGCGAGTCCGGCGGCGATGGCGGTGGGGGCGAGTTTCACGTCCGAGTCGATGGTGACGATGATGTCGGCGTCGCGGTCTTGGCGGAACGCGACGGCCTGGGCGTGGCGTTTGTCGCCGACCGGGTTGAACGAGTAGCGGACGTCGACGCCCTGGGCGCCGCCGGCGCGTTGCCACTGGCGCAGGACCGGCTCGAGGGTGGGGATGTAGCCGGGGTTGCCGTTCTCGACGATGTGCAGGCGGTTGACCGTGCGGGTCTGGGCTGTCAGGGAATCGAGGAACGCGCGGAACATGGCGTGGTCCTCGTTGTGGGCCGGGACGATCACGGTGACGAACATCCGGTCGAGCATCGCCGCGGCGTGGGTGCCCTCGAGGGGGAGCGGGATGTCACGGTGCAGGTACGGGAAGATCGACGTGAAGACGAGCCAGGCGAACGCGACGGTGCAGACCAGGCGCAGGTCGGTCCAGCCGTACTCGCGGATGGAGATGGCGTGATGCGTGGCGAGGGCGGCCGCGGCGGTGAACGCGACGACCGCGACCGCGTTGGCGCCGCGCCGGTAGGGGCCGGCCACTAGATCTGGCCTCTGCGCCAGCCTCGGGCGCGGGAACGGCCGGGCCGGCCGGGGACCACGTCGCCGATCTTCTGGGGGCGGGCGAGGCGCAGGAGCAGGAATCCCACGATCATGACGGCGGCGGCGATCGCGGCGAGTTTCGGCGCGGGGACGGCGGTGCCGCCGATGACGAGGGCGCTGCCGGTGATCGGGAGCGTCTTGCCGAAGCCGCCGGTGGCGAAGCTCAAGGGTTCTCCTCGTGTCGGGCCCGCTGGTCGGGCTCGTGGGACGAGAAAGAACCGTATTGGGCGATGGGTGGTGCGCGTAATCGCCCGTCAGCGGTCATCCGGAAGAGCGTTCACATGCTGTTCGGGTGGTTCTGGCGCCCGGACGGCGTAACCCGTTCGCTGGCTATAGCCGGGGAAGGTTTAATGCGCTGCCCCGGACGGGGGAAACCGTTCGCCCGGTTCCACGTGGCATCGAAGCATGGCTAAGTTGGCCGGATGACCACTGCGGGCAATATCGTCTTCGCCGCCCTGATCACGACGGTGATTGGGGTGCCGCTGTTCATCCCCATCGCGGTGTTGCTCGGTCTGCCGTTGTGGGTGCCGGTCGCCGGGATCGTGGGTGGGGCGCTGCCTCCACTGGCGTTAGCCGCCTGGTACCGCAGGGTCGATGGGTCGTTCGACGAGCAGTACCCGGGCTGGCGTCATCTCTAGCGGCCAGACGTGACCGGGACGGTCTGGCCGATGGGTTTCGACGCCTGTCCGCGGGCCGGTGGTGGGCGTCCTGGCGTACGGGGTCTGCTGGCGTGCCGGTTGCCGGGTCAGACGTCCGGGTCGTAGTGCCCGGACTGCGAGTACAGCAGCCGGTAGCAGGCGCCCAGGTCGTTGTCGGGTACGCGGGCGTCGGGCTGGAGCCACTGGTCGGCGATCTTCTTCCAGCCGTCGGCGCCGTAGCGCTGGTCGGCGTGGGCCGAGACGATTCCGGCGAGGGTCTCGGCGACTTCGACGTACCGGTCGGGGCTGGAGGTCCAGGCGCGGAAGATGTCGGCGAGCTGGTCGCGGGCGGCGCGGTGGACGCGGTTGTCGGGTCCGGCGGCGCGCATTGCGTCGACGTCCGAGCGGTCGCCGCCTCTGGGCCCGGCCAGGTTGTGGCTGTTGCCGATGAACACCAGGTGCTTGAGGTATTCGGATTCCCAGGAGCCTTCGCGGCCGGCGAGGACGGTGCGCATGGACGGTTCGTACGATGCCGGGACGGACGTGCCCTGGTCGATGAGCTGCTGGCGGGCCTCGTGGACGATGGCCTCGAGGGCGGCCGCGATCGTGAGGACGGCTTTGCGGCCGGCGAGGTCGATTGCCTTCTCGATGGCGTCGACTTCGGCGTCGGTGGGTGCCAGGACCGGGCGGAGAGGGCCGCGGTCGGCGGTGAGCTGGTCGTAGGTGATGCCGTCGGGCAGGTCGCGTTTCCAGCCGTAGTCGGCGCTGTAGCGGGTGCTGGTCCCGTCGGCGGCGAGGCTGAGGTGCCAGCCCTGACCGTGGGTGTCGACGACGCGGTACGGCTGCTCGGTATCGGTGGTCACGGGGTCGGCTCCTCGGTGGTCGGGGTGGCGAGCCTCAATGCGGGCGCGAACGGTGGGCGGGCCACGTCGGGGATCGGGTTGGTCGGCAGGTCGTCGGCGTCGTCGAGTTCGTCCCACCGGTCTTGTTCGGCGGCGCGGTCTGCGGCATGGCGGGCGCAGTCGGCGGTGTGCTCGGGCTGGTCGAGCTTGACGCCGTTCTCGGGGAGGCGTTCGTGGATGCGGGCGCCGCAGGTGTAGCAGGGCCAGTCGAGGCGTGGTTCGTAGACCCAGCGGTCGTAGGGGAAGTCTTCGCCGGGCCAGGTGCCGGCGAGGGCGTACATCCAGGTGGCGACGCGCAGGGAACGGCCGGCGTTGTCGGCGGCTTCGGTGAAGTCGGTGCCGAGCCATCCGGCGATCTGCTCCCAGGAGGTGCCGCGGCCGCGGGCGTGGCGGATCGCTTCGTACTCCTGCAGGCGGGCGGCCTTGGTGAGGGCGCGGGCGGCGGCGAACTGGTGTTCGGGCAAGGGTGTGTTCTCGCCCCAGGTGAAGCCGGGGATGATGCGTTTTTCGGTCCAGGTGGCGGGGTCGGCGCCGTGGTTGCGGGCGTCGTCCTGGACGATGCGCCAGACGGCGGCGGAGGCTTCGGTGCGGGCGTTGCGGTGGCGTTTCTCCTGCGGGGTGTCGCCGTCGAACATGCTCACGGTCCGGTTCCTTCCCGGGGCGCTGCGAGGGTGATACGGGGAACCGTACCGGCTCCGGCAGGTATCGAGTGTTTCCGTTGCCCGGGTTCGCCGGACCGGGTCAGCCGCGGCGCAGGGCGGCGCGCTGGTTCGCGGTGGTGCCGCCCCAGACGCCGTGGCGCTGGTCGGTGGCGAGCGCCCAGGTGAGGCATTCGTCGCGGACGGTGCAGCGGGTCCGGCAGTAGGCGAGGGCGCGGGCGGGGGTGCCGCTGTTGGGGAAGAAATCTTCCGGGTCGATGCGGATGGTGTCGGTGCAGGCGGCGCGGTCGGTGAAGGGTGGCCGGGCGTGGGCGGTCGTGGTGTCGGGTCGGCTGGGCATGGGGTCTCCTGGCCAGGGTCAGCGGGTTCGGCGCCGGGGGCTGGTGCGGTTGCGGCTGACGCCCTGGGTGTGTGGGCGGGCGATGACGCCGGTCTCGCGCAGGGTCTCCAGGGCCCGGGTCTGGTCGTAGAGGGCGCGGCCGGTACGCGGGTCGTATTTGTCGGGTCGGCAGCGCATCCGGATGGTGGTGGCCGAGTAGCGGGTGCCGGGGTCCGGGTTGTCGCGCCAGAGGGCGGCGAGGGTGTCGGGGTCGGCGAGGTAGCGGGGCCCGTCGGGGGTTTCGAGGGTTTCGGTCACGTGGACGGGCACGCGAGGCCTTCGGCGAGGGGTGCGGCGGCGTCGTAGTAGTCGGGGCAGGGCCAGCGCACGGGGCCGGTGTAGTAGGGCGAGGACGTGCAGATCGGGCAGCAGATGAACCGGCCCGAGGT
The DNA here is from genome assembly GCF_030269225.1 of Actinoplanes sp. NBRC 101535. Taxonomy (NCBI): domain Bacteria; kingdom Bacillati; phylum Actinomycetota; class Actinomycetes; order Micromonosporales; family Micromonosporaceae; genus Actinoplanes; species Actinoplanes sp. NBRC 101535. Next base: position 27,326 of record NZ_BSSY01000028.1, on the reverse strand, counting down.
GCGGGGTGCGTGGCGTTCAAGCGTGCGGCGGCGTGCGGCGGTCGAGATGGACGATTCGAGACGGCCGGGCTGGTCGAGGGCGGCGAGGACGGCCTGGTGCTGGACGTCGGCGGGGGCGTCGCGGTTGACGACGGCGGGGCGGGGCTGGAACCAGGCGCCGCCGACTTGCCGGGGCTCGCTGCCCTCCACCGTTTCGGGTAGGCCTTCGCCTTCGAGGTGCACGGCGATCGCGAGTGTCAGGAACCGGGGCTCGAAGCCGATGATGCGCTGGCCCGGGGGCAGGCGCAGTAGGTCGGCGAGGGTGCTCTCGTCGAGGAGGATGACGCCGCGCTGGCGAGGCTGCTGGGGGAGGTGGTAGGCGGCGCGGGTGAGGACGATGGTGCTCCACTGTTCGGGGGTTGCCGGGTCGAGGGGATCGGCGGTGGTGTGGTCGCCGGGGTGTACGCCGTCGGCGTCGACCGGTCGGTGGCAGCGGCGGCGGTCGCCGAGCATGGCGGTCCAGGTGGCGGTGCAGTACAGCGAGGTGGTGGCGGCCAGGCGGGTGAGCAGGTGGCCGGGCATCGGCCGGCTGGTCGTCCATCCGCGGGCGGCGGGGCCGTCGGTGATCGGGTCCTCGGTGATCGTGTAGCCGCTGTAGACCAGGGCGCCGGGTTCGTCGCGGTGGATGTGGTTGGCGGCCAGCCAGGCTTGCAGGTCGTCGGCGAGGACGGTGCCCGGGGGGACGTCGGTGATGAGGACGGGGTGGCGCATCATCGGGCGGCTCCGATCAGGGAGAGGACGGCTTCGGCGGCGCAGTCCGAGCAGGCGCGGATGGGGGTGTAGACGGGGTCGGTGTGGCCGCGGCCGGCGCAGACCGGGGCCGCCGCGTCGATCGCGGCGCGCAGCGCGTTGTGGGAGGGCGCGGGCCCGGAACGGGGCGTCATCGACGCCCGGTCCGGGAGGTCCAGCTGTGCCCGTTCGCCGATGGTGCTGGGGCGTGGGGTGAGGCCGGTCAGGTCGAGGGTGTCGTCGGTGTCGTTTCCCCAGGTTGCGCCGCCGCGCTGGTGGTCGCCGTCGTGGTAGCCGCGGTCGTCGACGGTGCGGTCGCACCAGCGGTTACGGCCGCCGGCGGTGCCGCGGTGGGCGGTGCAGCGCAGGCCGTCGGCGGTGGCGAGGGCGGTGAGCAGGCTGGTGGAGGGGTGGGAGGTGAGGGCGGTGATCTCCCAGCCTGGGGTTTTCCAGGTGAGTAGGTGGCTGGGGCCGATGACGATGTCGATCGGGTCGCCGGGGGTGACGTGGTGGGTGGCGAGCCAGGCGCGGAGTTCGGTCCAGGCGTCGGTGTGCAGGCGCGGTTGTGGCCAGAGCAGGCGGGTGGGGCGGTCGAGGGGGGATGGGCCGAGTGGCATGGGTTCCTCCAGCAGCTGGTCGAAGAGGGTGGGGGCGTCCGGTGGCGGGGTGGTGGTGAGGTGCCAGCGGCGGACGGTGAGGCCGCGTTGGTCGGCGCACTCTTCGCCGTACCCGAACACCGCGCGGTGGCGCAGGACGCGGCGTCCGCAGCCGATACACGCGATCGTGGCCCTGTGCCCGGGGCCGGGAACGGTGCCGGGCGGGGTGAGGGCGTCCAGCAGGGACGGTGGGGCCGTCACCGGCGGCCGTCGCGGGTCCAGCGCACGAGGGTGATGAGCGCCCACGTCGCGGCGGCGCCGAGCAGGATCGCCCCGCCGGTCTCGTGCCGGTCTACGGGCGGGAACAGGTGAGGGCGGGCGGCGACGGTGCCGGCGGCCAGGGCGATGAGGACGGTCAGGGCGGTCAGGGGCGCGCCCCAGCGGTGCCACCAGCGGCGGATCGCGGCCCGGACGGGGTGGTGGACGGTACTCGATCGGTAGATCACGCGTGGTCCCGGTGGTGGGTGGCCAGGTCGGTGGGGTGGAGCGGGGCGTAACAGGCGGCGGCCTGGAATACGGGTGGTTCGAGGATCAGGGGGATACGGACGGCGTCCGGCTGGTCGGTGACGGGGACGAGTAGGACGGCGCCGGCCGGGGTGGTGCGGATTTCGAGGGGGCCGGGCAGGTCGTCCGTGGTCGCGAGGGTGACGCGGTGCAGGAGGAGCCAGTCGCGGATGACGGGGACGTCGGCGGGGCGGGCGTCTCGCGGGTCGAGTGCCCAGATGAGGCGGTCGGGGTCCGGCGAGACGCGGGCGGCCGGGGTACGCAGCCGCCGCCACCAGGCGGCCAGGCGGCCGGCCCGGGGTAGGGGCCGTGGTGCGTTCTCGCAGGCGGTGCACCAGCCGGATGCGGCGTCCTCGAGGAGGGCGGTGTGGCAGCGGGCGCAGCGGTGATCGAACGGGTCGGCGGTCACCGGCTGGTCCTGTCCGCGAGGGCGCGGGCGATGTCGGCGCGGAACCGGCGGGTTTCGGCGCGGCGGATCTGGCGTGGGGTGCGGCCGCGGTCGGGGCAGTCGGGGCCGGGTGGGCAGCGGCAGACGGGGCACCAGGCGGGTGAGGTGCGGCCGGGCATCCGTTGTTGGCCGTTCATGCGGCGGCCGCGGGGGTGAGGGCGGTGCCGGTGAGGCATTGGTCGGGGCAGGTGAGGGTGGCGGGTGTCCAGTAGGGGGTGGTGTCGCGGCCGCGGCCGGTGACCTCTTTCCAGCCGATCGTGAGGGGTTCGTCGCAGGCGTGGCAGTGGGGCAGGTAGTCGTGGGCGGCTTCGGCGAGGTCGCGGTCGGTCTGGGTGTAGCGGCGGCGCCGGTCGATGGGCCATTTGGTGCGGATGAGGCGGGCGAGGGGGAGCCATTCGCGCTGGTCCCAGAAGGAGTGGCAGCGGGGGCATTCGATGCGGGTGCGGTAGGGGTCGTGCCAGAGGCCGTAGCCGCAGACCCGGTCGGTGTCGGTGCCGTCGAGGTCGCGTAGTTGGGTGGGGCAGCGGCCGATCCACTGTTCGTCGGATGTGTAGCCGAGGACGTGCTGGAGTTCGGCGTGCAGGGCGGCGAGTTCGGCGGCGAAGGCGGGGAGGTCGACGTCCGGGTGGTCGGTGTCGGCGGCCAGGACGGCCCATTCGGCGAGGTAGGCGGCGTCGACTTGGACGGCGGCGGCGGTCTGGGTGGCGCCGAACCGGACGGCCCAGCCGGCGGCGACCGCGTCGTGTTCGGTCCGGCCGGGGGTGAGCGCACCGGTGGGGTGCAGGGCGGTGTCGACGCGCTGCTGGTGGTCGGGGCCGTCGTGGCGGATCCCGAGTAGGGCGGCGCGGACCTGGGCGTGGTCGGCGGCGAGCTGCTGTTCGTAGAGGCGCTGCAGGACGATGAGCTGGGCGACCGCGGGCATCAGCGCCGGGGAACGGCGGGCGGCGCGGAGGCGTTCGCCGGTCGTGGCGCGGTGCAGGCGGCGGGCCTGGTCGGCGTCGCAGGCCAGCGACACCCGGGCTTTGAGGGGGCTGCGGGTGTGGTGCAGGGCGATCCGCCAGCGGCGGACCCAGGAGTCGAGCCATTCGGCGGGTGGGATGAGGCCGACCTGGTCGTCGTCCATGCGCAGGACGGGGCGCCGTTGGGGGCGGTGGGGGGTGCCGCAGCGGCAGTCGTGGTGCAGGTAGCCGTCGGTGACGATCTCGGAGTGCCAGGTGGGCAGGGTTTTACGTTCGGTGACCGGTTGGCCGTCGCGGATGACGGTGACGTCGTAGGTGGAGGTGGTGGTCCAGCGGCGGACCTGGGGGGCGAGCATGCGGGCGTCGCGGCGGATCTCGCGGCCGCCGGGGGCGAGTAGCGAGAGGACGGCGAGGTTCGCCGGGGTGGGTGAGCCGACGCGTGAGGTGGCGACTTTCTGGCCGGGGTCGGCGGCGGGGGAACCGGGGACGAGTTGGGCGGGGAGGCGGCCGGTCATGGCCGCGACGCCGGCGAGCTGGTCGCGGATGCGGTCGAGGTGGCGGGTGCAGCAGCGGCCGGGGCCGGGGTGGGGGTGGTTGCCGATCAGGCAGATCTCGGAGTCTTGGTGGTCGTACAACGTTGGCCTCCCGCTGCTCCCTGTGGGTGTGCGCGGCGAGACAGGCGCCCCTTGGCTCTGGTTCCTGCTCGGCGGCCCGTGGTGGTGGTGAGGCTGCGAATCTCGCCACCGGAGGGGCCGTTCGAGGCGGGGCAGGGCAAGGAGAGGGTTCCCGGGTGTCCAGGCCCGGGGTGGTGCGTGTCTGGTGTGGTTGCCGCGTACACCGATGTCCGGCGTCCACCCTAGAGCCTCGGTGCCGGGGTGCGGGTGGGGGCTCACCAGCGCGGACGGGACGAACTCGGGGAAAGGGAGACGGCCCGCCCTCTCACCCAGGGCGGGCCGTCCACGCGAATCGCACCGATCCGCTCACCTATCCGCGCAAGACCACATTACGTGGTTCCGGTGGCCGGTTTCCAGTAGGGGTACCTGCGGGTCGCCCGCAGGTGGGAGGTTCCGGCGGGTATGCGAACTTGCCAGCGCATCCGGGAGCCGATAGTTTCTGCCGGTCACAGTCCGGTTGACCCTGGACTATCGATCATGGACCCCGGACGTGGCTGTGGTGGCTGTCCCGGGACGCGACGGCAAAGGGCCGGCGCCTGGCATCTTCGCGATGCTGGGGCGCCGGCCCTTTGAGCTTCGCAGTACTTCGCATTGAGCTTCGCAGTACTTCGCACTGGTGAGGCAGGCAGCGGTCAGGGGCGCATGTTCGCGCCGGCCGCCACGCACGCGGCGCGGAGTTCGGCTGCGGTGGTGGCGTCGCGGATCGCCGGGGTCGTCGCGGTGGTGGCGAGTTCCCAGGCTTGGGCTTCGTCGGCGATGCCGTGGGCGGCCATGTCGAGCCAGTCGCAGGCGGCCGAGCCGTTGGGGTCGGCGGCGGTGAAGGTCTGGTCCCGGGCGACCTTGTCGTCGGGGTCGAGGGTGGCAGCGGCGCCGGACCCGACGATCCCGGCGACCGTGAGTACCAGGATGCTGACGGCGGCCAGGCCGAGCCCGGCGAGAATCCAGAGGGCGATCAGCAGGGGGCGGGGCAGTAGCCGGTTCTGCGCGGGCGGTGTGGTCACGCCCGCGACCCTGGCGACTCGAGGGCGGCTGAGGCAAGTCCTGTCACTCTGCCGGGGCTCCTGCTGAGCTGGTCATATTGGCTTTTATCTGGATCTGGTCGTCCTGCGGCTGCGGGTCCCCGGTGGGACCGGGCGTTGGCCGCGGCCGGGGCGCCGATGCCCGGTGAAGAGTGGCCGGGTGCCGGGTCAGGGCGGGCATGAGGTGGATGGGCGTGAGTGGATTTTGTGTCCTGGCCTGCACATCCTCTCGCGCATCCTAGGATGTTGTAGAGATTGCGGCCTATTTCTTAAATGCGGCAGTAGTCGCCGCCCGGTGGATCTGGTACCGGCAGGCTGCGGAGACCCCGAGGGCACCGGCGCTGTGGGGTGCGTCCGTCACAGGGGTGCCTCCGTTCGGGTAGAAGGCAGCGCGGCCCGCGTCGGCCGGGGGTGGCCGTGGTTGGGTTCTGGACACTCGGGGTTTCGGGTTGTGCCGGCTGCGATGCGACGTGGTTCCCGGTTCCGGGTGGTGGAGCGCTGCGAGCCTCCTACTTTACGTCGTGTTTTATGGCGGTAGGTGGTGTTGCGCCATTCTTTTTCGGCTTCACCCGATCGGAGATCCTCATGGCGGTACGGACGGTGGGCGAGCGCAGTGTTCCGGTGCCGGAGTTGCGGCGCCGGTTGCAGGTGGCGGCGGTGCGGTCGCGGGCTCAGGTGCTGCGGGCCGCGGTCGGGGCGGGCCCAGGCGTGCCGGCCGACGACTGGACGGGCACGGGTGCGGTGCTGGATATGCGCCGGGCCGGGGTCGTGAACCCTGGCCTGATGCTGCCGGTGGGGACGCGGGTGATGGGCCTGCCGTGGCCTGCCGGGGTGGTGGCCGAGTGCCGTGACACGGCGCTCGGCGGGGTGCGGCAGTCGTTCTGGGTCGCCGTGCCCGGCGGAAAGCGGGAGGCGGTGCACGTGGGCACGCTGAGCCGGGTGCTGTTGCGGGTCGGGTGGTGGTGGGAGTGCCGGTGGTGCGGGCTGGGTGCGCCGGGTGCGGTGTCGCAGGCGGCGCAGGCGGCCGAGCTGGCGGGTCACGAGGCGGTCTGCCCGTACGGTGCACGTGGCTAGGGCGCGGGTGCCGTGGCAGGCGGCACGCAAGTACGTGACGCCGGTGGCCGAGGGTGGTCTGCTGGAGCCGGGCGGGGCGCCGCCGGTGCTGCGGACCGCGCCTGTCGGTGACGCGGACGTCGGGTTGTGGGAGGAGTGCGGCTGCGACTACCAGCGGCCGAGCTCCGGTGGCCGGCCGGTGCCGCAGCGGGAGGATCCGGCGTGGGCGGGGTGGACGGAGGACCCGCCGAAGACCGCGGGGACCGGGAGGCAGTCGTTGCGCAGCGCGTTGACCCGCAAGCCGCGGGCGGGGGATCTAGGTGGGCTGCTGGGGCCGAACTTCTACGGGCTGGGGCACTTCCACTCGGGTGATTCGCGGATGGAACAGCCGGGGATGCCGGATCTGCTGCTCTGGTCACCGGCGGGGCGTCCGCAGGCGTGGGAGCTGAAGGCGATGGGGAAGGTGCCGACGTGGCCGCAGGCGGTCACGATGACGTCCATGGCCGCGGCCGGGTTCACGGTTCGGCTGGTGCGGCCGTGTTGCCTGCTGTCGGGGTGGGTGGACCGGTGGCTGGCCGAGCTCGCCGGGCGGGCGCCGGTGATGGTGAGCCCGTGGGCGGGCGGCCCGGATCGTGTGGCCGCCCCGGGCGCGGTGGTGCCGCGGCAGGGTGCGGTGGGTGTGGCGCGGCCGCGGGTGGCCGGGGCGGTCGAGGTACGGCGGTTCCCTGCGCCGGCTCCGGAGCTGCCGGGGATGTCGCTGGTGGAGGCGGTGGGCGTCGTGGACGGCCTCGAGGGTCCGTGTACCGGGTATCTGGTGCCGTTGCCGGGCGGGCCGTCGGGGCAGGCGGTGGTGGAGGCGTGGCTGCGGGCTGCCGGGTTCACGCCGGGGATGGTGCCGTGGCCGATGCGGCTGGTCGCTGCCGTGGGGTGGCTGGCCGTCTGGGTGAACCTGGGGCCGGGAGCGGGCCGGGGGTGGCGGGTGGTGCGCGTGGAGTCGGCGGTGCCGGAGCGGGCGCTGCTGGCGATGGGCGGGCGGGCGGTGGCGGGCCGGGGCCTGGTCGCGGTGGCCGCTGCGGTGCTGGACGCACGGCCGGATCTGCCTGGGCGGGTGCCAGTTGCTGCCGGGCTGCCGGGTGCCGGTACGTCACCGGTGCGGGGGCGGTGAGTGTGCCGGCGCCGTCGGTGGAGGTTCTGGTGCGGTGGGAGGCGTTCCGGGCGGGGATGCGGCGGCGCCGGGTGGAGAGGGGGTTGACGCAGGTCGCGTTGGCGGCCCGGATGGGCCGGTCGCAGGACTTCGTGTCGTACCTGGAGAGCAACAGCCGGTCGGTACCGGAGATGGCGACGGTCATGTTGTGGGCGGATGCGCTCGGCGGGCAGCCGGGTGTCGTGTTCCCCGGTGAGCAGGAGGCGGTGACGTGTTGAGGTTCGACGATCAGCAGGACGGGGCGGCGTCGGCGCGGCTGGCGGAACTGACGGCCGGGGTGACCCGGTTCGCCGCGACGGTCCGGGAGGCGCTGGGCCCGCACGCGGTGGAAGAACACGACGGGCAGGGTGGTCACCGGTGGCGGTGGACACAGCGGGGGCTGTGGACGCTGACGGTTGGCGGGCTGCTCGAGCCGGAGCCGGTGCTGGCCGGGCCGGCCGGGACGTGGCGGTTCGCGGCGGCGAGCCTGGGGGCGGCGGACCTGGTGCTGTTGATGCTGCACCTGGCCGCGGCGATGCCGGTCGGGGCCGGGATGCCGTTGGAGCGGGTGGCGCAGGCCTTCGGCCAGGCCCCGGTGGCAGAGCTGGCCGAGGCCTCGGTGCCGAGGGCCGTACCGGCGCTACCCGGGCCAGTCGCGGTGGAACGGACCTCGGTGATGCGGCGGCCGGACGCCACGATGGTCGAGCCGATCCCGCCGCGTGGGGTGGTGCCGATGCCGCGGCCGGGCGGGCCGGCTGCGGCGGGCAGTCGGCACGCCGCGGGGTGACGCTGGGGTAGGGCGCGGGTGGTCAGGCGTCCGGTGGCGATGCGGTGACCACGGTGACCTTTTCGCCGCCGATGAGCGGGGCGCCGTCCGGGCCTTTGAGGTACGGGGCGATCCATTTGGGCCGGTGGTCGGACAGCGTGGGGTACCAGTGGTTGCGCCAGTGTCCGCGCACCACCCACCGGTGCCGCCACTCCCGGCTGTTCTCGCCGCCGGTCTGCTCGGCATCGCGGGCACCGGTGACCGTGCGGCGCAGCCGGACCACCCGTACGTCACGCGGGGGCAGGCCTGCTCGCTCGGTACGCCGGCGTTCAGGCCGCGGGGTGGGTTGGTGCTCGGTCTCGGCCAGGTTGTTCTGGGCGGCCAGTTGGAACGCGGCGAACAGCAGGCGGGTCCAGGCGATGGTGCCGTCTTGGCCCTGCTGGCCGTGCAGCAGATACTCCTCGGGGCTCTGCCCTGCTGGCCGCCATGCGAGTGCCGCCTCGTTGTCCACCGTCAGCGGGGGCAGCAGTGCGCGGGCTCGTTGGAGGGTCCGCTCGTCCAGGATCCCGGGCAGGTGGAGCCGGGAGCGAGAGTAGAACGACACCCACAGGCCGCCGGCGGGCCAGCGCGGGTTGCTCTGGGGCCCCCAGGAGGCGCCGATGATGGTTACGTCCTCGTCGTAGAGGCGTTCGGCGGTGGCCCGCATGGTGTCGTCCCCGTCCGCGCGGGTCATCGTGTCGACGACGTCGTCGACGCGGTTGTCCTGGCCGGTGTAGGCCGCGATCGGGCGGGCGAACATCACGAACCCTTGTTTGCTGGGCAGGTCGTGGGGCTGGGGTGCGAAGGCGGGCATGGTGGGGTGGGCGGCCTCCAGCAGGGCGCACAGGTCGTCGTCGACGTACCAGAGGTCGGCTTCGCGTAGGCGCTTCGTCTCCGCGGCCGCCAGTTGCACGGCCACGTGTTCCGGTGGGCCGGCGGGGCGGATGTGCTGGTGGCCGGTGACGATCGCGTCGAAGTAGAACTGTGAGCCCCGGGAGCTGCTGTACCAGTCGGCCAGGTCGCGGCGCAGGCCGGGGATGTCGGCGGCGGTGTAGACGGGCTCGGGCGCGGTGGTCATGCCGGCTCCTTGTAGTGGGTGATCGCGGGGTGCCCTGGGTGCCCGTTTTCAGCGGCGCCGGTCGCGGATCTGGTAGACCCGCGAGCGGTCTTTGAACCCGGCGTCTTTCGCCAGGTCGGTTGCGCCTCCGTCCGCCGCGAGGGCGGAACGGATCAGATCGTCGCGGCGGCCCGTCTCGGCGGTGAGCTCGGCGGTGAGCCGGTCGATCCGGTCGCGGGATTCCCGGATCCCGGCGCGGAGGCTGTCCAGTCCGGTGTCAGTGGTGCTGGTCAAGGTGCTAGTCCTCCAGCTTCTCGATCTCGTGGGCGGCGCGGTCGCGGGCGTCGTCGGTGGCGAGCCCGGCGTTCTCGAGGACGGCCAGGGCGGCCCGGTAGTCGTCGGCCTGGCATCCGGCATCCCAGCCTTCGGCGTAGAGGCCCTCGGCGGAGTTGACGATGGTGAGTTTCTCGTACCAGTTGCCGCGGATGTCGGCCTCGGTACGGATGCCGAGGCTGTCGAGGTAGCGGCCGTCGGGGGTGATGGCGACGACGTGGGCACCGGCTCCTTCGAAGATGGCGATTTTCCATTCGCCGGTGGGCAGGAAGGCGATCTCCCAGATGGCGGTGGCGAGGGTGGCGCAGTCGCCGTTCTGGTAGTTGCGTCCTGCCGGGATGACCATCGTGTTGTCGCTCATGCCACAACCGTAGAGCGCGCTACACGGTCATGTCTAGTGCGCTACACAATCGGATGACGAAACCGGCGGCTCAGTGGCGGCGCAGTTCCCACCACCGGTGGCCGGAACCGCTGACGCCGACGAGGCCGGTGCGCTGCCAGCCCTTCGCCGCGTGCAGGGCGATGGGCTGGGCAAACAGGTATGTCACCGCAGGCAGCTTGTACGCCAGGATCACGTCGTGGTGCCGGCCGTGGAAGGCGGCCTCGTACAGCCCGCAGCCGCGGTGGGCCCGGACCTCGTAGTTGGAGTGGCATTTGATCACCCCGTCGTCTTGGACGCGGGCGGCGCACCACGCCGCAGGGGTGCCGTCCTCGAGGACGGTGACCGTCCAGTGGGTGCCGGGTACGTCCAGTTCGCCGGGGCGGCTCTCTGCGTCCGCCCACATGGCCGTGACGAGAGCCCGATCGGCGCGGATCGCGGCGAGCAGGTCGGTGTATCGCTGCTCACCGTGCCGCAGCGTCACGGTCGTCTCCCAGGTCATCGAGGGTTGTCGCCGTTCGGGTCTGGCTGGATGTCCACGATGATGTGCGTGGGGTCGGCCGGGTCCTCGTGCCAGCTCACCCGGGCCGGGTTGACCAGTACGCCGTCGCGGACCAGGTCGTCGACGACCTGCAGAGCGCGGGCCTCCGGGCCGCCTGCGATGTCGGTGGCCAGGTCCTCCAGTTCGCCGGCCTGCTCCGGCGTGACGCCGTCGGATATCAGCGGTGCGGCCTCGGCGGGCAGGTAGCCGGCGTCGGCCCACCGTGCGGCGTCGGCTGCGGTGAGGGTGATCCCGGAGTTCTGCAGATGTTCGGCGAGGCGCGCCCAGTCCCCGGCGATCCGGTAGTCGGTGAGCTGGCTGGCCTTCGCCCGGTACTCCTTGACGAACTCGATCTTCATTCGCCGGCCCCTTCCTTGACGATGCGATCGACCTGGGTGTGCGAAACGTCGGCCAGGCCGGCGATCTGGCGCAGGCTGTCCGACCCCCAGCCGTGTACGCGGCGGATCAAGGTGTCCCGCTGGGTCCTCGCCTCGTCGAACGCGGCGGCGGCGTCCTCGAGATCCTCGCGGATCTCGGCACGCGCGGCCTCGCGCAGCTGTTCCAGGCAGTCGTCGAAGCCGGTCGGGACGACCGGGCCCTGCATCGAGGTCCGGGCTTCCTTCTCCAGGTCGGTCACCAGCTGTGCGAGCTCGGCGTCGCTGAGGTCGGCGGTGACGTCCAGGTCGGCGTTGGCGAAGTAGTCGGCGGCTTCCAGCTCCGTGATCACGTAGGCGTCGTCGTCGTACCCGGCGATCAGGGCGGTCAGCTCGTCCTCGGCGGCGTCCGCGTCGTCGTCGAGGCGGCCGACGTGGTTGTGGCCGTCCCATGCGATCGTGGAGCCTCGCAGGATCCGTTCGGCCAGTGGGGCGGCTTCGTCGAGCAGGCGGTTGGCGGCGGCCGCGGTGAGGGCCGGCATGTCGTACCGGCGTACGCGGTCGCAGAAGACGGACTCCGGGACGGCGCGGCTACTGATCGGTTCGCCGTCGTAGGCGCAGGTCATCTCGCCGTCTTCCAGGTCGAGGATCAGGTGGACCGGCTGGGGGTCGGACTCGCTGGCGTAGTGGCCGAACAGCTGGGTGGGGTCGTTCTCGTTGAGCTTCGTGATAGTGAGGGTGGTCGCGGTCATGGGTGGCGCCTCCAAACATCCGATCCGATGCCTGTAACTTTATGTGACAGCGGTCAGCCTGTCAAACTTTGTTACACGCGATCGTGCTGAGCCGTTCGGCTGACCGCTTTCGAGGTTCGATCACCAGCCGGGCCGGGTACACCGCCCAGGCAGCCCCCTAGACTGCGGGGCGTACTCGCAAGGCGCGCGGAAGCCGAGCGGGCGGCCGGACGGGCATCGCGGCCCCGTCGACGGGCTGACCTGGCTTGAGGTGTGCGTCTCGGCCCCGGGACCGGGGTCTGCTGCGAGGGACGCCGGCCCGGCCCGGGGAGACGTCCACAGTGTTCGAGCTGCCGTCGAGGGAACCACTGCAGCCGGGCACGGCCCGGGACAGCCGGTCCGCGGGGGTGAGCGCGCTGGCCGAGGGCGCGGTCCGGCTGTACCGGGTGGTCCGGGCCCGTGCCCGCGGGTCGGAGACGCTGTGGGAGGCCCTGGCCGGGGTGGTGACGCTGCTGGTGGCGTCGACGGCGATCGGGATGCTGGCCTACGGCGACAGCGTGTACGCCGGGCCGTCGTACGAGGCGCTGCGCCGGATGCCGGGCGGGATGCGGACCTACGGGGCCGGGCTGCTCGCTCTGGCCGGGATTCTGATCTACGGGTTCGGGCAGCAGCAGCTCGGCCAGCGGCGCCTGTTGCGGATCGGTCTGGCGCTGACGGCGGCCTGGTACATGGCGTGGCTGGTCGCCCTGGCCGCGACGTACGTCCTCGAGGGGCACCTGTGGTCGTGGTCGGCGCTGACGGCGAACGCGGCGATCGCGGCGGTGGCGAATCTGGTGGCCCGGCATGTGCCGCCGGACCGGCGGCGGTGACCGGTGGCGCATCCCTCTGTCGCCCAGGCCCTGGTGGTGCTGGGCGGTGAACGACTGTTCGCGGTGGCTGCGGTGGCCGCTGCCGCGGCGGATTCGACGTCGCTGACGCTGATCGGCACGGTGGTCGTCGCGGCGCTCGCTCTGGCCGGCGCCATCTTCACCGCGTCGTCGGCGCTCAGGCAGTCGACGCAGAACAACCGGATCGCCGCGGACCGGCTGCACCACGACCGTGATGCGGTGTACGACGCCCGCCTCGAGGCCGAGGCGACCCGGTTGCGCGGGGAACGGGACGTGCTGGCCGACCGGTGCACGAAGCTGCTCGAGGACAACCTCGCGCTGAAAGAGACCGTCTCCCGGATGCGGCTCGCGCTGCTGGCCCACGGCCTGGACCCGGACGACATCGTGAAGGGTGGCGGCCATGCTGCCGGACCGGCCTGACCAGGACGACGCGGATATCGCGACGGTGGATCTGGACCTGAGCAGGGTGACGATCGTGGACCGGATCGCGGCGCGCCGGCTGACCGCGGCGCTCGCGGTGGCGTCGGTGGCGGTGGTCGTCGTGGCGACGGCGATCGCGCTGGTGTGCGCGTACTCGCGGATCGCGGTCCTCGAGGACGACCTGCGGCAGCGCCGGTCGTACCGCGACAGCCAGCACGAGCAGCTGCGGGAGGCGTTCTGTGTGCTGGCTGACGGCAAGAACGAGGCGCGGGTGGTGGAGCTGCAGCGGTGGTACGCGTGCCCGGCCGATCCGGGCACGCGGAATTGAAGTTTCGCCCGGGTGCGCGGTTGGTGGCCCGGGGTTTTCGCGGGGGTGGAGACGATCGTGGTGGAGGCGGGTGTGGTGGCCGGGGTGCTGGCCGCCGCGGGGATGGGCGGGGCGCCGGACGCGGTGTCGCAGGAGCTGGCGATGTGGTCGGCGCTGGCCGGCTGGTTCACGCCCCTGGTCGTGGCGGTGATCCAGCAGCGTCGGTGGGCGCCGGAGGTGAGGGTCGCGGCGACGATCGCCGTGTGCGTGTGCGTGGCCGCGGTGACGTGTGTGCTGGAGGGGACGCTGACGGCGGACCGGTGGGTGTCGTCGGCGCTGACGGTGGCCACCCTCGCGGTGGTGACCTACCAGACGGTGTGGAAGAAGGTCGCGGACCGGGTGGAGGGTGCGACGTCGCCGGGCCGGCACCGTGCGCCGGAGGGCGGGCGGTGATCACTCGGTTGGGGGCGGCCGTTCGGGCCGTGTGGGGTTGGTACGAGCGGCGGCGGGTGGCGGTCTTCCTGGTGGTCTGTGTGGTCCTGATGGTCGCAGGTGTGGTCTGGGGGCGCCTCGCCGTGGGCGAGTGACGGTGCGGGCGCGTACCGTCACGACAAATGTCGTCGATGAATCGCGCAAGGAGACCTAGCGTGGATACCGCAGTGCTCGGACGGCCGGACGTTCCGATCCTCGACGTGGAGCGCCTGGAACGGCGTCTGCAGGTGCGGGCGGACCAGCGTGGTGCGTTCCTCGACCGGGCGCGCCTGCGGTTCCCGCGGGCTGCTCCGGCCGACGCCGGGCTGGTGCTGGCGCTCGGGGTCCCGTGTGACTTCTGCCTGCACCTGGTGTTCACCGACGGCGAGGACGGCCACCGGCTGATCGGGTTCGTCCCGGGATCGGCGTCGGGGGAGAGCCGGCACTGGGCGCAGGGCCTGGGCGCGTCCTGCGGCTGAGGCGCTGCGCCACCCGGGTGGGGTATTGACCCGCGCCGCTCCGAAGATCAACGGGTTGGGGCGGGGGACACCTATCGACGCCCGGGTTCCCCCGGCGCCGGCCCGGATTCGCAGACGGGCCGTCGGCCAGCGCGGTACCCGGGGCCAGGCTGGTCCCGGGGCGGCGCCGGCAGGGGGATGCGCGTGAGTGCCCCGGGCCGAACAGAGGATCCTCCGCTGTCCGGTTTCCTTGTGCGTGCGCTGCTCGGCGGCGCCGCTGTGGTGATGAGCGTGGTGGTACCCGCTGAGCAGGCGGGAGCGGTGGCCGTGGCCGGTGCGCGGCCGGTGGTGGCGGGTGTGGTGATGCCCGCCGGGATGCGGGCGCAGGGCCGGGTCCGCGCCCAGGCGGCCGGGTACGCGGCCGGCGCACAGGCTGCGGCCGGGGTGCAGCGGAAACGGTCGAAGATCGTGGCGTACGCCAGGTCGAAGGTCGGCTCTGCCTACCGGCGCGGAGCGACCGGGCCGAAGGCGTTCGACTGTTCCGGGCTGACGAAGAAGGCGTACGCCAAGGCGGGGATCACGTTGCCGCACTCGTCGTACCAGCAGGCGGCGAAGGCGAAACGGATCCCGCGGTCGCAGGCGCGGCCCGGGGACCTGGTCGTCGGGCCCGGGCACGTGGGGATCTACATGGGCAGCGGGAAGATGATCGACGCGGGGAACCCGCGGGTCGGCGTCCGGCACCGCAAGATGTATCGCGGGCTGCACGTCGAGCGGCTGCCCGCGCTCGGCTGAAGTTCTGGCCGGGGCGTTTCCTCGAGGAGACGCCCGGCGACGAAGACGCCCTCGGGCGCCTGCCCCGGCGTAGACCAGGGGGATACCAGGTGCCCGAGGGTGTCTTCGTGTCCGTGGGGCGGGTCAGCCGGGTGGGTCGGTGTCGCCGTCGGACGGGGAGAGTTCGTGCAGTGCCCACAGGTAGGCCGGGCAGGTGCGGTCGGCGGGGCATCCGGTGTCGCAGGGCTGGCCGCGGTCGTGGATGGTCATCAGGCCGCGGGCGGCGATGGGGAGCAGAGCGGGCGGCAGGGTGTCCAGGGCGCGGGGCTCCTGATGTTCGCCGGGGCCGGTCACAGGAGCTGCTCGCCGTGCCGGGGCCCGTCGAGGACGGGCTGGCTGGGGGCCCGGCCCTCGAGGGCGAGTTTCTCGAGGATGTCCGGGATGGCGTCAGCGGGTAGGTGCTGGTCGGCTGCGGGTGGCGCTGGTGGGGTGCGGTTCCAGGGCCAGCGTCGGGGCCGGTTGATGTTGGTTTCCACTGCGGGAGCCTCCGCTTATGTCGGGTGAGGACAGCGCTGGGCTGCTTGATGTGTCCCGACGGTAGGAGCGCGGTGGGCTGCGGTGATAACTAGCGGATATCAGTCGTTGAGGAGTTGGCGCTGGTTCGTGGCGACGGCTGCGGAGCGCATCTGTGTGGACAGTGCGTTGCGTTTGGTGCGGCGGATGATCACGCCGATGGTGTCGGAGACGGTGGGCCGTAGGCGGAACCATTGTGGGCCGATCGCTTCGGAGCGCAGGAACGTGGCGATGGCTTCCTGGTCTTTGCCGATCTGGGCGAGGGCGGTGGCGACGTCGGCGTAGAACGGGGCCTGTCTGTTGGCGACGGGGATGAGGGTGGGGTCGACGCGGCGGGCGGCGTCGAGGGCTTGGCGGGGTTCGCGGAGCTCGAGGCGGATGCCGGTCTCCCAGAATCCGACGTTGGTGGGGCCGAACGCGAATTTGGCGTGGCCGAGGCCGGTGGGTTCGCCGAGGGAGTCGGCTGCTTGGCGGGCTTCGGTGAGGTGGTCGACGGCGAGGGGGCGTTTCCCGTCGATCGCGGAGCGCAGGGCGGCGTAGAGGTGGAGCATGCCGTAGGCCTGGCGTACGCGCGGGTCGCCGGTGTGGGGCTGGATCTCGTCGGCGATGCGTTTGGCCAGGGCGGTGGGGGCGTCGGGCATCTCCATCGGCATGGCGTGGACGCGGATGTACTCGCCGATGCCGATCCAGGCGGGGTCGCCGAGTTCGCGGGCTTCGGCGACGGCCAGGCGGGCGGAGGCCATGGCGAGGTCTGGGTGGCCGAGGTGTTTTAGGGTGTAGCCGACGAAGTAGCTGGCCTGCACGAAGTCGGCGCCGTTTAAGCCGAGGATGAGGTTGGGGATCAGGGGGGCGGCGGTGGCGAAGTCGTAGGCGCCGCCGGCGGCGATGAGGCGGTCGAGGGTGGGGTCTGGGGTGCCGCGGTCGCCGAGTTCGCGGCGTAGGAGGGCTTCGCGGATGGCGGGGATGTGGGCGGCGGCGGTGGTGCGGGCCGGGTCGGCGGGGGTGCCGGGCTGGGCGGTGAGGTCGGCGACGGAGATCTCCAGGGCATTGGCGAGTTTCGCTTCGAGGGCGCGGGAGTCGACGCCTTTGATGCCGCGTTCGATGTAGGAGAGGTAAGGCTGGCTGATCCCGGCGAGGCCGGCCAGGGCGCGTTGGCTCCTGCCTCGGCGTTTGCGCCAGTAGACGACGTTCTGGCCGATGTAGCGGGCGTGCGGGTCGGTCGGCATCGGGTACTCCCCTGGTAGAGGTCAGGGTTCGGGTGGCCGGCCTCTACTCCGGCCACCCGCTGTCGACGGTACCCGCGGGTGGCGGGTGTGGCTGGTGCGTGACACGGAAGGGCCCCCGCCCCGGGCTCCGGGGCGGGGCCGGGATGTGTCAGGCGGCTCGGAGCTGGTCGGCGGGCGGGCGGGGCGACGGGATAACCGGGGTCTCGGGCAGCGCCGCGCGCAGGACGGCGAGGAAGTGGCGCTTGGCGGCGGCGAAGGTGGGGAGGCGCCGGGCGTTGACGTCGGCGGCGATGTCGGCGGCGAAGTGCGGGCCGGGGTCGGGGAGCCCGGCGTGGATGGCGTGGGCGCGGATGAGGGTGGCGCTGAGGTGGGCGGCGCGGCCGGCCGGGGCGGGCTGGGTAGCGGGGCGCATGGGTTCTCCTCGTGGGTTGAGACGAGCGGGCATTTCGGGCGCTGCCCCCACAGGCTATTCGGCCGATCTAAAATGGCGCAACACATGCGGGTGGAATGCCCCTACCCGGATGCTTTTCGGCCGGGAACAGTCACGGCATGTCCTGTTGCGCCGTTTTAGACCGGCACATAGCCTGGACCCGGCCGCCGCGGTGAGCATTCCCGCCCGGCCCGCGCCCTGCCTCAGCACCCCCACCCCGCCTCCTCGAGGGAGCCCTCATGCGAATCTTCGCCGCCCTGCCCGCTTCCGCCCGCCGTGCCGCCGGCTACACGGCCCTGGCTGTCACGATGACCGCGGTCGCGGTCGTGGTGTGCATGGCCGGGACGATCGTCGCGACCTGGTATGCGCCCACGCCGGCGGTGGCCATGCTGTTCGGCGCTCCGGCCGGGGCGCTGCTGGGGATGGCCCTGGTCGTGCCCGGGTACCTGGTCGGGCACCGGGACGGCCGGCGCGAGAGCTCGCGCGGGCAGCGGACGCCCCGGGCCGAGGAGCGGCTGGACGTCCTGCTCGCCCGGGCCCAGCAGGACGACCTGTTCAGTGAGGCGGTGCGGGCCGGGCGGGCGCGGCACCGTAACGCGGCGCCGCTGGCCGGCAAGCGCCTGGTCCGCCAGGCCGTCCCGCACCGGCACGCTCGTGTCTAGTCGGGGTCGTTGCACGTCGTCCTGGCCCGTCTCCTCGAGGAGAGGGGCCCGTCTGTTTTCCGGCCCGGTGCCGGTGCGAGGGGAGGCCCCGGTGCTGGTGCACCCTGCCGGCGCGCAGAGCGCCGCCCAGCAGATCGTCCAGCTGGTCCAGGCGCTGACGCCGGGCTGGCGTGAGGAGGCCGACGAGACGTCCTGGCGGACGGAGAACCCCGAGCCCGACAGCATGTACACCCAGTGGCTGATCGTGGCGACCGGCCAGCTGCACCCGTGGAATCCGTTCCACGGGCGGCCCGGGCCGCTGGTCGTGGCGTTCGCCGACGGGGTGGAGACGCGGATCCAGCTGCCGGGCGTGGTCGACGGCGGGGACCTGGCGGCGGTGGTCGAGGCGCTGCAGGCGCTCGGCGCGCTCCCGTCCGCGCTGGCGGGGTAGCTGCTCGCTGCGGCCCTGCGGGGGTGTGCGTGTCCGTCAGGCGGCGGCGGGGAACAGGTTGGGGAACTCGGCCGGGTCCAGGGGCCCGCCGGCGTCGAGTGCGGCCAGCAGGCGGCGCCGGTAGTTCGGCGGGGTGACGGGCAGCTGGCGGCGCTCGTGGGCGAGGCGGGTGTGGAAGGCGCGCAGTTCGGCGAGGCGGGCGGCGTCCTCGAGGGCGGCCTGGGCGGGTGGGCGCAGGGCGAGGGCGGCGGAGGCCGCGGCGGGGTCGCCGGTGGTGGCGGCGTCGGCGAGGGCGCGGCGCAGGGCGGGCAGGCAGCGGCGGCAGATGGTGGTCAGGTCGGTGGTGGCGTCGGCGCGCTGGCGGGTTGCCGTGTGGGTGCGGCCGGTGCCGGCGCCGCAGTGGGCGAGTCCGCGGATGTCGTAGTGGGTGCGGGCGCCGCTGCGGGTGGTGACCTTGCCGGTGTGGATGTGCATGAGGGCTGCGAGCCTCCGGGGTGCGGGTCTGTCTCTGACGCGGCGGGTTGTCCAGGCCCGGCCACACCCCGAACTGTATTTGACCGAACTAAAATGGCGCAACACTGCTGGGTGTCCCGTTAGAGGGAAGCTCGATTCCCGTGTGCCGGAGACGACGGCGGCCGGGCACCCTCAGGTACCCGGCCGCCGACGTGGGATGTGGTTTCAGACGTCGCCGTAGGGGGTGTCGTCCAGCGCCGTGCGGTACAGGTCCCCGGCGATCTGGGTGGCGTCCAGGTCTTCCAGGTACCGGATCAGCGCGCGGCGGGTGGCGTCGACGTGGCCGGCCAGCGCAGCGGGTTGCAGGTCCCCGGCAGAGAGCGCCACGCGGAAGGCGTCCTGACCGATGGTGTCGGCGGCGAGGCGACGGGCGATCCACCAGGGAGTACGTTCCTGAATCATCACGGTCAGGTGCACCGATTCGGTGGGGGAACCCAGGGAATGCGGGTTGTGGACCCAGCCGCGGGGCAGCAGCAGGACGTCGCCGGGGCTCAGGTCGATGATCTGATCGGGGCCGGCGTCCGCGTATTCAGCGCCCCATCGGGGTTGCCAGACGTGGCGGGTGTTCTGCCATTCGTCCAGGGGATCGGTGACGCGGGGTGCCCAGAGTTCCCACCGTTTGGTGCCGGCGAGCTGGACGGCGACGGCCAGGGACTGGTCCCAGTGCCATTGCAGGCCCTGCTGCCCGGCGGGGGTGGTGAACGCGGAGGCGTAGGCGGGGCAGGCCAGGTGTTGCTGGATGGCGTGGGTCAGAACAGTGGCGGGCGGGTACCACTGTTCGAGGTGACGCATGTGGATGGTGCATCCGGCATCGCGCAGGCGGCGGAGCCGGGCGGGGTCGAGGCGGCCGTCGCGGGTGGTGTACGCGTCGGGGTGGACGGCGGACGACGCGTTGATCACGTTGACGCGGGTGGCGGGCATGCATCCGGTGGTGAGGTAGCCGCGGAGGGTCGCGGCGTCGATCAGGTCGTGGAAACGTGCGTCGTCGGGCAGGCGGTGGGTGGAGGGCTTGTCGGGCCATGGTGTTGCGGTGAGCGTGGCGGCGGTCTGGGGGCCGAAGACGCTGTCGAGGTCCATCCGTTCCTCCTGCTGGTGTCAAGGGCTGGGTTTCAGGGGGCAGGGGATCTGGGTCAGATGGCGGTGGGGACAGCAGATGGCGCTGTATACGGCGATGCCGCCACCGGTGTAGTAGTGCCACCAGGCGTCGGCGCCGCCGAGCAGGCCCGCGCGGGAGTGGTCCAGGCGGGCGTCGAGGTCGAGGTAGGAGTCCAGGGGTGTCGGTGGGTGGGCGGCGTACTGCTTGGTGAGCCAGGCGAGGACGTCGTCGACGTCGGTCCAGGTCTGGTCGGCGGTGGTCTGGGTGCGGCGGAGCAGCCAGTGGCCGGTCTGCATCGGGGGCAGGGAGTTTCCCAGGAACGTGCCGGTGGCCGGGTCCATCGGCGTCAGGGCGGGTCCGGGACGGCGCTGGTGCTCCTGGGCGCGCAGGGTATCGGCACTTCCTGTCCACGGGCCGTAGCCGTGCCAGTGCAGCGGGGTTTCTGCCATGCCTTCGCTTCTTTCTGGTAGAAAGCGGGCCGGCGCAGGTGCGCCGGCCCGCCCGATGATGCCGGTGTGGCCTCTTGTCAGAGGGTCAGGCCACGCCGTGTCGCCCAGCCGAGGGCCAGGGCGTCCATCTCGTCGGCGTCGAAGCGCAGCGTGGGGCTGGCGTCGCCGAGCTTGCTGTCGCCGAGGATGACGCCGGCCTGGCCGGGCAGGTCCCCGAGGGTGGCGCAGGACTCGCCGCCTCCGCCGCCGATGTTGCCGCCGCACATCCTGGTCATGGCGACGTCGTCGGCGGGGAGCTGGTACAGATCCGGGTTCAGCGGCATGGCGATCTCCTTTGCGTACGCGCTACGGGGAGTGGTCCCCGCGCCGGGGCGCCTGCCAGGGTGAGGCCCCGGCGAGATGCCTTGCCTTCACCCTGGCACAGCATTTGACCGATCTAAATAGGCGTTACATGATCCCTCGTGATTCGGCATCAACTGCGGCCGGCCTGCGGCGGAGGCGCGGGCCGGCCCGTTGCCCGGGGTGTACACAGACCGGCCCGCCACCCGTTCTGGGGATGGCGGGCCGGCGGGTCCGCGACCGTGCGACCTGGCGACTGGTCAGGCAGCGGACCTCCACGGGGCACCCGTGGCGAGCGCGGCGAGAGCCCCGTCCCGGCGCAGGCGCTGGATGCCCCGCAGGCAGAGGCCTTTGACTGCTCCCGTGGTGGTCTTGAGGCGCCGGGAGGTCTCCTCGATGCTGAGGCCCTGCATGTGCCGCATCACGATCGGGTTGCGCTGTTCGTCCGTCAGCAGGGCGAGCGCCACCCGGGCGATGACGACCGCATGGCGGGCGGTGTCGTCGGCGAGGACCTGTCCCGCCGTCTCGTCGGTGGTGTCGCGGGCACGTCGCGGCAGGGCGCGAGGGCGGTCCTCGGGCGCCTCGTTTCTCTGGTAGTCGGCGACGAGGAGTTCGCGGCGGGCGGGGTTGCACCGGTGGAAGGTGGCGACCTTGTTGCGGGTGATGGTGATCAGCCAGGCCATGGGGCTCGCGGTGGCGCGGGTGAGCGTGCCGATCGCGCCGAGAGCGCACACGTAGACGTCGTGGACCAGGTCCTCGACGGCTTCCCGCGGGTAGGCGAGCATGCGGTTGCGGACGTGGCGGGTGATGACGGGCCTGGTCAGCGAGTAGAGCTCGCCGAACGCGGCCGGGTCGCCGGCCTGGTGGGCGGCGACGAGGTCCCAGAGACGGCCGGCGAAGGCGGCGTCGCCGGTGAAGTCGCGGCGGCCGGCCTGTTCGGGACGGAACGCGGGAGCGATCGGTGGCACGGCGTCGAGCCCCTCTCCACGAGGTGGGTGATACGGGCGCTGCTGATCAGACGCTAATACGTGCCACTTAATCGCGCAATCTCAACACACGTCATTTTCTGTCGGCCGATTGCCGTGCCGGATCGGGCGGTGAGATCTATAGATGCAACGGCCGGGAGACGCGTCGATGGCGGGCCGCGCCGTGTCGGGTACCTGGTTGACAGCTCAAGCATGTCCGGATAGTCCTGGACCCGCTGGCCAGGCCAGGATTCGCATCGACCGCACAGACGGGCGTCCGGCCCCGCCGGGGGACGGTCACCGCGGGGTGAGGCGGTCCGCGATCCGGCGGCGCTGGGCGCTGGTCGGCTGTTCGCCGCGGATGGCCAGGTGCAGGATCCGGGTGGCGAGCTGGACGGCGGCGGCGAGGCCGGTGCCGGTGGCGAGGGCGTGGCCGGTGGTGCCGGGTCCGTCCCAGCACCACCAGGTGAGCAGGATGGTGAGCAGGATCCAGCGGGTGGTGAGCAGGAGTGCCTGGCGGCGCCAGTCGGCGATGTGGCGGGGCAGGATGCGGCGGGTGCGGTGGACGGCGCCGGGGTTGCGGGAGCGCTCGTTCCACTGCTTGTTGTAGCGGGGGCATTCGGCGACGATGCGCTGCGCCTCGTACGTCTCGGCCTCGGTCTTCGTGGGGAAGACGGCGTGGGGGTCGATCTCGAAGATGTGGATCTCGCGTCGCCAGTGTTTGGTCGCGAGGTGTTCGGCGGCGCGGACAATCCCGGCGCGGCTGGTGATGCCGAGGTAGGCCAGCCAGCAACGGCCGCCGAGCACGAAGGCCAGGACGTGTTGCCAGACGCGGATCCACCAGCGTCCGTCGACGGGCTGGCGGCTCCAGGCGCGGTAGAGCAGGTAGCCGTGTTCGGGCTCTTCGGGCATCGGCCGACCGGGGCCGTCGGTGGTGTAGATCGGCCCGTCCGGCAGAGGCGGGCCGTCCGGTGGGCGGTAGGGGTCGGGCCGGGGCGGCGCCGGGGTGGTGGGCTGGTCGGGTGCGGTACGGATACCGGACCCGACCAGCGGCTGGGGCTGGGTCACGCGAACGGGTCGTCCGGGTTGCCCATCTTCGGGCCGGGCAGATAGGGGCCGCGGGTCTGGGGCTGGATGACGACGCCGGTGACCAGCCAGTTACGCAGCCAGCCGGTGATGGTGGTCCGGTCCGTGGGGTAGCTCTCCTCGCGCATGATGCGCTCGACGTCGAGGGCGGAGACGCCGCCGGTGCCGGCGTTGGCGACGACGATCTGGCGGACGCGGCGTTTCGGGGAGACGTGGTCGGGACCGGTCTTGGCAGCGGGCGGGGCCGGAGGCGGTGTGGTGTCGGTGGGTGAGGTGGCCGGGCCGGTGGTGCGGGGGTCGGTGTCGGGGGAGGCGTCGAACAGGGCGTTGAGGGCTTCGACTTCGGGGTCGACCTGTCGGGGGCCGTACTGCTGCTCGACGTCGCGGGCACGTTGTTCGCCGTCGGCGACGGCTGACTGGAGGTCGGAGATGATGTCGTCGAGGCCGTTCATGGCCTGGCCGAATTCGCCGAAGGCGGCGGTGACGTCGCCGGCGGGGTCGTTGCTGGAGTGCACGGGTCCTCCTCGGGTGGGTCCGGCGGGCGGGGGCGTCCCCGGGCCGGGGCCGGGCGTGGTCGCGCCGGCCGTGGTGGTGGTCTTGGCGAACATCAGCTTGTAGGTCTCGGTGTGCGGGTCGGACCAGATGTTGTCGAAAGTGACGGTCTCGAATCCGTCGGGGCCGCGCAAGCGCAGTGTCACACTGTCGCCACGGGCGAGTGACGGCTCGTCGAGGTCGGGGCGCAGCGGGGCGAGCTGGACCGAGGCGCGGTCGATGAAGGACGGCTCGACGCGGTAGCCCTTGATCCGGTCGGGAAAGTAAGGGCCGTTCATGACCAGGCCGGAGCCTTTCCAGGGCATGCTCTTGGGGTCGAACCGGCCGGAGCGCCATTGGCGGTCGAACAGGTATTGCAGGCTGCTCTCGTCCATCATGCGCATGCCGATCCGGATCCGGGCCTGCTCGATGATGCCGAGCGGGATGTGGGTCTGGACGGCCTGCAGGGCGCAGGCGACGAGGCGGACGCCGCCGCCGCGGCCGGTTTCGGCGAGGGTCTGGATGTCGTCGCGGACGTCGTCGGGCAGGGTGGCGAACTCGTCGACGACCAGCATGATCAGCGGCGGGCCGGCGGGGAGGCCGGAGGAGACCGGCACGTAGTCCTTGCCCTTGGCGAACATCAGGTCGGAGTAGTCGGCCTTGCGCCCGCGGCTGATCTCCAGCAGGGAGGCGACCAGCGCTCGCGCCTGCAGTTCGGTGACCGCGACTTTGGCGAAGACGGGCCGGTCGGCGCGGCCTTCGTGGTGGGCGCGCTGGAACGGGCGGAAGGCGCCGCCGTTGCCGGTGAGGTCGATGCCGCAGAGCAGGACGTCTGTGCAGCGGGCGAGGCCGAGGGTGATGACAGACAGCTGGTTGGACTTGCCCGAGTCGGTGTTGCCGACCATGACCCAGGTCTCGAACCGGGCGGGGGCGGTGATCTCCTTGCGGTCGGAGGCGACGCCGAGAGCGATCGGGTCGGCGATCGAACGCGGCGACAGGTCATCGGGGTACGGGACGTCTTCCTTGAGGGCGCTCTGGGTGGTGACCTTGATGACGAAGTCCCGGCGGCCCATCCCGTCGGTGGGGTGCGGCATGACCTCGACGCCGCAGCCCTCGGGCAGCCCGCCGTCGCCTTCCGGGGCCGCGGCGGCGAGCTGCTCCTCGTAGCCCTTGATGTCGCCGAGCAGGGTGCCGTCGGCGGGCAGCTGGCAGTCGAGGGTGAACCCGTACGCCGGAGTCCAGATGTCGACGGCTTTGACGGTCACCGTGGTGCCGGTGATGGTCTTGATGAACGGCGCCCAGCGGAAGGCGATCGCCTCCTGCTCGTTGACGGGCAGGCGGGCCTGCTCGACGGCGTCCGCGCCGTCGGCCTTTCGTTGGGCGGCTTCGGCGAGTTGCTGGGCGGCGGCGAGTTCCGCGGCGCGGCGGCGTTGTTCGGCGCGTTCCATGGTCCAGCCGATCATGGCGACGCTGGCGGTGCCGACGGCCAAGCCGAGGACCGGTTCGCCGGCCCACGGTGTGCCCGGCGAGGAGAACGCGGAGAGTAGCCGGAAGCCGGGGCCGAACGGGTCCCATGGGCCGATGACCAGGCCGGCGTCGGGGCCGAAGGGCCGCCAGGGGCCGAACCCGAACCTGATGCCCTGGAAGCCGGACAGTGTCCACGCGGACCAGATTCCGGCGGTGAGCCAGCAGATGGCGCGGAACCGCAGGACGCCGGGGGGTTGGCCGTAGTGGTGGGCGACGAGGATCCCGGCGACGGCGAACACGACGCCGAGGGTCAGCCCCCACAGTGAGGACAGGTCCCAGACGTGGGCGAACGCGGACAGGACCCACATGGCGCCGCCCGCGAGGACGGCGCCGACGGCGGGGCCGGTGCCGGGGCCGAGGCTCCAGTCCAGGCGCCGTTCCTTGTGGTCGGCCATGGTCACTGGCCGCCGCTGCCGGTGTAGCCCTGGTTGGCGCGGTGGTCCCACATCGCGTGGCGGGGGTCGTTGAGCTCGGCGATCCGCTGTTCGGACACCTTGATCGCCAGCGGGACGATCGCCGCGGCGGCGGCGTTCAGTTTCTCCTGGGCCTTCTGCAGGGCGGTCATCGCGGCGCTCACCCGCGGGTCGAGCGGGGTCTTGGCCGCGGTGGCGTCGGCGAGGAATTTCCACAGTTTCGCGGACTCGGTCATGAGTTCGGGCAGCCGGGAGAAGTCCTGGTGGAGCATCGGCATGACGCCGGGCGGAGGGGTGTAGCCCTTCGCGGTCTGCTGGGCGGCGATGACGGCTTCGATGAGCTGTTTCATGGTGGCCATGGCGGGGTCCTTGTCTGCAGGTCGGGCAGCAGCGGGGCGCTGCTTCGGTGGTGCGGTTTTCATGCGGGGAGGCGGGGCTGGGGTGGGCGGGGGTTTCGGGCCGCCCTGGCCGCGGACGCCGTCGCCGACGGCGGGCGGGCGGGGGCCGGTGGTCTTGTCAGGCGGGACTTTGTCGGGGATCGGGTGCCGGCCGGTCTTGGAGTTCTTGCCCTTCTTGGTCCCGCCGGTGCCGCCCGTCTTGGGGTCGGCCTTGCCGCCTGCGGTACCCCCGGCGCCGGGCTTCGCGGCCCGGCCGCCGACAACTCCGGTGCCGGGACCGGGGCCTCGCCCGGGGATCGGGTGCGGGCCGGTCGCAGCCGACGGGCCACCGGCTCCTGGGCTTCGGCGGCGCAGCAGCGACGACAGCAGGCCGCCTCCGCGTCCGGCACGGTGCCGCCCGTCGCCCGACCCGGCGGGGCCTTCGCCGCCGGCCGGGCGGCGGCCGAGCAGTGAGCCGAGCCGGCCGAGGAGACCGCCGCCGGTCCGGCCCGCGGCGCCGAGCCCGCGCCCACCGGCTCCGGTGCGCCCGCCCCCGGTCCCGGTGCCCGCGCGGCCGATGGGGCCGAGCCCGAGCCCGGTGCCGCCCGGGCCGAAGACGCTGCCGGTCTGCTGGCGGTTGCGGCGCATCTTGCGGCCGGTCATCACCGCGGCGCCACCGGCGGCGAGGGCGGCTGCGGCGGCCAGGCCGGCGGGTCCGCCGAATTCCAGGGCGGTGGCGGTGACCGCGCCGGCGGCTTCGGCGGCTCCGGCTGCGACGGGGCGCAGCGGGACGACCGGGCGGGTGTACGGGCGGTCGTGCGGGTCGGGGCGGGGCGTGACCGGGCGGACCGGCCGGACGGGGCGTACGGGGGCGGGATCGGCCGGCGGCGTGTAGCCGGGCGGCGGCGCGGGCGCCGCGGCCGGGGTGGCCGGGGCGGTGCCGTCGTCGGTGCTGGTCACGCGGTCCTCCGGGGCGGGGTTCGGGCGGGGCTGTTGTTGTTGTGGTTGTTGTTGTGGTCGTCTCGGCCCGGGGTCTCCGCGCGTTTTCGCTGGTGGGAGGGGGTGTGGTGGGCCGCAACAACAACGACAACAACAACCACAACAACGGGGATTCAGGTGGGCTGGTGGGGGTGTTTTCGTGGCCGCAGGCGAAGGGGGGCGGGCTGTGGCCGGGTGGGTGTGGGCTGGTCGCTGGTGCGGGTCGGGTTCATCGGAGGCTCCCAGGCGGGTCAGGCGGGTCAGGCGGGTCAGGCGGGTCAGGCGGGTCAGGCGGTTCGGGCCTCGTGGGTCGGCTGGCTCGTGAAGCAGCCGGCGTGGGTCGGTTCGGTGCAGTCGGCGATGTGCTGGTTCGCCGCTTCGGCGAGGCGCTGTGCCCGACCCGACAGGCCGGCCCGGGTCACGCGCTTCGCTTCGCGGGCCGTCCAGTGGGTCGGGTCGGGTCGGGTCGCGAACATCTGCGCCAGGGCCGACCCGTCGTCCTGGTTCACGGGTCGGGTCGGGGTGGGTGAACCGGCTGAACCGCCGCGGCCGGGTCGGATCGGGCGTACGTTGCCCTGAACCAGTGCCTCGCGCAGGTCGGCGTTCTCGTCGGCCAGGTCGGCCGACCTGACCCGCTCGTCCTGGAGCAGCTGGGTGAACCGTTCGATGGTCTCGCCCGCGTCGGTTCGGGTCTGCTGGGCCGCGGCTTCCGCAGCGGTTCGGGCGGTTCGCTCGGCCTTGAGCTGCTGTTCGGCGAGCTGGCGGTTCACCTCGGCGGTTCGGGCCGCCTCGGTGAACCGTTGGGTCTGGCGGTTCAGTTCCTGGTCCAGTTCGGTGACCCGCTGGGTCTGGCGGGTCAGGTCGCGGTTCGCTTCGGTGAACCGTTGGGTCTGGCGGTTCAGGTCGCGGGTCAGGGTGGTGACCCGTCCGGTC